>NZ_AZUY01000061.1 GCF_000513935.1 Mesorhizobium sp. WSM3626 | reverse complement strand
TCCTTCTCCCCTTGTGGGAGAAGGTGGCCTCGCGAAGCGAGGTCGGATGAGGGGTGTTCCAGGGAACGCAAACGCCTCATTCCGTCACACACCCCTCATCCGTCTCGGCGCTGCGCGCCGATCCACCTTCTCCCACAAGGGGAGAAGGGAGAAATGCGTCGCGTGCACCACCTATCCCACCCCATCGCGAGCAGGAGCCGCGCCATGAGCAGCACCGCGATCACGCCCGTTTCCTTCGGCCGCCGCCTGAAGCGTTTCATGGCCGACCGGCCGCTCATCCCGCTGATCATCCTGCTGGTCATCCTGGTGGTGATCCTGCAGATCCTGCGCCCCGGCATCGTCAACGAGCGCTGGATCGCCAACACGATCAAATTCGCCATACCGCTGGCGATCCTCGCCGGCTGCCAGACCATGACCATGCTGACCGGCGGCATCGACCTTTCGGTCGGCACGGTGGCGACGATGAGCGCCTTCATCATGGCGACGCAAGTGGTGAACCAGGACCCGGCGGTGGCGTTCCTGCTGGCGATGATGCCGGCGGTGCTGATCGGCCTCATCAACGGCATCGGCGTCGGCGTGTTCCGCGTCCACCCGCTGATCATGACGCTGGGCACCAGCCTGATCGGCACCGGCTGCCTGCAGGTCTATCAGCGCACGGTGATCGCGTCGGGCGCCAAGGTCCCCGACTTCCTCGCCTGGCTCGGCACCGGCGTCACCTCCGGCTTTCCAAACGCCCTGCTGCTGTTCGTGCCGCTGGCCGCCCTCATCGTCTTCACGCTCGCCCGCACCGGTTTCGGCCGCCTGCTCTACGCCGTGGGCGACAATGAGCGCGCGACCCGCCTCTCCGGCGTCCAGTACTGGCAGGTCATAACAGCGCTCTACATCTCCTCCAGCATGCTCGCCGGCATCACCGGCCTGCTCTATATCGGCCTGATCAAGGCCCCTTCGCTCTCGCTCGCCGAGCCGCTGGTGCTGCCTTCGGTGGCGGCGGCCGTCATCGGCGGCACCTCGATCTTCGGCGGCCGCGGCGGCTACACCGGCACCATCATCGGCGCGCTGATCCTCACCGTGCTGACCACGCTGCTCACCATCTTGCAAATGCCGGAAGGTGCGAGGCGGATCTTGTTTGGGCTGATCGTGCTGTTCGTGACGGCGGCGTATCTGCGGATTATCGAGGAGCGGTAGGCGGAAGCGCTGAACCCGTCGCGAAGCTTCTCGAAGTGCGATGGTCCACAGCGAACATGTTTTTGCGGCCAAGGTTTAGAGGTAAGCTAACGTATCCCTGCCCTGCCAGAGAGGCACCCTTAATGGCCACACGTCCGCGTGGAGGAGAAAGCAACAGACCTGTCGCAGGCGGTCTTGACGACGACGATCCTCGTCTTGCGTTTATTTATCAGGAGGCGGTGAGAGGTCTCACGCATCAGCAGACCGTTGTCGAGAACATGAGCACCCGTGCCGGTAGCCTTATCTTCGCCACCGCATTCGCAAACTCGTTGCTGGGCGGCGCGGCCCTTGCCAACGGGCTTGGAGTTTGGGACTGGACCGCCGTAACCCTGCTGTTCAGCATCGGCGGGCTGATCGTCTTCATGCTTTGGCCCTACCATCAATACACATTCCGCTTCGATCCAGAAGAGCTGCTCCATCAGTATGTCGATGGCGACAAGCCGGCGACGATGTCGGCCTTGCACCGCGCACTGGCCCTCCGCATCAAGGCGGACATGGCCAGCAACTGGCGGATTATCCAGCGGCTCCGGGTGGCGTTGCAGTTTGCGCTGGTCCTTCTGTTGCTCGATATCCTGGCTTGGCTTCTGGCGATCGCGGGCGTTTGAGAGCGTTCCACCGACGTGATGACTATTGCGTCGACTGCTCGGGCGCTCGTGCCGAGGCAGGGCTTGCGCCAATGAGTTTGCTCTCCTGCCTTTGGCGAATTCAGTCTTTCTTCCACGCCGCCAGCAGCGGGCCTTTGCTTCCATAGACCGGGTCCTTGCGCGGCCGGCCGACCCTGGGGATCGTCGCCACTGCCTTGGCGTGGTCGGCGGCGGTCGTGCATTCGTCATAGGTGCCGGATGGCGGATAGGCGCCAACCACGAGAAAGTCGTCTGAGGCGGAGATGCGCTGATGCCCGGTGCCGGCTGGCAGAACCGCGACATCGCCGGCCTTCAGCGCCAGCGTTCGTCCGTTCTTGCCGCCGAACCGGACTTTCGCCGTACCGCGCGCCACGCCCAGCACTTCGTGGATGCGCGAATGGTAGTGGACATAGTCGTAGATGCCGTTGCGCCAGCTGTCCCCCCAGCCATTGGCCGAGAAAAGCTCCTCCATGACGGCCGCGGGATCGAAGTCCTCCGGCAGCGTGACGGCACCGCGATAAACCACCAGCGGCCAGGACGGATGGTTGGGCACCAGGCCATCATCCCCAAACCTGAACTCGTTCGATTTTCGTGGCCTGACGAGATCGGCCGCGTGTTGCCTGTCCGGTCTTGCGGCACCGGTCACCTGTTCGGCTGCTTTCTTGATGCTTTGCAGGATGCTCATGACGTCGCCTCGCCTCGGGGAACCCAACGCTGATCAACCTGCGTGGCCGTCGCTTGGTTCCCGGCAGGCTCTGCGCCCGCGAAGCCGGGAACCGATCGCCGCACATCGGACGGACCCGCCGCCTCACCCCGCATGCATCTGATTGCCCATCGCCGCGGCCGGCGAAACCGCATCCGGCAGCAATATGTCGTTGCGGCGTGCGAAGGTGACCAGCGTCGCCCGCACCGTCTCCGGGTCGATCTCGCCGGCGATGCCCGCCTTGCAGGCATTGAGAGCGATGGCATGGGCGCCGTTGCGGCTGACGGCGGGCCAGTCCTGCAACAGCACATAGGCTTCCATCACGCTTTCGATCTTCCTCGGAAAGCCCATTCCGACCAGAAGGGTGACCGGTTCTTCAAACTGCCCGCGATTCATGGCTTGTGCCTCCTTTCGATTGTGCAGGCCCCGCGGCGGACCGAATACCGGAAAGCGCGGCCCGCCGCGGACAGGGTGATTGGCCGCCTTTTGGCGTTCAGCCGCTAGCCGATGTCTCGGACTCCTCCGACACCTGTTTCGCCGCCAGGAACATCAGGGTCGCGGCAGCGGTGCGCCGCTTCCAGCCGGCGGCTTCGGCCATGTCGAGCAGTCCCGCCAGCAGCGGCTTCAGCACGCTGCGGCATTCGGTTTCATAGGCCAGGAACTCCTTTGCCTGATGTGTCGGCGCGGGCACGGGCCCAAGGCCAGCCATTGCATCCATGTCTCTCTCCCTCAACTGATGCCCGCTCCCTGTCGAGGGAGCGGGCGGACTGACCGGGACCTCAGAAGTCCATCCCGGCGCCGGCGGGCATCGCCGGAGCGGCGGCTTCCTTCTTCGGCTTCTCGGCCACCATTGCCTCGGTGGTCACCAGAAGGCCGGCGACCGACGCGGCATCCTGCAACGCCGTGCGCACCACCTTGGCCGGATCGATCACGCCCTGGCCATAGAGATCGCCGAACTCGTTGGTCTGGGCATTCCAGCCCCAGCCGAATTCGCTCTTCTCGCGCAGCTTGCCGACGATGATCGAGCCCTCCGCGCCAGCATTTTCGGCAATCTGGCGAACGGGCGTCTCGATGGCGCGGCGCACGATCTCGACGCCGGTCTTCTGGTCGGCATTGTCCGTCTGGACAGCATCGAGCACCTTGCTGGCCCGAAGCAGCGCGACGCCGCCACCGGGCAGCACGCCTTCCTCGACAGCCGCGCGGGTCGCGTGCAGGGCATCGTCGACGCGGTCCTTGCGCTCCTTGACCTCGACCTCGGTCGAGCCCCCGACGCGGATCACCGCGACACCGCCGGCGAGCTTGGCCAGCCGCTCCTGCAGCTTCTCGCGGTCATAGTCGGAGGTGGTCTCCTCGATCTGGGCCTTGATTTGCGCGACGCGGCTCTGGATCTCTTCCTTGCGCCCGACGCCGTCGACGATGGTGGTGTTTTCCTTTTCGATCACCACCTTCTTGGCGCGGCCCAGCATCTCCAGCGTCACATTCTCGAGCTTGATGCCGAGATCTTCCGAAATCGCCGTGCCGCCGGTGAGGATGGCGATATCCTCCAGCATGGCCTTGCGGCGATCGCCGAAGCCCGGCGCCTTGACGGCCGCGACCTTGAGGCCTCCGCGCAGCTTGTTGACGACCAGCGTCGCCAGCGCCTCGCCCTCGACATCCTCGGCGATGATCAGCAGCGGCTTGCCCGACTGCACCACCGCTTCCAGCACCGGAAGCAGCGCCTGCAGGTTGGAGAGCTTCTTTTCATGGATCAGCACGTAGGGCTCTTCGAGTTCGACGCGCATCTTGTCCTGGTTGGTGACGAAATAGGGCGAGAGATAGCCGCGGTCGAACTGCATGCCCTCGACGATTTCGAGTTCGGTCTCGGCGGTCTTGGCTTCCTCCACGGTGATGACACCTTCATTGCCGACCTTTTCCATCGCCTCGGCGAGGAAGCGGCCGATCTCGGCGTCGCCATTGGCGGAGATCGTGCCGACCTGTGCGATCTCGTCGTTGTGGGTCACCTTGCGGGCGTTGGCCTTCAACTCGGCCACGACAGCCTCCACCGCCTTGTCGATGCCGCGCTTCAGGTCCATCGGGTTCATGCCCGAGGCAACGGCTTTGGCGCCTTCCTTGACGATCGCCTGAGCCAGAACGGTCGCGGTCGTGGTGCCGTCGCCGGCAATGTCACTGGTCTTGGAGGCGACTTCGCGCACCATCTGCGCGCCCATGTTCTCGAATTTGTCCTCGAGCTCGATTTCCTTGGCGACGGTGACGCCATCCTTGGTAATGCGCGGGGCGCCATAAGCCTTGTCGATGACGACGTTGCGCCCCTTGGGGCCGAGCGTCACCTTCACCGCATTGGCCAGGATATCGACGCCGCGCAACATCTTCTCGCGCGCTTCGGTATGGAATTTTACTTCTTTGGCAGCCATTGGATCACTCCTCTATCTAGGCAGCATTCGTTGACTGGTGGATTTTCGAAGAACCCGTCAGGCGGCCTTCTTCACTTGCGCGGTCTGTTCGATCACGCCCATCACGTCGCTTTCCTTCATGATGAGCAAATCCTCGCCATTGAGCTTGATCTCGGTGCCGGACCATTTGCCGAACAGGATACGGTCACCGACCCTGACATCCAGTTCAGTCAGCTTGCCGCTGTCATCACGCGCGCCGGGACCGACGGCGATGACTTCGCCCTCCTGCGGTTTTTCCTTGGCGGTATCGGGAATGATAATGCCGCCGGAGGTCTTTTCCTCGGCCTCGATGCGGCGGACCAGGATACGGTCATGCAATGGACGGAACGCCATGTCGTTCTCCTCTTGGGACAAACAGGTTTGAGGTTCCTCCGCACCGGACCGGCAATTGGACCGGTGCGGGGTGCGGCGACCCTTTGTCAGGCATCGCGCGCGCATATCGAGCTAGTCTTGCCATTTTTGGGTTTCAAGAGGTCGGCCAAAAAATTTTAGCACTCACCCTGAGAGAGTGCCAACCGGCTGTTATCGTGTGGGTATTCTGCCTCGCGCCGGGAGCTGCCGCTTGAAGCTCCGCCGCGGTTCAACAAAATATCCGCGGCCGGCGCAATCGCGGGCGCCGGAACCGCTCGCCCGCTCAGGGAGTTGGTTGAAGACGGCCGCCGAAAGGAGACATGAATGGTTGAAAATGTCAGCAAGGAGTTCCGCCTCCAGATGGAAGGCTATGGCCTGACCACGGCTCAGATTCATTATCATCTGCCCGACCATCCGAGCCTGCTGCAGCTTTATGTCTGGCAGGACTACGACCTAGCGCCGGAGTTCCCCGAACTCAAGGGGTTCCTCTCCTATTGGGAGCGCGAACTCGAGGGACCGCTTCACTCCGTCCGCGTCGCCCACCACCGGCTGATCACCCCATCGGAATGGCGAGCCATCGAGGGCGTTATCACCATCCAGTAAAGCGTCCTCGCACGGCTGACCCTCACCGGAAACAGATAAGCGACCGGCCGGTCTTGCCAGGATGCCTACCTGACGGCCCGAGGTTGAAAACTTCATAGCTCTCTCACAGGGCCAGGCTCCCCTGCTCCGCCTCCTCGGCGTTGGGGTCGCCCGGCGCCGTTGCCCAGGCGAGTTCGACCAGCGTCACGGTGCGCCGGCCGGCGCCGTCGAGCTGGCAGACGATGAGACCCTGCTCCTCGATATAGGTGAGCAGCCGCCGGGCCCGGCGCATGGAATGCGAGCCATAGGCGCGGGCGATCGCGCCATCGCTCGGGCACGGCCAGCCCTCCTTCGCCGCGCGCGCGATCATCATGAACACGCCCTGCATGTCCTCCGGCAGCAGCGAGGCGCGCACCGAGACGTCGCGCCACACATCGTCCTCGCTAGTTTCAGACCCCAGCCCGGCACGGGCGCGCGTCAACATGCGGCGGAATGCGGGCAGATCAGGCACGACCGAGGCGAGACCCTCGATGCGGCAGCGTACGACGAACTCCTGGTAGAGCACGCCGATCACGCGGAAGCCTGCGTCAGGTTGTGCCAGAATAGCGCGCAGCACGCGGTCCACCCGCTCGCGCCGCTCCGCCAGATCCTCGTCGCTGATTTGCGGTTCCGCCGGTTCGGGGCGGATGTCGCGCGGCGCCGATTTCGCCGCCATCAGCTGCTCCAGCAGGTCCGGCGACGCCACCCGGCGTGGCGCGCGCATCGTCTCCGGCGGCGGGGCGGCCAGGATGATGGCGCGGGCATCCTCGAGCCCCGCCTCGGGCAGCGGCATCAGCCTGGGGGTGCCGTTGCGCGGGCTGGTGTCGGTCGGGCCGATGCGCAGGCCGAGCGGCCGCCGCGACAGCGCCGGCCCCAGCGCCATGAACTGCCCGCGCTCCAGATCGCGAAAGGCTTCCGCCTGCCGCCGCTCCATGCCCAGGAGATCGGCGGCGCGCGCCATGTCGATATCGAGGAAGGTGCGGCCCATGAGGAAGTTGGAGGCTTCCGCCGCGACGTTCTTGGCGAGCTTGGCCAGCCGCTGCGTGGCGATGATGCCAGCCAGCCCCCGCTTGCGGCCACGACACATCAGATTGGTCATGGCGCCGAGCGAGAGTTTGCGCGCCTCGTCCGACACCTCGCCGGCCACCGCCGGCGCGAAAAGCTGCGCCTCGTCGATCACCACCAGCATCGGGTACCAGTGGTCGCGCGCGACCTCGAACAGCCCGCCGAGAAAGGCGGCGGCCCGCCGCATCTGGTTCTCGGCATCGAGCCCTTCCAGGTTGAGCACGGTCGAGACGCGATGGATACGCGCCCGCTCGCCGGCCGCCTGCAGCCCGCGCTCGGTATGCTCCTCGGCATCTATGACCAGATGGCCGTAGCGTTCCCCCAGCGTAACGAAGTCGCCTTCGGGGTCGATGATGGTCTGCTGCACCCAAGGAGCGCTCTGCTCCAGGAGCCGCCGCAACAAATGCGACTTGCCGGAGCCCGAATTGCCCTGCACCAGAAGGCGGGTCGCCAGCAATTCCTCGAGATCGAGCATCGCCGGGTCGCCCGCCGTCGTGTGTCCCATCTCGATCGCAACGGTCATGCCAGACTCATCAACTCCTTCGCAGACGGGCTTATCAACCCGATCGCGGCCCGTCGAGCGTGGCATGGCCGGCGATTCGCGTTGCGCACAGCCGAGACAACGACGACGTGGCCGCGATGGACGGCCGAAGCCGGCGGGCCGCCTGCCGTTTACAGCCCTGACCTGTGGATAGTAACCATTTGTTCACCATGGGCCGGTGTTCCGATTGCGGACACCAGGCATCCGCCTAACCTGACCCTGCATCGTGCCCCAACGTGATGCACCCAACGCCCCCAAATGGCGGCCGGCGTCTTCAAGTTTCTCTCCAAACGTATACGCCGGTCGCCACCCCTTTCGGTTACAGCCTCGGTGCCGCCTCATGCGGCTCGATCTGTCCTGGGACTGGCGGCAATCGCGGCGCTTCCAGACCCTCGAAGGGATCACGCCACGCGTCGATGGCTTCAAGCCGCCCGTACCAGCGGGTGAGCGCGGGATAATCACCAAGCGGCAGCCCAGCGACGTCGTTGAACGGCAAGAACGTCGCCATGCGGAAGTCGGCATAGGAGACTGAATTGCCGACCAGCCATGGCTGGTCGACAAGCACCGCCTCCAGGATCGCGGCGGCCTTGGGGAATTCTGCAAGTCCCTCCGCGACTTTTTCCCGATCGATCGGCCCGATGTGATAGCGCTGCTTGGTGCCGCGCTCGAAATGCACCATGTCGCAGGCCCGCACGAAATTCTCCTTGCCCCAGCTCAGCCAGCGGATCATGTCGGGCTCATCCTCGCCGGTGCGCCAAAAATCCGAACCCATGTCGCGCGACAACCGGCAGGCTATGGCGTCGGCCTCCCAAAGGCTGCCGCCCGGCCACGCCAGTATGGGGAGGGAAAGGTTGGGATTGAGCGGCCGGAATCGCTCCGCTTGCCCCGGCGCGAACGGCGACGCGAATTCGAAGGTCACTTTCGCCCCGAGATGACGCGCCACCGCGACCCCCAGGCGCGGATTGGGGTTGCGGCTGAAGTACAGTTTTGTTTCCACCCCAGCCGGCGTCGGCTCGACCTTGTCACTCATGAGTGCCTCTCCTTGTTCCGGCGACCATCGCCAGATCAAGGACGAAGACGGCTGGTGCAATCCTACAAATCTTACATTTCCCGCGGACCGGCGGAACGAGCAGCCCATCGAAACAGGATGGGTCGTGCAAAGTTTGGGTTGACCGCCTCCGATGGCGAGGCGACACTTCATCCCACAGCAAGGCAGGAGGAAAAACGATGGATGAGCCCGACCGCTGGCGCCACATGTCCAGCGCGCCAAAAGACGGCAGCCGGATACTCGTTACGGTCCGCCCGTCCGAACAGGGGCCAGCGGAAGTCGACCTCGCCTACTGGTCACGCGCCGATCAGTTCGGTGAGGAAGGCTGGCGCGCCTCCGATTCCTCGCCCGGCCGCGTCGTCGAATACGCCGAGCCGGAGCTGAAGTGCTGGATGCCGATGCCCTCGGCCAATCTCAGCCGGGGCGCCTCGATGCCGGCGCCATGGGAAGGCGACGACGCGCAACAGCTGGATGGGTCGGGGATTTAACGCGCCGAGGGCGAAGCCGCCGATCTCCCCCCTCGTGGGGGAGATGTCCGGCAGGACAGAGGGGGGCGCCGTAGAGCGCCAACCTCAATCACAATCGAAGCTGCCATGCCGCATACGCCATTGCCCCCACAAAACCGCGCAAACGCTCGATCGATGCGCAAGGTCATGACCGACGCGGAGTTAAAGCTCTGGAATGAACTTCGCGCGCATCGGCTGATGGGGCTTGGCTTTCGAAGACAATTTCCTATTGCCGGCTATATCGCCGACTTTGCGTGCCCGCAGAAGAAGCTCGTCGTCGAACTCGATGGATCGCAGCACGGCGACGCAGAGCTTGCAGCGGCCGACACCTTCAGGACGACGCGGCTGGAACAGGACGGCTGGACCGTGCTCCGGTTTTGGAATGACGATGTCATCCGCGACATCGACAATGTCTGCCAGCATATTGTCATCGTGGCGGGTTTGGGTGGTACGGACTGAGAGGCCGGCGGGACAGTGCCCCCCTCTGCCCTGCCGGGCATCTCCCCCACGAGGGGGGAGATCGGCAACTTCGCACACTCAGAACAAAAAGGAAGCCGTCGCCGGATTCGGCCCGTTGCGGCCGTCGGCCGCATCCATGCCGCCGATCGTCTCCAAGTCCTGCGCGTCCAGTTCGAAATCGAAGACGTCGAAATTGGCCGCGATACGGTCCTGGCGGACCGATTTCGGGATGACGATCAGCCCTTGCTGGAGATGCCAGCGGATCATCGTCTGCGCGGCGGACTTGCCGTGTTTGCGGGCAATGCCTGATATGGTCGGATCGCTCAGCAGGCGGCCGCTGCCCAACGGACTCCAGCTTTCCGTATGAATGTCGTGCCGGGCGTGAAACTCCCTGAGCGCGCGCTGCTGGAAGCGCGGATGCAACTCGACCTGATTGACGACCGGTGTCACGCCCGTCTCCCCGATGATGCGTTCCAGATGATCAGGATTGAAATTCGAGACGCCGATCGACTTAATGCGGCCGGCCTGCTTCAGTTCGACAAGCGTCTTCCACGCCTCGATATATTTGTCCTGGCTCGGCACCGGCCAATGGATCAGGAACAGGTCGAGCTGCTCGACGCCGAGCTTCTGCATCGTGTCGTCGAAGGCACGAAGCGCCGCATCGCGCTGGTGAGCACCGTTGCGCAGCTTCGAGGTGATGAACAGCTCGCTTGCCGGCACGCCGGCGGCGCGGATCGCCTCGCCGACCCCTTCCTCGTTCTGATAACCCTGCGCGGTGTCGATCAGCCGGTAACCGGCCTCGATCGCCCAGCCCACTACCTGCGCGGTGATGTCGTGATCGACCTGCCACACGCCAAGGCCAAGTGCGGGGATGGCGGCGCCGTCGTTCAACGTGATCTGTTCGGGCATGATCTGGTCCTTTTGCGGGGGGATGGTCCAGCCTATCTAGGCCCGACATCGCGCAACGGCCAGTCGCCAAGGGAAAATTCGCGGTCCCTATTTCGGCCGGCGCACCGCCCGCACCACGCCGGCGTTTCCGCTGCCGCAGAAGAGGCGGTCGCCGCCATCGGACTCCAGCCCCGAGACGCCCATGCCGGCAGGCATGTCGAACTTCTCCAGGACCTTGCCCGTCCGTGGGTCGACGCGGCGCAGATCGCTTTCGTCGCCTTCCCAGGTGGCGTGCCACAATTCGCCCTCGACCCAGGTCACCCCGGTGACGAAACGGTTGGATTCGATGGTGCGCAGGATCGCCCCGGTCTCGGGATCGATCTGGTGGATCTTGCGATCCCGGTGCTGCCCGACCCACAGCGTGCCTTCGGCCCAGGTCAAACCGGAATCGCCGCCATTGCCGGGTGCCGGAATGGTGGAAAGCACCTCGCCCGTGTCGGGATCGATCTTCTGGATGCGGTCCTTGGCGAGCTGGAAGAAATGCCGGCCGTCATAGGCGGTGCCGGCGTGAGCCGCGACATCGATCGAACGCAACGCCTGCCCGCTCTCCGGATCGAATGCGTTCAGCCTGTCGCCCGAGGCAAACCAGACGTTCTTGCCGTCAAAGCTCACCCCGGCCACCGTCTTGGCACCGGGAAAGGGTCCGTATTCCCTCAAAATTTCGGCCGCTGAATGTTTCATGTCTTGATCCTTTAGTGTGGTCGTCATCCCGCTGACCTTTGCAGGCCGGCATCACCTGAATATCAACACACTTAGCCGTTTGGCAGCGGCGCCGGGAGTAACAAGGTGGTCGTGAAACCCGCCACCGGCGGCGTCATCCAGCGGCGCGCCCGGCCATGGCCGAAGGACTGGACCTTACCGGCCTCGGCAAGCGGCTCGAGCGCCCGTTGCACGCTGCGCTGGCCGGTTCCAAGCGCAAGCGCCAGGGCCGAACTCGACCAGGCCTCGCCGTCGGCCAGCAAGGCCAGCACGGCCGCGTGCCGCTCCTCGATCGGCCGCGCCAGCACCATCACCGCGCGCGCCTGGCGCGGCGCCAGCGTGAAGCCATGCTTGGTGGCGCTGATGCCGGCCAGTGCGCGAAGCTCTGCGCGCAGCCGCCCGATCTCGACGCGCAGGCGCGCGCGATGCGATTCATCGGCATGCCTACCGCCGAAGGCCCGCGCCACGAGGTCGCCCCGCGACACGTCCCCGGGCCAGGCTTCGGCGAGCGTCCGCGCCAAGGCGAACAGCACAGGCCGGCTTGCCAGCGAAACCGTGGTCCGCCCAACCCGCACGGCGTAGCGGAAAGCATCGACGACCAGCGCCGGCGATCCCTGCAGCGCCTCGACCTCTTCGAGCAGCAGCGGCTGCTCCCTGCCCTGCGCGATCAATCGCGCCGCGGGTGTCTCCAGTGCCTGCCATGCGCTGTCGACCTCGGCGATGAGGCCGGGAATGCCGGCCTTGCGGGCGGCATGTCGCGCCCACTCCAGCGCCGCGCGTGCCGGCCTGGTCCGCAGGCGCCGCATGGCGATGCCGGCGACGGCGAGTTCGTGCGCGGCCCTGGCCGCCGGCGGAAGCGGCGCCGGGTCGAGCCCGGCCAGCACATGCTCGGCCTCGTCGAGGCGGCCGATCAGGAGCAGGCGGCGCACCTTGAGGTGGCCGGCATGCGCCGCGTTCAACCGGTCGCCGTGCTTTTCCAGCGCCGTGCGGGCCGCGTCGAGCGCCTTGGCCGGCCAACCGAGATCACGCGAGACCAGCGCGATCTCGGCCTCGGCGACGACGCATCTGGCGCGCGCGACGGCCTCTTTCGGGCTGAAGGCGCGCGCGGCCCGCCGCAACAAGAGCTTGGCGCGATCGAAGTCGCCGAGCTGCGCCATGGCGATGCCGCGCAGCGCCAGCGCCGGCGCGTCCTCGCGCAGGGCGACGCGGTCGAGCGCGCCGAGCGGATCGCCGGCCGCCAGCGCCAGCGCCGCCGAGGTGATTAGCGAGTCCATTCAAATCCCGTCACACTTGTAACTCCCACCTCGGCACCGAGCCGCCCTAACTTACGTCAGTACCGTCAACCAGCAAGTCGGCCCAGCGAGTCGGCAATGACGGCACGCATGGGAGATACAAAAGATGCCTGCTTCCACCGACCTCGACCTCGACACGGCCAACGATACGGCCAAGCACGCAGCGCGCCACCCCTGCTGCGCCGGACCGGATCTCTTGGATTCCGCCGCGCCTGCGGCACCGCGACCTGCCCAGGCAACACCACACCGCAACGACGCCACGACTGGCAAAGGAGAAGACCAATGACCATGACGATGAAGACCCCGCCGATCGTTTCACGGCAAGATTGGGAAGCCGCGCACCAAAAGATGCTGGTGAAGGAGAAGGCGACGATGCGCGCCAGGGACGCGCTGTCGGCCGAACGCCGGCGCATGCCATGGACGGAAGTGGACAAGGCTTATGTCTTTGAGGGCCCCGACGGCAAGGTGAGCCTGCTCGACCTGTTCGAAGGCCGCCGCCAGTTGATCGTCTACCGCGCCTTCTTCGAGCCTGGCGTCTATGGCTGGCCTGAGCACGCCTGCCGTGGCTGCTCGCTCGGCGCCGACCAGGTCGGCCACCTCGCCCATCTCAACGCCCGCAATACCACGCTTGCCTATGCCTCGCGCGCGCCGCAGGCCGACATTGCGCGGCTGAAGAAACGGATGGGCTGGGAGATGCCCTGGTACACGATCACCGACAGCTTCGACAAGGATTTCGGCGTCGACGAATGGCACGGCCACAACGTGTTCATTCATGATGGCGACCGCATCTTCCGCACCTATTTCATCAACAACCGCGGCGACGAGGCGTTGGGCACCGTCTGGAGCTATCTCGACGTCACACCGCTCGGCCGCCAGGAGGTCTGGGAAGACTCGCCCGAAGGCTACCCGCAGACCCCGCTCTACAGCTGGTGGAACTGGCACGACAACTACGAAGCCGGAGCCGACAAGAAATGGGCCGAAGTGTCCGCCGCCGGCGAAGCCGCCTTCCGCGACAAGGACAAGCAGTAACCGGCGCAAGCCTGTCCGGCCTGGTTCCTCTCCCGCCTTCGGCAGGGCCGAGGACCCAGGTCCTGACGGGTCGCAATCCACCAAGGGAATAAGACCATGAGCGATATCCATTCCGGCATCGGCAGCGCCGAAAATGCCGCCCCTCGTGGCATCGCCGACTGGCTGTGCCTGGCAGCAGCGCCCACCTTCGCACTGATGGCGCTGCTTTCCCGCCTTCAAGGCGGCGATACCGCCATGCCATGCATGGGCGCCCCGCCGCTGGCCGGCCCAATCCTGACCGGAATGCCCGCCATGTACCTGCTGATGAGCGCTTTCCACCTGGCGCCCTGGCTGCGGGTGATCTCCCGCCGCTAGGCGCCTGCTCCTGCCTCACATCGCGATGTCATTGACCGGCAGCAAGGGCTTGGGAAGGTCGCTCTCGCCGAGCCCGGCGCGCATCTCGATCTCGATGTCGCGGCAGATTTGCGAGATCGGCACATCGTTGGCGTTGCCCTCGAAAGGGTTGGCGCTGCTCTCGCCGACCTGGTCGAGGGACATGTAGGCCCAGCCCAGCAGCGTGCTGAACGGAATCGTCAGCCAGATGGCGATCGAGCCGAGCATTCCGTCCAGTTTGCCCATGTCGGCGAAGACCGGAACCACGCCGAACGGCAGCAGCGTGCAGAAGATCATGACGAACATGGAACTGACTATGGCGTATTGCCGGGGATAGGGATTGTTCTTGATGCGGTCGCAGCGCGCCTGCTGGTCGTGGAAGTCGCGGATCAGCTTCGTCAGTTCGACATAGACCTGCGCCGGAACCTTGGCGTCCTTGAGCAGCCCGTTGACCTGGACCGACTGCAATTCGAGCAAGGCTATCGCCGGACGAGGCGATTTCACGACATCAACGGTCTGGTCGCCCAGCAGCGGGCGCAATTCGTCGGCGATCGAGCCCCCGTCCTCCTGGATGTGGTAACGCCGCCGGTATTCGATATTGGCGGCCTTCCCCATCGATTCCCACGGCATCGGCCGCCGCAGCGCGTATCGCAGCGCCGTCATCCAGGCGATGTGGCGGTAGATGAGCTGCCGAGCCGTCGGCGCATCGAGGAAGTCCCGGCAGAAATTGGACCACATCCGGCTGCTGGCGGTGATCTGCGTGAAAGCCTGCAGCGCCTCACCGCTGCGGGTGAGCACCTGCGAATTCTTGAAGCCGGCGACGAGCGATACCGTGGTGCCGAGCACCAGCACCACCGACCATGGCACCGAGAATCCGGCAATGCCCGGCAGGCGGTAGGCCGCCACGGCCAGCCCGCTCACCACCACCATGTAGAGCACGCTGCGCCGCGACCACAGCGCGAAATCGACCACCTTGTAGGAACGGCCTACATACATTGAATGCCCCTCAAATCATCCTGTCGCTTACGGTTGCGCGGCCATTATCCCCGTTCACCCGGCCTTCCCTGCCCCGAACCGCAAGCCGTCCATCAACAGCTTCACCAACCGGCGCGAACGGTCGCGCCACTCAGGCGTGTCGGGTGCCGAATAGATGCCGCCGAGCGCATGCAGCACGTCGGAGGCATCGACGTCGCCGCGGATCGTGCCGTCGGCCACCGCCGCCTCGACCAGTTGCCGCAAGGCCTGCGAAACCCTACCCGACGTGTCGGAGAACAGCCCCGAATTGGTGGTGAACAGGATGCGCAGGCTGGTCGCCAGGCCGCGCTTGGTGGCGATATAGTCGACGAAGCGGCGCATCCACTCTTCCAGAGCGACATCGGAGGGATGTTTTGCCGCAAGCTCGCCGGCCGCAGCGCATAGCGCCTCCGCCTCGCGGCGGTAGACCACCTCGACCAGATGTTCGCGCGTCGGGAAATGCCGGTAGAGCGTGCCGATGCCGACGCCGGCGCGGCGCGCGATCTCCTCCAGCGAGGCATCGATGCCGCGCTCGGCAAACACGGCCGCCGCGACCTCGGCCAGCCGGTCGCGGTTGCGCTGGGCATCCGCGCGCAGCGGTTTGTCGGCGGCGGCGGGTTTTTGGTCGACGGTTGTGACGGGCTCAAAAGCCAATTTTTTTCTCCACCAGGGATATGGGGGCTTGAACCATGCCCGGCCAGCCCCCACGTAAATAAACGGAGGCGCCTCCGTTTTAGTGGAGCACCTTTATCATATAATCAGGAAGCCCGGTATGTCACGCCTTTCGAAGCCGCAAGCTGTCACCTTCCCCACCCGCGGCGGATTGGCTGCCGCCTGACCTTGTCCTTCCCCTCCCAAGCGCCAGATCATCCCCCTCAGCGTCAAGCAACTGGAGCCAGACGCCCATGACCACCCTTCCCATCTCGCTTACCGTCAATGGATACCGACACGAACTCGAGGTCGACACCCGCGTCACCTTGCTCGACCTGCTGCGCGAGCGGCTTGAGCTCTCCGGCACCAAGAAGGGCTGCGACCGCGGCCAGTGCGGCGCCTGCACGGTGCTGGTCGACGGCAAGCGCATTAATTCTTGCCTCGCGCTGGCGGTCAGCCATGACGGCGCCGAGGTGCTGACCATCGAAGGCGTCGCTCACGGTGAAGAACTGCATCCGGTGCAGGCCGCCTTCATCGCCCATGACGGCTTCCAGTGCGGCTTCTGCACACCCGGCCAGATCATGAGCACGCTCGGCCTGATCGCCGAAGGACAGGCTGGAGACGATCCCGAGCGTATTCGCGAGGGGCTGAGCGGCAACATCTGCCGCTGCGCGGCCTATGGCGGCATCGTCGAGGCCGTTCTGGAGGCCCGGCAACACCTTGCCGGAACCGGCCGGAGGACCGCGGCATGAGGGACTTCGATTTTATCAGGCCGGCCACCATCTCCGACGCCATAGCGGCGGCGGCCGGACCGGGCTCGGCCTATCTCGCCGGCGGCACCAATCTGCTGGATCTGATGAAGGGCGGCATTACCAGCCCCGAACGGATCGTCGACATTACCCGGCTGCCGGAACTCAATCGCATCGAAACGCTCGATGATGGCGGCCTGCGCATCGGCGCGCTGGTCCGCAATGCCGATCTCGCACACGATCCGGCCTTCGCCAAAGCCTATCCGGCGGTGGCCGAGGCGCTGCTGTCGGGCGCCTCGGCGCAGCTTCGCAACGCCGCCACTGTTGGCGGCAATCTGTTGCAGCGCACGCGGTGCAGTTACTTCTATGACACCGCCAGCGCCTGCAACAGGCGCGAACCCGGTTCCGGCTGCTCGGCCCTTGGCGGCGAGAACCGCCTGCATGCCATCCTGGGCTGGAGCGATGCCTGCATCGCCACCCATCCCTCCGATTTCTGCGTGCCCCTGGTGGCGCTCGACACCGTGGTCGAGATCGAGGGCAAGGAAGGCCGGCGCCATGTGACGCTGGAGGAATTTCACCGGCTTCCGGGCGACACCCCACAGCGCGAGACCATGCTGGAGCCGGGCGAGTTGATCGTTGCGGTGCGCCTGCCGGCGGAAGCAGCTTCCTTCGCCGCTCACGCCCGCTACCTGAAAGTGCGCGAACGCACCTCCTATGCCTTCGCGGTCGTTTCGGCGGCCGCGGCACTTGTCGTCGATCGCGGCAAGATCCGCGGCGCAAGGCTGGCGCTGGGCGGCGTGGCGGCCAAGCCGTGGCGTGCGCGTTCGGCGGAAGCAGCGCTCCTTGGCGCCGATGCCGACGAGGCGAGCTTCGTTCGCGCCGCGGATGCCGCGTTGGCCGACGCCAGCCCCTCCGGCGACAATGCCTTCAAGATCGAGCTTGCCCGCCGCATTGTCGTCAGGGCGCTGATGGCCGCAAAGGCCGGAACACCCGAGCGGATGCCGGCTCTTCCTGCCTCCCCCTTTTCCTCCATTCCCGGAGTGCGCCATGATGCTTGAACTCGGTCTCAACCAGCAACCCGCCCATACGCGGCAGGGCTCCAGCATCGGCCAGCCGCTGACCCGCCGCGACGGATTCTTGAAAGTGACGGGGACGGCGCGTTACGCCGCCGACAACCATCCGCCCGGCATGCTCTATGCCGTGCTCGCCGTCTCGAGCATCGCGCGCGGCCGGGTCGTGTCGCTGGATATCGAGGCGGCCAAGGCGCATTCGGGCGTGGTCGAGGTGATGACGCCACTGAACCGGCCGGCGCTCGCCGTCGATCCGGATGCCAAGGACCATCCCTTCATGTTCCGGCTCGACCTGCTGCAGAACGATGGGGTTCGCTATCCCAACCAGAGCATTGCCGTGGTGATCGCGGAGACGCTGGAAGCGGCGACCGAAGGCGCGGCGCTGCTGTCGCCGCGCTATGAAACGCTGCCGGCGCGCGTCGGTCTCGATGGCGGCAAAAGCTTCGTGCCGCGCGGCGTCGGCGTCGGCAACCCGGCGGTGCAGGAGAAGGGCGATGTCGAGGCCGGCCTCGAATCGGCAAGAACGCGGATCGAGGCGGCTTACGAGACGCCGGCACAGTATCACAACGCCATGGAGCCCCACGCAATCGTCGCTGCCTGGGATGGCGACCAGCTGTCGATCGACACGCCGAGCCAGGGCCTTGCCATGGCGCAAGGGCGCATCGCCGGCCTGTTCGGCATCGCGCCGCGGAACGTCCACATCCGCAGCCCATTCCTGGGTGGCGGCTTCGGCTCAAAGGGCATGATCTCCGGGCCACAGGTGCTCGGCATCCTGGCGGCGCGTCTCGTCGGCCGCCCGGTCAAGCTGGTGCTGCGGCGCGAGCAGATGTACGGCCCGGTCGGCCATCGCGCCCCGGCCCGCCAGACATTGCGCATGGGCATGGATGGCGAAGGGCGGCTGACCGCGCTTTCCCATCACGCCAGGACCACATCGAGCACGTTCGACGATTTCTTCGAACCGGCGGCGGACGCCTCGCACACGCTCTATGCCAGTCCGGCCATCGCCACCTCGCATGATGCCGTGCGGCTCGACACCGGCACGCCGCTGTTCATGCGGGCGCCGGGCGAGGCCACCGGATCGATCGCGCTGGAAAGCGCCATCGACGAGGCGGCCCATGCCTGCGGCATGGACCCGCTGGAATTCCGGCTCAGGAATTATGCCGAAGTCGAGCCCATGACCGGCAAGCCGTTCTCCTCCAAGGCGCTGCGCGAATGTTACGAACAGGCGGCCGAAGCGTTTGGCTGGGCGAGCCGCCCGCTGCAGCCGCGGCGGATGCGTGACGCGGACGGTTTCCTTACCGGCTGGGGCATGGGCACGGCGACGTTCCCGGCGCTCATGTTCCAGGCCGAGGCACGCGCGGTGCTGAGGGCCGACGGCAGCGGCTTGATGGAGACCGGCGCTCAGGACATGGGCCAAGGCGCCTGGACGGCCTTTGCCCAGATTGCGGCAGACGGGCTGGGGCTCGACATCGACCAGGTCGATTTCAGGGCCGGCAGTTCCGACCTGCCCAATGCGGGCATCGCCGGCGGTTCGGGTCACACGGCGACGGCCGGCATGGCCATCCACAATGCGGGTGCGGCCGTCATCGCCAGGCTTGCCGATCTCGCCACGGGCAACGAAGCCTCGCCGCTGTTCGGCGCCGGCAATGAAGGTGTCCTGGCGCGCGGCGGACGCCTCTACCGGCGCGACGATGAAAGCCGCGGCGAAAGCTATAGCGAGATCCTCGCCCGCGCGGGTCTTGCCGAGATCGAAGGCCATGGCAAGGGTGCGCCGGATCCGGCGTCGCAGGAGACCTACGCCAAGCACGCGCATGGGGCCGTCTTCGCCGAGGTGAAGGTCGACCCGGATTTAGGCCAGATCCGCGTCACCCGGCTGGTCGGCGCATTCGCCGCCGGGCGGGTCATCAATCCGCGGCTGGTGCGCAGCCAGTATTATGGCGGGATGATCTGGGGCGTTTCCTTCGCGCTGCATGAGGAAGCCGTCACCGACCGGCGCTCCGGCCGGATCCAGAATGCCAACCTCGCCGAATACCATGTCCCGGTGAATGCCGACGTGCCGTCGGTCGAGGCGCTGCTGGTTCACGAGGACGACCCTCACGTGAACGCACTCGGCATCAAGGGCGTCGGTGAAATCGGCATCACCGGCACGGCCGGCGCCGTGGCCAATGCGGTCTGGCACGCGACCGGCGTGCGCCCGCGGCGCTTTCCGATCCGGATCGAGGACCTGTTGGGGTGAGGAGCGGTCCGTCCGAAGCAACGGTTGGACCTCCCTACCCTAACGCCAATTCATCCCCCAAGCGTCAAGCAACTGGAGCCAGACGCCCATGACGAGCAAGACCACAATTCCTGTCCATCTCGATATCAACGGCCAGCGTCACACGCTGGAACTCGAACCGCGTGTCACGCTGCTCGACGCCTTGCGTGACAGGCTCGGCCTGACCGGCACCAAGAAAGGCTGCGACCATGGCCAGTGCGGCGCCTGCACCGTCCATGTCGACGGCGAGCGCGTGCTGGCCTGCCTGACATTGGCCGCACAGGCCGCGGGTCGCACCATCACCACCATAGAGGGGCTTGCACGGGAGGGCGAACTGCATCCCGTGCAGGCTGCCTTCCTCGAACAGGACGCCTTCCAGTGCGGCTATTGCACGCCAGGCCAGATCATGTCGGCGGTGGCCTGCATTCGCGAGGGCCATGCCGGCTCGGACGAGGAAATCCGCGAATACATGGCCGGCAATCTCTGCCGCTGCGGCGCCTATCCGCACATCGTCGCCGCCGTTCGCCAGGCAGCGCTGGAGGCCGCGTCATGAGGGATTTTTCCTATCTTCGCGCCACTTCGGTCGACGCCGCCCGCCAGGCGGCCGCGCTCCCCGGCGCGATGCTGCTCGCCGGCGGCACCACGCTGATCGACCTCGCCAAATGCGGCGTCGCCGAACCCGACACGCTGGTCGACATCACCCATCTCAAGGGGCTGGACCGGATCGAGATCGACGAGCGCGGCGCCATCATCGGCGCGCTCGCCAGGATGGGCCATGTCGCCGACCACGACGACATCAAGAGCCGCTTCCCCGCCATCTCGGAGGCGCTATGGCAAGCGGCCTCGGCGCAGATCCGCAACATGGCGACCATAGGCGGCAATTTAATGCAGCGCACGCGCTGCCCCTATTTCCGCGATCCCTCAAACTTTTCGGCCTGCAACAAGCGTGTATCAGGCAGCGGCTGTTCGGCGATCGGCGGCGTCACCAGGGGCCATGCCGTGCTCGGCACCAGCGACGCCTGCATCGCCATGTACCCAGGCGATCTCGCCACCGTGCTCGTCGCCTTCGACGCGACAGTCCGTCTCGGCGATCGGCACATCCGGGTCGATGACTTCTTCCTGTTGCCCGGCACGACGCCGGACAGGGAACACGCGATCGAGCCGGGGGAGATGATCACCGCCATCGAAATCCCCTCTTCCGCCGCTGCCCACCGCTCGACCTATCTGAAGGTCCGCGACCGGCAGTCCTACGAGTTCGCGGCGGCCAGTGCCGCCGTCGGGCTCGAACTGGAATCCGACGGACGCACCATCCGCGACCTGCGCGTGGCGCTCGGTGGCGTCGCCACCAAACCCTGGCGGGCGCGGGCCGTGGAAGCCGCGCTGAAAGGCAAGGTGCTGGAGCCCGAAGCTGTTCGCGCCGCCAGCCTGCTCGCCGTCGAAGGCGCCGTCGACCACGGCGCCAACCACTACAAGATCGAACTCGCGCCGCGCGTCGTCGCACGGGCTATTCTCAAGATGGGAGAAACGGCATGACCGTTCACAACATCAGACATGGCGATGCGTTCGACGGCGGCGCGGACGCGGTCGGCGGCCGGCTATCGCGCGTCGACGGTCCGGCCAAGATCACGGGTGCCGCCAAATACGCCGTCGAGCAGCAGCTCAAAGGCCTCACCTACGCCGCACTGGTCGAAAGTACCATCGCATCCGGCAAGGTGCGCGCCATCGACAGCAAGGCGGCCGAGGCAGCACCGGGCGTACTCAAGGTGCTGACCCCGGACACCATCATCAGCCTGAGAAGCGCCTCGGACTGGTTCGGCACCCCGCCGCCCGACAAACCCTATTGCCCGCTGGCGCGCGACATCACTTTCTCGGGCCAGCACGTCGCCGCCGTCGTCGCCGAGACTTTCGAGCAGGCGGTCGCCGCGGCGGCGCTGGTCAAGGTCAGCTATGACGAGACGCCGGCAATCGTCGACCTCAGCGACGGCAAGGCCGGCGACGGCATTCCGGTCGATGCCATGACCAAGGAATGGGGCGACGCGTCCGCCGCCTTCGCCTCCGCCCCGGTGCGCATCTGCGCCGCCTATAACACGCCGCGCGAATACCAGGCGCCGATGGAGCCGCATGGCCTGATCGCCCGCTGGGAGGGTGACCACCTCACCGTGTGGGAGCCGAGCCAATGGCTGGATGGCATGGCGCGCACCTATGCCGAATGGTTCGCCGTGCCGTTCGAGAATGTGCGGCTGGTATCGCCCTATGTCGGTGGCGGCTTCGGTTCCAAGGCACTGGCGCTCAGCCATGGCGCGATTGCCGCGAGTGCCGCGAAAATGCTCGGCCGGCCGGTGCGGCTGGTGATGACGCGGCCGCAGACCTTCACCAGCTATGGCGGCCGCGCCGCGACCCGCCAGACGGTGACGATCGGCGCCGACCGTGACGGCATGATCCAGTCGATCGTGCATCGCGGCGTCAACGAAACGTCCATCGACGGCATGTGGGTCGAGCCGCTGGGTTCGGTCACCTCGATCATGTACGCGACGCCGAACTTCTCCTCGAAACAGAATGTCGTGCGGGTGAATTCGGTGGTGCCGGGCGCCATGCGCGCGCCGGGTGAAAACCCATCGGCCTTCGGCATCGAAAGCGCCATCGACGAGCTCGCCTACGAGGTCGGCATCGATCCGCTGGAGATCCGGCTGAAGAACTACGCCGAACAGGACCCGCACGCGAAAAAAGCCTGGTCGACCAGACAGTTGCGCGAAGCTTTTGCAGCAGGCGCCGAACGCTTCGGATGGGCCAGGCGCACAGCTGAGCCGCGCTCGATGCGCGACGGCAACCAGCTGATCGGCTGGGGCGTCGCCGCCGGCACCTATCCGGTGCGGCGCGCCTATGGCGAGGCGATGGTGCGCATTCTGGCCGACGGCTCGGTCGAGGTCGAGAGCTCCTCGATCGACATGGGCCAGGGCACCTACACAATCCTGGCGCAGACCGCCGCCGAAACGGTTGGCGTGAGCGCAGACGACGTCGTGGTGAAGCTCGGCGATTCCCGGTTTCCCCGCGCCGGCGTCACCGGCGGCTCACGGCTGGCCGGCGTGATGACGGGCGCGGTCCACAAGGCGGCGACCTCGGCGCTCGACCAGCTGATCGGCTTGGCCATCAGCGATCCGCGCTCGCCCTTCCACACGCTGCAGGCCAACACTTTGGTCGTCGCCAATGGCCGCATCGGCTCGCCTCGCGGCGATGGTCCCGATGTCTCGATCGCCGAACTGCTCAAAAGCATCGGCCGCGACCGTATCGAGGCGACCGGCGACACCATGCCGGCCAATTCGACGGCAGAGGATCGCTACAAGAACTACACCACCATCGCCATGGCGCTGCCGCACACCGAGGGCGACTATTCCCGCCATTCCTGGTGCGCGCATTTCGTCGAGGTGCGTGTCGACGAGGATTTCGGCACGGTGCGCGTATCGCGCGTGGTGTCGGCGCTGGATTCGGGCCGGCTCTACAATCCGAAGCTGGCCGAAAGCCAGTGGAAAGGCGGCATCATCATGGGTATCGGCCAGGCGCTGCTCGAAGAAGGCATCGTCGACCGCCGCCACGGCCGCATCGTCAACAACAACCTCGCCGATTATCTCGTCCCGACCAATGCCGACGTCCCCGAGATCGAGGTGATCTCGGTCGGCATCCCCGACCTGCACTCCTCCGTGCTCGGCGGCAAGGGTGTCGGCGAACTGGCGATCGTCGGCATGGCGCCGGCGATCGCAAATGCGGTGTTCCACGCAACGGGAAAGCGGATCAGGGATCTGCCGATCACGTTGGAGAAGCTGATCTGAGGGTGGAACTGCCAATCTCCCCCCTCGAGGGCGCGATCGGCTGCTTCACCACTCCAGCCCGAACACCAGCTTGCCGAAATGCAGCACGCCGGCGGCCATGTGGGTGTAGGCTTCGCTCGCTTGATCAGGTGAAAACACCTTGTCGACAACCGGTTCGATCCTGGCCGCGCCGATGGCACGGGCGGCGTCGAAGAGATCGGACACGGACCCGGTGTTGTTGCCGACCACCTTCAGCGCCTTGATGATGATCGGCAGAAGATTGACCGTGACCTCGGCACCGGTGACGAAGCCGATGGTGAACAGCGTGCCGCCGGGCGCGGTGGCGTTGACGGCACGGGCGAAGGTGGCGGTTCCGCCGGTCTCGACTATGAGGTCGGCGCCGAGGCCGCCGGTCAGCTCCAGCACCTTGCCGTCCCAGTCCGGCGTCGCGCGGTAATTGATGAGATGATCGGCGCCGAGCGCCTTCGCCCGCTCCAGCTTTTCGTCCGACGACGAGGTGATGATGACGGTGGCGCCGGCGGCTTTCGCGAGCTGCAGGGTGAAGATCGAAACGCCGCCAGTGCCAAGCAGCACCACGACCGAGCCCGGCCCGACATTGGCGGCGCGGATGGCGTTCCAGGCGGTGGTGCCGGCGATCGGCAGGGTCGACGCCGCCTCGAAGGAGAGATGCGCCGGGACCGCCACCAGCGAATTGGCCGGCAGTGCCACATATTCGGCCAGCGACCCCGGCATCGAGACGCCGCGCATCTGCGTCATCTCGTAAGGCCGGGGCGGCCCACCGATCCAGCGCGGCTTGGCATGCGCGACGACGCGATCACCGATGGCGAACCTGGTAACGCCCTCGCCCAGCGCGACGATCTCGCCGGCGCCGTCGGCGACGGGGATGAGCGGGAAACTCGGTCCGGGATAATTGCCGCTCGCCACCGCCACATCGACGAAATTAAGGCTCGCCGCACGCTGGCGGATCAGCACCTCGCCGCGCTGCGGTTCGGGGGTTGCAACGGTGGCGGCGCGGAAGGCGTCCAGCCCGGGCTGGCTGAGTTCGATGGCTTTCATGTTTCACTCCGGTGGGACGATTTGTTCGATTGAGTTAACCTATTTGCTGCGCTATCTCTGGATAATCCTTGTTTTTTGCAATTGAGAACTGTGAATGATGCAGCAATCTCACGAACCCGCTGCCCTTGCCGAGATGGCCGCCTTCGCCGCTATCGCCGAGGCGCGCTCCTTCACCCGGGCGGCGGCGCGTCTCGGGCGCGACGCGACCATCCTGTCGCGGCGCCTGCAGTCGCTGGAGGCGCGGCTTGGGGTGAGGTTGCTCTCGCGCACGACGCGCAGCGTGTCGCTGACCGAAGCGGGTGCCGAATTCCTGGTGCGTGTGCGCGCCATCCTCGCATCCGTCGACGAGGCTGAGGCCGTCGCGTCCGCGCATGCCGGGGGCGGCCCGCGCGGCGTGCTCAGGCTGGCGCTGCCCGGCACGTTCGGGCGCATGTGGATCGGGCCGCTGCTGCCTCGGTTCCTCGCCGAATTTCCCGATGTCCGCATCGAGGCCGAATTCTCCAACCGCTTCACCGATCTGGTCGCCGAGAATTTCGATGTCGCGGTGCGACTGGGCAGCCTGGAGGATTCGCGCCTTGTGGCACGCAAGGTGGCGACGCGACGCCGGTTGCTCTGCGCCGCTCCATCCTATCTCGCCCGCAAAGGCAGGCCGGAGACACCCCAGGCGCTGCTCGACCACGCCTGCCTGGGCTTCTCGGGCTTCCAGACCTTTCCAGCCTGGGAGATGACCGACCGCGAGGGCCGGCGCGCACGCATCGAGGTTTCGGGGCCGTTGGTCACCGACGATGCCGAGGTGCTGGTCGACGCCGCCGTGCAAGGCGTCGGCTTGATGATGAGCACCGATTGGCTGGTCGGCCGCGAGCTTGCTGACGGACGGCTGGTGCCCGTGCTGGAGGAGTGGACGCTGGCGGACGAAGGCGCGGTCTACGTCGTCACGCCCTCGGCCAAGGGAAAAGCCGCCAAGACCCGCGCCTTCACAGACTGGATCGGCAAGCGCTTCGCGCCGGAGCCGCCCTGGCGGCGGTGAAGTGAAGTGGCGGGACTGGCGAAGCCGCCGACGCCCCCTCGTGGGGGAATTACGCGCTCTTCCCGTGCTTCAGGAATTGGCTGAGCAAGTCCACCGGCAGCGGGAACACCACCGTGGACGAGCGCTCGCCGGCGATGTCGTGCAAGGCCTCGAAATAGCGCAGCTGCATGGCCTGCGGCTCGGCCGCCAGCATGCGGCCCGCCTCGACCAGTTTCGCCGCCGCCTGCTGCTCGCCTTCGGCATTGATCACCTTGGCGCGCCGCAGCCGCTCGGCCTCGGCCTGTTTGGCGATGGCGCGGACCATGTTCTCGTTGAGGTCGACATGCTTGATCTCGACATTGGACACCTTGATGCCCCACGCATCGGTGCGCTGGTCGAGGATTTCCTGGATGTCGCTGTTGAGCTTGTCGCGCTCGGCCAGCATCTCGTCGAGCTCGTGCTTGCCGAGCACCGATCGCAACGTGGTCTGCGCCAGCTGGTTGGTGGCGGCCATGTAGTCCTCGACCTGGATGACCGCCCGCTCGGCGTCGACGATGCGGAAATAAAGCACGGCATTGACCTTCACCGAGACGTTGTCGCGCGAAATCACATCCTGCGGCGGCACGTCCTGCACCACCACGCGCAGGTCGACCTTCACCATCTGCTGGACGAAGGGGATCAGAATGATGAGGCCGGGTCCCCTGACCCCGGTGAAGCGGCCGAGCGTGAAGACCACGCCGCGCTGATATTCCCTGAGGATGCGGATAGCCGCGGACAGGAACATGACCACAAGAAGCGCAAGTACCAGGTAGGCCACATAACCGATGTTCATTGCCTTGCTCCATTCCTTCCCGCGTCGCGCCGTCGCACGGTCAGCACGAGGTCGGCGATCCCGGTCACCTCGACGCTGTCGCCGGCCGCGACGGGTTCATCGGCCCTGGCCCGCCAGCGCTCACCCAAGGCCAGCACATGGCCCTCGCCGCCCTGCCAGTCGAGGATCTCGGCCGGCTGGCCGCGCATTGCTTCGCCGCCGACGCGCGGCGGCTTCCGGCGCGCCGCCCAGAGATAGGTGCCGCTCAGCAGCGCCAATCCAAGCGTCAGCGCGGCGGCGGGACCGATGACGGCCCATGACAGGGCAAAGCCCGGCCCCTCGACCCGCAGCAGCATGGCGGCACCGAACAGAAAGGCGGCCACGCCGCCGAGCCCGAGCACGACGGTGGGATTGAAGGCCTCGATGATCAGGAAAACGACGCCGAGCAGCATCAGGGCAAGGCCGGTATAGTTGATCGGCAGGAGATCGAGCGCATAAAGGCCGAGCACGAGACAGGTGGTGCCGATGACGCCGGGCGCGACCGCGCCCGGGCTGGTGAACTCGAAGACGATGCCATAGACGCCGACCAGCATCAGGATGACCGCGGTGTTCGGATCGGTGATGACGGAAAGCAGCTGGATGAACCAGCCCGGCTCCAGCGTCTCGACCGGCAGCCCCTTCGTCGCCAGCACTACTTTCTTGCCCGCCACATCGACGGTGCGCCCATCGGCCAGTTGCAGCAGCTCGGTGGTGTCGCGGGCGACGAGATCGATCACATGTTCCTGTAATGCCGCATTGGCCGAAAGGCTCGCCGCTTCGCGCACGGCCTTCTCGCCCCAGTCGCCGTTGCGCCCGCGCAGTTCGGCAAGAGAGCGGATCAGGGCGACCGCGTCATTGGTCACCTTGGCCATCATCGCGTCGCCCGCCGGCCGCCCGCCGGCTTCCTTCTGGTCGCCCCCGCCCTTCTGGTCACCCACGTCCTTCTGATCGCCCTTGTCGCCGCCCGGAAGCGACGGCATGCCGCCAATCTCCAGCGGCGTCGCCGCACCAAGATTGGTGCCGGGCGCCATCGCCGCGACATGGGTTGCATAGAGGATATAGGTGCCGGCACTTGCCGCATGGCCGCCGGCCGGCGCGACATAGCCGATGACAGGCACCGGCGACGCCAGTATGTCGGCGATCATCTCGCGCATCGAGGTGACCAGCCCGCCCGGCGTGTCGAGCTGCAGGATGAGGACCGCCGCGTCCCGCCTGGCCGCGGCATCGAGCGCTTCCTTGAGCTGCCTGCTGCTTGCCGGCCCGATGGCGCCGTCAATGGCGACGCTCAGCGCAACCCTTTCGCTCCCGGCTGAGGAGAAGGGAGAAAGCACAGCCGCGACCACAAAGGCCGCGGCAAGAAGGGCCACCCGCGCGAAGGTCACGCTCAAAGCTCCATGGACTCAATATGGGTTGTATTCTTGCGAAGTCCATGAAGGCGCCGACGTCGGAGATCGGCGACGACCGAAGAGACGGCCTCTCCTACTCCGGCGACGGCACCGGCGGCTTGGAGGTCAGTGACGTGCCGGCGGCGGCCACCATAAAGGCGGCAATCAATAGGCCAAACCGCCACAGTGCGCGAAAAAGGCACGGCACCTCACTCCAGTCCAATTCCAGTGCGGCCTTGCCCAAGACAACAGCCGGGCGCCGATGACATGTCAGCCTCAGGGCGAAACGACTGTTATGTCAGGGGATTGAATGCCGCAGAATGGATTTGAAGGCCGCAAGGCGCAGGCGTTGAAATATCTGGCGCTGACGTCGACGGCGCTGATCGGCCTTGGCCAGCCGATCCCTGCATCGGCAGCCGAGGTCTGGACCGGCGCCGCCTCCACGAACTGGTTCGCCGCCGGAAACTGGAACCCCGCCGCTGTCCCAACATCGAGCGACGACGTCATTCTCGATCCGGTGTTCCCGCACCCGGCCGTGGTCGATGGGGCGAATGCGGCCGCCCATAATCTGTTTATGGGCACCATTTCGAGTTACTCGGGCTCGCTGACGATCACCAATGGCGGCACGCTTGCCGACACCGCCGGCTTCCTCGGCTACGTTTCGAACGCGAACGGCACTGTAAAGGTCGTTGGACCAGGCTCCAGTTGGAACAATAGTTCGGATCTTCTCCTTGCCTTGGGCACCGGCAGCACCGGCACCTTGACGATCTCCGGCGGCGGCGCTGTGAGCGACAAAGTGGGTCATGTCGGCTATGGGCTGGGCACCGGCACCGTAACGGTGGACGGCCCAGGCTCGACATGGACCAACAGTGGGGATCTCTACATCGCGGGATTTGGCACCGGCACGCTGGACATCACCAATGGCGGCGTGGTCAGCAATGCCATGGGGACCATAGGTTGGCATCCGGGCTCCACCGGCGCAGTGACGGTCGACGGAGCGGGTTCGATATGGACGAATTCTTCCCATCTGTTCGTCGGCGATCAGGGCACCGGTGCGCTGAACATCTCGAATGGCGGCAAGGTCAGCAATCAGAGCGGCATTCTGGGCAATCTGGCGGGCTCCATTGGCACAGCAACTGTCGACGGTGCTGGCTCGGCCTGGGCGAACGCGGCGCTCGCGGTCGGGAACGCGGGCTTCGGCACGCTGACGATCACGAATGGCGGCGCGGTCACCAGTTCGGTGGGTTATGCCGGCTATGACGTGGGCTCCCAGGGCCAGGTGACAGTCACCGGTGCCGGCTCGACCTGGAGCAGCAGCTCGAACCTCTATGTCGGCGATAGCGGCAACGGTACTTTGATGATCGCAACCGGTGGCGCCGTCAGTGATTTCGCGGGCGATATCGGCGCCAATGCAGGCTCGACCGGTCTCGCGCTCGTCGACGGCGCCGGCTCGACTTGGACAAACAGCTCCAACCTGACTGTGGGCGATTTCGGCAACGGCACTCTGGCGATCTCCCACGGCGGCGCCGTCAGTAGCTTCTGGGCGACTATCGGCGCGAAGGCAGGCTCGACCGGCACGGTGTTTATCGAAAACACCGGCTCGACCTGGACCATCAACTCCAACCTGGCGGTAGGCGATTTCGGCGCCGGCACCCTGGGGATAACCGAGGGCGGCGTCGTCAGCAATGCCTCGGCCTATGTTGGCGACTCGGCGGGTTCGACCGGCACAGTGTTCGTCAGAGGCGCGGGCGCGGCCTGGAGCAGCAGCGGGAACCTGTATGTCGGCGGGCTCGGCACGGGCGAGCTGAAGGTCTCGCAAAGCGGGACCGTCAGCAGTGGCGCTGCCACCATCGGCGGCGGCGCCGCCGCGGTCGGCACTGTAACGGTCGACGGCGCCGGCTCGACCTGGACGGACAGTTCGGATCTGATTGTCGGCGACCAGGGTACGGGCACGCTGACAATCACCAATGGCGGCGCGGTCAGCAGTGGCAATGGTGAGGTTGGCAGCCTGGCGGGCGGCGTTGGCCATGTCGCCGTCGATGGTGGCGGCTCGGTCTGGAACACAGTCAGCTTGTACGTCGGCAATTACGGCACCGGCACCGGCACGCTGGACATCAGTGGCGGTGGCCAAGTCAACGTGGCTGTGCAGACAGGCCTGGGATATGACGCGGCCTCGCACGGGGCAATGACGGTCGATGGTGCCGGGTCGGCATTCACCGGGTCGAGTTGGCTTGATGTTGGCGAATTCGGCACCGGCACGCTGGTTGTGAGTAATGGCGGCGCGGTCAGCAACACGGATGGCAATGTCGGCGATCTGGTCGGATCGACCGGCACGGCAACAATAGACGGCGCCGGCTCGACCTGGACCAATAGTGTCGATCTGTCTGTGGGTAATTACGGCACTGGCACACTGAACATTTTGAACGGCGGCTCCGTCAGCAATCAAATCGGCTATGTGGGCAATGCTGCGGGCTCCATGGGCACCGCCACGGTCGACGGCCCGGGCTCGAGCTGGATCAACTTCTCGGACCTGCGCGTCGGCAATTCCGGTGCGGGCAAGTTGACGATCTCGAACGGCGGCAGCGTCGTCAACCTGGTGAGCACCGTAGGCTCTGCCGTGGGCGCCATCGGATCCGTGACGGTCGACGGTGCCGGGTCGGTCTGGACCGACAATTCTTCCCTCTATGTCGGCGAAAACGGCACCGGCACGCTGGCGGTCTCAAACGGCGGTACGGTCGCCAGCGCGGCTGGCTATCTGGGCTTTGAGGTCGGGTCCATGGGTACGGCAATGGTCAGCGGCGCGGGCTCAACCTGGACCAGCAGCAACCTCCTTCTCGTCGGTCAGCGTGGTACGGGCTCATTGACCATCTCGAACGGCGGCAACGTCGCCAACAGCGATGGCTATCTGGGCTTTGATACCGGGTCCATCGGTACGGCTAACGTCAGCGGCCCCGGCTCGACATGGACCAGTAGCGGAGATCTCGATGTCGGCGTTGGTGGCACAGGCACGCTGAGGATTGCGAATGGCGGCGCGGCGTCGGCCGGCGGCGTGGTCAACATCGCGGCCCTGGCGGGTTCGGTGGGCACGCTCAACATCGGCGCGGCGAGCGGATCGCCGGCGACCGGCGCGGGTACGCTCAATGCGGCGAGCATACAGTTCGGATCGGGCGCGGGTGCGATCAACTTCAACCACACCGAGACCAACTACGCCTTCGCGGCGGCGATCGGCGGCGTCGGCACGATCAACCAGATCGCCGGCAACACCAACCTGACGGCCAATTCGAGCGGTTTCACCGGTGCGACCAACGTGAGCGGCGGACGGCTGGCCGTGAACGGGTCGCTGGCGAGTTCGCTTGTGACCATCGCCGGCGGCACACTGGGCGGCAACGGCACGGTGGGCGCCATCGTGGCGCATTCGGGCGGCATCATCGCGCCGGGCAATTCGATCGGCACTCTGCATGTCGCGGGCAATCTCGACCAGGCGGCGGGCTCGATCTACCAAGTCGAGCTGACCTCGACCGGCCAGTCCGATCTTATTGATACGACGGGTACGGCGACCATCGCCGGCGCCATTCTCGACCTGGTCAAGACGGACGCCGCACCTTACGTGGTTGGCACGCATTACACGGTACTGGAGGCCGACGCCGGCGTCACCGGCACCTACACGATCAGCGGGCTGGGCCCGTTCAGCGGCCTTTTCGCCAGTTACGACCCGACGCATGTCTATCTTGACGTGATGCAGGCAAAGGCCTTCGCCGACGTCGGCCTGACGCCCAATCAGATCGCCACCGGCGGCGGCGCCGAAAGCCTTGGCAGCGGCAATCCGCTGTTTGATGCCATCTTCGCCCTGCCGAGTGAAGCCGCCGCCCAGGACGCTTTCGACCAGCTTTCGGGCGAAATTCACGCCTCGGCCAAGGGCATGCTGCTCGAGGACAGCCGCTTCGTCCGCGACGCCGCCAGCAATCGCATCAGCGCCGCCTTCGGCGATATTGGTGCGGCAGCGTTGCCGGTCATGGCTTATGGCGAAGGCGGGCCCGAAATGGTCGCCGCCGATACCGACCGCTTCGCGGTCTGGGGCCAGGGCTTCGGCTCCTGGGGCAAGACGGATTCCGACGGCAACGCCGCCGCCTTCGACCGCTCGACCGGTGGCCTGCTGGCCGGCGCCGACACTTTGGTCGGCGGCTGGCGCATTGGCCTCATCGGCGGCTACAGCCATTCCTCCTTTGAGGTGGATGAGCGTCAGTCATCCGGCAAGAGCGACAGCTACCATCTCGGCCTCTATGGCGGCACAAATTGGGGTGCCATCGCCTTCCGCACCGGTGCGGCCTACAGCTGGAACAGCATCTCGACAAAACGCTCGGTTGCCTTCAACGGTTTTGCCGATCAACTGTCGGCCGACTATGACGCCGGCACGGCGCAGGTGTTCGGCGAACTCGCTTACAAGGCTGATGCCGGGCGCTTCAAGTTCGAACCCTTCGCCAATCTCGCTTATGTCAGCCTGCATACCGACGGTTTCACCGAAAGGGGCGGTGCGGCGGCCTTGACCAGCACCGGCGCAAGCACCAACGCCACCTTCGCCACGCTGGGCCTGCGGGGCTCGACCGGCTTCACGCTTGGCGGCATCGAGGCCACCGCGCGCGGCATGCTCGGCTGGCGCCACGCCTTCGGCGACGTCACCCCGACCTCCAGTTTCGCCTTCACCGGCGGTGACGCCTTCACGATCGCCGGCGTGCCTGTCGCCAGGGACGCCGCGGTGATCGAGGCCGGCCTCGACCTCGACATGTCGGCCAATGCGACGCTTGGCCTGTCCTACACCGGGCAGTTCGGCGGCGGCACGGTCGACCAGGGCGCGAAGATCAATCTGGGCCTGCGGTTTTGAACAACCGGCCGTGCAGCGTGAGCCTGCGCCTTCCTCGACCCACCCTACTCCGGCGAAGGCACCGGCGGATTCGAGGTCAGCGCGGTGCCGGCGGCGGCCACGATCACGGCGGCGATGCCGGCCAGTTGCGGCATGGTCAGGCTTTCCCGCAGGAATAAAAACCCGGCCAGCGCGCCGAGCCCCGGTTCCAGGCAGGTCAGCGTGCCATAGATGCGCGCCGGCATGCGGGTCAGCGCCACCATTTCCAGGAAGAACGGCAGCGCGCTGGAAAACAGGCCGACGAGCAGCGCGCTGACCAGGATCGATGGCGCGAGCAGCGCCGATCCTGCCTCCGCCACGCCGAAGGGCAGCACCAGCACGGCGGCGATGGCCATGCCATAGGCGGTCGTGCGGGTGCCGAGCTCCGCGCCCGCCTTCTGCGCCAGCACGATATAGAGCGCCCAGAACCCGCCGGCGGCCAGCGCCAGCATCACGCCGGTCGGGTCAAGCGGCTGCAGCGAACGGATGAAGGGCGACAACAGGACGATGCCGGCGACCGCCAGCGCGATCCAGGCGAAGTCGCTGGCCCGCCGCGAGGTCACCGTCGCCACCAGCAGCGGACCGGAAAACTCCAGCGCCACCGCGACGCCGAGCGGGATCCTGGCAAGCGCCGCGTAGAACAGAAGGTTGAGCGCGCACAGCGTCACTCCATAGGCGACGAGCCACGGCAGAGTGGCGCGCGAGGGCCGCATCTGCCAGGGCCGCAGCACCGCGATCAGCATCAGCGCGCCGATGACCAGCCTGAGCGTCGTCGTGCCTTGCGCGCCGATCACCGGGAACAGCGTCTTGGCGAAGGTGGCGCCGATCTGGATCGACACCATGGCGCCCATCAGTGCCGCGACCGGCAAGGGTGCTGCTTCGCGGCTGGCAACCGGCATCGATGTCACTTGTGCTTCATCCTCCATGCCGGCAGGCGCAAACCTGCTGGCAGGGACGCAATAGGCTGAACCGGCCTTGCTGTCGTGAGACAGCGCGCATGCCTCGATGAGGGCACGGCCAAATGGGATGAACCGGCGGGCATCGCCGTCGGACATCACACCCGGTCGTTGCGCGCCTCCGGCAGTCTGGTGATCGCCACCAGGACGAGCAGCGCGGCACTGCCCGATCGCGCTTTATCGGGCCGCCCTTCCCCGGCTCGTCGACGGCGCGGTGCATGTCGAGCTTTCGCCCCGGCCTGCAAGCTGCAAGCCGCGCGACCGTTGGCCGGAGGAAGAGCGGAAAGCCAAGGCCTGTTGCGAGCCTTCCGCCGGCTCGCAACCTTGCTGCGGATAGATTACAGCAGGCTGGCCGGTCCAGCGTGGGTGAAGCGCCATTTCAGTATCCAGTCTAGGCTGCAGCGGCAGAGCGCTTGAACACGATTGTGACCCGGGTGCCTTCGTCAGCGCTGGAGGTCACATGGAACTCCGCCTTGGCATTCTCGCTCAGCGACTGTGCGATGAGCGCGCCGAGCTTGCCTCGCTTGGGCCAGCTCTCGCCGTCCGGCAACCCGATCCCATCATCGGCAACGACGACGCGGCAGCCATCCCCGTTTACGACGCTGTGCAGGGTGATCGTCCCACTGTCGCGCCCGCGAAATGCATGCTTGAGCGCATTGGTCA
>NZ_AZUY01000060.1 GCF_000513935.1 Mesorhizobium sp. WSM3626 | reverse complement strand
ATCGATGAAGGCGAACAGCACGGTCAGCGGGATCGCCAGCGACAGCTTCCACTTCCAGATGCGGGTCATGACGACATAGAGCAGCACCGTCGTCACCAGCATGTTGCCGGTTACCGAGATNCCGTAGGCGGAGGCCAGCTTGCTCGATTCGCCGAAGCCGACCACCAGCATCATCACCACCAGGGCCAGCAGNAGNTTGACGCGCGGCATGTAGATCTGGCCGGACTGCTTTTCCGATGTGTGGAGGATTTCCAGCCGCGGCAGCATGTTCAGCTGCACCGCCTGGCGGGTCAGCGAAAAAGCCCCTGAAATGACCGCCTGGCTGGCGATGACGGTAGCCGCCGTCGCCAGCACCACCATCGGNATNAGNGTCCAACCCNCGTTCATCTCGAAGAACGGATGGCCCACCACGCCGCCATTCGCCAGTATGAAGGCGCCTTGCCCGGCATAATTCAGCAGCAGGCAAGGGAACACGATCGCCAGCCAGGCGAGCACGATCGGCTTGCGACCGAAATGGCCGAGATCGGCATAGAGCGCCTCGCCGCCGGTGACGGCAAGGAAGACGGCGCCGATCGTGACGAAGGCGACGTCGGGCGAATGGATCAGGAAAGCGACGATATAGTGCGGACTGATCGCCCACAGGATTTCCGGATCGGCGATGATGTGCTTGAGACCGGACAAGCCGATGGCCAGGAACCAGATCGCGGTCACCGGGCCGAAGACCAGCCCCACGCCACCGGTACCGAAACGCTGAACCGCGAACACCATGGCGAGGATGACCAGCGTCAGCGGCACGACATAGGGCTGGAAGGTGCGGGTGACGACATTCATGCCCTCGACCGCCGACAGCACCGAAATCGCCGGCGTGATGACGGCGTCGCCGAAAAACAGCGAGGCGCCGACGATGCCAATGCCGAGCATCAGCGCCGAGCGCTTCGGAAAACTGCCGCGCGCCAGCGCCATCAGCGACAGCACGCCGCCCTCGCCGCGATTGTCGGCACGCAGCACGAACATGATGTATTTGATGGTGACGGTAATCGTCAGTGACCAGATGATCAGCGACAGAACACCAAGAATGTCGCCACGGTCGGCAACTTGCCCGCCCGACGACGCGACCAGCGCTTCGCGGAGCGCATAGATCGGGCTGGTGCCGATATCGCCGTAGACCACGCCGAGCGCACCCAGCATCAACAACGCAGTACTTTGAACCGAGCCGGGATGTTCCGCTAGTTCCCCACCGCCACCATTATTGGCAGAATCCACGATGACCATTCGTATGCTCCCACAAGTGCTCTGTTCTACAGCCAAGGCAATCCTGGATTTGAGAGGTGCGCCTCCATGGATGGGTGCCTCGGCCGATTGGGCGGCGCGAGAGGGGAGGAGCAGTACTCGCCGTGCTGCCGCTATCGGCCGAGGCGTCTGGTACTTGCCATAGGGCTGCCGGTTGGCGCACTAACCCGGTCGCTCGTCGCGTCGCCGAGCAATATTGGCAAGTTCTCTCGTTTAGCCTACGGGCAAATAGACAATATTGACATGAGATATTGAACGTCTTTGTCCCACTGTACGAGAATGTCACCTACATAAATTACAGACTTCCTATGTGGTCTTTCTCCGTTGACCATCGACTTGTGAGCTTTGAAAGTCAATATCTTGATGGTTTCAGATGTAGCATTTCGGAAGGCTTGTCATAGCACATCAGCGTCCAGATCTTTCGGCCTCGCGACGACAAAGCGTGGACCGAAACGGTTCCCATTCTGCATGGCAGTGGCCTTCAAACCGGGCGGGTCATTGTCGCGGTCGCGGCCGTGCTCAGCGAATGGCCGGCCCGGGCTGAATCGTCTCAATGAGGTTTGCTTTCATACATCTCGTTGCCCCAGACCCGTGGTCGATCGTTGGGTGAGGTCGAGACATCCTCGACTTGCGGCAGTGACAGTTCTGCGTCGTCCGGCAATTCACCGGCCATGGCCGCGGCGAGCTTCGCCTGATCGAGCTCCTTTTCCCAGCGTGCCACGACAATGGTTGCGACCGCATTGCCGACGAGGTTGGTCAGCGCCCGGCACTCCGACATGAAGCGGTCGACGCCGAGGATCAGCGCCATACCGGCAACCGGCACGGCAGGCACGACCGACAGCGTCGCCGCCAGCGTGATGAAGCCAGCGCCGGTTATGCCGGCGGCACCCTTGGAGCTGAGCATGGCAACGAGAAGTAAAAGGACCTGGTCGCCAAGAGTGAGGGGCGTGTCGGTCGCCTGTGCGATGAACAATGCCGCCAGCGTCATGTAGATGTTGGTGCCGTCGAGGTTGAAGGAATAGCCGGTCGGGATGACCAGGCCCACGACGGAGCGCTTGCAGCCGGCACGTTCCATCTTGACCATCAAGCCGGGGAGCGCCGCCTCTGACGAGGAGGTGCCGAGAACCAGGAGCAACTCTTCCTTGATGTAGCGGATTAGCGCCAGAATCGAGAAGCCGTTGTATCGGGCAACCGCGCCGAGCACCATCAGCACGAACAGCAGCGAGGTCGCGTAGAACGTGCCGATCAGCATGGCGAGATTGGCCATCGAGCCTATCCCGTATTTGCCAATGGTAAAGGCCATCGCGCCGAAGGCGCCGATGGGGGCTGCCTTCATCAATATCGCGACAAGGCGGAAAATCGGTGCGGTCAGCGCCTGCAGAAAATCGAGGACGGCACGGCCGCGGTCGCCGACCAGCCCCATCGCAATGCCGAACAGCACAGAAAAGAACAGCACCTGCAATACATCGCCCTGCACGAAGGCGCCGGTGATCGTATCGGGGATGATGTTCATGAGGAAGCCGACGATGGTCGTTTCATGCGCCTTTTCGGTAAAGGTCATCACCTTCGATGCGTCGAGCGTGGCCGGATTGATGTGCATGCCGGCGCCGGGCTGGACAACGTTCGAGACGATGAGGCCGATAACCAGAGCCAGCGTCGAGAAGACCAGGAAATAGATCATCGCCTTACCGGCGACACGGCCGACTTTCTGCAGGTCGGATACGCCGGCAATGCCAGTCGCGACCGTCAGAAAGATCACCGGCGCGATGATCATCTTCACCAGTTTGATGAAGGCGTCGCCAAACGGCTTCATCGCGGCACCTGTCTCCGGATAGAAATGTCCAAGCAGCACGCCTGCGGCGATTGCCACCAGGACCTGCACATAGAGATGCCGATAGAAGGGAACCTTGCCGCGCGGCTCGGCAGCAGCAATCGTTGTCTGCATGATATCCTCCGTTGCGCCCGGAAGACCCGACCTCCCGGGACCTTAGGCTTCATCAGCCTCGCGGCTGCTGAATTGAGTTCGCAACCGGCGTGCCAGACGCAGCCTCCTGTCGCTAAATCCTTGATCTCTCAGGCATCATCATCAATTCACGCGCTTTGCATCTGGGCAAAAAGTGCGGCTGCCCGCACAAATTCGATTGTCCGTTGTGCGAAATTATGCACAGATGGGCGATGCCGCAGCGCCGCGCCTCCGATCTCTCTTCGACGCCCGAGCAACTCGGCAGGCGTGCGGTCCGGGTCTGGCTTGGATTCGCGGCGATAGGGTTCGCGATCACTGCTGCGGCGCTCCAGGGCTCCGGCCTCTACGCCCGGGATAGCGAGCTCAAGGCGCTGGCGGCACAGGCGCGCACAGATGCCAACCTGAAAGTGGCGCTGCTTAGCGCTGTTTTGGAGAATCCACGCGCACTGCCGCTGCTGCTATCGGAGGACCAGCAGGTGCATGATGCTCTGGCGCGGCGCGATGCCGTCGCGATCGATGTGTTGAACCGCAAGCTTGAAAGCCTTGTCTCGGGCACCAAGGCATCGGTACTCTACGTTGCTGGCACGGACGGCATAGCGGCCGCGTCTAGCAACTGGCGCGAGCCGAACAGCTTTGTGGGCGGCAACTACGGCTTTCGCGCCTATTTCTCCGAGGCGATGAAAACCGGAACAGCCGAATATTTCGCGCTCGGCAATGTGAGCAAGCATCCCGGTCTTTACATTTCGCGGCGTGTCGGTAGCGCCACGGCTCCTCTCGGCGTCGTCGTCGTCAAGATGGAATTCGACCAGCTCGAGCAGAACTGGCGCCGGGCGAATTGGCCGACCTATGTCAGTGACGAACATGGTGTCGTGCTGGTCACCAGCATTCCATCCTGGCGCTTCATGACGACAGCAGCCCTGGCCGGGCCCAACCTTGCCGCGATCCGGGAAAGCGAGCAGGTCGGAGATGCGCCGCTTATGCCCTTGCCGATCACGCGACCCGAGGCATTGAGCCAGGGGGTATCGATTGTCCAGGTCGTCACGCCAGGCAGCAACGAGGCGGAATATCTGCGCCTCTCGAGCCCGGTCCCCACCACGCCCTGGCGGCTCGACTATCTCGTCCCTGTGGAAGTGCCGGTCGCTGCCGCTGTCCGCGTCATGCGGCTTCTAGCACTTGGAATAGTTCTTCCGCTCCTCGGCCTGGCTGCATATCTGCTATGGCGCCGGCAATCAGCGCAAATGCGGATCGCGACCGAACAGGCGGCGCGCTCCGAGCTCGAACGGCGTGTCGCCGAACGGACCCAAGATCTGAGCCGCGCCCGCGATCGGCTACAGTCAGAGATCGTCGGTCACCGCAGTACGGAAGCGAAACTCCAGGTAGTGCAGCAGGAACTGGTCCAGGCAAATCGACTGGCCATCCTTGGCCAGGTCGCGGCCGGCGTAGCGCATGAGATCAACCAACCCGTTGCCACCATCCGGGCCTATGCGGACAATGCCCGCACCTTCCTGGAGCGCAAGCAGACCGCTCCGGTCGAGGAGAACCTTGGCGCCATAGCCGCGCTGACGGAGCGCATCGGCTCGATCACCGAGAACTTGAAGGCCTTCGCCCGCAAGGGCCGTACCGCGGCTGGCCCGGTAGAATTGCGCGGCGTCATTGAGAGTGCAGTCGTGTTGCTGCGAAGCCGATTTGGCGGCCGGCTCGACGCGCTTGTCGTCGAGCCCGCGCCCGCTCCGTTCAAGGTCATGGGAAGTCGAGTCCGGCTCGAACAGGTGCTCATCAATCTGTTTCAGAACGCGCTGGAAGCGCTTGAGGGCTGCGACCATGCTAGGGTGGAAGTTTCGGTGGAGGAAACGGCTGAGGGCGTGGCGCTCAGCGTATTGGACAACGGGCCAGGCATCCCGCCGGCGATCCTGAACTCGCTGTTCACGCCGTTCAACACGTCGAAGGAAACTGGCCTGGGTCTCGGCTTGGTGATCTCGAAGGACATCGTCGCCGACTATGGCGGGCGTATCGAGGTCGCGAGCGGCGACAGTGGCACATGCTTCACCGTTTATCTTTTGAAGGCAGCGTAATCGCGCATGACGCACCAGAGTGTAGCACCGGTCATCCTGATCGATGACGACCGTGACCTCCTGAAAGCCACCGCCCAGACGCTCGAGCTTGCGGGATTCGCGGTGTCGGCGTTTTCGATGGCGTCGAAGGCCCTGGACGGGATCGCTTCCGATTTTGCCGGTGTGGTTGTGTCCGACATCCGCATGCCCGAGATCGATGGATTGCAGCTTTTCGACCGCATCCTGCGGCTCGATCCCGACATCCCCGTCATCCTCATCACCGGTCACGGAGACGTCCCAATGGCAGTCAAGGCGATCAAGGACGGCGCCTACGACTTCATCACCAAGCCCTTTGCCGCTGACGGACTGACACAGAGTGTGCGGCGGGCAGCTGAAAAACGCCGCCTAACCATGGAGAACCGGGCTCTGCGCGAGGCGGGCGAGTTGGCACAGGACAGCTTGCCGCTGATCGGCCAGACGCCGGCGATGGAAAGACTGCGCCATACGCTGAGGCAAATCGCGGACACCGACGTCGACGTGCTGGTGACCGGGGAGACCGGCTCCGGCAAGGAGGTGGTGGCCGGATTGCTGCACCGCTGGAGCCGCCGCGCCAAGGGCAATTTCGTCGCGCTGAATTGCGGGACTTTGCCGGAGACGGTGATCGAAAGCGAGTTGTTCGGCCACGAGGCAGGCGCTTTCACCGGCGCGCAGAAAAAGCGGATCGGTCGCGTCGAGCATTCAAGCGGCGGCACGCTGTTCCTCGACGAAATCGAAAGCATGCCGGCGTCCACACAGGTGCGAATGTTGCGTGTGCTGGAAATGCGCGAGGTCATGCCGCTCGGTACCAACGACGTAAGGCCGGTGGATCTGCGCGTGGTCGCCGCGGCCAAGGTTGATCTTGGCGACCCGCGCCAGCGCGGTAATTTCCGGGAGGATCTCTACTATCGGCTCAATGTGGTGACCGTCTCCATTCCACCGCTACGCGAGCGCCGCGACGATATTGCTCTTCTGTTCGGCTACTTCGCAGAGCGTGCGGCAGCCCGCTTCCGCCGCCCGGTGCCTGCCGGACCTGCATCGGTGCACCGGTATCTGCACGAGCATGACTGGCCGGGCAATGTGCGCGAATTGGCGCATTTTGCCGAACGTTTCGTGCTCGGGGTGGAACAAGAAATGCGGACGCTACCCTCTGATGCGGCTGGCTCGCTGCCGGAGCGCTTGGAGCGCTACGAGGCCGAGATCATCCGCGAGACGCTCGGCCGCAACGGCGGAGACGTCAGGCGAACGGTCGAGGCGTTGGGCATTCCGCGGAAGACCTTTTACGACAAGTTGCAGCGCCACGGCATCGTGCGGGGCGACTTTTCCAAGTAGTCGGCCATCTTCAAACTTGGTGCAAAAGCCCTCGACGTACGTCAAGGGCAGGCCGCAGGTGCTCAAGACAGGCCCAAAAGCTTTTTTCTTCTTCGATTGGTGTCGAATGAACTCGAACGATTCGGCTTTTCGGTCCTCCTGAAGAAACGTCCGGAAAGGACGAAGCACGACCTGTTTCTGCTGCGCGGGGTGGCTGCCGAATCTCATCTTCATAACCAAGTTGGGATTCTCGTGGGGACCACATCGGGCTTTGGGTGCGCTGGATAGGCGCGGCCGTCCCATGCCATTGTGACATGAATGGCTTCCCGCGGCCGCTCGCGGCGTTAAGCGTATGTTTACCGTAGTTCGGCATGGTTCAATTCTGCGGTTATGTTTCGAGTACCGCAGCCCTACAAGCTTCCAGGCAACATGCCCGCGCCTCCTCAGGCGCGGGTCTTCCGTTCGCACCGCTGGAAAAAGTAGATTTCCGAAACGATGAATCGACGGGACGCGGCCTAGACCTCAGCAGGGGCGCCATGCACCTTTTTGAGCGGCACGAGGAAGCTGCTTCGCATCCGAGGTCTCGCTCCCCATCGTCGAAGCGCGATTGCGGAGGAAGGCGCGTTGTGCGGGCGGTAAGCAGCCCGCGTCATCAACGGCGCCGACATTGAGAATGTGCTATAGCTTGGTTCGCTGAGGCAGTGAACCCGAGGGGCGCCGAGCCGACATCCATTGCAGGACCCGCCGGGATCCGGAGGCTCGGTTAGAATTCTCCTTGCGGTAGAACAATGGCTGGACTTCGAGCAGGCTGTCCGGTTCACCAGCCTAAGTGATATGTGTCTCGTAGCGACGGCGCGAGAGCCTGCTGCTCTTTCGGCAGTCAAAAAGTCAGCAATCGCGCATCAGCAGACCCCATCGGGCCAGTCGGTTTCAGTGCGGTGCTCCACCAGCCAGAAGATAGCGATAGCCGTTCGTGGTCATCCATCGGGCTCGCGCGAGATGTGTTTCCCATGCTCGGAATGCTCGTTCCGGCTCCTTCGTCGGATCGATATGCAGAACGATCCTTGCCACGTCGCGCCAGTCGGCGTTCTCCGCCGCCGCATCGAGAAGGCGGATGTAAGTGAGCAGTCGCTCCTCGTCATAGCCGGTCAGGATGGGGGCATCTGGGGCGACGTCGGCAACGTCGGGATCGAGTAGCGGTTTGAGCACAGGAAAACCATCCCCCTTCAACAAGCACTCTTCAGATCGGGTCCCTACTCTAGCGAATAGGAACGATCATTCCTAGAACGTCAGTTCCTCTTCTGATTCCTAGTCGGTCATGGATCTCAAGGAGATCTTGGCCATCAATTTGCGTCGTTTGCGCCAGGATCAGGATCTGACGCAGGAGGAGCTGGCAGCCCGTTCTGGGCTGAGCATGCGTTATGTCGGCTCGATCGAGCGTGCTCGGGTTTCGGCCAGCGTCAGCGTTCTTGGTAGAATTGCAGATGCGTTTGAGGTGGACCCATGCGAGCTCATCAGAATCGCAAAACGGTAAGTCCGGAGTGTCTGCGGATCCGACCGGCTCTGCAGCCTGCCAAAGTCTAGCGGCCCGGTGTCATTGCCCGGCGCTTTGTTCTACCTTAGCCGGCTTTTGGGCTTGGGTGGAAGCGCGGCGATCTTCTCCTGCCTTCACCAGGCGACCGTACGTCTGCAGAGTTCGAGCAGATGGTCGCGCTCAGCACGAATCCTCGATGTGGATCATTTCGCCTGGGTGCTCGCGCGTAGCCTACTACCGGGCGGCCGGTTCCAAGTCCGCCAGTCGCGAAAGGCCCGCGCGCGCAAGCACCCGACTCACCGTCGCTGGCGAAACGCCAACCTCATGCGCGATATGCTGGCCGGTGAGGCGCTGGCGCCGCAGCGCCACGATCCGCTCGACGATCGACGGCTCGGTGGCGCTGGGGCTGTGCTTGGGTCGCGACGAGCGGTCGGCCATGCCGGCCCGGCCCTCAGCTTTATAGCGCTCGACCCAACGGGCCACGATCTTGCCCGTCACCGCATACCTCAACGCCGCTTGGGCTTGGGAAAGGCCGCCTTCTATCACCGACAGCGCCATTTCCTCTCGACGCAGCGGCGTCAGACGGGCATTCTTATGGATATTCATTCGGACCCTCCGGCGAATCTGAAGCGCCAAAGACCTGCGGTTGGTCAAGAGAAACCCACAGCACATGCGTGCTTGTGGCCAGGCTCGCCCGCGGGGGTTCACCACCGATTGGGCTACGCCGCGGTACTCGGCTGCTCGGCGTATCGGTAACGCCACAAACCTGCGCTGGGTACCGGGCTTGTGTGCGTGAGGCTATGAGGATGGAAAGCAGAACCATCCCATGGCTATCGAGAAGAAACGACTGCACGGTCGCTTGCGGGCGCGATCGGCAGGAGCGGTTTGTCGCGGACGGCAAGGCTGGGCGTCTGCCGCCCAGCCTTGCCGGTTCGTTTCGAGACCTCGATGACATAGATGTGCGCCCCAAAAGTCGGGCTCATCCCTTGCCGGCGGAGGCCAGCGGCGGTCCGACCACCATGATGCTCGGCTCGGAGCTCAGCAGCTTCTTCGCCACCGCCTTGACCTGATCGCGCGTCACCGCGTCGATGAGGCCGGTGCGGCGCTGCATGTAGTCGGTGCCGAGATCGTCGAGCTGCAGCTGGACCAGCGTCGCGGCGATGGAACTCGACGAATTCAGATTCTTGATCGCATAGGCGCCGATCAGATATTTCTTCGTCGCCGCCAGTTCGGCCTCGGTCAGCCCATCCTCGGCCAGCCGCTTGACGACGTCGCGCACGACGCCGAGCGTCTCGGCCGCGCGGTCGGAACGCGTTCCGGTGGTGACGATCAGCGCGTCGGCGTGGTCCTGGTTTACCAGCGAGGATTTGACCCTGTAGGCCAGTCCGCGCTTTTCGCGCACTTCCTGCCACAGGCGCGAGGTGAAGGGGCCGCCGAGAATACGGTTCATCAAAACGGCGGGGAAGAAATCCGCCGCGTTGCGCTTCACGCCGGGCCAGGCGAGCTGCAGCGAGGTCTGCGGCAGGTCGTAGCTGACCTCGACACGCTGCGCCAGAGCAGGCGTGACATCGGCGACCGGAGCGAGCGCCGGGTTCTGCGGCAGGTCTCCGAACACCAGATCCAGCTTCTTCTTCAGCGTTTCCGGGTCGATGGCTCCGACGACCGCGACATGCAGCTCGCCGCGCGCGAAGACTGCCTTGTGAAGGGCCTTCAGATCATCCTGAGTGATGGCGGCGATGCTCTGCCTGGTGCCCTGATCGGAGCGCGAATAGGGGTGGTCGCCATAGACGGCGCGCGCCCATCGATTCCGCGCCACCGTGTCCGGGTCGTTCTCGTTGGCGATGATGCCGGACAGGACCTGGGCGCGGATGCGGTCGATCGGCGCCTGGTCGAAGCGCGGCTCGTTGACCGCCAGCCGCAACAGGTCGAAGGCTTCATGGCGCTGTTCGGCCAGCATGCGCAGGGAGCCGTAGATGCCATCGCGGGTCGCGCCGAAGCTCATTTCGGCGCCGGCATCGTCGAGCTTGATCTGGAAGGCTTCCGAATCGAGCGGACCAGCGCCCTCGTGGAACAGGCCGGTCATCAGATTGGCCAGGCCTTCCTTGCCCGGCGGATCTTGCGTCGAGCCGCCGCCGAAGGCGAAACGGATGGCGACGACCGGCACGGAATAGTCCTCCACCAGCCAGGCCGTGACGCCCTTCGGCGAGGTGACGGACTGGATTTCGGTAGCACGGGCGGCAAGCGCCGGCAGGATCAGGAAGAGGATGGAGAGGAAGAGTGTGGCGAAAGCGTGCCAGCCGTTCCCCTCTGCCTTTGCGCGAGAAGAGGAAACTCGGAAATGCTCACTGGTCAACACATCAATTCTCCGTCTTTGGTTGCGGCAAGAGATAGCCGGTGGTCGAGTGGGTCAATACCAGGTAGCGCGCGGCAACGGCCTTGACCTCGTCGGCCGTGACCTTGCGGATGCGATCCGGCCATTCCTGCACGTCCTGGACATTGCCGCCGGTGGCGAGTGTCGAACCATAGATTCTGGCCATGGAGTCCTGCTTGTCGCGGGCAAAAATCATTGACCTGACATAGCGGTCCTTGGCTTTTTCGAGCTCATCGGGGGTTACGCCGTCGCTGGCGATGCGCGCCACCTCCGCATCGACTGCGGCCTCCACATCAGCCAACTTGGCATCGCCGCGCGGCGCGCCGGCGACGGTGAAATGGGTGTCGTCGAGCATGGTGCCCTGGAAGTACGCACCGACGCTGGAAGCGATGCCCTGCTTGACGACAAGCGCCTGGTAAAGCCGGCTGCGGTTGCCGCCGCCAAGGATCTCGGCCAGCAGATCGAGCGCTTCGGCCTCACCCGGCTTGGCCGTGTGATAGGAGGGCACGACCCATTGCGTCAAGAAACCCGGCACGCTGACGCGGGCGTCGGAGAGCGTCACGGTACGCTTGGTGTTCTGCTCCGGCTCGACCGGGCGGACGCGCGGCGGCAGATCCGGCCCGCGGGCCACCTTGCCATAGGTCTTTTCGGCCAGCGTCTTCACCGTTTCCGGTTCGACATCGCCGGCCACGATCAGCACCGCGTTGTTGGGCCGGTAGTATTTGTTATAGAAGGCGACGGCGTCGGTGCGGTTGAGCTGCTCCATCTCCTGCATCCAGCCGATGATCGGAATGCGATAGGGCTGGTTCTGCCACAGCGTGGCCTCGACCTCTTCGACAAGCACGGCCTGCGGCTTGTTGTCGATGCGCGAGCGGCGCTCCTCGAGGATCACATCGCGCTCGGTCTTGATGACGTCGTCGGTGAGGATAAGGTTGCGCATGCGGTCAGCCTCGAAGCTCATCATCAGCTCGAGATCCGCCGGCGCCACCGTCTCGTGGAAAGCAGTGTAGTCGTAGGAGGTGAAAGCGTTGTTGGAGCCGCCTGTATCAGCGACGGCCCTGGCTAAATCGCCGGTCGCGTGATTGGTCGTGGCCTTGAACATCAGATGCTCGAAAAAATGGGCGATGCCGGATTTGCCCGGCGGCTCGTCGGCGCTGCCGATTTTGTACCAGACCATATGGGTAACGATCGGCGCGCGATGGTCGGGAATGACGATCACTTCCATGCCGTTGTCGAGCCAGAAATCCGCCACCTTGCCGCCGTCGGCGGCAAGCGCGGGGTCGACGAGCATCAGGGCGGCTGTCAAGAGCAAGGCGCGCACGGTGTCGACTGCGGATTTCGAGGCTGGCTTTGTGAGCTGCTCGACTCGCAGACTATTGGGGACTACGCCAACGCCGCGTTTGCGTGCGCATGACCTCTCTGATGCATATTCTGACATTTGTTGATTTCTTTCCTTCTTCACATGATCGCGATGGAATAAACAAAACGGAGACGGCCGCCGGGTATTGCGAGGCGTTAGACGCAATCGTGGTGCCAACTGCACAGGAGCCGTTTTTTCGAAATGAAAGCGCTTGACCGAACACCACCGTGTTGCGAACGCGACCAACCCGACATTAAGTGTCGATTGCGAGACCTTCTTCACGATGGATGGACAGAACTCTTCTCCGAGCAAGCTCGAACCATTGTTGAAGAGCCAAAGACAGCGTGAGCTGGCTCCCCTCGCCTGGTGAAGCTGTCGCGTGATAGCGTTGCTCTCCGGGATGGGCGGGCGATGCGCCATGATGCGAAAGTGTGCAGCGACTTGGCGCGATGTTCGTGCGCGCGCTTTTGAGCGCACGCCGGTTCATCAGATCATCGGTGTTCGGTTTCCTTGTGTCACGGCGGCGACCCGCGCCTTCGGAGAACGCGTCGTCGATGGCTGCCGCTGTACGCTCACGCAGCAGGGCGCGTTCGCGAGCGGCTTAGCTGCCCCCTCACAGCGCTAGCCCTCGTTTCCTGCCGAGAGCCCAATCCACACCACCGCCGGCCCGCATGACGCCAGTCAGGTGACCGCCGAGGTGCTTGTCGAGTGTAGGTGACCAAGGCACGAGCTTGAAGGCGAGCCCGTCATCGATCATCGCGAAACGTCCTGAGGCAAGAGAGAAGCGCCGCCGGTAGGTACCCCCAATTTGCTCGCCCTCAGCAGCTTTCGTGAAGGACAGACCTGTCCCGGCGGCCAGTTGCTCACCGAGTGCATCAACCTCGCGCGCGCGAAGCGCTGCAATCAGGTTGCGCGCAAGTACGACGCGGTCAGCCTCACGCCGCGCGAAGCCTTGCTCGACAAGATGCTGGCTGCGGTTCTCCAGCGCCTGTTTGACTTGCCGCGCAAATCCGCCCTCGCCTAAGTTGGGTGTCGCATGCGCGACCAGTTGTCGGTCGAGCCAAGTCGCCCCGTCAGCACGGACCTGCTCTTCGATCGAGAGATCAGAACGGACAGCAAGCGCGACGCGGCTGCGGCCTTTTCCATCTTCGTAGCGCCGAAGCTCGACGATGGAACCTGGTGCCGAATCTCCGGCCGCATCGATATTTTGAAAGCGGATGTAATGAGTGCGCCCATCAATTCCGTCGACAATGGCGTAAGCAGATGCGTGCAACTCGTCATGGAGGCCTCGTTCCAAGAGCCTGCCGATGATCGGCACCGCGCTCGCCTCACCGACGAAGACTTGGTCGGCAGCGCATCTATCGAGCCCATGCTCGGCCAGGCTGCGATGCATACGCTTGATAATGTCGCCTCGCTCGCCAAGCCCTCGCAGGGTGGCTTCGGCCTCGGCGACCATTGTCCACTGGCCCGCTCCGATCGGGGCGGCGAGGCCGAGGCTTTCCAACTTCCGCAATCGGCCGACCTTCACCGCAAGATACTCATCAGGCTTCCGGTCCGCGACGGGCGCGACGTCGACAACGCCATGCCTTTCCATTTCACGAACAAGCTGGCGGTCGAGTGCCGTCCAGCGTTCAGCCTCAATTTGTTGATGATATGCATGACGAATTTCCCGATCGGTCCTTGGGCCAAGCTCCTGAGTGATCAGGTCCTGCGCACGACCGCGCATCCCATTTTTGATGTAGTCGCGAGAGATGACGAGGTCCTGACCGTCCTCAACTCTGCCGCGCAAGATGATGTGAATGTGGGGATTGTCTGTGTTCCAATGATCCACGGCCAGCCAATCTAGCTTGGTGCCAAGGTCCTTTTCAGCCTGCGCCATCAGATCGCGAGTGAAGGTCTTGAGATCGGCCATATCGACCGCGTCTTGGGGCGAGATGATGAAGCGAAAATGATGTCGGTCATTCGCGCAGCGCTCGGCGAAATCCTTGACGTCGGCATCGTCATTTTCCGGACCAAACATGCGCGCCTTCTCGCCGTCGCGGGTGACCCCTTCGCGACGCAGATAATTCAGGTGTCGCGCCAGCGGACCGTTCTGTTTCTTGTGACGGACCACGAGCGCCTTGACTGTGCAGGATCGAGAGCGGCTGGTGATGAAGCGATTGGCGCGAAGACTCGCCGCCCTGCCTCGTCCGAAATGTGAGCCGCGCGCGGCAGTGATTGTGCCGTCGCGAGAGATCCTCCCGCCAGCTTTTTGCGCGGCGGCGAGCACCTGGGCGATGAACGGCCGTGCCCGTTGGCTCTGGCGTGAGCGGATACGGCCTGGCCGGACGCGGAAATCGTCATCACCTCTCACGAGGTTTCACTTGCGATGTGCGAAAGACATTGAAATCGTTGAAGAAAATCAAGTCAGGCGATGTGCGGGAACTTCTGGCGATGTGCAGAAAGCTCGAGAAAAGCCAACCAAAACAACCGACCGACCGAGCCGCACATCGCGGCCTTTTATCTTGCCATCCCTCCCCGACCACCCTGAGTGCCACCACTTTCGCTGCCAATTCCGCGAAGAAGCAGGCCGGAGTGCGAGTTACACCAAGGACAGCGCTCATCGCGATGTACTGCGCGATCGTGGGATGAAGAGGCTGTTCCCGGCTAAGTCCGGTGTAGGACGAGCAACGTCAGAATCAACATCCGGCGTCGGCTCAAGCGCCGTGAGATCGTCCACCGCTGCGTCGATCCGCGGCGGCATGTTGGCGGAAAGGATCTCCGTAAAGACCGTTTGGTCAATCGAACCGGAATCTCTTTTGCCGCGCCATCCAACGTCATTTTTCCGAGCAAAGTCGCGATCAAAAAGCTGCGAACGATCTGCGCTCGACCGGTCTCCCAATCGTTGCGAACGGGGCCGGATTTCAACAGATCCCTTGATCAACGCCCTAAGTTTCGCGACGTAGTCGATCGTCTCACGAGGCAGCGGACGACCATTCGAAAGATGCTCCTGATAACGTTGTGGTCCGGCGTTGTAGGCGGCAAGCAATCCCTTCGTCCCGAAGCGATCGAGCATCTCGCGAAGATACGCGGCGCCGGCCAGGATGTTGTCTCGTGGATTGAACGGATCGGTTCCCAGACCATGTTTGATGCGCAGTTCAGCCCACGTGGCGGGCATGATCTGCATCAGGCCGGCGGCAGATTTGGGTGAGATGGCGCGGACATCGCCGCCGCTCTCGACATGCATGACCGCGCGTATCAGGTGCTCGGGAAGATCAAAGCGTTTGGCGGCCTCACAGACGTACGCGGACCAGTTTTCATTCTCTGCGATTGTTGTCCCGGCGCACGATTTTGGCACCGGTTGCGACGGCGCTTGCGCTGCGCCGGGCGCAGAACCAAGCATGAGCAACGCGCATGTTGACAACATCGCCACGCATTGGCGAGTGGCGACGCGCGCACCATCATCCCGACGTGCCAAAAGCCTGCCATCGTGCTCGCGTCGCTCAAGGGCAAGGCTTCGCCGGCCGATCATGCTTCTCTCATGCGTGACAGTGGAAACAGCACTTCAGCCGATCGAGAAGCGTTCGGCCGCCCTTGACCTTCGCTGCGCGCGACGGCCGCCTGACAGGCGATCGGGTCGAAGGGTTTGACCGGCATTCGATCGATCAAAGGGTATGCCTGGGCCGGATCGATATTGCGTGATCGAAACATCGAAGTCAGGCTCGCTCTTCGCGCTTCGAGGGCCGGCTCCAGTGCAGATTCCAGACGTCCTTTTCGGTGGCGACTTGGAAGAGGTTGGCGCGGATTGGCTGCGTGAACGACGGATCGTCGATGAGCACGGAGAGATAGGCGCCTGCCTTCTCACCGGTGCGGTACCACGCCGCCCCGATCTCGACGCCGTCGCAATAAATGCGGTGCTCGGGGGCATTTTCCGCGTCCCGTTTCTCGACAGGCAAGATGGCGAGCTTGGCATCAATCGTCAGCGTGCAGATGTTGCCGAAGAAGCCGTCATCGTTCCGAGTGAAGGTGCCGATCTGACCCATGCGGAGTGTCCTTTCGTGGTGATAGAAACGAGCTGTCATGGCTCGCCGGGAGCCGGTTCGCCGGGGAGATCCGGCGCCGGAGATGCACGGTCGGTGGTCCAGATGGGGACCGCGGGACCGACGATGCTGGTGATTGGCAGTGGGCCGAAGTAGCGGCTGTCAAAACTGTCGGCGACATCCCAGTTCATGAGGAACACTTCGCTGTCGGCAAGCACATGGCAGCCGCGCCAGGCAGGCAGCGGCCGGCCGCGACTGTCGTGCCCGAGCGCGGTCCCATAGATCTTGCCGTGCGCGATGATGGCCTCCCCGCGGCGGCAAACCATTTGGCCGCCGAGCGCCAGGACGTGCTTCAACAGCGGTACGCCGCGCGGCAGATAGCGACGCTCGGCGAGGAAGCCGGCCAGCGCTTTGGATGGCATGACGACGGCGAGGTCCCCGACCTTAGGCGTGCCACCTTGTTCGATGCGGTAGAGTCCGATCGGAGCGCTCGCCGACGCGTTCCAGATCAGCCACGGAGGATGTCCGCTTAACGCCGGCGCGACAGTCAATGCCGCACCGCCGAGCATTCCCCCGATGATTTTGCCGCGCGCGCTCATGAATCGATCCGTCGGCGCAGCAGCCAAGCTTCGTGCCGCTGCCGTGTGTAAGGCCTGGGGCTTTCGCGTGCGACAAGGCGACTGTGGACGTGACGCCAATACTCCGGCGAGGCGTCCATCGCGTCGATGCCGAGTGCCTCGACGGCATCGATGATCTCCAGCACCCTCTCGACCTTCGGCCAGGTAATGGCAGTCAGCAGGATGTCGGCGCCGGGCCGCACATAGGCGATCGTCGAGCAGCGCTTGCCCGGGCCGACGGCGCGCAGAATGTCGATGCGCGAGGCGATGGTGCCGAAATCGTTGGCCGTCCATCGAACGAAGGCGAAGATGCTGCCAGGCGCGAATGCGACGGCCCGGCGGCTTTTGTCGATGATCCTGTTCTCGACGGATTTGCCGAAGCGGATGTAGTTCTCGATCCGCTTCTTCAGCCAGAGCAGCTCGACATAGGTTAGCTCGCTCATGCCGTCCTCCCCGGCCGGAGGTGGGCCGCCGCAACGGCCTGCCACTGCTCGAGGGTCAGATCTCGGACGATCGGGAGAGCGCATCGCCAACGTCGTCCACAGTCTTCGGGAACCAGCCGTTCCGTTAGGAAGAATCCGAAGGATTCCGGGTTAGATAAGTTAGAGGCGCGAATACGGCTTTCGCTCCCACGGCTTAGGCAGTGTTCGGGTTCCTGAAGTGACGAGGAATGGGTTCCTGAAATCCCGTGTCTGCGGGTTCCTGAAATGACGAGCTGATTCACAGCTTATCCTCCGCCGCCGTGGCCTTGCCGAAGCAGGTGAAAGGATCGGGATGGCAGGGCTTGAAAGTGAGAAGGGGTTCGCGGGCCTTCGTCAGGCCCAGCGCCAGGCGATACCCCGGCAAGGATTGCCGGCGAACGATGCTGCGAACTTCGAAAGCGAAGCGCTTATAGGCAGACAGGCTGCCAGATTTTGCGTGGAGATGGCGCAGGTCGAATGACCAGCCACGCGCTTGGCGGCCGCCATGCTTTCGTACGAGACGATAGAGCCACCGCTCGATGCCACCGGTCAGATCGAAATAGGCGCGGTCGATAGTGAGCACGAAAGGGTCGGCCATGATGCCGGCATAGAACCAGTCGGGCAGCACAAGTTCGATGCCGAGTGGTCGACCGCTACAATCGGTTCGCTCCTTCCACTCGTTGATCCAGGAGAAGCGGTGCATGCGTCGCTCGGTCGGCTGGCGGATCGAAGTGGCGATGGTCGTCGACTGGAGGCGGTCAAGTGCCGCCTTGAGCAGCAGATAGTCACGAGCAGATGTGCCGCGACCGATGAAGGTCAGAATCTCGTGCGGTGTTGCCGCCATCGTGCGCGAGGTCCGCAGCCCATTGTCTCGGGCATCGACGATCTGAGAGGTGGCCCAGATCAGGATATCGGCATCCCAGATGGTCGCCATGCCATACTCGACAGTCGCCTCGACGCGGATGGCGATCTCGCCCATGCGAAAGTCGATCGGCGCAATGCGGCCTGATTTGGCGAGCGAGAAGAACGGCCAGGCCATGAGGTCCTGCGCATCGCGCAACGCCATCTTGCCGGCGCGCGCATGAAACCGCGCGATTGACTCCTCATCTGATGGAGGTGCGCGCATTTCCAATCCTCGACTGGCGTTTCAGCGCGATTTGCCGGCATAAGCCGGCGCGCGGGCCGCATGCGGCTTGGCGGGCGGCACGTAGGTGGCGTTTGTATCGCTGGTGGAGGTGCGGGCGCCAAGCTCGGTCCAGGCATGCAGGTCATCGATGTCGTAGAGCACGCGTCCACCCACCTTCCGATATTTGGGACCGGTTCCGTAGGTCCGGTGTTTTTCCAGTGTCCGGGGGCAGAGGCCAACGACAGGTGCCGCCTCCTTGGTCCGAAGGTATTTTTGGGGCGCGTCCGCGGGACCCTTCGACATCGCTCGATCTCCATTCGGTTCTGCTGTCGTCCTGGCCTGCCGGGACGCGCGAAACGGACGATGTCCGAATTCAGGAAAAGGCAGGGAGGGCAAAGATCGGCAGGCGTGTTTTTGCTACCCCAGGCGCCTCGATCAGCGCCGACAATGGTGCCACGGCGGCATGCTTCCTAGGCAGCGAGGCGGCGATGCACTGGGCTATGGTTTACCCGTGGTCGATACCAAGATCTGATGATCGACCTCAGCTCCGTTCTTTGGATTGTTGCCCGCAAAGGAGCAAAGTCCATGCCACGTATCAGCTGCCGTCTCGCCGAAGATGATGCCGGAAGGTGGCAGATGGTTTTTGATCCGCATGAGCTCCAATTGTATATTGAGTTCATCCACTGTGACCCTTCTTCAAAGCCCGGGGAATGGATATCGGTTGAGGATTTTTTGGCTTGGGCACCACGCAATCCTCTTCATCGAAAAGCGCTCGATTGCTTCGTCGCTTTCTTGGCGAAGGCAATGCTCACCCAGATGCTGATCTCATGACGCGGAGCTGCGGTGGCGGCTTTGCGGATAGAGGAGAAGGTCCCGATAGCCGCCGGCCACCAGGCGGTCGGCCCGTCGCAGGATCGCCCGCACCTTGTGGCGCAGGTGATGGTCGCGCCAATCGCGCGCAGCGATGGGCTCGCGGGACAGCAGTTCCTCGGCGAGCCGGCGGTAGGGCGCCCGCTGGTGCCTTCCGTCGAAGGTGCGAAGAGTGAGAATGTGCTTCAGCCTGGTCTGTTGAGGCAATGAGCCATACCGGGTGCCGAGCGGACGGCCATTCAGCGCCCGCCAGAGCCGGCGCGCGGCGTCCAGCCTGGTTTCGAGATTCTCGTCAAGCGGCAGAACAACAGCGTTGATGTCGAGCAGGTCTCCTGGTTCACTGGAGATGATGTGATGTGTCTCCGGAGCCGGCGGCCACAGAACATGAACCCGCTCGGCTACGGTCCAGCTTTGAGCTGTGCTGAGTTTTCGAAGGATAGGCTGCGAGGACTCCGCCGAAGTTGCCAACTTCGTCGCTTGAAGAACCCGAGGCGAGGCCTGTTCCGTCCAGACGATGTGTTCGGGTGAGAGACGCTCGTCAGCAGAGATTGTGAAATCGCGCGCCCCAGCGTGCGGCGAATTCCGGCGAGCCGACGAGTTCTCCTGTCGTCAGTCGGCTTGATGCCAGCCGCTGAGATTCGGCGGCAAAATCGGCGTTGCGGATCAGATACTCGGCGGCAAACTGATCGGCTTCGTAGCCGCGCATGTGCTCGTATGCCGCCAGATCGGTCCAATCGCTTCGCGACATGGCAACAGTCCTCATGCGGCCCGCGATCTGCCGCGAGCTTCGCCATCAGCTTCTGAGGCAACAGTTGGTTTGGGTAGGCAGAGAGTCGGCAAACCGCTGTGCTGAATGAGCACAGCGCCGGTTCAAGCGCCTAGTGTGGTGCACCGCCGGCCAGGAGGTAGCGATAGCCATTGGTGGTCATCCATCGGGCGCGAGCAAGATGTGTATCCCATGCTCGAAATGCCCGTTCCGGCTCCTTCGCGGGATCGATATGCAGAACGACCCTGGCCACTTCGCGCCAGTCAGCGTTTTCGGCTGCGGCATCCAGCAGGCGAATGTAGGTGAGGAGGCGCTCCTCGTCGTAGCCGGTCAGGATTGAGGCGTCTGGCGCGACGTCGGCGACATCAGGATCGAGAAGAGGTTTAAGCATGGCGATCTCGTACGCCGACACACTCTTCGATGTGCTGCCAAATCCTGGCGCCTGGATGTGACACGGCCAACACCTCGATGTGTTTATGACTGAACGCGACCAGATTATCAGATTTTCTGGTTATCCGATTTTCCATTTAATTCATCTGCCGGCTTCGTCAAGGACCGGCAAAATGCAAAAGACGCTTCGATCGCCAAGACATGTGCGTCTGGTGCAACTGATCGTTGAAAAGCGTAGGAAAGCCGGCCTCAGCCAGCATGATCTGGCGAATGCGCTGGATAGATATCAATCGGTGGTCGCGGCCATCGAGTCCGGTGGGCGGCGAATCGACGTTGTCGAATTTCTCGATCTGGCTGAGACGATAGGCTTCGATCCGCACGAGGTGTTGAGTGAGGTCGCAGCCGTTAAGAACGCCCAGCCAAAGCATCGCTAAAACCCGACCTATCGTGCTCGATGACCAGCCACGCGTCGCAACCTGACTGCAGTCGCATCGCGAGCCGGGCAGAGCCCGGCGAGCGNCGGCCGCTTGTCGGGACGCCGCCGCGACAGTCGATTGCCTCCCTGATCCCGCGCAATTGATGATTGCCGGCGCGGCCGGATATCCGGCCGCGCACTGTCGGAACGGCTAGGCTGCCTTTTCGAGCAATTTCCTCAAAGCCTTCGACACCCCAAAGATTGCGGTTCATGCAAACCGCGCGCAGATAAAAGGAGGCGATGCCAAGCGTCTTGCTGCCGACCTCCGAATTCCAGCAATAAAATCCCCGGAAGTACAAATCCGGCTCTCCGTTCGGCAGGCGTCCCGCCTCTATCGGATGGGTGTCGTCCACCAGAAACAGGAAGACGTCGCGGTCGCTGGCGTAAAGCGTGGTGGTGTCCTTGGTGATGTCCACGAAGGGATTATGCATCATGGTTGCCCAGTCCAGCACGCCCGGTACCTTCCACATGGTGTCACCGGTGCCGTTGCCGGCGATCTTCATGACGGCGGCAACAAGTTCATGATCCCAGATGCGGCCATAGTCAGGGCCGGTGACGGCACGAAGCTCGATGCGTCCGTCCTCCGCCTCCAAGGTTTTGACAAGCTCGGCGCGGTGATTGAGCAAGCCGTGCTGCAGGTTGATGCCCGCCAACGGCGCGGGAAGCTGGCGCATGTAGGTTGCGGGCGCACCGACAAGGCTGCACAGCTGGCCAAAACTCCAATGCGTGGGCGCGATCATCTGCTCCTGTCCAGGAACGATCAGCGAAAGCCGCTCGGCATTTTCGCGGCTTGCCTCGACGCGAACAGCGCGGCTCTCGACGGTGCGGGCGGTGGCACGGTCCGCACGGGTGCGCACCGCATCGTAGAGCTCGGTCAGCGACAGATAGCGCTCGTCGTCGGGGCGCGAGAACCATTCCGAGCAAACGCGCCCGATGCGCTCGCCGCGTGAAATGTCGACGCGAAAGGCGCCGGAAACAGGTTGCTGCCGATGGCTGTTCTCGGCGCTGTCGATGGTCGTGGTCATGTTCATTGGGTCACTCCTTTTTCCGTTAATGCCGAAGGCATGTCCCTCGGCATGCCTTCCGGGGCGCGCGAGCGCGCGGGAGTGATGGGGGCCACTGCCGGCGCGCGGAGCCGGGCTGCACGGTCGAGCGAAGCGAATGGATTTGATCGTGGGGGTTGCGTTCGGTCGGCCGCTTTGCGAGCCGGCGGCCCTGCTCTGCACAGGCGGCAATGGCGGGGAAGCGAGGGGAAAGTCTCCTCGCTTCCCTAAGGTGAGTTGGCAGATTGTTCCACCGCGATCAAATAAAATTGACGCGCGTCCTAGCTTGGATTTTCGCCCGCTTGCGAATTATGGAACGAACGATCATTATTCGCTTGATCTGTTGTACAAACTGCACAAATAGCATGCTGACGTAACTGACGACAAAGAAGGAAAGCCAATGACCGTATCCGATGAGCAGCAGGGCAAAACCGATCTCGTGTCGATTGCTGCCGATATCGTCTCCGCTTATGTTTCCAACAATCCAGTGCCCGTCCCGGAATTGCCGAAGCTGATCGGCGATATCCATTTTGCTTTGCAAAATGTCGGCACACCTGCGCCTCAGCCTGTGATAAAACAGGAACCCGCCGTTTCGATCAGGAAGTCGGTGGCGCCCGACTACGTCATCTGTCTGGAAGACGGAAAGAAGTTCAAATCGCTGAAGCGACACCTCAGCACGCGCTATAATCTGAGCCCCGAGGAATACCGGCAGAAGTGGAACCTGCCCGCCGACTATCCGATGGTGGCGCCGAACTACACCGCAGCCCGGTCGGCCTTGGCGAAGGCAGCCGGGCTTGGCCGCAAGCCTGCGGCACCAGAAGCAGCCGAGGTGCAGAAACCGAAACGGACGCCGCGAGCCGCTGCAGCGACTATGCCCGCGGCCGCTGCAAAGTCGCCGGTCAAGAAAACGCGCAAAGTTGCCGCCAAGGCCTAGCCTGCTGGAGCGAATTGCCTATTGTGCGCGCGGTGGCGGACTGAGCATGGTGAAGCCCCGGCGCGGCGCGCCGGGGCTTCTTTAATTTGAGCCGATTTCACTCGGCGGTGCGGCGGGACCAGATGAGCGAGTACTCGCCCTGCGTTTCGGTCTCGACCAGACTGGCGTAGATGGGAGCGGGGAAGCTCGGATCGTCGAGTTTGACCGAGTGATAATCACGACCCTCGCGGGATGTCTTCTTCCATGCCGCCCCGAATTCGGTGGCGCCGGCGAAGATGCGGAAGTCGGGACCCTTCTCGTTGTCGCCTTCGGCGGGGACGAAATCGACGGTCTTGACGTTGAGGTTGAGGGTCTTGACGGAGCCCTTGAAGCCCTTTCCGGTGCTGGTGAAGATGCCGATTGTAGCCATTGCGGTGGTTCCTTCTGTTGATCGGGCCGCGCCCATCGCGGCCTCGATGGTGGTCGTGAGACCGGGGACGATCGGCTCCGCATCCCAAAGGGACTGAAACGAAGTGGAAGACGAGGGGCGAGGCTTTCTTGGACCGCGAGGAATGGCCGCGCAGCGGACAGGGGAAGAAAACGCAGCGCCGCCGTTGCGGGAAGACGATCGAGGCGAAGCCGGTCTTCGGTCAGACCCAATCCATTCGAGGACGCCGTGGGCGCGGCCTGCCAGCAGAACAGGACCCGTCGCACGGAATTGGTCGGGTTCAACATCGATAATGGCTCTTGGATCAGCGCGGAAGCATACTCCCGGCAAGGCAGGGAGCACTTCCCCGTGTGAAATGACGGCAATGGAAGATCCCGGCTCTCGCCACCCTTCCCCTGTCCGCCGTATTCGACGCGAGGCGCAAATTGATATCCGCGCCAGGGCAGCGACTAACGCGCACGCAAGCCGTGACCCCGAGTCTTCCGTGCCGATCTATGCCAGCCTGTTGGGCCAGAGCCGCGCACAATGCATTTCCCCGATTCCGCAGCTTGCCCAGCGATCGAACAGCGGTGAGCCTATGTGCGCCTAGCAGGCTTTTGCGACGCCTCCGCCGCCGCCCTTGCGTGGCGGATTCGTTCGGCGTGGTTTGTTTGCTACGGACGTTGGTCGTGCTGTCGGGGTCCCCGGCCGCGCTTGTGCGCGGCCGGAAATTCGCGTCCGATCAAACAGACGGACCGGAGCCGCTTCCGCGGCTCCGGTCGCTCCATATCACTCGGCCGCGATGTGGAGGGGTTCGTCCTGTGCGGTCGCGCTGTCGCCATCGGCTGGCGTCAAGTCTGTCTCATCTGGAGGGGTAAGGCCGTTCGCTGGCCGCTCGCTTGCCTCTATCACTCTTTCGCTGCTGGTGCTCCTCGCAGTTGGTTCCCTCCCGCGCAAGAGTGCCGGCAGCCAGCCGGTTCCGACGAGCAACTGCTCGGCGGCTTCGGCCATCGACTGCTTCTTTAGAGTGACAAGCCTATCCGCCGCCTCACCGCCGACAGCCTCACACACTGCCGCGAGGATGTGCGCCTTGGTGATGCGCCCTAGGTAGGTGCTTACCGTCGGTGTCCAGTGAGCCGTCATATCAAGCGCGACCGCCGTGGCCAGCTTGTCCGCGGTTTCGTGGGCGCGCAGCCTGCGCTCCCAAGGTTGCTTCACCGCATTGACTGTGAGTGAGGCGCAATGCGCAAACAGCGCCATGACGCTGGCCTGATCAAGCGAAGCGATGAAGCCCCAAAGATCAGACACGTCACGCGGCATGTCCGCTGCCCATCCGGCGTGGCGATCAGCCAGCGCCTTCCCCGCTGCAGTGTCCTCGATGCCAACGGCGTGGTCGGCAAGGCAGGTGCTGGTTGGCCGGATTTCCAGGCAATGGGCTTCCGCTGCCGGATAGAAGACCTGCGCGGCAAGCGTATGCGTCACTGCGATCAATGCAACGTCGGATTGCTCGCCAAGCGCAAGGCGAAGGCCAAGTGTGCGGTGGGCGGTCAGGTCGCGCACGAGAAGATCAGACAGCGGCTTGCCGGCGTCCTCCGCGTCGTGGTCGTTGTCGCGACCAAGCTCCGGACTGATACCGCCCTCGATGATCTCGCCATCAGCATTGACGGTGTAGCCATTGCAGGCCTCTGCCACTTCCGTCGCTGGCTGCTCGTCTTCGGCGCGAACGAAGCCGCGTTCGATACGAGCCGTCCCATCATGGGAAAGCACGACGAACACGCCGCTGCGCGCAATCACATCCGGGTCGTAGGCATGACGCAGTGCATCGATGCGCTCGATCTCGGCTTCAAGTTTCCCAAATAGCTGATCGACATCGTCGGGCAATTCCTCGGCGCTGCGCCATTCTTCCGTCAGCCGGTTGAACGCGTCCAACGCTCCTGCATAGGCAACTTTGTCTTGCTCCGACAAAGCCACGGGCTGCGGATAGACACGGCGCAGGCCATGCGCATGCGGGTAGTCGACATGGACGTCGGCCCATTTCCAGCCTTCGGCCTCCTTGATGGTGTCTGCGACGCTCTGCAGCTTTGCGATCACCAATTGATCGAGCAGCGCCGCATCATCATAGAAGCCGCCGCGATCTTCGGTGAACAGGTCGCGGACGATCATGCCGCCGGCCCCAATATAGGCGTCCGGACCTATGAAGATCGCGCGGCGGTCGGCAGCCGCAACATGGGTCCGCGTCAGTTCACGTCGAATGAGATAAGGGTCGCGGTTGAAGGTGAGGTTGTCAAAAACCTGCTCCTGCCTTGCATGGTCCTCGGTGATGGCGAAGGCCATCAGCTGCTCGAGGCTCAGATCGCCATCGCGGTAGACCTGTATCAGCCTGGGGCTGACGGCACCAAGCCGCAGGCGCTGCCGTACCACCTGAGGCGTCACGCCGAAGCGTGCGGCGATTTCCTCAACGCCCCATCCGTGCTCCTCGCTCATCCGCCGGAAGGCTTCGAACTGATCAGCCGGGTGCATCCCTTCGCGCGTGACGTTCTCGTCCAGGCTGATTTCGTGCGGATCGTTTTTGGTATCGACAATGCAGCGGACCGGTTCAGTTTTCTTGATCTGCTTGCGCTTGACGCGAAGCATTTGCGCCAACCTGCGCCCTTCGCCGATTGTCACGAGATAGAAGCCGGTTTCTGAACCTTCTGCGTCAAGCTCCGGCTCTACCACCAGGTTTTGCAGAATACCCTTGGCGGCAATGCTGGCAGCATAAGCTTCGATGATCGCCTCGCTATGCGGGGTCTTGCGCGCATTGCGAGGCGACTTTTTCAGCTTGTTCAGCGGAATGAAAACCTCTGTGCCGCCCTCGCTGACGGTCTTCGCGCTCGTTTCATTGGTTGTCATGGTTCTGGTCCTTTCGCGTTGGATGCCGAAGGCATGCCCCTCGGCATGCCTTCCGGGGGCGCGTGAGCGCGCGGCAGAGAGGGGGGCAAATGCCGGCGAGCGGAGCTGGGCTGCGCGTCGAGCGGGGCGAATCGTGTCAGCCTGGCGATGAGAAGCAGCGCCGCCTTGCGAGTGGGCGGCCCTGCTTTGCGCAGGCGGCATTCGCGGGGGAGAGATGGCCAAGACCATCTCTCCCCCACGCATCGGGCTCCAGGTCCAATCGGACATACATAGGTGAGCGACCGACGATCGGGTCCGATGGGTGGGCGGTTGTCTCATGCTGGCCGAACCGGGAATGAATAGGAAATTCCCAGCCGCTCGCTAACGTCAAAACAATTCTGCCAAAGACCCGTGATCCTGCCCGCCAACCGAAAGCAAGCTGCACGTCTGGGCACTAAAGCTGCGCGAAAGGTCGCCTTCGGCCGGGGCACGGGCGCAGTCTTTGCGGTCTGCGTACATGGACAATCACCGTCACTGCTCAACTCTCGTCAGCAGTTCGTAAGGTTGGCCTTGTAACGCGAGCAATCGAGAAATTCGCCGCTAGCTGCAGCGTTCTGCGAGGCCGCGTCCAACGGAGAGGTACAACGTTTGCAACCAACGGTCCGGCCGGAACATCACACCGCAAACGGCACAGCACCAGAAGAAGCAGGCGGCCGTTTGAGCGAGCCAGCACAGCGGCGGGCGTGACAACCCGGTGGCATATCGGGCGGGCGTGTTGTCCGTCCTGACGATGAGCAGCGGCTCGATACGCCAGTGCAGCAGCCGGCCAGCAAAGAGCGCCCTTGAAAGGAAGTGGACTATGATAAAGCTTGCGATAAGCCGCCGCCAGGCGATTGTCGGTCTCGGGACCGCGGGGGCTCTGACGCTCCTTGGCCGGCCGGCCTTTGCCGCAAAGAAGGTGAAGCTTGGCGTAATGCGGCTCGCCAGTCATGCGCCCAGCTATATCGCCTGCGAGCGAGGCTACTACAAGGGCGAAGGGCTGGACCTCGAGCTCGAGTTCTTCGAAGCCGCTCAGCCGATGGCCATGGCGGTTGCCTCGGGCGAGGTCGATTATGCCGTCACGGCCATGAGCGTCGGGCTCGTGAGCCTCGCCCAGACGGACGCAATCAAGGTGATCGGCGGCGCACTGTCTGAGGAGAAGGGTCTCGTCGGCACTGTGATTCTGGCATCAGAAAAAGCCTACCGGGCTGGCGTTGTCACGCCGAGGGCACTGAGCGGCACGACCTTTGGCGTTACCAAAGTCGGGTCTTCCTTTCACTACATGTGCCACAAGATCGCAGAGGCGAACGGCATTCCGATGTCGGAAATCTCGTTGCGCCGGCTCCAGAAAGTCGGCGCAATCATCAGTGCGCTGGAGAGCGGGGAGATCGACGCCTGGGCCATCCAGGGCAGCATCGCCGACAAGTTGCTCGCCGGGGGCAATGCCATGCAGATTGGTCTGGTGTCCGACTATGCGCCCAACTACCAGGTGACGACGGTGTTCACCTCAACCAAGAATGCCGCCAACGAGCGGGAGCAGACCGCAGCGTTTATCCGTGCCCATTCGACGGCAGTCGACGACTACAACGCCGCCGTCGTCGACAAGACCGCCACAGCGGAGGAGGTGGATGATGTCCTCAACATCGTCCACAAATACGTGGATAGCGAGCGTCCGTTGCACGCGGCGAAGGAAACTTTCCTCAGCAGCGCCATGCGAATCAAGCAGGGCTGTGCACTTGCACTCGATTCGGTGACGGATCAGCTTGAATGGCTCAAGGCGAAGAAGATGGTGAGCAAAACGATCACGCCAGAGATGCTGTTCGATACGTCCTACGTCGAGACGATCTGATCTAACGCTGCCGTGCACAATGAACGCAGGTCCCGTCTCGGGCCGGCGTGAGAGAATTTGGAACTGCTGGTAGCGAATGTTCACCATCGCTATGGTCCCGTCGAGGTTCTGAGCGACGTCTCGCTTACGATCCGACAGGGCGAGATGGTGTGCGTCATCGGCCCATCGGGCTGCCGCAAGTCCACCCTCCTGCCTCCTAGGCGGGATTGGAGCATTCGCCAGGCGGCACTGTGCTGCAGGTTGGCGCTGCCCGCCGACTCGCTCAAGGGTCTTCCGATGTCTTTCAGCATATCGCCCTGCTGCCGCGCCGGATCATGGAAGGCAATGTGAAGCAGGGACTGGAGGATCATGGCGCCCACTTCTACAGGCAGGAGCACTCTAGAACCTGGAGCGCCTGTTTGCCGAAGTGATCATGCTGTCCCTGATTCGCCTGCGGGATTGGCGACGTTGAGCGGCGATTATTGGCAATGGCGCACGTGACCGGCAGGATCGTCGCGAGCGCGCCGGTGGTCGTGTCATTGAGGCCGGCCAGGGCGCGTCTGGCGTACTGCGCGGGCTGATCAGATCTTCACGGACGCGAGAACTAGCAGATTGCGGTTTCCATTTTCGTCAGAGACGCGAGAAGGAACTGTTTGGGCGAGTTTTCATGGGGGCGCCCTCCGTGTCGTCCGGTCCAAGCCCAGTCGGCGCTCGCTCTACGCCGTCGTGGAAGTTCCATCGGATACAGCAGCAATCCCCCGGCCGTGCAATCCGGGGCGCTGCTGCACGCCAGGTTCCAGCTAAGCAGCGGATTTGTTGAAAACCGACAAGGTGGGTTGCGGATGGAGGCGATGTATGAGCGAGGCCCGTAAAATCGGGAGCGTCCTTGTAGTCGACAATGTTCTCGCCCCTATTTTGAACATCGAAGAACACGTGCCGCGCGGCAATTCGCCAGCCAAAGCGTCTGGCGCGCAGGCGAAAGCGTTAAAGATCTCCCAAGGATGGAAGTCCGAGGTTGTCATTGCCAGTTTGGATCTTGGCCACGATGACCTTGGACTCTTGCGTGATCTCCGCAATCTCGGGGACCTCTCCATTATTGTCATTGAGAACCGCCGGGGTGAGAACGACAAAGCGATCCGGCATGAATCCGACGCCGACGAATGTCTGAGCAAATTGCGTGAGCTTTTGGTGCGCCTTGATTCTCTGGTCAGGTCGCGTTCTGCCGACCCTGTGGAAGTTCAGAGAAGGTCACCATCAGGAAGATGGCTTTTCGGCGGATGGGAGCTACGCTTGAAAACGCGACAGTTGCGTGATCCGTCTGGCGCACTGGTACCACTAACCCAGGGCGAGTATGCACTCCTGTTTGCTTTCCTCGAGGCGGCCCAACGACCGTTATCGCGAGAGTACCTGCAGCGGGCGACTCGCATCCACGGCGAGATTTCGGACCGCAGCATCGATGTTCAGATCTTGCGTTTGCGTCGGAAGCTCGAAAGAGACGCGCGCGCGCCACAGCTGATTAAAACGAAACGGGGCATCGGTTACGTGTTCAGCATCCCGGCGGAGCTGTCGGATGCCTGAAGACAGCACAAAGCCGGCGACTTTCCTAGAGCAGAGCTGCAGGTGAGGAGGAGCATGGCCGCGCGGAGCGATCACCTATCCATCGCATGAATATGATATATCGAAACAATCGATTTTTCATAAGTTTGGAAATGGGAATACCAACAGCGCCGTGCCTCGACCCACCCGGGTTGGCGAATGCGACCGAAGCCACGGAAGGGCACCCGCGACTGCCAGCAGTTCCATGTTGCCGTGTTAACCACTTCCATTTGCCGCAAGCCAACGCGGCACCGGTCACAAGTCACCACACTAAGAGCAATCCCCTCGTCTGCTTTCCCCGCCGACGCCTCGCGATATCGACGATGCCGGACAACGCACCAGTCGCTTCTGCCGCAGGCGCCGAACGCCAGCGGCGCTCAACCAACGTGCTCCCCTAAACAGCGTCCCCGTAATGGGACTGATCATCTCCAAGAGGAAACTATATGGCCGAGTTCGATAGAAGCCCTGCCTTCTGGCGTTCCTTTCCGATTTTTCAGGATTTTGATGACGAGACCATCACAGCGCTAGCGGGTATCTCAAGCTTTCGCAGATGGCTCCCAGACACGGTGATTTTCCAGCGAGGCGATGAAGGTAATTACATGGTCGGGGTGATCTCTGGGCGGATTAAGGTATCCCTGATCACCCCACAAGGGCGTGAGCTAGTCCTGCGACAGCTCGAAGCCGGGGAACTGTTCGGCGAGATGGCCATGTTGGACGATCAGCCTCGATCAGCCGACGCCACGGCGCAGGTCGCCTCCGAAGGTTTCGTCATCGCCAAGAGGCCATTTATGGACCTTATCAAACTTTCCCCGGAGGCAGCCGGAGCCACGATCCGTTATCTCTGCTCGCGATTGCGGGGTATCACCGAGCAGTTGGAAACCATCGCTCTCTATCACCTGAATTCCCGGGCGGCCCGTTTCCTTCTCTTTACTCTGAGGCAAATCCACGGCACCGAATTGCCGGTAAGGGCGGATCTCAAACTGTCTCTCACTCAGTCGGATATAGCAGGGATTTTGGGCGCAAGCCGGCCGAAAGTGAATCGTGCTATATCAGCCTTGGAGGAAGCTGGCGCAATCAGACGCAGCAACGGAATCATCGAATGCAACACGGAGCGCTTGCAGTGGATTGCGGAACCAGGCGAGCACTAGGTCACCGCCCGTAGCAGGTTCCTTTTTGACGGAAGACATTCTGATTTAGGGTTTCTCGAGGACCAGTCATGGATTTTCTCGCTCGGGGATGAGCCGATTTGATGCTTGAATCAGGCCAAGCCGGGCGTCGGGGATCGCCGCTTGATCAGCGGCACCATCCGGGTCGAAAACGCGACAGGCGTAAAGCAGTTGATTGGCACATGAATTCCGCGCCTGTCCGGTTTGTCGAGTTCGCAACGGTATGCTGTCTGACTTCTCGCCGAACTTCTGACCCTTCATGACTTCCCGAACGACGCTCTCTTTGCACGGCTGCATGGCTTTTGACCTGCTGGTGGGCAGCAGCATATTCATACTCAAGACGTCGCGACGGGTGAAGGACGAAAGGAGACCAGGTGTCGATCTTGATCAGATAAGCCGTCGCACGAAGCACCTTCGCCTGGTGATGGACAGCCGCCGCGGATCGGCACTGCGCTTGGATACGCGACGCAATAGATGGGCGAATGGTTCCTTGGTTGCGCTAGACAGGCCGGCGGCAGCCGACGTTGTCACCATGGCAACAGGCGTTGAATCCAGAGCTGCGCTGACGCCACACGCACAGAAGATCGCCTCGTCTTGGTTAAGGCCTGTGGGCGACTCTGTTAGGAATCGCAGCAAATTGGTGCGGCGCCCATCATCGAATCTCTTGGCTTGCGCATTTCGACATCAGCCCTGCAAGGCCCTCTCGATGAAAGTACCGATCGTAGCAAGCTCATCCAATGCTCTCCGGCTGTTGTGGAACATCGGTCGCGTTGCCGGATCGTTGGCCATGTTAGCGACCGTCATGTGCAACATGCCTCGCTCTTTCATCGCCGCGAAGGCGTCACGCTCACGCATTGGCGTGTCGCACAGCGGCAGGGCGCGCAACATCTCGTACGCGGCACGTTGAGAGACTGTCAGTCTGCCCACGGGCACTCGCTGGGGAAGAATGGCAGTATGTGTTTGCAGTCCCTCTCCCATCAAGAGCTCAACAATGTAGCGGCAAGTCGCAAGAGCTTCATCGATGTCAAGGGGTGTCAGCATAGCGGGTATCAGCAGGCAATCGGAACTGCCGATTATGGAGTTGTTCAACTCGCTGGGATCGCCATGGGCATCGGCCAAACCATAGTCGAAGCCGACAAGATCCGCGTGTCCATATGCATCTATCATGAGGGGCAGCTCGTCGGCCACGAATACCTCGCATCGCTGGTCCCAAGCCTGGTTACGAATGGCATTTGCTTTCCACCGAGTCAGCGGGCGGTTGGGGTCTGATTCGAACAACGCAACCTTCTTCTGTTTCAAGGAAAGCGAGGAGCACAGACCCATTATAGCCGTCGTTTTACCCGCGCCACCTTTGAATGAATAGCAAGTGATCAGTTTCATGCCGCGATCCGTGCGCGCTGAGAGCGCTCAGTGCAAATATTCCTTTTCAAAGCATATCAGCACTTGTGGTGAGACATGGCGATGTGTCTTGCCAATTAGGTTACCATTGTAACCGTTATTTCGTGCGACTTCGGGGGTCGTACCGTTATGTGTTCTCTCCTGTAGGCCAGGAGTTGAAGGCGACACGCGGCATCTGTCGACATCAGGCTCCAAGCAACCAGCTGTGCTTGTGCTCGGCTGAAGCCTTTCCCGAGTGTGGACGAAACACTTTTTAGGATGAGACTGTCCACGAGACCTGGACTACGAACGCTGAACATTGCCGGAGAGTGCAGGACGATGGCAGGCACGAAGTTGAAGCTCACCACCTTTTCGTTCGGCCTTGGACTGTCATTGCCGCTCGGGGTGATCTTCGCCAGTGTGTATGTTAGCCTAAGGGCCGGCCTCAGCGTCCGGGGACTCCGCGAGTTCGACCTGCTGGCGTTCTGGTATGAAACCCCCTTCTATCTCGGCTATGCCAGTGCGACCTTCTACACCGGCTTGATCATTGTCGGCATGACATCGGTGACCATCACAGCCACTCTCACTGTCCTCATGCTTCGCCCCAAACACTTTGGAACCGCACGCTGGGGGCAGTTTCGCGAAATGCGCCAAAAAGGCTTCCTCAAGCCCTACCGCCGCATCACTGGTCCGATATTCGGCAAAACGTCCGGCCCGCGCGGTTTTGGACAATATCTCACCAATGGCGAGCAGCCACACAGTCTGGTGGTTGCGCCCACCCGCGCGGGCAAGGGCGTTGGCGTTGTCATTCCAACGCTTCTAACTTTCGATGGCTCCGTACTTGCCCTCGACGTCAAGGGCGAACTCTTCGAACTGACGTCGAGGGCGAGGTTGAAGCGCGGCGACCGGATCTTCAAATTTTCGCCGCTCGACAGGGAAGGACGCACCCATTGCTACAATCCAGTGCTCGACATTGTTGCTACGCCGCCGGAGCGCCGTTTCTCAGAGACCCGGCGATTGGCGGTTAATCTGATTGCGCCCAAGGGCAAGGGCGCGGAGGGGTTCATTGAGGGCGCACGAGATCTTTTTGTTGCCGGTGTTCTGGCCTGCATCGAGCGTGGCACACCGACCATTGGGGCTGTCTACGATTTGTTTTCGCAGCCAGGCGAGAAATACAAGTTATTCGCGCAACTCGCGGGGCAGAGCAAAATCCCGGAGGTGACGCGCATATTCGACAATATGGCCGGCAACGACAACAAACTTCTGACCTCATACACATCCGTCTTGGGCGACGGTGGGTTGAACCTTTGGGCAGACCCGTTGATCAAGAATGCCACATCGAGGTCGGATTTCGCCATTGACAACCTACGCCGGGACCCGACGACAATTTATCTGTGCGTCAGCCCCAATGATTTGGAGGTAATCGCGCCTCTCATGCGGCTGTTCTTCCAGCAAACCGTATCCATCTTGCAACGCACTCTGCCTAAAAAGGACGAGATTTTCGAGGTCCTGTTCCTCCTCGATGAATTCAAGCATCTCGGCAGGCTTGAAGCGATTGAGACGGCGGTGACCACGATTGCAGGTTATAACGGCCGCTTCATGTTCATCATCCAAAGCCTCTCGGCTCTGACGGGCGCCTACGAGCAGCCAGGCAAGGAAAATTTCCTCTCCAACACCGGTGTGCAAGTGTTCATGGCGACAGCCGACGACGAGACGCCCCAATACATCTCAAAAGCTATCGGGGACTATACTTTTCACCAAAAGTCCAAGTCGTTTAACCCGAGGGAGTGGTTGAATCCTAATATTCATATGGCTGACCAGGGGGCACCGCTGTTGCGGCCCGAGCAGGTGCGTTTACTCGCTGACGACAAGCAAATTGTGCTGATCAAGGGGCAGCCTCCGCTCCAGCTGGACAAGGTGAAGTATTATCGTGACCGTCACCTCAAGCCCATTTTCAACAACCAGTCGGGTGCATTGCCCGAACCAGCCCCGATACCGCTCATCGCCGAGATGACGGCCTCCCCAGTGGTTGCGAAATTACCAAATGCAGTCGTCGAGATTGCGCCTGGCGATGCCGCACAGCTAACACCTAGCAGCGGCATCGCAAAGCCGACGGTGGCCCCTATCGACGCCGGTCCGTCCGCGGTGGAGGAAACTCCCGAGGAGCCGCGGGGCACCGTCGCTCAACGCGAGCTGCTGGCGCGGATCATTGCACTTCAGGAACATGGCGTTTCCGGCCGCAGCAGCGCGAAATCTGAAACAGGGCGTTCAGCCCAGGCATTTGATGGATCGGATCGATTGTGAACCGAACCGGGTATGGTACGACGGGGGCGCCCAAATACTCGGTCGGCAAACCAGCTTAGCTGAGGTTCAGGCGGAGTTCCGGACCGTATGCCTCGGGGGGCTCGATGATCGATGCTACGCTCCGAGGCGGCAAAGGCGGACGCGCAGCTTTCCGGGTACCTTGAGCAGCCAATGCGCATAGGCCAAAAAAAGCCCCTATTCCACCGTCACCGATTTCGCCAGATTGCGCGGCTGATCGACGTCGGTGCCCATGAACACGGCGGCGAAATAGGCAAGCATCTGGATCGGCAGCGCGTAGATGATGGGCGAGATGATTTCCGGCACATCCGGAAGCACGATGGTCTCCATCGTNTTCACGCTCACCTGTGCCGCGCCCTTGGCGTCGGTGATCAGGATGATCTTGCCGCCACGCGCCGCCACTTCCTGCATGTTGGACACGGTCTTTTCGAAGATGCGATCGTGCGGCGCAATCACGATCACCGGCATGTTCTCGTCAATCAGCGCGATCGGCCCGTGCTTCAGCTCGCCCGCGGCATAGCCTTCGGCATGGATGTAGGAGATTTCCTTGAGCTTGAGCGCGCCTTCCATGGCCAGCGGGAAATTGGTGTCGCGTCCGAGATAGAGCACGTCCTTG
>NZ_AZUY01000059.1 GCF_000513935.1 Mesorhizobium sp. WSM3626 | reverse complement strand
GCGTGGCGGCCGTGCGGGACCGCGAGGCGTCCTCTTCCTCGTTGCCAGCATCGTTGCCAAATATGATCCGCATCTGGCCGCTTTCCAGCAAAGGTTGCAGGCCGCCGGAAAGGAAAAGATGGTCATCCGCATCGCTCTCGCCAGAAAGCTGCTCGTCATTCTCAATGCAAAAGCACGCGATGCGCGAAGCGAGTTCGCAAATGCAACTTGACACCTCAGATAGTCGCTCATCCGACCTCGCTTCGCGAGGCCACCTTCTCCCACAAGGGGAGAAGGAGGAATCAGCGCTTCTCAAGCCCGCCTCGAGCCTGCCAGCGGCGCTTCGCGATCGCTCAGCATCCGCGCTTCCGAGCGCACGCGCTGGCGCTCGTCGATGAACGCGGCCTGGATCGAGATCGCGGTGCCCGGCAGCCCGTCGGCACGGCAGGCCGAGCAGACGATGCGACCCGACAGCGCGGCCAGCGGCGTGTTCCCGTTCACCCCGAAGCGCTTCAACTGATCGGGTCGCCACCACCTGTTGCGGCCGCAATCGGCGCACTCGACCGACAGCGAGGCGACCTGCGCGATCACTGCTTCCCTACCCGGCAACGCCATCGTTCCTCCGTCCGTTTGTTCGTGATTTGTTCACATATTCCCGTGTTTTGAAGCAGGAGTCGAGTCGCAGTTTCCAAAACTCCCCCAAAAGTCCCTCTTCTATGTTAGTTTGAGTTATGCTTATATTCAGCTTGCAAATGTGAGTCGGCGCGGAATTGCGCGCGCCAGATCCGGGAGCAAGAATGGATGCCGCCGATTTCGCCCACGCCTGCGGTTACACCGGCGACAGTCCCGCTTTGCTCGAAGCCTTCGAGGCGATCCGCCGCAACGGCATCGCGCAGGCCCGCCTGGATCATTTCAGGCGCAAGACCGTCATCGACGAATTGAAACAAACGGAGCTTCTGTTCCTGGCCGCGATCGGCCCGGCGCTATCGGCGCACGAAGCCGTCGAGGATGCGATCCGGTTCATCGCCGGCTGGCGAAACATGCCGCGCTGGCGCCAGGAACGGCGCCTGCCCGATCTCGCCAGGGCAAGGCAGCAGCTTCTCATAGCCCGCTTCTTCCGCCGCTACGGCCATGATTTGTGGGCAAGGCAGGCGGCGTGAGGCTCGACAGCGCCGTTTGCGGGTTTCAGGCGAGGACGTTTCGCAAGCAACGCGGCAGCCGGTGATCCCTTTTCCCCTTGGGGGAGAAGGAGAAACCACCCTATCTCCTCACCCGTGATTTCAGCCACCGGTCGAACGCCACCGCCAGGATCAGGATGAGCCCGATGACGATGCTTTGCGTGTAGGAAGAGACGTTGTTGAACTGCAGCCCGTTCTGCAGCACGCCGATCAGGGCCGCACCCACCACCGTGCCGCCGACCGAGCCGATGCCGCCGAACAGCGAGGTGCCGCCGATGACGACGGCGGAGATCACCGTCAGCTCGTAGCCGATGCCGGCAACCGCTTCCGAAGAATTCAGCCTCGCCGACAGCACGAAGGCGGCGAGCCCGGCGAAGAAGCCGACGATGACATAGACAGAGACCAGAATGCGGTCGACGCGCAGGCCCGACAGTCGTGCCGCTTCGGCATTGCCGCCGACGGCATAGACGGCACGGCCATAGCGGGTGTAGCGCAGCACGATGTGGCACAGGATGGCGGCGGTGGCGAAGATCAGCGCCGGCACCGGCACCGGGCCGATCAGGCCGGTGCCGAACCAGCGCATCGAGGCGTCGAAGCCGGAGATCGGACCGCCATTGGAGATGGTCAGCGTCAGCCCGCGGAACACCGTCAGCCCGCCCAGCGTGACGACGAAGGGCGGCACTTTCAGCCTTGTGATGGCGAACCCCTGCACGCCGCCGGCCAAGGCGCCCACCATCACGGCGGCCAGCAGCGCCGCGAACCAGCCAAAACCCTGCGTGCCCGACGTCGACAGCGACAGCGTGTTGGCGGTGCCGCCTTTGGCCACCACGGCCGCCACCATGCCGCAGAAGGCCAGCAGCGAGCCGACCGACAGATCGATGCCGGCGGTGAGGATAACGAAGGTCATGCCGAGCGCGATCAACCCGGTGATCGAGATCTGCCTGGTGATGTTGAACAGGTTGATCGGGTCCATGAAGCTCGGCTTCAGCACGGTGAAGACGACGATCAGCGCCGCCAGGAACAGCAGCGGCCCGAAGCTCATCAAAAGCCGGGCGATCGTCACGCCGCCGCGCTGGTTCTGTTCCTCGGCGATACTCATCGTGTCTGCCCTTCCGCATCCTGTGCCGGCGCGTCCTGTCCCGGCGTATCCTGCCTGTCGAGCGCCATCAATTCCATCAGCTTTTCCTCGTTTGCCTCGACGCCCGGCATCTGCCCGGTGATGCGCCCCTTGCGCATGGTGACGATGCGGTCCGACACCGCCAGCACCTCGGGCAGTTCGGACGAGATCATCATCACCGCGATGCCGCGCGCCGCCAGTTGCACCAGGATCTGGTGCACTTCCGCCTTGGCGCCGACATCGACGCCGCGCGTCGGCTCGTCGACGATCAGCACTTTTGGATCGCGCGCCAGCCAGCGCGCCAGGATCACCTTCTGCTGGTTGCCGCCCGACAGGCCTTCGATCGCCTGTTCGGCCGACGCCATGCGAATCGACAGCATCTTCCTGAACCCCGACAGCGCGTCGCGCTCGCGCCGCTCGGCCATGAAGCCGAAGCCGTTGCTGAAACGCCCAAGCGAAGCGACCGAGAAATTCGGCAGGATACCAAGCGCGGCAAAAATCGCCTGGTGCTTGCGGTCCTCCGGCACCAGGCCGATGCCGAGCGCGATGGCGTCGGCCGGCGAAGCAGGCGCGATTTCCCTGCCGTCGAGCGTGATCGTTCCCGCAGCGATCCGGTCGGCGCCGAAAATGGCGCGCGCCAGCTCGGTGCGGCCTGAGCCGACGAGGCCGGCGACGCCGAGGATCTCGCCGGTCTTGAGGTCTATATCGACGCCGTCGAGCACGATGGCATGCGGCGCCTCGGGGTCGCGCACGGTGCGCAAGCCGCGCACGGAAAGCACGACATCGCCAGCCACCGCGCGCTGCGCCGGCCGCGCGTAAAGTTCGGAGGCGGCGCGCCCGACCATCTTCTCGATGATGGCGGGCAGCTTGATCGGCCCGCCCTGACGGTCGAGATGCCCCGCCAGCCTGCCGTCGCGCAGCACGGTCATGCGGTCGCAGATGGCGGATGCCTCTTCCAGCCGGTGGGTGACGAACATGATCGCGACATGGTCCTTGCGCAGCCGGTCCATGATCGACAGCAGGCGCTGCACCTCTGTCTCGGTCAGCGCCGAGGTCGGCTCGTCCATGATGATCAGCCGGCTTTTCAAAGACAATGCACGGGCGATCTCGACCAGCTGCTGCTCGGCCACCGACAGCGCCGACACCGGCGTCATCGGGTCGATGGAGAGACCGACGCGGGCAATGATGGCGCGGGAATCCTGCTCCATCTTGCGCCAGCTCACCAATCCGAGCCGGCCGGTCGGCGCGCGGCCGATGAAAATATTCTCCGCCACCGTCAGCGTCGGAATCAGGCTGAGCTCCTGGTAGATGGTGACGATGCCGTGCCGCTTGGCGTCCTGCGGGCTCGCCGGCTGGTAGTCGGCGCCGTCGAAGGTGATGCGGCCGCCGGAAGGCGGCATGACACCGGACAGGATTTTCAACAGCGTCGATTTTCCCGCGCCGTTCTCCCCAAGCAGGCCGAGGATTTCGCCGGGGCGGACATCGAGCGAGACATCGCTCAGCGCGGTGACGCCGGCGAAATGCTTGGTGACGCCCTCGACGGCAAGCAGGACCGGGGATGCGGCTTCAACTAAAGGCAAAGACTTCTCCTTGTTGCCACCCCTAGATTTAGCCAGGTTGCGCTTGAACGCCCCCCTCTGTCCTGCCGGACATCTCCCCCTCAAGGGGGGAGATTGGCAGCCTGAACGCCGGTGCCCTTCCCTGTAATATTGGAGATTGGCGCCGCGGGAGAGACATCCGATCTCCCCTCTTGAGGGGGAGATGTCCGGCAGGACAGAGGGGGGCGCTGTCCCGCCGGCTTATCAATCGAAGCTGACTGCCCTACTTCGTCTCGTTCAGCCTTTCCGCCTTGTCGAGATTGTCCTTGCCGATGACGATGGGGGTCAGCAGCACCAGCTTCTCCTTCGGCTCGGTCTTGTCCTTGGCGAAGGCGACCGCGATCTGTACGGCGGTGCGCGACTGCTTGCCGGGGAACTGTTCGACCGTGCCGGCGAGCTTGCCGTCGCGCACGGCGACCAGCGCTTCCGGCAGCGCATCGAAGCCGTAGATCTTGACGTCGCTGAAGTTGCGCGCGGCACACGCTTCGAGCGCGCCCAGCGCCATATCGTCATTGGCGCAAATGATGGCGTCCGGCTTGCCGTTGGCGGCAAGGCCGGCTTCCGTCACCGTCAGTGCCTCGGCGCGGGCGAAGTTGGCGGTTTGCTCATAGATGATCTGGTACTTGTCCTTCAGCGGATCGAGCACATTGTGCACGCCCTTGTTGCGGTCGATCGCGGGACCCGCGCCCGGCTGGCCCTGCAGGTGGAACAGCTTGGCGCCATTGGGGAATGCCGCAACCACGGCCTGGGCTTCCGCCTCGCCGCCCTTGACGTTGTCGGCACCGACATGGGCAAGGATGCCCTGGACCCCGTCGACGCGGCGGTCGATCGTCACCACGGGAACGCCGGCCTTGACCGCTTCCTCGATGGCTGGCGCCAGCGCGTTGACGTCGAGCGGCGAGATGACGATCGCGTTGACCTTCTGCACCAGGGCCGCCTCGATGTCGGCGGTCTGCTTGGTGGCCGAGTTCTGGCCGTCGCTCTCGGTCAGGTTGACGCCTTGCGCCTGCGCTTCGGCCTTGATCTCGTTCAGCATGTGCACGAAGAACGGAAAGCCGAGACTGGGCACCGAGCCGAGAATGGTCAGTTTGTCCGCGGCGAAAGCCGAGCGTGCGGCCAGCATCATGGCGCCCGCGGCCACGGACGTCATCAGGAATTCGCGTCTGTTCATGGGTTCCTCCTCCACAGAAGCGCACGTCCCTAAAAACCGGGACCGGTTTCAGGAAGGATCACGCGCCGGTTAAAGTGTTGGAGCATCCTCCTTGCGCCAAGAACGCATGCCGCTCCAGCTGACCGCCTAAATTCCTCCGATCGGCGTCAACAAGAGGATGCTAACCCAGGGTCAACCGTTTGTGCAACATCGATATAACAGAGCCGGACAGCGACTTGTCGGAATTGTCGGAATTTAGGATTGTAGGCAGGCCGCTCCTTCGGGGACATCGAAAAGCAATCTGGACTGAAACCGAGGTGACTGACATGAAGCAGTATATCGGACTTATCCACAAGGATGCCGACAACGACTTCGGCGTGTCTTTCCCTGATTTCCCAGCGTGATTACCGCCGGCAAGGATCTTGATGACGCCCGGTCCATGGCCGAAGAGGCCCTTCCCCTCCATATCGAGGGGCTGGTCGAGGATGGCGATGCCATTCCAGAGCCTTCCAGTCTTGAGGCTGTGATGACAGACGCCGACAATCGCGACGGCGTTGCAATCCTGGTCGCGGCAAGGACCGGAGCCAGGAAGGCGGTGCGTATCAACGTGACCCTGCCGGACGACGTTCTCCAGCCGATCGATGCCTTCGCCGAAGCCCATGGCTATACGCGATCCGGGTTTCTGGCGAAGGCAGCGGAGAAGGTGATGGCGCTTGAAGCGGCCTAATGCATGTCGCCCGGAAGTGTGCTCGGTTCCGGGACGACGACATGCATAAAATCAGAAGCTTACAGTAGGTCGGGCGAATCCTATTCGCCGCGACATGCTGTAGGCCGGTCACGCCCCAAACACGGCAATTGACATAGCCGGCGTGACTTCACGGTCTGCGACGGCCGCCTCTTACGCGCATCAATATCGCATGGCGTCGAGATCGGCGATCAGCGTCGGCCCGGTCGGATGCCAGCCAAGCCGCGCCTGGGTCAGCGCGCTGGACGCCGGCAGGTCCATGGGGGCGAACATCGCCATCCAGCCGAAATGCTCCGCCGCCTTTTCCGGTGCGATCGAAACGACCGGCAGGTTCAGGCCGCGGCCAAGCGCCTCGGCGATCGCGCGCACCTCGACGCCTTCCTCGCCGACGGCGTGATAGCGGGCGCCCGGCTGCCGCTTTTCCACAGCAAGGCGATAGAGGCGCGCCACATCGAGGAGGTGGCCCGCCGCAAAGCGATTGCGGCCTTCACCGACATAGGCCGAGACACCTTTCCGGCGCGCGATTTCGATGAGCGGCGAGATCAGCCCCTGCTTGACCGTGTTATGGACCTGCGGCAGCCGCATCACCGACACGTTGATGCCCGCCTCCAGCAGGGCATTCCCGGCGAGTTCCGAGGCGACGCGCGGATTGGGATGGCTGGGGTTGAAGACGTCCTCGACCGCCAACTGGCCATGGCCGGGGGCGCCCATGCCGGTGCCCGACGTGATCACCAGCGGCCGGTCGGAGCCGGCGAGTGCCTGGCCGAGTGCCGCGATGACGCGCCTGTCCTTTTCGCAATTCTCGGCGAACCTCGAAAAATCATGGTCGAAGGCCGTGTGGATCACCGCTTCCGCCTTCGCCGCGCCGTCGCGCAGGCCCTCGGAATCCTCGAGTGTTCCGCGATACGCCTCCACGCCCGCGGCGGCCAACGCCTCGGCGCCGGCATCCGAGCGAGTGACGCCGATTACCTGATGGCCGGCCTGAAGAAGTTCGGGGACAATCGCCGAACCGATGAAGCCGGTGGCGCCGGTAAGAAAGATTCGCATGCAAAATCTCCTGCACAGTTGCCCGCGCAGTATCGCTGCTCTATTATTCCATTAAAGTAGTGATCTTATCATGGTATAATGACTAACAGGATGCCCAACAATTCCGCCGGTTCGCTCGCAGCATTTCTGAAGGATCGGCGCACCCGGCTCGACCCCTCGTCGTTCGGCTTCTCGGGGCGCAGGCGCACGCCGGGACTGCGCCGCGAAGAGGTCGCCCAGCGCGCCAACATCAGCCCGACCTGGTACACATGGCTGGAACAGGGACGCGGCGGCGCGCCTTCGGCCGACGTGCTGAACCGGATCGCCAAGGGGCTGCTGCTGACCGAGGCCGAGCGCGAACATCTTTTCATGCTGGGGCTGGGGCGTCCGCCCGAGGTCCGCTACATCGGCGCCGACGGTGTCAGCCCCAGGCTGCAGCGCCTTATCGATACGCTCGAGGCAAGCCCGGCCTTGATCAAAACGGCAACCTGGGATGTCGTCGCCTGGAACCGCGCCGCGCAAATCGTGATGACCGACTACAGCACCTTGCCCCCGGGTCAGCGCAACATCCTGCGGTTCATGTTCCTGAGCCCCACAATCCGCGCCAAGCAGCACGATTGGGAGAATCTCGCCCGCTTCGTGGTCGGCGCGTTCCGGGCCGACGCGGCACGCGCCGGCGCGGTGTCCGAGGTCGCCCAGCTCGTGGACGAGCTTTGCAGCGCCAGCCCCGAGTTTGCCGCCCTGTGGCGGGAAAACGACGTGCTCAGCCATGGCGACGGGACAAAGCGCCTGAAGCATCCCGAACTCGGGGACATCGAACTCGAATATTCGGCCTTCGCGGTCGACGGCCGGCCGGATTTGAGCCTGACCGTCTACAACCCGGTGGACGGCAAAGTCGCGGACCGAATTCGCGCGCTGGCCCGGCGCCGCGAACTGCAGGAGGCGAACCCATCGTAATGATGCTGGATTAGCAGGCGCGAGATCGGCATCGACCCGCGCAAATTATGATTATGATTGCTCTGGCAAACGCACTTTGCGCAATTGGCCCGCCACCAGCCGGGCGGCGGGCCAGGCGCGGTTACTCGATGATCTTGACGATCTTGTGAGTGCCTGGGTCCACGATCACCGTCCGGTTGTCGATCACGGTGTAGCGATATTTGACGTTGGGAACTTCGTGGAGTTCAACGGTATCTGGCAAAGCCGTGCCGATATTGAGTTCCACGCCGGGAACCTTGACCGAAGCCAGCGGCTGCTTCTTCACATACTCCTTGATCACTGTTTCCTGCTCGGGCTGGATGACGACGTCCTCGGCGGCAGCCGCGCCGACACCTGCGAGCAACAGAACCGCGGCTACGGCGGCAAGATTCTTTTTCATGAGTTCCTCCATCTGAAACCTGCACAGCTACAACATTGTCACCGCGCTGCCGATCGAACTTCAGGCGGGATTGAATGTTCCAGGATCGGGCTTCGGTCCGGCCTGCCCCAGACTTAGGTCCCATCTGAAAACGCAATGGTCCTGCCGGAGCCGCCGCCGGGAACGGCCATCTTTCACGCTCGTTGTTCGCTGCAAGGTCACCGGCAGGTAGCCGGCGAAAGTCGGACTGCGACCGCGCGTGTTTTTTCGAATTGGCGCAGCTAACGTCCCTTCCTGCGCCGAAAGGGTTCGCCCGCTGCTTCCATGCGGTGGGCGAACCCTGAATTCCCCGGTTTCGGGTCAAGATGTGAGGAGATCCTGATGTTCAGCGACAAGGAAAGCCGACTTATGGAGGCGGCGCTGTTGATGGCGGTCCCGTTATCGGCCTTGATCGCCGTCCTGCTCGTCAGCTTTACCGTGAGCTGGTAGCAGCCCTCGTCGTTTTTCACTGGCAATCGTGGCGCCGAGTTGAGGCGAGGGGACAGCGGATGCGTCCATACAATCCCTGTCTAACGGATATCGGCGTGCTTTCCGTCACCCCGCGGATCGGGGTTAGCCGTTGCCGAGGAATCAACGCTCGCCGCTGCCCGCGGAAATCGCGGTCCGTTCATGACGCTTCAGGAGAGGCAGCCCGGCCTGCCTTGGCGGAGGGCTCGGTACGTTGCGAGCAGGCCGGGCCATGCTCCGGCTGCCACCATTGGCGGAGGCTCGGCCGGTGCGCAGGCAGGTTGTGCCTTTATCGTTCGACCCGCAACTCGGACTGAAGTCCGAAGTATCAGGCGCATTGGTCCCACACGTTGAACATAGTCCGCTGGTGCTCGTTGCCCATTGCAGGTGCGTGATTTGGAGGAGAGATAATGCAGCTTGGTGAGATCATCGCCAATACCTTGGCCGTCCTCTTGCTGGTCTGTTTTCTCGCCAGCACGTTCTTCCTTTTCGGAAAGCCATTGTGGCCGGAGCAGCATGCCCGCATGGTCATCATCCCGGCGGTCGACAGGATGACGACAGCCTCGACTGCGCCCAATGGCACACCTGTCCTGCCGGACACTTTCGACACCAGCCTTGCCCATCCAAGGCCGTCCTGAAGGTCGTCAAGGGCGCGCGCGGCAGCCAATGCAGCTGCACGCGAACAGCCGGAACCAAAACGACCGGCAACGGTTTCCCACCTGAAGGGACCGTAACCACGGAAACAGCAGTAATGGAACTTCTGACCTTGGAACTGGCCAGGGCGAGGCAGCGACTTAACCGAGCGGAACTCGCCCTCGAACGTGCAAACGCGATGCTGGACGAGGACTGTGGCGTTGGTATCAATCTGAGGCTTTGTGACAGGATACGATCGGCGCAACAACGCGTCGGCGAGGCGAAGGCTCGTCTTGTGAAGCTCGATCCCGCCAGCGCGGATTCAGTTCACAGCGGTTGAAGGTGCCTGGCCTGATCCTCGTTCAGGCAATAGCCAGCTCAGCCTCGATCCAAACTCTACAGGCAGCCCGGCCCCCAGGATTTGGAGAGGCTCAAGTCTTGCGCCGAGAACCGGTCGAGCGTTGGCCGCTGAGGTGCGGACGCCAGCCATGCACCCGGTCCCGCCCCGCGGCCTTGGCGCCGTAGAGCGCCTCGTCGGCGCGGCTCAGAAGATCGGCGATCTCGATGGCGGCGGCGGCCTCGAAGGTGCTGACACCGATGCTGACGGTGACGATGCCTTTTTCGCTGCCGGCATGCCCAATAGCGAGGTCGCGCACCTTGCTCCTGAGGTTTTCGGCGATGACGAAGGCCCCATGCGCGTCGGTCTCGGGCAGGATGAGCCCGAACTCCTCGCCGCCATAGCGGGCGGCGGAGTCTGCCGGCCGGCGGGCTGCCGCCTCGATGCAGCGGCTGACGACGCGCAGGCACTCATCGCCCGCCGGATGGCCGTAATGGTCGTTGAACCGCTTGAACCAGTCAACGTCGATGATGAGCAGGCTGAGCGGCATTGCGTTGCGGCTGGCGCGGGCGAATTCGCGCGCCAGCGCTTCGTCGAAGGCACGCCGCGTCAACAGTTCGGTCAGGCCGTCGCGGTGCGCCAGGAGGTTCAGCTTCTCATTGGCGGCCATCAGTTCGGCCTCGACCTGCTTGGCCTCGGTGATGTCGGAAAACATGCTGAGGCTTCCGCCATCGCCGGTCGGCCGGGTGCGCACATCGAGCCAGCGCCCGTCGGCAAGCCGGACCTGACGGTGACTGACAAGTTTCTGCGAGGCCATGATTTCGGCGATCCACTCCTCGACCGCGTCCTGCGGCGTGATGCCTTCGCCGCGCGCCGCCGAAGCGCGCAGGATGTCACGATAGTCGGCACCCGGCACTCTTATGTCGGCCGTCTTCGGAAACATGGCGCGGTACCGGGCGTTGCACAGCACCATCTTGCCGTCCAGGTCGAACATCACCAGGCCGTCGGCCATGTGCGTCAAGGCGTCTCCGAGCCTTGCCTGGCTTTCCGCCAGCTCGGTCTCGAGCTGCTTGCGCGCGGTGATGTCGCGATTGTGGGTGATCAGGCCGACCACCGCCCCGGTCCTGTCGCGGAACGGAGCTTTCAAGGTCGCCAGCCAGCCGTCGGTGCCGTCCTCGTGGTGAAGGTGCTGTTCGATGGTGGACGAGGCCCCCGACGCCAGCACCGCAAGCTCGTCCTCGCGGAAGCCTTTGGCCGTCTCATGCGGAAAGAAGTCGAAGTCCGTCTTGCCGATCAGTGCCTTGGCGTCGGCCGCATGCATCAGTTGCGCCGTTGCCGGATTGGCAGCGATGAACCGCCCGTCGAGATCCTTGACATTGAGGCAATCGGGCAGCGTCTCCACCACGGCCTTGTAGATGCGCCGGGACTGCAACGCTTCGAGGCGACGCCGCTCCTGGTAGAGCGTCAGCCCCGACAGCACCACCGAGACAAAGATAAGCAGGGAGGAAGGCAGCGCCACATCAGGCAGAATCCTTTGCAGGACCTCCCTCGGCAGGATGCTGAGGCCAAGCAGCGATGCTGCCGCCGCGGCCGCGCCAAGCAGCATGATGTCGACCACGGTGGGCCGCCGCCCTTTCAGGGCAAGGTTTGCGGCGACACCGACCAGCATGGCGGCCGCGATCCCTACCGCGCCGGCGAAGGCGCCAATGCCGCCCTCGAACGTCCGGAAGGCACCGGCCATGACCCCGGCGACGATGCCGGCGACAGGACCGCCGAAGAAGCCGGCAACGGCAATCATGGTCGCCCTGAGATCGGCGAGCACGCCCGGCTGCAACTGCATGGGCGTCAGCATCAGGACTATGGCGCCGGCACCCATCAGCACCCCGAAGGCCGCTGCCTTCGCGGCGGCCGGCCAGCGATCCAGCCACACATGCGTGTGGATCCAGACCGAAACGAACATCGCCACGACCGCGAGATTGGCCAGCAATTCGGACCAGGGCGAACCCATTGCGCGCCTTTCCTTATCGGGCTTTCGCCGTACTGCCCCTTTGATAGGCCCTCAATGACAACAAAGTGTTACATTAGGGATTTGCCCTTTGGTCGAAAGGAACCACGACGGCAGGGCCGAAAAAGGCCGGCACACCCGACAGCACGATGCCAGTCCGGGATCAATCCCAGCGCATCCCACCGACAAAATCGATGAAAGCCCGCAGCGGCGCTGGCGTCAGGCGGCGGCCGGGATAGTAGAGGAACGGTCCTGAAAATTCCTGCCACCAAGGCTCCAGCACCGGCTCCAGCCGGCCGTCGTCGAAATAGGGGCGCAGCCAGTCCTCGAACAGCGAGACAATGCCGCCGCCGGCGACCGCCACCTCGAGCGCAAGCGTCATTGCCGTACCGGTGCTGACCAGCAGCGGGCCGGTCGGCTCGACGCTCACCACCTCGCCGTCGCGTTCGAACTCCCAGGGCGGCGTGAAGCCGCTGGCGAAGCGACCGCGCAGGCAGGCATGATCGAGCAGGTCGCGTGGATGGCCGGGCCGGTCGTGCCGGTCGAGATAGGCCGTAGCGGCGGCGGTGGCGAAGCGCTGCCGGCGCGGACCGATCGGCACGGCGATCATGTCCTGCTCCAGCCGCTCGCCATAGCGGATGCCGGCGTCGCAGCCGCTCGCCAGTATGTCGACGAAACTGTCCTCGGCGGTCACTTCCAGCCGGATGTCGGGATAGGCGGCGAGGAAGGGCGGCAAAAGGCGCGGCAGCACCAGTTTCGCCGCGACGACAGGCACGTTGAGCCGCAGCGTGCCGGTCGGGCGGCCGCGAAAACCGTTGACCACGTCGAGCGCCGCATCGACTTCGCCGAGCGCGGGGCCGAGCCGCTCGAGCAGGCGCGCGCCGGCTTCGGTCGGCGCGACGCTGCGCGTGGTGCGGTTGAGGAGCCGCACGCCGAGCCCGCTCTCCAGCCGCCGCACCGTCTCGCTGAGGCTGGAGGCACTGACGCCGCCCACCCGGGCCGCCTCGCGGAAGCCGCCGGCGCGCGCCACCGCCATGAACGCCTGGAGGTCGCCCAGATCCGCCGCCATTGTTCGCCTTTCCGCACAGGCCGTTCCGATTGCATCATATTATCGTTCAGGTGCGCGTTGTCTATATCTGGCTGATCCGAAGGAGATGACACCATGACCGACATCAGCAAGGCCGGAACTTTCAAACTCGGCGACCGCACCGTGAAGCGCCTCGGCTACGGCGCCATGCAACTGGCCGGACCGGGCGTCTTCGGCCCGCCAAAGGACCGCGACGCCGCACTCGCCGTGCTGCGCGAGGCCATTGCCAGCGGGGTCGACCATATCGACACCAGCGACTTCTACGGCCCGCACGTCACCAACCAGATCATCCGCGAGGCGCTGCACCCCTACCCCGCCAACCTCACCATCGTGACCAAGATCAGTGCCCGGCGCGGCGCGGATGCATCGTGGATCCCCGCAATGTCACCGCAGGAGCTGACGCAGGCCGTGCACGACAATCTGCGCAATCTCGGGCTGGATGTGCTCGAGGTCGTCAACCTGCGCTCCATGCATGGGATTCACGGACCCGCCGAAGGCTCGCTCGAGCCGCAGCTCGACACGCTCGCCGAACTGCAGCGCCAGGGCCTTGTGCGCCATATCGGCTTGAGCAATGTCACCCGCAAACAGATCGCGCAGGGACGCGGCATGGTCGACATCGTCTGCGTGCAGAACCAATACAACATCGCGCATCGCCAGGACGACGCGCTGATCGACGAGCTTGCCGCCGACGGCATCGCCTATGTGCCGTTCTTCCCGCTCGGCGGTTTCACGCCGCTGCAGTCGAGCACGCTTGCCAACGTCGCGCAAAAACTTGGCGCGACACCCATGCAGGTGGCGCTCGCCTGGCTGTTGCAGCGCTCCCCCAACATCCTGCTCATCCCCGGCACCTCGTCGGTCGGGCATCTCAGGGAGAATCTGGCGGCGGCCGAGCTGAAGCTGCCGGTCGATGTGATCCAGGTCTTGAACGGCATCGCGGCCGAGAAGGCAGCCGCCTGAGGCGGTCGCGGCATCGGCGGAGAGAGCCGACATCCGAGCTTCCGATCTCCCCCCTCGTGGGACCTCGTGGGGGTGAGGAGTGGTCCCCGAGCGGACGGGAAGCCAATTGCTTGGCTTTCCGAACGACGAACGCCCGGAGCGATAGCGTAGGGCCGGGTCCGGCAGGACAGAGGGGGCGCCGTAGAGCGCGGCGGTGCCGAAACCCACCTCGCCCGGCTTGCGAAGCCGGCGCCGCCCGTGCCATCAGTCGGCCTGAGCGACACCGGCATTACGGCCATGACACCAAGGCACACACACCACACCGGCAGGCCGGCGAGCGCTGGCGTCAGCCTGAACCGCGCGCTGTCAAAACTCGGCCTGTGTTCGCGCACGCAGGCGCAGGTGCTGATCGCGGCGGGCCGCGTGCGCGTCGGCGGCAAGGTGGTGCGCGATGCGGCGTTGCGCGTCGACATGAACCGCGACCGCATCGTTGTCGATGGCGAAGCGGTCATTGCCGAGCGCAAGGTCTATGTCATGCTCAACAAGCCGCGCGGGCTCGTCACCACCCGCGATGATCCGCTCGAGCGCGACACCGTCTATGCCTGTCTCGAAGGGCTCGATCTGCCCTATGTCTCGCCGGTCGGCCGCCTCGACAAGGCGAGCGAAGGCCTGCTGTTGATGACCAACGACACACGCTTCGCCAACCGGCTGATGGACCCGGCCTCGCATCTGCCCAAGACCTATCACGTGCAGGTCGCCACGGTGCCGGATGAAACGCTGCTGGACAGGTTGCGCACTGGCGTCACCGTCGACGGCGAGACCCTGACCGCCAATTCGATCGTCCTCCTGCGCAGTGGCGGCCGAACCGCCTGGCTGGAGATCGTGCTCGACGAAGGCAAGAACCGTCACATCCGCCGCCTGCTTGCCGCCCACGGCATCAAGGTCAAGCGCCTCATCCGCATCGCCATCGGCCGGCTGCATCTAGGCGACCTCGCCAAGGGCACGGCGCGGTCTTTGACGGCTGAGGAGCTGGCATTGCTGGCGGAGTGAGCGTTCCTTCGCGCTGCTGGCTTTCGACGGGTGACGGCCGGACAATGCATCAAAAAATTCTCGTCACCACCGATGATTTCCACCCGCCTGCGCTGTCCTGATCATTAGGCGCCGGAATCCTCCGGGCCGGAAAGCGAGGTGATCCATGGGATCGTTGCAAGGTCAAAATGTCGTCGTGGTCGGAGGCAGCCGGGGCGTCGGGCGCTCCATCGTGGAAGCCGCGCTGAGCGAGGGAGCAACCGTGCTCGCCGTCGCCCGGGGCGCGGACGCTTTGAAGGAACTTTCCTGGGAGGCGTCGGGCGTAAGGACGCTGGCGGCGGACGCCACGCGGGAGGCCGCGCCAGAGGCAGTGTTCGCGGCGCTCGAACCGGACGTGCTGGTGATCTGCGCCGGTGCCTTCGCCCCGTCGGCACCGATCCAGGACCAGAGCTGGGACGAGTTCTCGGCCAATTGGGAAATGGACGTCAAGGCGTCCTTCCTGTTCTGCCGGGCGGCGCTGCGCGGCCGGCTGAAGCCCGGCAGCCGCGTGGTGCTGATCTCCAGCGGCGCTGCATTCAGCGGCGGCCCGCCGAACTCCGGCGGCTATTCCGGCGCCAAGCGCATGCAGATGTTCCTTGCCGCCCATAGCCAGAAGGAAGGCGACCGGCTTGGCCTTGGCCTGCGTTTCATGGCGCTGGCGCCGATGCGCATCATGGCCGGCACCGGCGTCGGCCAGCGCGGCATATCGGGCGTTTCGGCCTATCTCGGCATCAGCCCGGCGGATTTCCTGGCCAGCATGACCGATGTGCAGACGCCCGCCGATGTCGCCAGCGCCGTGGTCGCGCTCGCTGCCGGAAAGATGCAGGGCACCGCCTTCACGGTGAGCGGCAGCGGCCTTGCGGCGGCGGCGTGAGGCGCGCAGGATGGCCCCAAATCATCATGGCGAGCTCGAAATGACAGACGCTCCTGCCGGGCCATCGGGCCGGCCGGTCCTCGACCGGCCCGCCTTCGAGCGCCTGACCATCACCCACCGCCGCGAACTCAAGCTGCACTGCTACCGCATGATGGGTTCGCTCCACGAGGCCGACGACCTCGTCCAGGACACTTTCCTGAAAGCATGGCGCGGCCGCTCGCAATTCGACGGCCACGGCTCGCCGCGTGGCTGGCTCTACGCCATTGCCACCAACAGCTGCCTCAACGCGATCAAGGCAAGGTCGTCGACGCGCCGCATTCTCGAAGAGCCGGCACGGCCGCCGACCGAAGGCCGCGCCGCTGCCGGCCCAGCCGCCGAACTGACCTGGCTGGAGCCCTATCCCGACGCCGAGCTGCCGGATCTCGCCGACGGCGAACCGGGCCCCGAAGCGCGTTACGAAACCCGCGAGGCCGTCCGGCTTGCCTTCATCGCGGCGATCCAGCTTCTGCCGCCCAGGCAGCGCGCCGCGCTCCTGCTTTGCGACGTGCTCGGCTGGTCGGCGCTGGAAACGGCGCAATTGCTAGGCGGCTCTACGGCGTCGATCAACAGCGCCCTGCAGCGGGCGCGCGCCACACTCGGCGAACGCTTTCCCAAGGGGCGGCCACTGCAGCGCGCGCGGCCGAGCGCCGACGAGGACCTGCTGCTCGAACGCTATATCAGGACCTGGGATGCCGCCAATCTCGACGGCTTCATCGAACTCCTGCGCGAGGATGCCACCTACCACATGCCGCCCTGGCACGACTGGTACCAGGGCCGCCAGGCGATCCACGGTTTCTTCGACACCGTCTGGAACAATTTCGCCGGCTACCGCGCGGTGGCGACAAGGGCCAATGGCCAGCCCGCCGTGGCGATCTATGCGCGGCGGCTTCACGAGCCGGAATGGCGCGCGCAATCGCTGCACGTCATTGAGCCGGCCGACGGCCAGATCGCCGCGCTGACGGTCTATGTCGGCCCGCTCGGTCCCGATTTATTCGCAGCCTTCGGCCTGCCGCCGGTCTGGTCCGAACCGCAAGCGCGGCCATCGCAACCCATCTCCTGACAGAAAGCTGGCAGGAGACCTGGTCTATGGATCGGTCGGGAGCCGGTCGCGGCTTCGAGATCAAGGAGCCAATGCGATGAATTTCGTCTCTGTCCGCATCATCACGTCAGATGTCCAGCGCCTCGTGCGCTTCTACGGCGAGATCACCGGCATGCCGGTGACGGTATACACGGAAGACTTCGCCGAACTGGCGACCCCGGCCTGCACGCTGGCGATCGGCAGCACGCGCACTTTGATGCTGTTCGGCGGCGACATCGCCCGTCCCGCCGACAACCACACGGCCATCCTCGAATTCCGCGTCGGCGACGTCGATGTCGAATTCGCCCGGCTGTCGGACCTTATCAAGAACACGGTCGTGCAGCAGCCCACCACCATGCCCTGGGGCAACCGCTCGCTGCTGTTCCGCGACCCCGACGGCAACCTGGTGAATTTCTTCCAGCCCGTCACCGCCGAGGCAATCAGGAAGTTCGAGAGGTAGGTTTCCCCGCGTTCGTCATACCGGTGCGAAGCAGCCGCGAAGCGGCGTCGCGGAGACCCTGGTATCCATGCCGTGACAGCAATCGAGGAGTGCAGCGGAGCAGGATAGGCACCGTGGCGACACCTTTTGAGGTCGCGGCATGGATTCTCGGGTCTGCGCCGCGTCGCTACGCTCCTGCTCCGCTCGTGGATGACGAAGTGACCAGGCTTCCCCGCTGAGCAGGCACAGTTGCATCCCCTACCTCAGGTTCCACTTGCGCACGACCGGCTCTCCGAGGTCATGCTCGTAGCCGAGCACGCTGATGCTGGCCGTGTCGAGCACGAACAGCGCGCCGCCTTCCGGCGGCAGGCCGAGCCAGCGGGCGGCGAGCACGCGCAGGAAATGCGCGCTGGAAAAGATCAGTATGTCGGCGTTGGCCCTGCGCAGGCGCTCGATGATCCTGTCGGCACGGGCGCCGACATCGGCCGCCATCTCGCCTTGCGGGCAGCCATCGCGAAACACGTTCCAGCCCGGCCGCTCGGCCAGGATCTCTTTCGTGGTGCGCCCTTCATAGGCACCGTAATCCCACTCCTGCAGGTCGTCCGCCTTGACGCTTGTCGCGCCAAAGCCGGCAAGCGCGCTGGTGTTGTAGGCGCGCTGCGAAGGGCTCGACCACACCTGGGAAAACGACAGGCCTTTGAGCCGCTCCGCTACGCCGCGCGCGGCCGCCTCGCCGGCCGGCGTCAGCGGCATGTCGGTGCGCCCGGTATGCTGCCCCGAAAGGCTCCATGCCGTCTCGCCATGCCGGACCAGATGGATCTGCGGAAACGCGTTGCTCATGGGATGCCCTTCGATGTCGGCGGCACCTTAGAGGACCATGGGGAAAAGGGGAATCGGGCCGGCGAAATTGTGCCATGCCTCTTCTCGATAGGTTGGCGCTGAGGGGCGGCGCCGAGGCCAACGGTCGGCCGCTCCCGACAACAAGCACCGATATTGGGCCACATCTCTGGCCCTGGTCCCCGCCGCATTGGCTCAATGAATGAGCGCGGGGGCATAACTATCTCTGTTGGATAGTCATCAGGCATCACAGGTCGGATCATCATGTACAAACATCTGCTCATCGCCACCGACGGCTCGGAACTGGCCGACAAGGGCGTTGCCCATGGCCTCACGCTGGCCAAGGGCATCGGCGCCGCCGTCACCTTCATCACCGTTTCGGAACAATTCCCGATCTTCGCCTGGGGCGGCGCCATGGCCGGCTACGTCGCCGGCGATGAGCTGGCCGTCTACCAGGAAGAAGCGCGCCGCTACGGCAAGGAAGTGCTCGACAAGTGCAAGGCATCGGCCGACGCCGCCGGCGTGTCCGCCAAGCTGGTCCATGTCGAGGACAACCGACCCGCCGAAGCGATCCTGGACCTGTCCAAGGCGCAAGGTTGCGACCTGATCGTCATGGCCTCGCATGGCCGCCGCGGGCTGGGCAGGCTGCTTCTGGGCAGCCAGACGGCGGAAGTGCTGTCCTACACCGAGATCCCGGTGCTCGTGGTGCGGTAGCGGCCGCAACTCGATATCTTCAAAATGGCGCCGTCGGTCAGCGCTGCTTCGCGGGTTCATTCGCCAGGGCATATTCAACCCGTGGCGGATGCCCGAAAAGCTGTTTGTAGGCGCGGCTGAAGGCGGCCTCGGACTCGTAGCCGATGCGCAAGCCGATCTCGCCCACGCGCGCGTCTCGCCTGGCCAGCAGGTCCCGGGCCAGGCCCAGGCGCCATTCATTCTGGTAGCGCAGCGGCGAGCGCCCGACGAGCGCCGCGAAGCGCTCGCAGAAGCTCGAACGCGACATGCCGGCTTTGTCGGCCAGTTCATTGATGCTCCACCGCTGCAGCGGCCTTTCGTGGATGGCTTTCAGGGAACGGGCGATGCGGGCATCCGAAAGCCCGCCGAGCCAGCCCGTGGCGTGTCCTTCATGGACCCAACTGCGCAAGGTGCGGATGACCATGAGATCGATGATGCGGGAAATCATCAAGGCCGCGCCGGGCTGGGCGTCACTGGTTTCGATCATCAGGAAGGGCAGCATTCCATCGATCCACCCTGCTCCCTGGGCACGCCCGATATGGATGTATCGCGGCAAGGCAAAGATCATCCCGCGAAGGCTGTCCGGATCGAACCAGAAGCGGCAGGCGACGATCGCCACGTGCGGATGCAACGCCACCAGCCGCAACCCACCGGGACCGCGAGGCAGGAGCACGAGGTCGCCGGCGTCGATGACGCCAGGGGCCTGATCCTCGCTCTCCATGCGCAGCGCGCCGGCTGTCACCACGACGATATGGGCTTGCCCTTCATCGAGATCGAGTTGTTCCGCCTTTGCCAACGTGCGCGAAAAGACCTGGTCCCCGGTAAGCCTGATCTGCGCCAGCACATGCGACAGGAGATCGCCGGTAACGTGGGATGCTCCATCCGGAAGAATGGTCAAATTTTCAGGCGATTCCATCATGGATGCGGTCAGCCGGTTCCCCTACATTCCTTACGACGATAGCGCATTTTGTGCTGATTATGTGCTGTTTTTGCCCTGGATTAAAGCCATTCCCGCAAGCAAAGCCGCGAGCATGAGCTGTTCCAATCATCCAGCCTGAGGACATGACCGCAGTCGATCAAGCGGGTCAACTCGTCGCCCTCGGGCCATTCCAACCAACAAGACAGGACGTTCCAATGAGCACTCAAACACTCCAGGCGCCCGACGCCGCATCGCAATGGCTGAAGTCATATTATTTCCTGCGGGCCGGCTTTTCGGTCGCCTGGGTAGTGGCCGCCTTTACCCTTGGCAAAAGCGCGCCGCCGGTCGCGGCGGTACTGCTGGTCGCCTACCCCGTTTGGGACGCGATCGCCAATATTCTGGATGCGCGGCGCAGCGGCGGCCTGAAGGCCAATCCCAGCCAGGCGCTCAACGCGGCGGTCAGCACGATCACGGCCATCGCGGTCTTCATCGCCCTTGGACAAGGCCCGCACGCGGTCCTGGCGGTGTTCGGGGCGTGGGCCATTCTCTCCGGCCTGTTCCAGCTTGCGACCGGCGTGCGCCGTTGGCGGGCAGGCGCGCAATGGGCGATGGTGCTGAGCGGTGCGCAGTCGGCGCTTGCCGGCGGCTTCTTCATCAAACAGGCAATCGGCGCCGCGACACCTGGCATCACCGACATCGCCCCCTATGCCGCGTTCGGCGCCTTCTATTTTCTGGTCTCGGCGGTATGGCTGAGCGTCATGCAACCACGCAAGCCCACGGCCTGATCCTGGCGAGTGCTGGGTCTGGTCGAAACATTCGGTTCCACGGCCCGGCCCTTTTTAGCCCCGCAGCACAGCCTCCAGCGCGAGATAAATCCCGAGCGCCAGCAAGCCGGCGAAAAACACCGTGCGAAAAGTCTCGACGCTCATTCGCTGCCGCAGCGCCTGGCCGATGAACATGCCGGCCAGCGCCGGCGCCAATGTCAGGACCGACCCCACCAGTTGCGCCGACGGCGATACCAGCGCGCCGGTCGTGAATAGTCCGAAGCCAAGGGCCACGGTCGATACGGTGAAGGACAGGCCGAGCGCCTGGATGAGGTCCTCTTTCTCCAACCGCAGCGATTGCAGGTAAGGCACCGCCGGAATGACGAAGACGCCGGTGGCACCGGTGACCAATCCGGTCGCCACACCGACCAGCGGCGATATCCAGGCTTCGTGGCGCGCCGGCGTGGTGAAGCCGGCCTTGGCCAGACCGGCAAGCGCATAGAGCACCAGCGCGGCGCCAAGCCCGGCCGAGGCCATCATCGTGTGCGCGCCGGTCAGCAGGCCGGCGCCGGTCACGGTGCCGATGACGACGCCGGCCATCATCGTCCACAGGCGTTTGCACAAGCCGCCAAAGGACGGACCGGTGAACAATTGCCAGAGATTGGTGACCAGCGACGGGATCAACAGCAGAGCGGCGGCCTGCGCCGGCGGCATGGTCACCGCCAGCAGGCCCATCGCCACGGTCGGCAACCCCATGCCGACGACGCCCTTGACGAGGCCGGCGGCCACGAAAACGGCACCGATGAAGCCGATGGCCGCGGCGCTTAGCATGGATGGACCTTGGGCACGTCGGTTCCTTCAGTCATGCAACAGCATGTCCGTCGCCTCGGCATCCGGCTTTGCCGGCACGGCTCTCGCAAGGCGCCGGCATCGCCATCGTGCCCGAAAGTGCCGCGCGCCGCTCCGCCCGCACGCTGCGCGGCCTGCGGCTCACCGACGACTGGGCCACGCGCCAGCTCAACCTCTGCGCCCGCAGCTTCGAAGCGCTGACGCTGCAGGCGAAACTGCTGGCGGCGGCGCTGGTGTGAGGTCAAGCCGCACCGGCCTGCTCACACCACCTCCAGCACCTTGCCCGTGTCGTGCTGGCGCACGAAATCGACGCGGGCGCCGTCCCAGTGATAACTGTAGTGGCGGCCCTGAAGGGGGATATCGATGACGTCGGGCCAGAAGACGCCGATGCACTCTCCTTCCGCCATGCGCACGCTGTTCCACACCAGCCCGTCGCTGCCGGCGGCCCGCAGCGCCCGCCCTTCCGCCTGCGACGCGGCGTAGTCGTCCGGATCGAGCACGCCGGGCACGGCGTTGACGTCGTCGAGGTCGCGGTCGACGCTGCCGATCAGCACGCGGAAATCGGCCGTCCAGCCGGGCGCCTCATTGGTGGCGCGCATGAATTTCTGGTGATGGTGGATGGTTTCGGCCAGTGCCACGTCCTCGCTGTCGCCGGCATAATAGATACCGTAGCTGCCGTCCGAGAAACGGCCGGGCCGTAAGGTCGAGCAATGCACGAAGGGCGCCATGACGAAACTGGCGCCGGGACCGGAAACCCGCCTTGCGGGCGGCACCTTGCCGAGATCGCCGAGCTCGAGCCGGATGCGCGGATTGGTCTTCTCCTCGACGGCGGCCAGCGCCTCCCAGTCGCGCGGGTCGGCGATGTCCTCGAACAGGTCGATCGGCGGATGGATGGAGCGGATGATGCGATAGGTCTGGGGCCAGTGGACGCGGCGCCGGACCGCAAGTCCACTCACCATGCACCACGCTCCGCGTCGAGCCATTCACGCATCGCCGCGAGATCGGAAATGTCGCCGCGCAGCATCAGGTCGAGCGCGGATTGCCCGCCGAAGGCGGCATTGGGCTTGCGGATCCAGGCATAGCCGCGCGCCGGCTCGGTGAAGAGATAGCGCAGCCCCTTGTGGATGCCCATCAGATGGGCCATGCGAGTGCGCAGGTCGCGGTCGATGCGGCCGATGCCGCCTTCCTTCCACCGTGCCCAGGTGCGCGCCGAGATGCCGCCAAGCAGGACGCAGGCCTCGAAGTCGCTGAGATTCCAGGCCTTGAACAGATTGACCGTGGTCCGCGCCAAGGCGCCCGCCTCCTCATCCGAAATGGCGCTGCCGACCGTGGCCGGCGTGGTGACGATGGACTGAAGCTGCATGTTTAGACCTCGCTATTGGCAGATATATAGCATGTATCTGCCAATTGGCAAGGACAAGCCCATCAGGACTTGGGTTCCTCTCCCCATGAAGTGGGGGAGAGGTGACTCGGCGAAGCCGAGACGGAGCGGGGGCAGCGCCGGCCTCGAAAGAATTCAGCGCGAGCCCGCCAACGCCGCAGCCCCCTCTCCGACCGCTTCGCGGCCACTCTCCCCAGCTTTGCGGGGAGAGGAAATCTGGCGCCCGCGCCTATTCCGCCGCCTCATACCCCGCGATGCCCTTGATCTCGAGGAAATCCTCGAGCCCGTATTCGGCGTATTCGCGGCCGTTGCCGGACTGCTTGTAGCCGCCGAAGGGCAGGCCGGCGTCCCATTGGGGATAGTTGATGTAGACATTGCCCGAGCGCATGCGCGCGGCCACGTCGCGCGCCTTCTGCAGGTCCTTGGCCTGGATGTAGGAGGCAAGGCCATAGACGGTGTCGTTGGCCTGTTCGACTGCCTGTTCGACCGTGTCGTAGGGCAGGATCGCCAGCACCGGCCCAAAAACCTCTTCGCGCGCGATGCGCATGTCGTGGGTGACGTCGGCGAAAACGGTCGGCCTGACATAGTAGCCGCGGTTGAGTTCGGCAGGACGTCCGGGGCCGCCGGCGACCAGCGTCGCACCCTCGTCGATGCCGCTCTGGATCAGGTCCTGGATCTTGTCGAACTGGACCTGGCTGACGACAGGGCCGAGCTTGGTGTTGGCGGCATCGGCGGGGCCGACGGTGAACTTTTCAGCCGCCACCTTGGCATATCCTGCGGCCTCGTCGTGGCGGTCGCGCGGCACGAACATGCGCGTCGGCGCGTTGCAGGACTGGCCGCTGTTGCTGAAGCAGCCGGCGACGCCCTTGCTGACGGCGGTGGCGAGATCGACATCCGGGAACAGGATATTGGCCGATTTGCCGCCAAGCTCCTGATGCACGCGCTTGACCGTGTCGGCCGCGGCCTTGGCCACCAATATGCCGGCCCGCGTCGAACCGGTGAACGACATCATGTCGATGTCGGGGTGGCTGGACAGCGCCTGGCCGACGCCGGGGCCATCGCCATTGACGAGGTTGAACACGCCCTTCGGCACGCCGGCCTCGTCGATGATCTCGGCGAAGATGATGGCATCGAGCGGCGCGATTTCAGACGGCTTCAGCACCATGGTGCAGCCGGCCGCGAGCGCCGGACCGACCTTGCAGGTGATCTGGTTCAGCGGCCAGTTCCACGGCGTGATCAGGCCGACGACGCCGATCGGCTCCTTGACCACGAGGTGGTTGCCCTTGACGTGGCGGAACTGGAAGCTCTTCAGTGTCTCGGCCATCTTGGTCAGATGCGCCAGGCCAATGCCGACCTGGCTGTCGAGCGCCATCTGGCGCGGCGCGCCCATCTCGCGCGACACGGCCAGCGCCAGGTCCGTGCTGCGCTTCTTGTAGACCTCGATGACGCGGCTGAGGACGTCGAGGCGCTCCTCGACCGAGGTGAAGCCATATGTGTCGAAGGCGCGCTTGGCGGCAGCCACCGCCTTGTCGACATCGGCCTTGGAGCCGAGCGAGATCTGCGCGAAGACATCCTCATTCGACGGATCGACGACGTCGAGCGTGTTGGGCACGACAGGATCGACCCATGCGCCATCGATATAGAACTGCGGATTGTGTGACATGGGTTTCTCCTGGGGTGTGCCGCATGGCCGGTCAGGCCGTCATATCGGGCGCGAAATAACGATGCGCAAACGGCGCTGTCAAACGCAACCCCCGAAGTGGTTGAGCCAGCGCGCCAGTGGTTGAGCCAGCGCGCCAATCGTTGATCAACGGCCGGCGATGAGCGGACTATAGCAGCGTATGCCCGGCTTCGCGCAGAAAGCCTCTCGCCGCGGGTTCGTCCGCCGCTTTGACCAGCAGGTGGTCGCCATCGAAGGTCGATACCAGGAAGATGCCCAAACCGTTTTCCGACAGCGGCTTTATGACCGACAGCACAATGCCGGTTTCGTCGAACGCAAAGGGGCCCTGCAATTTGAAGGCGACCCAGTCGCGATCATGCTTGACGGCATCCGGCACGCGATCCTGGAGGCAGGTGATCGAGAGCTCGTCATCGGTTCTGGTGATGCTGACGAAGCCCGGTCCGTCAGCCCAGGCAGGAATGCCGTCATCGGCTTGAAGCCGCGAAATCGCATAGAGGCCAGTGAGCTGCTTAAGCCTGATCCTGGCAGTCATCCTCACGCTCCGATTGGCGGGCATCCAACTGGCCGCTTGCTCATATAGACCGCCGTTCCGTTCATAAACGGCTCCTCCCGATCGATCGTGTAGCCAAGCTTGCGATAGAGCGACACATTGGCTTCGAAGGCGCCGTTGGTCAACAGGCGGAGCTCCGGGCGTCCTGCCTCGCGCGCCTTGGTTTCCGCACGCTCCAGCAGCATCCGGCCGATGCCCCTGCCCTGCGCCTCCGGCGCGACGCAGACATTCTCGATCCACAGGTGATCGTCGGCCAGCATGGTCTCGATCATGCCGACAATGCGGTCCTCCGCGACGGCGAGATCGAACGGATGCTCGGCGACGGCCTTGTCGTAATCGGCACGCATCGGCAGCGGCTCGCGGCCGATCACCGGCACCCATCTGGCATAGGCGGCGCGCACGATGTCGCGAATCGCTGCGGCGTCGGCAGGCCCGGCTGGACGAAACCGGATGGAAGAATTGACAATCATCACAAGGCTCCAGGCATGAAAAAGCCCGCCGGCGTTTTTCGCGGGCGGGCTGTGGGAACGAAGCGGATCTATAAAGCCGGTCTTCCTCGTCGCGCAATCAGCGTGCCCTTCCGCACGGTGCGGGGGCGGTGTCGCTTGGTGTCGGCGGGCGCGAGAACGAACATGGCGGCAAGCTGGAGCAGCAACCGTCATGCGTCAAGGCACCGTCTGGCCCGGTCGTTGGGCCAGCCGCCGCCAGGGCATCGCCGGCGTTGCCGCCGCTGGTCGATGCCTTCGCGGGTAAAGCGCTGGATTGTATCCGTGGCCGTTCTATCTTCCCGATCGGGCGTTCTAGCAATGGAGCCATCGCCGTGAGCGAAGCCGATCTCTATCGAGGCTATGTCGACTGTCTCAACAACCAGGATTGGCAAAGGCTGCATCGCTTCGTCCATGACGAGGTGCATTACAATGGCGACCGGGTTGGACTGTCAGGCTACCGCGATATGCTAGAGCGGGATTTTCGCGAAATCCCGGACCTCTATTTCGACGTCCAGCTGTTGATCTCCGACCCGCCATTCATAGCCAGCCGCCTCCAGTTCAACTGCACGCCCAAGGGAACTTTCCTCGGCCTGCCCATCAACGGCAGGAAAGTCTCCTTCAGCGAGAACGTCTTCTATGAATTCCTGAACGACAGGATCAGGAACGTCTGGTCGGTGATCGACAAGGCGGCGATCGAAGCGCAGCTCTGACGCAGTCGCCGCTGCGCGAATGAAATCCGCGAAGGCCTTGAGCGGGGCGTCCAAGGCGGGCTATCGCCCTTGCGTCAGGTAGTAAACTTGCCTACTTTGCGTACGTAAGGAGAACATGCGGATGGCCAATGTCGAGAAAGTGAGCGTTGCCCTAACGCCTGAAATGGCAACCATGATGCGCGAGGTCGTCGCGGCGGGCGAATACGCGTCGGCGAGCGAAGTTATGCGCGAGGCCTTGCGCGAGTGGAAGTTTCGTCGGACGCAACGCGACCATGCCATCGATGAGTTGGGCCGGCTTTGGGACGAAGGCATGGCAAGCGGGAACGCCGTAGACGGACGGGATGCCTTCGCCCGGATCAAAAGCAAGCTCGAGGCGAGGATCGCCGAGCGCACGTCACGATGACGCTGCGCCTACGGCCGGAGGCCGAAGCGGATATCGAAGCCATCGCACTTTATATAGCCGAGGACAGTCCCTCGGCGGCTTTGCGTTGGTATGATGAAATCCACGCCCATTGCCAACGCATCGCCGACATGCCGGGCATGGGCGTTGCCCGACCGGAAGTGCGAGCAGGCTTGCGCACGTTCCCGGCAGGAAATTACTTGATCCTCTATCGCCAGACAGACGACGGGGCGGAGATCGTGCGTGTTGTCCATGGAGCACGGCGGTGGCAGGAGTTGTTGTAGCCCGACGGATTGCACCCTCTCAGTTCGGCGCGCCCGACCTTACCAGATTTGCAATCGTTCGGAAAACTCGATCATTCTAACGAAAATAATTCGTTGGAATGATCGATCTTGAAATGGCATTTCTCCGTTGCACTCGCCTGGAGAATTGCATTGCCTTCCCTGACCCGCATCGCGAACGATATTCCGAAAAGCACGATTTCCGTCGATCTGGCGCAGGGCCGCAAGCGCCTCGATTCCCTTTGGAACGGCATCATCCCCGGCATCATGCTCGTGGCGATGATCACCGCCATCGCCTTTTCGGCCCACAATGCCTCCGGTTTCGCCTTGTTCAGCCCGATGATCCTGGCCGTGGTGGCCGGCATGGTCTATTCCAACGTGCTCGGCACGCCGGCGCACGCCAAGGCCGGCATTGCCTTCTCGCAAAAGCGCCTTTTGCGCTTCGCCATCGTGCTGCTCGGTTTCCAGCTGACGCTCGGCCAGGTGGCCTCGATCGGCGCCGGCGGCGTCGGCATCGTGGCGCTGACCCTTGGCGCCACCTTCGTCTTCACCATCACGCTCGGCCGGCTGATCGGCGTCGACGCCAGGCTGGCGCAGCTGATCGCCGCCGGCACCTCGATCTGCGGCGCCTCGGCGATTGTCGCCACCAACATCGTCACCGACGCGCGCGACGAGGACGTTACCTACGCGGTCGCCTCGATCACCTTGTTCGGCACCGTCGCCATGCTCGGCTTCCCCCTGCTGGCGCCGCTGCTCGGCCTCGACCAGCACGCTTTCGGCCTGTGGGCGGGCGCCTCGATCCATGAGGTGGCGCAGGTCATCGGCGCCGGCTTCCAGAACGGCACCCAGTCCGGCGAGATCGCCACGGTGGCCAAGCTCACCCGCGTCGCCATGCTGGCGCCGATGGTCGTCGCGCTCGGCCTGATGGCGCGCCGCGGGAGCAGCGACCAGTCGGCGGCGCGACCGCCCATGCCATGGTTCGTGGCCGCCTTTGTCGCCGTCGTGGCGCTGAACAGCCTTGTCGCGATACCAGCCGAAGTGAAGCAGGCGATGGCGCTCGCCACCACCATCATGCTGACCATGGGGCTGGCCGCCATGGGCCTGCAGGCCGACATTTCGCAGCTGCGCTCGCGCGGCCTGCGCCCGCTGGCGCTCGCCTTCTGCGCCTTCCTGTTCATCGGCTGCTTCAGCCTGATGCTGGTGAAATTGGTCTGAGACTCCGGTCCCTACGCGTGAGGGCACACGGGCACAAGGCATCTGTCAAAACAAGGGCTTAGTGGGCCTTAGCTGCCTCTGTTTGTGAGCCGGATTCAATCCACAAACGAACTCGCCGCGACATAGATCGCCGCCAGCGCCTCGATGCCGGCCTGGTCGGCACTGTCGAAACGGCCGGGCGTCGGGCTGTCGAGGTCGAGCACGCCGAAGACGCCCTCCTCGTCTTCCAAAAGCACCACCAGCTCGGAGCGCGAGGCGGCGTCGCAGGCGATGTGGCCGGGGAAATCATGCACGTCCTTGATCAGCATCGAGGTGCCGAGCTCGACCGCCGTTCCGCATACGCCATTGCCCACCGCGATGCGCACGCAGGCCGGCTTGCCCTGGAAGGGGCCCAGCACCAGTTCCTCGTCCGATGCCAGGAAGTAGAAGCCGGCCCAGTTGAGGTCGGGCACCATCTGGAAGATCAGCGCCGAGGTGTTGGCGGCGTTGGCGATCGAGTCGTGCTCCCCCTCGAGCAGCGCCTTCAATTGCTTGGCGAGGTCACGATAGAACGCGGCCTTGTCTGAGGTATCGATGGCCTGGGCCGCAATCATGACTTGTCTCCGACCTGAGAATCGCGGTTCCGTTCGATCGGTTGCCAAATCGGGCAAAGCCCAAATCGGCCAAAGCTTTGCACCAACGGCCCACGGAAATAGTCTAGCGTGAATCCCAACCCCGGCGAAAGCCTCAAGATCAGGATAGCCGCCGCCGTCCTAGCTCAACAGGTCGGGCCTGAAAAGGTGGGCCTCCATGAACCACCTTTCGCAGTCCGGGCTGGATCTTAGTAGCCGCCGCCGCCCGCCGGTGCCGCATCCTTCGGCGGGACGTCGGTGATCATCGCCTCGGCGGTGATCAGCAAGGCCGCGATCGAGCCGGCGTCCTGCAATGCCGTGCGCACCACCTTCGCCGGGTCGACGATCCCGGCCTTGATCATGTCGACATAGACCTCTTTCTGGGCGTCGAAGCCCTGATCGTGGTCCTTGCTGTCGGCGAGCTTGCCGACAACGATCGAGCCCTCGACGCCGGAATTCTCCGCGATCTGGCGAATCGGCGCCTCAAGCGCGCGAAGCACGATGGAGATGCCGGCGGTGACATCGGCGTTGGCGCCATTCAGGCCTGATAGCGCCGACCTGGCACGAAGCAGGGCGACGCCGCCGCCTGGCACGATGCCTTCTTCCACGGCTGCGCGCGTGGCGTTCAGCGCGTCGTCGATACGGTCTTTCTTTTCCTTCACTTCCGATTCGGTGGCGCCGCCGACGCGGATGACGGCAACACCGCCTGACAGCTTTGCCAGCCGCTCCTGCAGCTTTTCCTTGTCGTAGTCCGACGTCGTCTCCTCGATCTGGCCCTTGATCTGGGCGACACGCGCCTGGATGGTCGCCTTGGTGCCGGCGCCGTCGATGATCGTGGTTGTGTCCTTCTCGACCAGCACGCGCTTGGCGCGGCCGAGCATCTCGATGGTGACGTTTTCAAGCTTGATGCCGAGATCCTCGGAAATCATCTGGCCCGATGTGAGCACCGCGATGTCTTCCAGCATCGCCTTGCGACGGTCGCCGAAGCCCGGCGCCTTGACGGCCACGACCTTGAGGCCGCCGCGCAGCTTGTTCACGACCAGGGTGGCGAGGGCCTCGCCTTCGACGTCCTCGGAAATGATCAGCAGCGGCCTGCCGCCCTGCACCACCGCTTCGAGGATGGGCAGCATCGCCTGCAGATTACCGAGCTTTTTCTCGTGAATGAGGATGTAGGGGTCCTCAAGCTCGGCGCGCATCTTGTCGGCATTGGTGACGAAGTAGGGGCTGAGATAGCCGCGGTCGAACTGCATGCCTTCGACGACGTCGAGTTCGGTTTCGGCGGTCTTGGCTTCCTCGACGGTGATGACGCCGTCATTGCCGACCTTGTTCATCGCCTTGGCGATCATTTCGCCGACGCTGGCGTCGCCATTGGCGGCAATGGTGCCGACCTGCGCGATCTCGGCCGACGACTTGACCTTCTTGGCCTTCGCCTTGATTTCCCCGACGACGGCGGCGACGGCCTGGTCGATGCCGCGTTTCAAATCCATCGGGTTCATGCCGGCGGCGACCAGCTTGGCGCCTTCGCGCAGGATCGAAGCGGCCAGCAGCGTGGCTGTCGTGGTGCCGTCACCGGCGAGGTCGTTGGTCTTCGAGGCCACTTCGCGCACCATCTGCGCGCCCATGTTCTCGAATTTGTCGGCAAGCTCGATTTCCTTGGCGACGGTGACGCCATCCTTCGTTATGCGCGGGGCGCCATAAGCCTTGTCGATGATGACGTTGCGGCCCTTGGGGCCAAGCGTCACCTTCACCGCATCGGTGAGGATTTCGACGCCGCGCAGCATGCGGTCACGCGCATCGGTGGAGAATTTGATTTCCTTGGCAGGCATGGTTTTTTCCGTTCGAGTTTGAGGGGCCAGTCGCCGCGCCGAACGCGCGGCGCTCCAGTCAGGCGGCCTTCTTGGCTTCGACAGCCTTTTCGATGACGCCCATAATGTCGGCTTCCTTCATGATCAGCAGGTCCTCGCCGTCGATCTTGACCTCGGTCCCCGACCATTTGCCGAACAGGATCAAGTCGCCGGCCTTGACGTCGAGCGGAACGAGCGCGCCCTTTTCGTCGCGGGCCCCCGGACCGACGGCAATGACTTCGCCTTCCTGCGGCTTTTCCTTGGCATTGTCGGGAATGATGATGCCGCCCTTGGATTTGGTATCGCCTTCGGCGCGCCGGATGACGACGCGGTCGTGGAGTGGACGGAACTTCATGAGGACTTCTTTCTGGGGCCGGCATAGGCGGCCGCGCCCTCTTTATAGGCGGTTTGGCACTCGATAGATAGGAGTGCCAAAATTTATCGTGGGACGGAATTAGATATTGGAAGTATTATTTTCGCACCCCGTTTCCTGATATCCGAAATCAGCCAAATATTTCAAAAAGTTGAATTTTGCCGGTCGAGCGCCTATTTATCTGACAAGTTCGTTTTCACGATTTCATGCGCAAAGGAGACTTCGATGGCCGACGGCAATCAGACGATCATGGAAAAAGCTGAAGCCCGCTTTGTCGACAAGCAGAAGAAGAACGCGGAGCGCAACAAGGCAACCGCCGAATACATGTCCGAGGCGAAAGCCAGGGAGATCAAGACGGCAAGGCTGAGGGAGTTGCGGCTGGCCAAGGAAGAAGCCGACCGCGTGGCGGAAGCGCTGAATCCGACGCCTAAGACGAAACGGGTGGCCAAGAAGGCTGCCACAACGGGGGTCAAGACATGAGCCTGACCTTTCCCAATCGCAGCCGCAGCTATGACGTGGCCGGCCAACGCATTCGTTTCGTCGGCCATGACGGTATGTTCCAGATTTCCTTCTCCGTGGCCGCCGACGCCATGACCAGGATACAGCCGGACACCGCCGCCGACGAGGCCGGCTATCTTGCCGCCTTCGACAGGTCGAGTTCCACTATCCACGACGTCGCCGCCAAGGCCTACGGCCGCACCCACAAGAGCCTGTATGTGCTGACGGCCGCCGATTTCGGCTGATCAGCCGAGGTCCGCGACCATCGTGCGTATCTTCGCAGCCTTTTCAAAATGGTCGAGGCGGTGGGTTCTGATCCACCATTCGGCGACTTCCATCAGCAATTCGGGGTCGTCGTTCCTGTTGGCGAAGAACGCATAGAACGACACGCCGACGCGAGGCCCTTTCTCGGAAATCCTGCGGTCACAGACCTCCAGTATCTTCTGCTTCAGGCTGGCTCTCACGGGAATCCTTTGATTTGCGGTGCGGCGGGATCTTGCCCGCGCCAAGTGCCGCCCTCGGCAAACGTTGGACAGGTCAGGACTTACGTTCGGCCCTCTCCCGGCGCTTGACGTCGCGGATATTCATCTGATCGACCAGCGCGTTGGCATCTTGCGGGCTCATGCCGACCATCACCCTTTGCCTGACCACCGCGGGCTGGCCGGTAAAGACATCGATGATGGCCCAGCTTTGGGGCAAGTCCATGCGCAGTGTATAACGGTCGGCCATGCGGCTAGCCTCGCGCGAAGAGAAATGCGGCGCCGAGGATAGCGACCGTCCAGACGACGACCGACAATTGCAACGCCGTGGCGCCGTACGAGGCTAGGGCCTGCCGCAATCGCGCCGCAAGACCTGCCGGCCGGACCGGCACAGGAATGACGGCAACCGGTGCCTTGGCGCCAAGTTTTCCAAAGACGGGCAAGAGCGACGGTTTACGCACGAAACTGACCTCGAATGTCGCGAGATGGGCTCACCGGCAAAGGGATGCCCGGCCCCTCCATAGCACCCTTTCGCGAACTCCTTGCATACCAAATCGGCGCCACCTGCCGATCGGTCCGGGAGATGTCGGATCCTTTCAGCTGGCTCACGCGGCCAACAGTGGTCCCCGCTTCGATTGACGGCACCCGTCGCGAAATCCGATCTCGCGAGCGACTGCAACTTTTCCCCTTGATCAGTCCTTCGATCTGGCCTAGCCTTGAGTTGAGAAAAGGTTTTTCCAGATATTCCCGATCGGGCTCGGCCATTGGCCGGGCCTTATTCTGGCCGGTAAGGGAAAACCTTTTCCCAACTAAGGATTCTTGCCGCGATGGCATCGGACGACCCGCCAGTTCCGGTCTTTCCCAAGCCCGTCACCTTGCGTGACGTGGCCGCGCGGGCCGGCGTCAGCGTCGCCACCGCCTCGAAAGCGCTCAACGACCAGGGGCGGATGACGGCCGAGACCCGCGAGCGCATCCGTGAGACGGCGCGCAGCCTGGGTTTTCGTCCCAACAGCCTGGCGCAGAGCCTGCTCAGACGCCGCTCCTTCACCGTCGGCCTGCTCACCAACGATACCTATGGCCGTTTCTCGCTGCCGCTGATGTCGGGCATATCGGACGCGCTGGTCGATGCCGGCGTTTCGGTGTTCCTGTGCAATGTCGAGGAGGATCCCCGCCTCGGCCAGCTCCATGTCGAGGCCATGCTCGACAAGCGCGTCGACGGCATCATCGCCACCGGCAAACGCATCGACCGCCATTTGCCGGTCGACCTCGCCAATCTGCGCGTCCCGGTGATCTACGCCTTCACCCAGCCCGATCCCGACGCCGTCGCCTTCGTCTCCGACGACGGCGACGGGGCGCGGTTGGCGATCGAGCATTTCTGCCGGCTCGGCCGCAAGCGCATCGCCCATGTCAGCGGACCGGCGAGCTTTGCCGTGGTGCACGAACGGGCGCAGGCTTACCGCGCCGTGCTGACGGAAAACGGCCTGCCGGTGATCGAGCCGCTGCTCGGCTCCTGGTCGGAAGCCTGGGGGCATGAGGCGGTGGCGCGGCTCTTCGACGGCGGAGGAAAAAAGCCGGACGCCGTCTTCTGTGGCAACGATCAGATCGCGCGCGGCGTCATCGATGCGTTGCGCGAACGAGGCCTCGGCGTGCCTAATGATGTCGGCGTCATCGGCTTCGACAATTGGGAGATCGTGGCCGAGGCGACCCGCCCGCCGCTGACCTCGGTCGACATGAACCTGGCAGGACTAGGCCGCGAGGCCGGGCTGACCCTGCTTTCCCTGTTCGGCGGCAAACCCGCCACGCCAGGTATCAGAAAACTGCCGTGCCGGCTGGTGGTGCGGCAGTCCTGCGGCCGCCTGCCGGATGGTGAGAAAGACGGCTGAAGAACGAAGCGCCGCAATCGGCGGCAAGCCGCGCATCGCGGCCAAATGTGGAGGAGGAGAACATGAGGACTTTGATTGCCAAACTGGGCCTTACGGCCGCCGTTCTGGGCTGCGGCCTGCAATTTGCCGCCGCCGATACCGCCAACATCTGGGTACGCGCCGACGGCTCGAACTTCATGCCAAGGATCGTCGACGCCTTCAACAAGGCGAACAAGGACCAGGTCAAGCTCGACATCATCCCCAATGCCGAGATCATCCCGAAATATGGCGCGGCCGCCGCCGGCGGCACGGCGCCCGACGCGCTGTCGCTCGACCTGATCTACACGCCCTCCTTCGCCGCCGCCGGCCAGCTGGAGGACATCACCGACTGGGCGAAGTCCCTGCCCTATTTTTCCAGCCTGTCGCCGGCGCATGTGAAGACCGGCACCTACAAGGGCCATATTTACGGCTTGCCCTTCTCGGCCGACGCCTCGGTGCTGATCTGGAACAAGAAGCTGTTCAAGCAGGCAGGCCTCGACCCCGAGAAAGGTCCCGCCAACTGGGCCGAGATCGAAGCCGACGCCGAGAAGGTCAATGCGCTTGGCGGCAACATCAAGGGCTTCTACTTCTCCGGCAATTGCGGCGGCTGCAACATCTTCACCTTCACGCCGCTGATCTGGGCCTCGGGCGGCGACATCCTGTCGGAGGACGGCTCGAAGGCGACGCTGGACAGCCCGCAGCTGCGCGGCGCCATCGATCTCTACCGCTCCATGGTCAAGAAGGACCTGGTGCCGGCGGGCGCGCAGACCGACACCGGCGCCAATTTCTTTGCCGCCTTCGCCGCCGGCAATATCGGCATCTCGCCATCCGGCGCCTTTGCCATCGGCGCGCTCAACACGCAATATCCCAATGTCGACTACGGCGTCACCTTCCTGCCGGGCAAGGATGGCAACTGGTCGTCCTTTGCCGGCGGCGACAATTTCGTCGTCACCAAGGGCACCAAGAAACTCGCCGTGGTGAAGGAGTTTCTGGACTTCGCCTATTCGCTCGAAGGCCAGACGATCCTCGCCAAATACGGCAGCCTGCCGGTGCGCGGCGACATCGCCAAGGACGCGCTCAAGGATCTCGATCCGCGCTACCAGATCGCCGCCGAGGCGATGGCCAAGGGCAAGACGCCCTATTCGGTGGTCTTCAACGACCTGATCAACTCCGCCAACGGCCCGTGGACGCAGATGATCAACGAGGTCTTCTTCGGCGACGACGTCGACGGCGCGATCGCCAACGCCCAGGAGACCATGCAGTCGATCATCGACCAGGCGCCGCAGAAGTAAATGCACGCCTGTCCGGCCGCTCGCCTGTCTCCCTGGGCGGGCGGCCGGAAATTCGCATCGCTAACGGCAGGTCTATCGCTTTGAGAAGACACACTTCTATCACCGGTTCGGGGCGCAAAATGCTTCGCTCCCCCTTCTCCCCTTGTGGGAGAAGGTGTCGCCGAAGGCGACGGATGAGGGGTGTTCCAGCTTGGCACCGACGGCACCCCGTGGCGCACCCCTTGTATCTGCACGGAGGAAACTTTGTGCGAGAAGAGCGACTGAGCCTCGAACCGGATGGCCATCCGATTCGAGGCTTGGCGAAGTCGCCCGACACCCCTCCGGTTACAACCGTGGATGAGCCTGGGATCTTCGCCTTCGTCACG
>NZ_AZUY01000058.1 GCF_000513935.1 Mesorhizobium sp. WSM3626 | reverse complement strand
CTCGACATCCGCCCGCAGCCGCCCGAGAAGGAAGACAAGCTCTCCGTCTGGCCCTACTGGGCAACGAAGATGCGTACCTCGTCCTCGCAGGCCGAGGGGGCCGAACGTGAATTCCAGGTGGCGACTCTCGAATTCATCGGCGAGGAAGGCCAGCTCACCGGCGTCAAGTGCTGCGAGGTCGACGAGAAGCGCAAGCCGATCGCCGGCACCGAATTCGTCATCCGCGCCGATCTTGCCTTCATCGCCATCGGCTTTGCCGGCCCGGCGATGGCAGGGGTTGCGGCGGAACTGGAGGGTGAGATGAAGATCACCACGGACAGCCGCCGTTCCAGGAATGTCGAGGCCAACGACCGCGACTACAGGACCAGCGTCGACCGGCTCTACGCGGCGGGCGATGTGCGCCGTGGCCAGTCGCTGGTCGTCTGGGCGATCCGCGAAGGCCGCCAGGCCGCACGCTCGATCGACGAGGCGCTGATGGGGACGACCGTCCTGCCGCGCTAAGGGCTGATCGCCGTCGTGGTGTCGCTTGCTGCCGCCGCGGCTGCTGGACTTGCCTTCGGCGGCCATGAGAAATCATCAGCGCGACCTGGGGAGGCCTCCGGTGCCTTGCCCTCGATCACCAGCCTTTCCCCGGGAAGAGCTGGATTGGCCTTCGACGGCGGGGCAGCGCCGAGCAATTCCGTGCCGCCGTCGAGCGCGGGATCGCTGAGCAGCATGGGTTGGGTGCGATCGATGACGATGGGCGCGGCCGCCGGAGCCGGTGCTTCGACGGGTGCGCCCGCCGGCGCTGCCGCCGGTGCCACGCTTCCCGGCGCTGCCAGTCCAAGGATCTTCAGCAGCGGCTTTTCGGTGTAGAAGGCGAGCTTGCGCTTGCCTGCCTTGGACACGTTGATGCCGTCATCGGCGCGTAGCCGCACGGGCTGGCCGTTCATGTCGGGGCCGCTGGTAATGAAGGCGCCGTTCTCATCGACGAAGCCGTCCCAGACATCGACGAATTCGCCGCCGTGGCTTTCGGCCGCCTTGTGGTAGATGTCGTTGAAGGCCAGCATGTCCGAGGTCATCTTCGGCACCCGGAAGGCCGGCATGCCGACCCACAGGAAAGGCACCTTGGCGGTGGCGATTGCCTTGCCGAACTCATCGGTACGGCGTTCGTATTCCTTGGTCCAGTTTTCGGAGCGAGGCTGCTCGCGCACGTCGCCGACCTTCATCTGCTGGCGGTCGTTAGACCCCAGCATGACGACCACCGCGGCGGGTTTTTCGGTTTCGATCAACGATTTGATCTGTTCGGGCCAGTTGTAGAAATCATCGCGCACGAAGCCTGACGAGCCATTGCCGCGGACAACGATCCTGACACCGGTATTCTCGGCGAAGGCTTCGTCCAGACCCTCGGCGAGGCCCGTCGCCATGAAGTCGCCGACCACCAGGACGGTGCGGGCGTCCGGCGCCTTTTCGACCACGGGCGTTGCCGGCTCCTCGGGTGGACGAGGCGCACGAGGTTTCTTCTTCGGCTTAGGCCTCGCCTGCTGGATGTCCGGCGGCGGCTCGATCCGCTCGCTGCGGCGCGGAAACAGAAGGTCGCGCAACGACCAGCCTCGACTCTGCTGCGGCTGCTCCTGCGCCATGGCAGGGGTATGAACGGCGCCGGCCACGGCAATGGCGAGCATGGCGAAGGCCAGGATCAGCACCGGCATGCGACGAACGAACGTGCCGATGCGCGCAGGCCAAACCAATCGCTCCCTCCCTACTCAACTTCGTCAGGCTCTATTTCTGCCTGAGCCATTTCAGCACTTCCAAGCTCGGATAGCCATCCTGGGTCAAGCCGACCTTTGCCTGATAGGCCATGATGGCCGTCTTCGAGCCGTCGCCGATCTTGCCGTCGAATTTGCCATCATAAAGACCATGCTGGGAAAGTCGCTTCTGCAACTCCTGCCGTTCCTCGAAGCTGAGCTTGGTGAAAGGCCGGTTCCAATCCTGGATCAGGCCGCTGCCGCCGGCGATCTCATCGGCAAGCAGACCAACGGCCAGCGCGTATTTGTCGGCATTGTTGTAGGCCTTGATGACCGAAAAATTCCTGACCATCAGGAAGGCTGGTCCGCCACGCCCGTCCGGCACTTTCAGCGTCGCCTTGTCGGTGAGGTTCTTGAACGGCTTGCCGCTGGCCCTGACGACGCCGAGCGCCTGCCATTGTGCCAGCGTCTTCGATCCGCCCGGCAATTTGCCTGCCGGCAGCGTGACTTCGTAGCCCCAGGTCTTTCCGGCCTGCCAGCCATTTTTCTTGAGCAGGTTGGCTGATGTCGCCAGCGCATCGGGAATGGAATTCCAGATGTCGCGCTTGCCGTTGCCGTCCATGTCGACGGCATAATGCTGGTAGCTGGTCGGGATGAACTGGGTCTGGCCCATGGCGCCCGCCCAGGAGCCCATCAGGTGGCTCTCGTCGATATCGCCGGTTTGCAGTATCTTCAACGCCGCGACCAACTGGGTACGGGCATATTTCGAACGTTTCGCGTCGCCGTAGCCCAAAGTCGCCAGCGAACGGATGACGTTGCGCATGATGTCGTCGCGCTTGAGGATCTCGCCATAGTTCGATTCCATCGACCAGATGGCCAGGAGAACATAGCGGTCGACGCCGAACCTTGCCTCGATCCTGTCCAGCCAAGGCTTCCACTTTTTCGCCATCTGCTGCCCGATGGCGACGGACTGATCATGGACGCGGTTGTCGAAATAATCCCAGGCGGGGGCGGTGAATTCGGGCTGCGTTCGGGCCTTTTCCAACACCACCGGATCGGGCTCGTTGATAGCCCTGAAAGCCTGGTCGTAGACGGCGCCGGAAACGCCGCCCGCCACGGCGGTGGCGCGGAACCCGGCGACCCATTGCCGGAAACCGGCGTCGGCGAAAGCCGGCCCGGTCGGCATCAGCAAAGCGAGCGAGAGGCTGGCCGCCGTCATGACGCTGGCGAAACGTTTTGCGGCATTGCGAACGGACATCTTTTCCTCCTTCTCTGTCTCAGGAAAGACCATTCATCGCCGAACCGGGTTAGGAATTAGTTTACCATAGGCATCGCCTGGAACGAAAAAGACACCTGGGTGCTTTAACCGGTGGAAGTTTCTCTCAGTTGCCCCAGTAATCTTCAATTCCGGCGTGAAAATGTCGCGAGACGGGGATTGCGGAGCTGGCCAGCAAACGGATAATTGAAAGCATGAAGAGAGTTCGCAAGGCAGTTTTCCCGGTCGCTGGTCTCGGCACGCGGTTTCTCCCGGCCACCAAGGCTGTTCCCAAGGAGATGCTGACCGTCGTCGACAGGCCGGTCATCCAGTATGTCGTCGATGAGGCGCGCGAGGCGGGCATCGAGCATTTCATCTTCGTCACCGGCCGCAACAAGGCGGTCATCGAGGACCATTTCGATATCCAGTTCGAGCTCTATGACACGCTGGCACAGCGCGGCAAGGACGAGCAGCTTGCCCGCCTGCAACGGCTGCAGCCGGCGCCGGGGCAGACCAGCTTCACCCGCCAGCAGGTGCCGATGGGTCTCGGCCATGCCGTCTGGTGCGCGCGCGAACTGGTCGGTGACGAGCCGTTCGCCCTGTTGTTGCCGGATATGATCATGCAGTCGGAGAAGAGCTGCACGAAGGCAATGGTCGAGCTCTACGAGGAAACCGGCAACAACATCATCGCCGTGCAGGAATGCGATCCGGCGGAAGCCCATAAATACGGCATTGTCGGGCGCGGCGAAGACACGCATCACGGCTTCCGCATCACCGAAATGGTGGAAAAGCCGAAGACCGGCACGGCGCCGTCCAATCTCTACATCAACGGCCGCTACATCCTGCAGCCGGAAATCTTTGGGATTCTGGAAGGGCAGGAGAAGGGCGCCGGCAACGAGATCCAGCTCACCGACGCGATGCTGAAGCTGGAGAAGCAGCAGGCCTTCTACGGCTACCACTATCAGGGCCGCACCTTCGATTGCGGTTCGCCGGAAGGTTTTGTCGAGGCCAATGTCGCCTTCGCGCTGTGGCGCAGCGACATGAATGAGAACATGGCCGGCGTCATCCGCACGCTTCTCGACGAGGTGAGCCCATCCGAGCGCCGCGGGGCCGCGTTTTAGTCACCGCACTTTCGTCACCCTCGGGCAAAGCAGGCGCGTAGCGACGTCGCGGAGACCCCAGGATGACGAAGCTTATACGCCTTCAGCGCTGCACTTTCACGCCGAGGTAGATGCTGTTGGCGGTGTAGTCGCGACCGGGCAGGTTGCTGGTCAGCTTCTCGGTTCTCACCCGGGTGGTGAGGCCGGCATACCGGTTCAGCCACCAGGTCAGTCCGGCCTCCGCGCTCAAGATCCTGTCATGGCCGTCGATGCCGACATAGTCGCGCCAGTCCAGGCCCAGAGCCGCATTCGCGGTAAGATTGGATCGGATCACACGTTCGCCCGTCAGGCGTCCGGAGTAGAGGATATCGCCGCTTTCGCCTGACGTGGTCGTGGTCTCGACAGTGGTCTTGCCGGTCAAGCCGATCATGGTGCCGCGTTGCGGCGACCATTTGACATCGGCGTTGACGGTGGCCCCAGAAATCGCTTCCAGGCTCTTGTCGTCGACCGCTTCCCTGAGCCAGCCGGCCGAGAATTCACCCGACAGCTTCTCGCCCATGTCGAGTTGCAGGCCCGCGCGGGCGCCAAGCCGCGTCGAGGAGCGCTCGAAGCCTTCATTGTCGATGCGCTGGTCGTAGGCCCGGCGGCCGACCTCGATTTCGGTGAAGGGCGTGAGCGCCGGGGAAATCTCGTAGCCGGTGCGCAAGGTTGCTGTGTAGAGCGTGTTGTCCTGGTCTTTCTGCGACAGCGAGGTGCCGTCCGAGAGCTTGGCGTCGCCATAGAAGTCGTGTGAGACCGCCCCGGTCAATGTGTACTGCATCTTGCCGACCGCCTTCTCAACGCCGATGCTGCCGTCGATCGACTGCCGCAGGGGCTGGGTGCTGACGCCGGCGATGGCATCGGGCGAAGACGCGGATTCCGGCACGGCTTCGTAGCCGAGCTTGGCGATGGCGCGCATTTCCTTGTCGAGGTCGACATTGAGCTGGCCTTCGATGCGGCCCTGCGCATCGTGAACCCGGTAGCCCGACACCGTTTCGCGGAAAATGCCGTAGCCGTCGATGGTCGCGGAGTTTTCACGCCAGTCGGAAGCGGCGGTAAAGCGCAGCGCCGTCTCGGACAGCAGCGCCGATGTGCCGGCACTGCTCGAGTCGCCGTTCGTCGTGGCCGTCAGCCCCTGTTCGATGGTCGGCCGGATGACGAAGGAGCCCCATCTGACGCCGGTGGCGGCAAACGGATCGTCCTCGGGTTTCTTGTTCCGGCCCTCGATCGCAGTGATGCGCTCGGCGCCAGCGTCGAGTTTCTGCCTGTCCGCACTGTCGATGGGGAGTGCACGGCGGTTGGCCGCGTCCTGGTCCGCCGCGATGCTGTCGGTGTCGTGCGTTGTGGCCGTCGTGGCAGTGGTGGTTGGATCCTTAGCCGCCGTAGTGCTCTTTTTCTTCTTCGACTTGTCGGTCGCCCTGTCCTTTGCCTTGTCGGCCGCATTCTGCCTGGCGGTCGAAGTGCGGCGCGGCTTGGGCGGCGTGGGCGTATCAGCGGAGGTATCGTCGCTAGCCTGGGGCGGGTCGAAGACGCTGGTGGTCGAGTTCGCGGCGTCCGTGTCGTCAGGCACGGCGTCGGCGCTGGCCGGCAAATAGGTGCGCGCCGGCGCATTGTCCCGCGCGTCAGCGTTGGCCGCCGTTTGCCGGGCGAGAACCAGGCTTCCCGCCTTGCGCTGCTGGTCGGACAGGATCGCCGATTCGGATACTTCTCCACGCAGTTCCGTTTCCTGGGCATGGAGGGGCGCAGGGCGCAGCAAGGCAAGGATGCTGGTCGCCAGCAGCAAGGCGCAGGCCGCCTTGTCCCGTCGTCCTCTCAATTTTTCTGGCTGGACCCCGGACATCGCCACCACTGCTTGCGCGGCGCATGCGCGCCATACTTACCGAACCGTAAATGGGGATGGTTAATGGAGGGTTGAGGCGGCACGCATCACCCCCGGCTCAAACGCGATTTTCGCGGGCGACAATGCGGGTCCGGGTCGTGCCCTGTGTTTTGATCCTTGTCCTTGCTCCAACCGCCGCACACTCGACCTTGATGCCGGAGGGCCATTTCCGTTGGACAGGCGGGCGGCAAAGCGCTAATCGCATCATCCATGCATGCGAGACCTCTCGATAAGAAGCCTCTGGACAGGCAAGCGTCGATCGAATCGGCGCTGAGAACGGTGGCAACCGAACAGGCCGGGATCGCGGCCCTTGCCGAGGCACTCGAGAACGGACTGGCAGCACCCTTTGCCCAGGCCGTCGAGATGATCTCGAAGATCGAGGGCCGGCTCATCGTCACCGGTATCGGTAAAAGCGGCCATATCGGTTCGAAAGTCGCGGCGTCGCTGGCCTCGACCGGCACGCCGGCCTTCTTCGTCCATCCCGTCGAGGCCAATCATGGCGATCTCGGCATGATCGCCAAGGACGATGCCATCATCGCCTTTTCGTGGTCGGGCGAGAGCAAGGAGATGATGGGCATCGTCGCTTATTCCAGGCGTTTCTCCATCCCGCTCATCGCCGTGACCTCCGGAGAGACGTCGGCGCTGGCGCGCGCGGCCGACGTGGTGCTGCTTTTGCCACGCACCCCTGAAGCGTGCCCGCATGGCCTGGCGCCGACGACATCGACGCTGCTGCAACTGGTCATCGGTGACGCGCTGGCGATCGCGCTGCTCGAGGCGCGCGGCTTCACGCCTGACCATTTCCGCACCTTCCATCCCGGCGGCCAGCTCGGCGCCAACCTGACCATGGTCTCCGAGATCATGCGGGCCGGCGACCAGATGCCGCTGGCTTCGCTCGGCACCAAAATGCCGGAAGCTGTGATGACATTGTCGCAGAAGAAGGTCGGCTGCGTTCTGATCGTCGACGCGAATGGCGAACTGGCCGGGATCATCACCGACGGCGATGTCGCGCGCAACCTGCACCGCAATCTGGCCGACGTCATCGTCGACGAAGTGATGACCCGCACGCCCAAGACGGTCGACCCGCAAACGCTTGCAGGCACGGCCATCGCGCTGCTCAACGAGCACAATATCGGCGCGCTGGTGGTGACCAGGAACAACATGCCGCTGGGCGTGGTGCATTTCCATGACCTGCTGCGCATCGGCGCCGCCTAAGGCGTGTCGGTATTCAGGTCAGGCCGGCCTGCGGACGGCAGCCTCCTGCGCTTCCCCGTTCTACTGCGTCGCAGTAGAACTGAGCTCACGGACTTAATGCCCGCTCCGCTCCGGTTCTCGGAGGCCACCATTCTCGGCTCGGCCTGACCTGAATCTCAACACACCTCGTGCCGGTGCTATTCAGGTATTGGGGGCCGAAAACTCAGACCTGTTCCACCGTCAGTTCCAGGTCGGTGTCGGCAGCGGCGGTGACGCGCACCTGTGTGCCGGCGGGCAAATCCGGGCCGGAAACCCGCCACAGCGTGTCGCCGAGCTTGATGCGGCCGCGGCCGTCGCGGATCGGCTCGGCAAGCGTCGCCATCCTGCCGATCATCTGCGCACCACGGCGGTTGAGCAGCGGCTGGTCGCTCGGCTGGTCGTGTCCGCCCATGAGTTTCTTGCCGGCAAAGGCTGAAACCAGCGACAGCACGAGGAATAGCAGCACCTGGACCTGCCATGTCCAGATGGCGGCATCCCAGATCAGCAGCGACACCGCGCCGACGATCAGGGCGGCGATGCCGATCCAAAGCATGAAGAAGCCCGGCGCGATGACCTCTACCACCAGCAGCACGAAGCCCAGGACCATCCAGTTCCACGGGCCGAGTTCAGAAACGATGCGGTCGATCATGAGAGTGGCCTATCTCAATTCTCGCTCGGGCGGACCACCGGCGGGCGGGCTGCCTGCCTTTGCGCACCGGTCGTGCCTTCGCTGCGGAAGACCTCCTTGGCGATTTCGCCAATGCCGCCAAGCGAGCCGATCAGAGACGACGCCTCGAAGGGCATCAGCACGATCTTGCTGTTGGTGGCGGTGCCGATCTTGCCCAGCGCCTCGGTGTATTTCTGGGCGACGAAGTAGTTCAGCGCCTGCACGTCACCCTTGGAAATCGCTTCCGACACGACCTGGGTAGCGCGGGCTTCGGCTTCGGCGGAGCGTTCGCGCGCCTCGGCGTCGCGGAAGGCGGCTTCCTTGCGGCCCTCGGCTTCGAGGATCTGCGACTGCTTGAGGCCCTCGGCGGCCAGGATCTGCGCGCGCTTGTTGCGCTCGGCGGTCATCTGGCGGCCCATCGATTCGATGAGGTTGGCCGGCGGGTTGATGTCCTTGATCTCGACGCGGGTGATCTTGATGCCCCACGGGTGCGCCGCCTCGTCGACGACGCGCAGCAGGCGCTCGTTGATGGCGTCGCGGTTGGACAACAGCTCATCGAGGTCCATCGAACCCATGACGGTACGGATGTTGGTCATCGTCAGGTTGAGGATGGCGTTCTGCAGGCCGGCAACCTGATAGGCGGCCTGTGCCGCATTGAGGATCTGGTAGAAAGCGATGCCGTCGACACCGACGATGGCGTTGTCGCGGGTGATGATCTCCTGGCTCGGAACGTCGAGCACCTGCTCCATCATGTTCATCTTGGCGCCGATGCGGTCGACGAACGGCGTGATGAGGTTGAGGCCGGGGCTCAGTGTCTTGGTATAACGACCAAAGCGTTCGACGGTATAGTTGTATCCCTGCGGAATTGTCTTGATGCCTTTGAACAGCACCAGAACGACAAGCGCGACAAGAACAACGACCGCAATATCGAAACCACTGAAATCCATTTGGCTCTCCCTCAGAGGCAGGCCGCGCAAGCCATTCCCGCGCAGCCAACTTCACCAAAGACTTAAGTGTGTTTCAAGAACGTTACAATCAGGTGATGAGGGATTGTTTGCGAGTATACACTCAGCGGTTGAAGGCAAACAGGCTTGCATCTGTGTCTTCAAGCCCGTCGATCGACGCCGAGACGATCTCGGCGGCGATCCGCGAGAAGGTGATGCCATTGCCGCCGTAACCCAACACGGCGTGGATGCGCGGGTGCCCGGGAATGGCGCCGATATAGGGCAGGCCTGACGTCGTGATGCCGAAGGATCCGGTCCAGGCAAATTCGGCCCTGACGTCGAGATGCGGAAACATCAGGCCTAGCTTTGCGGCGATGCGTGCGCTCTTGTCGCCGATCAGTTCATCGCGCCGCGTCTCGTCGATGAAATCCTCGTCCTCGCCGCCGCAGATGACCCTGCCGTCGACCGTTGCCCTGACGTAGAGATAGGGATCGGAAGCTTCCCAGATAAACGCCGCACCCGGCCAGAGTTTTCGCGTTTGCGGGCGGGTTGCGATCGCCCATGTCGATATGACCCGGTGAGCAGCCGCCGGCACCATGTCGACCAGTTCGTAACCCGTGGCCAGGACAACATGCCGTGCCGTGATGGCGGGGCCATCCCTGGTCGTCACGATCACCTCGTCGGCACTGTCCTTGATCGCCGCCGCTTCGACCGGCGTATAGAGACGTGCCTTGCGCTCCCGAGCCTTGAGTAGCAACCCCGCCGTCAGCTTGCGCGGGTCGAGCGCGATGTTGCCATGGCTTAGGATGGCGCCAGCGCGATCGATGCCGAATGTTTCGGCCAATGACGCCGGTGTGAGATAGGTCGCGCCGATGCCGGCCATCTGCCGCGCCTCGGTTTCGTCCCGGAGTTCCGAGGGGCCGAGCGCGGTACCGGCCAAATAGAGCGATTGGGTGCGGCTCATGCCGCATTTGATGCCGAGTTCGGCGATGCGGGCGGCGAGATTGGAAATAGCCAGCCGCGAACGTCGCCAGGCCTGCCGTGCCTGGGCCTTGCCAATCATCCTCGACAGAGCCGAAAGCGGCTGGTCGATTTCGAACTGCACCAGCGCCGTGGTTACCGCTGTCGATCCTTTCAACGGCCCCCGCCGGTCGATGCAGATCACGGAGTGACCGTCCGCTGTCAGCGCCTCGGCCATCATGGCGCCGCTGATGCCCATGCCGACGATCAGCACATCGGTCTTGACGTCCCGGGTCAGACTGCCCGTCGGCACCGCGGGCGCCCGATAGGCGGACCAGACGGGCCGGCCAGTGCTGAGGTCGAGTTTGCGGAGCATTGAATTCTCCGGAGGCGCTGCTCAACGCTTCGGAGCTTGTGTTGTTCCGGCGTCAGACCCAGCCCGACAGTTCGCGCCGCACCATTGCTTCGATCACCGCCATGCCCTCGGGGCTGTCGTTGAGACAAGGAATGTGGGCGAAGTTTTCGCCACCGGCGTGATGGAAGGTCTCGGCTGCTTCGCGGCCGATCTCGTCCAGCGTCTCGATGCAGTCGACGGAAAAGCCTGGATTGACGATGGCGATCGATCTGATGCCGTCCTTGGCCAGTTTCTCTACCGTCTTGTCGGTGTAAGGCTGCAGCCACTCCTGCGCCCCAAAGCGCGACTGGAAGGTGGTGATCAGCTTGTTCTCGTCCCAGCCGAGTTTCTCGCGCAGCAGCCGCGTCGTCTCCAGGCAATGCGCCTGGTAGGGATCGCCCTTTTCGGAATAGGGTTTCGGGATGCCGTGATAGGAGGTGATGACCACCTCCGGTTCGAAATCGAGCGTCGCCAGGTGCCGTTCGATCGAACTGGCGAGCGCTTCGATGTAGACCGGCTCGGCATAGTAGGGCGGCACGCTGCGGACGGCAGGTGCCGCGCGCATCTTCATCAACGCCCGGAACAGCTGGTCGTTGGCGGTTGCCGTGGTGGTCGCCGAATATTGCGGATAGAGCGGAAAGCTCAGGATGCGGTCGCAGCCTTGCGCCACCAGCCTTTCGGCGACGCTTGATGTCGAAGGGTTGCCGTAGCGCATCGCCCAGTCGACGATGACATTGGGCAAGTCGCGCAACGCCCCGGTCAGCTTGTCGGATTGCGCGCGCGTGTAGGTGCGCAAAGGCGACTCGTTCTTCTCCCGGTTCCAGATCCTGGCGTAGTTGGCACCCGACTTCTTCGGCCGCGTGGTCAGTACCAGCCCATAGAGGATCGGATACCAGATCGCCTTGTTGAGCTCTATGACGCGCGGGTCGGACAGAAATTCGCGGAGATAGCGCCACATAGGCTTGAATTCGGTACCGTCGGGCGTGCCGAGATTGACCAACATGACGCCGACCTTGCCGGCCTTGGCCGGCGCGTGCCCCGCCGTCGCGGCGACCGGCTTGACCGTCTTGGGGTCGACAACATTGGTAGGCGTCATAAGGGTTCTCCGGAGACGGCGTGAAACTAGCGATGGCGCGCCGCTTTTCAATGCTGCGTCTGGCCGCACCATACCGCCTTTCCGTCTGGAAAAAGAACACCCGCCAGGTTTCCCAGGCGGGTGTTCTCGCCGGAAGCGAAGTGAGGTTACTTCGCGGGGATGGTCAGTGTCGCGCCCGGCACAAGCCGATGCGGCCTTTGACCCTTGTTCGCCTCATAGATGAGTTTCCACCTGGTCGCATCGCCATAGGCTTTCTTTGCCAGATCCCAGTAGGTATCGCCGGCCACGATGACATGGCTGCCGGTGGCTGGCGCGGCTTCAGCGGGCGTTGTCGGTTCTGCTGGCGCCGCCGGGGCGGGAGCGGCAGGCGCGGGGGCGGTCTCGGCAGGCTTTGCCGGTTCGGCAGGTGCCGGCGGCGGGGGTGCCTTTTCCGTCGATATGGCTGGCGGCGTGTTGGCGATATCGCCTGAGTTGGCAGGCAGTTCAGGCATCGCCGGTGCGGCCGGTTTGGCGGCCTCGGCCGGTGCCGGCGCTGCCGGTGCGGTCTCCGCCGGCTTTGCTGGTTCGGCAGGCTTGGCCGGCTCGGCGGCGGGAGCTGCCGCTGTCGTCGCGGCGATCTCGGTGATACGGCCATCGAGCTTTGGCGTATAGGGCCGGTGCGCGCCGAGATAGTCGGCGACGACCTGTTCGAGGCCAGGGCCGTAATCATAGGCATTCCTGGCCTTTTCGGCGAAGACCTTGTAGCCGTCGCCGCCCTGGCGGACATAGTTGTTGGTGGCGACCAGATAATCCTTGTCGGGATTGATCGGCGTCCAGGCGCCGTTTTCCATCACCTCCACCGACTTCACGCGGCCGGCATTGGGCGCGACCGACTTGTCGAAGGAATATTTGAGCCCCGCGACCTGCGGGAAGCGGCCGGCGCCGTCCTCGATCTGGCTGAGGCCGCCTTCGAGCCCGGCGACCAGATCCTTGCCGGAAATCTGGAAGGTCGCCAGCGTGTTCTGGAACGGCAGCACGGTCAGCACCTCGCCCATGGTGACGGTGCCCTTGTCGATCGAGGCGCGCAGGCCGCCACCGTTGGAGATGACGATCTCGACGCCCTGTCCCTTGACGCGGTCGAGTATGGCGTCGGAGACGAGATTGCCTATCTCGCACTCCTTGGCGCGGCAACTCTCACGGCTGCCGTCGATCACGTCGGTGGTCTCGGCCACTTCCTTGTTCTTCAGCGCCTCGATCGGCGCGCCGAGTTCCTTGATGCGGGCGAGCACCGCGGGATCGGGCGTGATCGACTTGTCGAGATAGATCGGGTCGCCGCTCGCCGACTTGACGACGCCATTGTCGTCGAACACCACCTTGAACTCGCCGAGATATTTCGAATAGGACGCCGCCTGCACCACTGGAACCTTGTAGCCGCCAGGGTTGTCGACCAACGTTGGGTAGGGGCCAGCCGCCTTCGGATCGGTGTTGGACAGGAGCGTGTGGCTGTGGCCGCCGACCACGACGTCGATGCCGGGGATCTTGGCAATGATGTCGCGTTCCCTGTTGTAGCCTATATGGGTGACGGCGATGATCTTGTTGACGCCTTCTCCCTTAAGTTTCTCGACTTCGGCCGTGATCGACTTGACGTCGTCCTCGATTGTGATGTTGGGGCCGGGGGAGGCGAGTTCGGGCGTGTCGTTGGTGACGGCGCCAATGATGCCGATCTTCTGGCCGCCGACCTCGATCACGATCGACGGCTTGACGCGGTCGCCGAGCTTGGACTGCGCGTTTGCCTTGACGTTGGCGCCGAGCACCGGGAATTTGATCATGTCGAGGAAGGGGGCAAGGGCGGCTTCGCCGTCGTCGAACTCATGGTTGCCGAGCGCCATGGCGTCGAACTTCATGTCGTTGAGGAACTCGCCTTCGACCTTGCCCTTGTACGTCGTGTAGAACAGCGAGCCTTGGAAATTGTCGCCGGCGCTGAGCAGCAACACGTTCTGGCCTTCCAGCTTCTTGCGTTCCTGGGCGATGGCGGTGATCAGCCGGCCGGCGCCGCCGATGCACTCGCCCTTGGTCTCCTCCTCGGCAGAGCAGGTCGACTCATATTTGTTGTTGCCTTCGATGCGGCTATGCCAGTCATTGATGTGCAGGATGTTCAGTGTGTAGTCGGCAAAGGATGCCCCGGCCGACAGGCCAAGCGTCGACGCGGAAAGGGCGGCAATGGCGGCAAGCTTCTTCATCTTCGTCTCCCGGTAGGCTGATCGGACGCGTCTACGCCCTTGCTTGACTGGGATATTACAGCCAGCGTTTCGATCATGTTCCCATCGCGTTCCGGCTGACGCAAGCGGAAATGCGGCGGTATTTCCAGGCGCAAAAAAGGACGGCGACCAAGCGGCCGCCGTCCTTCGTGACTGGAATGTTCGCCGGGTTCAGGTGCGCCGCGTCAGCACGAAATTCTGGCCGGCGGAGCTGGTGCAGTTGAGCTGGCTGGTAGACACCATCAGGCAATTGAAGCTCACCGGGGTTTGGCGGATCAGCGAGGTGCCGTTGATCTGCACCGACGTGGCGCCGGTCATCGTGTAGCTGCCGTCGGCAAGCTTCTGTCCCGTGTCGGTGGCGACGGTCGTGAAGGTGCCGCCGCCGGTGAAGGTCGACAGGCCGGTACCCTTGGCATCGATCCAGGAACCTTCGACGCCTTTCGGCGTGGCAGCCATCGGCGGCTGGTCGGGACCGCTGGTGGCACAGGCAGCAAGCATCGAGGCAAGGGCACCCGCCATACCCATCGAAAGAACTTTGCGCGCAATCGTCATATGAAATCCTCTCCAAACGCGTCAGTCCAAAAATCGGGCCGATTTCTGGGAAGCACGACGCGAACGTCCAAAGTGCTGGGGTATGCTTCAAGCGTCCAACGGACGCACATCGCCACCCCAGGCCGCATCCCTTCAATCGCCCGATTTCCGGGCGATTGCAAGGCAATGACACATGGTCCGGGTGATGCTATCGGACGAGGATGTTGCGGAATTGCCACGGGTCGCTGCGGTCGAGGTCTTCCGGGAAAAGGCCCGGGCGTCTGTCGAGCGGCGTCCAGTCGGTATAGTAGCCCTTGACCGGTCCGAGATAGGGCGACTGCACGTCCAGGCAGCGCTTATAGTCCATCTCGTCGGCCTCGACGATGCCGGCGGCCGGATTTTCCAGCGCCCAGACCATGCCGGCCAGAACCGCCGAGGTGACCTGCATGCCGGTGGCGTTCTGATAGGGGGCCAGCTTGCGCGCCTCGGCAAGCGACAGCTGGGAACCGTACCAGTAGGCATTCTTGTCGTGGCCGTAGAGCAAGACGCCGAGTTCGTCGATACCGTCGACCAGTTCGTTCTCGTCGAGCACGTGGTGCACCGGCTGCGGCTTGCCGGCGGCACCGAACATCTCGTCCAGCGACAGCATGGCATCGTTGCAGGGATGATAGGCGTAGTGGCATGTCGGGCGGTATTGAACCTTGCCCTTCTTGGAGTGCACGGTGAAGAAATCGGCGATCGAGATCGCCTCGTTGTGCGTCACCAGCAGGCCATATTGCGGTCCCGGCGTCGGGCACCAGGAGCGCACGCGGGTGTTGGCGCCAGGCTGCTCCAGATAGATCGCGGCCTTGGAGCCGTGCTTGTGCTTCTTGCCGTTCTTGGGCATCCAGGTCTCATGCGTGCCCCAGCCGAGCTCGGCCGGCTGCAATCCCTCGGAGATGAAGCCCTCGACCGACCAAGTGTTCCAGAACACATCCATCGGCTTGGGCTTCTTGGTGCGCTGGGTGTCGCGCTCGGCGATGTGGATGCCCTTGACCCCGGCCTTCTTCATCAGTTTCGCCCAGCCCTCGCGGTCTTCCTGCGCCGGCTCAGAGAACTCCATGCCAAGATCGGTGGCCAGATTGACCAGCGCCTGCTTGACGAACCAGGACACCATGCCGGGATTGGCACCGCAGGTGGAGACGGCGGTGGCGCCGCCGGGCTTGTCGTGCTTTTCCTTGAGCAGCGCCTCGCGCAACGCATAGTTGGTGCGGCTGGCATTGTCGGCCTTGGCATCGAAATAGAAGCCAAGCCAGGGCTCGACGACGGTGTCGATGTAAAGCACGCCGAGCTTGCGGCAGAGTCGCATCAGGTCCACCGAGCCGGTGTCGACCGACAGGTTGACGCAAAAGCCCTGGCCACCGCCGTTGGTCAGCAGCGGCGTCAAAAGCTTCTTGTAATTCTTCTCGGTCACCGCTTCTTGGACGAAGGTGATGCCGCGCTCGTCGAGCAGCTTGCGATCGGTATCGCGCGGATCGATGACCGTCATGCGCGACTTGTCGAACTTGAAATGGCGTTCGATGAGCGGCAGCGTTCCGTGTCCGATCGAACCAAAGCCGATCATCACCACGGGGCCGGTGATCTCACCGTAAACGGGCCAGTTTTCATTCGCCATTTTATCGAGCACTCCTTCAACTGCGTGCAAAAGTCCGGCAACGACGTGCAAAGACCGAGCAACCGCTTGCAAAAACCGGGCATTTTCGCTCAACGGCCATGCGCTACATCACAGATCATTGTCATAAACCAGCGAAAACCGCCAACCCGCGACTACGCGTCCTTCGCCATGTGGTTAAGGACAGCAGTCAGCCGATCGCGATCCGACGTCAGCCCCTTGTAGTCAAGCTGCGTCTGGTCCAGCGCATTGAGCTGGTCGGCGAAGGAGACCGCCAGCGTTGCCCGTTCCGGGTGCCGCGCCAGCACGGCGAGCGGGTCGAGATGAATGCGGATGGTGAACAGGATATCGCGCGAAGCCGGCAGTTTGCGCAGCGTCTGACGTTCGACGCGGATGAAGGCGTGCGCCTTGACGTCACCGTCGGGGAAACGCGTCGGCCGGCTGGTGGCGCGGTCGATGCGCTCAATATTGGACAGCGGATGGTAGAGCGCGTCGCCTGACTGGATCGACCAATTGTAACGCTCGACGGCCTGGCCCTGCAGGCCATCGAACATTCGGTTGATGAGATCGGCCGGCCTTGTGCCCGGGCCGAAGCCCGGCACCGGCTCATGGATCCGCTGCAGCGGCCTGCCGAATTTTTCGGTGAGCGCCCAGGACGAAGGAAAGCACAGCGACCCCGCGGCCAGACGCCAGCCGTCTTCGCCCCGCCGCATGAGGATCAGGTCTTCCTGGACCAGCAGCGAGGCCGCGACCAAGGGAGCGCCGATGAGGCTGGAAGGGATGGCGGGATGGCTCGTCGTGCCCACGACCGCAACGCCCGCATCGCTGCGTCGGTGGGTGTCGGGAAATCTTTCCGGCAGGTAGGCGCCGAGCAAGTCGAGCACCTCTTGCTGGGCAGCGCGCGTGCCGTCCTCCTCGACGAAGACGCGCGCGGGGATTTCGTCATAGAGCCGGCGCTTTTCGGCGAGATAGGGCAGCAGGTGACCGTCGACCTCGATCCAGTTAGCGGGGTCGAGCGGCTTCAGCCCGATGGTGAAGAGTTTCGACGAGCCATCATAGGGCGTGTGGGTAGGTTGCCGGAAACTCATGCCTCTTTGAACGAGCCCAAACCGGCGGCGGTCATCCGCGCCGTGAATTCGGTGATGTCGTAGTCGGCGGCGCCCGCCCGGGCGAAAGGATCGGCTGCCAACCTGGCATCGAGCACTTCGCGGGAGCAGCGTGCAATGATGACGCCGCCGGTCCTCGGCCGCTTGGGCCCGGACGCAACGAAGATGCCTTCGGCGTAGCAGGCTTCCAGCCATTCGATATGGCCTGGCGCCAAGCGGTCGATCTCGGTGAGCGGCACCTTGTAGTTCAGCGACACGACGAACATTGCATTCTCCGGGCTTGGGTCACGCCAGCCTGGCGGGGATCAGCCCGCGCAGCGAATTGCCGACGTACAGCACCTTGGCGGATTTCAGGTCATCCAAGCTGTAGATCGCTTCAGTGGCGCGGCCTTCATCCAGAAGCACCGCGCGCAATACGCCAGGCAGCAGGCCGCAATCGAGCCGGGGCGTCGCCAGGATGCCGTCGCCGAAATCGGCGAAGACATTGGTGATCGTGCCTTCGCAGATTTCGCCGCGCTCATTGGCCAGCAACACCTCATCGGCCTGGGTGATGAGATATTCGGAGCGGGCATGGGTGTAGAGCTGCCGCCGGCTGGTTTTGTGGCGCAGCAGCATGTTGCTCGAAGCGAGCCTCGTCCGTGCCAGCCGCAGCGCCCACACCTTGTCGGCGGCAAGCGGTTCATAGGGCTGCGCCGAGGCGTTGGCCTCGCCATCGCGCGACAGAGCGAGCCGCGTGCGCATGGCGATGGGTGATCGATCGACCGCGCCGCTCAGGGCTTCGCCGACCTTTTGCGGATCATAGCTGAAGCCCAGTTCCGCCGCCGATCCATAAAGACGTGCAAGATGGCGATCGAGGCGCAGGAAACCCGAGGCGGGTTCCCAGCGCATGGTCTCGATCAGCTCGAAATCGGCGGCGTCCCCGTCGCGAAGCGGGCTTTGAGCAGACATTCCTGGTACTCCTCTTCCGCGACCGAATCGAAGACGATGCCGCCGCCGACATTGTAGACGGCCTCGCCGCTGGCAAAGAGCGAGATGGTACGGATCGCCACGGAAAAGCGCATCGTGCCGCCGGGTGCGATCCAGCCGATGGCGCCGCAATAGACGTCGCGGGGCGTGCCTTCCAGATCGTGCAGGATCTCCATGGCGCGGATCTTCGGCGCGCCGGTGATCGAGCCGCAGGGAAACAGCGCCGCGAAGATCTGGCGTATCGAGAGGCCGGGCAGCAGCTGGGCTCTGACGTCGCTCACCATCTGGTGCACGGTCGGGTAGGTCTCGATGCGGAACAGTTCCGGTACCTCCAGCGTGCCGACCTCGCTGATCAGCGATATGTCGTTGCGCAGGAGATCGACGATCATCCGGTTCTCGGCCTGGTTCTTCTCGTCGTTGCGCAGGAATTTCTTCTGCCGCTCGTCCTCGTCCCTTGTCGCGCCGCGCGGTGCGGTACCCTTCATCGGGTGCGTCTCGATCCTCCCCGCCGCATCGATCTCGAAGAACAGTTCGGGCGAGCGCGACAGAACGATGGGATCGCCGAGCGCGACCAGCGCGCCATATTTCACCGGCTGGCGTTCGGTCAGCGCGTCGAAGGCGGCGAGCGGATCGCCGGACCATTGTGCGTGCACCGGAAAGGTGAGGTTGCCCTGGTAGCAATCGCCTTGCCTGATGTGCCGGTGCAGCCGCGAGAACCGCTTCTCGTAGTCCTCGAACGACCACGTCGCCCTTGCATCGAAGATCGGGCCGTTGGTCGGCGTGCTTGGCGGCGGCACCGCCTCTTCATCGGGAGCATCGAAGACCCCGAGGCAGACCAGCGGGGCCCGGCGCCGGCCCGGGAGCAGGGGAACGAGTTTCGGCTCGAGCAGGTAACCGGCCTCGTAGGAGAAATAACCAGCCAGCCATTTGCCGGCGTCGTGCGCGGCCTGCGCTGCTTGCAGTGCGGCCGGGAAATCCTTGGCCTCATGCGCGACGATAACATCGGCCGGCCGCTCGAAAACGAGCTGGCGCGCGCTTTCGTCGTTGCGGAAAATTGCGGAGGGCAGGGACATGGGGACCGGGATCGATGTAGCCGACGATCGCTCTATATGGGGGGCCGGGCGCACGCAATCGAGGGAACGGCACCCTGTCCTTCAAAGCCGACCTTTGCCGCATCGAACCTTGCCATCAAAAAAGAAAGCGGCGGCGCCTTGGCGCCGCCGTGACATCGTCCCTGTATCCATCGCTCAGGTGTTGCTGGCGGTTCCGGCCGTCGGAAACTGCTTGGCGAATTCGGCCTCGTTGCCGGCGGCGAGCAGCTTGGCCTGCTCGATCCAGCGTTCGCGCGCGATGCGGCCGTCGAAGTTCATCACGTCCTCGATCCGCTTGATGTCGGCCGATGTCCAGGCGGCGATCTGGGCGAAGCTGGTAACGCCTTGCGCCTTGAGCAGCTTTTCGTTGACCGGGCCAATGCCGATCAGCCGGCGCAGATTGTCGGGCTTGCCCGACGCCGGCTTGGCTGCTGCTGTTGCGGCCTTCTTTGCGGCGGGCGCTGCCTTGGGCGCGGCCGAGGTCTTCGCCGGAGTTTTGGTCGCTGGAGCCTTGGTCGGCGAAGCCTTGGCCGCCGCTGCCGAAGCGGTTGCGGATTTGGCCGCCGCGGGCTTCGGCGCCGTCTTTGCCGGGGCGGCCTTCGCGGCGGCTGGCTTGGCTGTCGCCGGAGCGGATTTGCCAACGGCAGGCGTCGACATCAGGGCTGCCGGTGGCTGACTTGACGCCTTTGTTCCGCCGGCGCCCGACGAAGCCTGCGCCTCGCGCAGCTGACGCTCGAGATCGGAGCGGGTCTTGCCGCATGCATTGAGTTCGCCGGTCAGTCGGTCGCTGTCGGCGCGCAGCTTGTCGCGCTCGCTGCGGGTGCGATCGACGTCGCCGCGCAAACTGTCGAGTTCACCGCGCAGACGCCCCCAGATGAACCAGCCGACCAACACGCCTACCAGGAACGCCAGGACCACATAGAAAAAAGTGCCCATTGTCTCTCTCCAGTCAGATCCGTCTGCCGTGGGTCAAGACCTTCGGCGCAGGACTACTCGATGATGGTTCGGCGGTTCGCGGAACAGCCGGCTTCGGTTCGAACTGTCGGCGATCGGCTTTGCCTGCCCATGGCCAACGGCCGTCGTCGCGTTCGCCTGAGCGCACGGCCGGCCGGGACTTTCCCTCGCCGATCCGCATGCGCTCCGGCTGAGCTTAAAGGGAAAGCTACCATAGAGCTTGCGGAAAGCTATGGGAAAACGTTCGCGGAGAGTTCTTCAAGAACAAATATTTAGGGCAAGAATAGCGCGGCCCAAACATGCATTCCGGCTAAACTGTTCTTGCCGGGCGAGTGGCGACTCAATCGTCCAGCGTTTCCAGTTCGTCGATCAGGCCGCCGATCACGGCGAGCCCGATCTGCCAGAAAGCGGGGTCGGTGGCATCGAGGCCGAAAGGCGCCAGAAGCTCCGAATGATGCTTGGTGCCGCCGGCACGCAGCATCTCGAAATATTTGTCCTGAAAGCCGCGCTCGGCATTCTGGTAGACCGCATAGAGCGAGTTCACCAGACAGTCGCCGAACGCATAGGCATAGACGTAGAAGGGCGAGTGGATGAAATGAGGGATGTAGGTCCAGAACACCTCGTAACCCTCGCGCAACTTGATCGCCGGTCCCAGGCTCTCGGCTTGCACCTCCAGCCAGAACTGGCCGAGCCTGTCGGATGTCAATTCACCGTTGCGACGCTCGGCATGCACCTTGCGCTCGAATTCATAGAAGGCGATCTGGCGTACCACCGTATTGATCATGTCCTCGACCTTCTGGGCGAGCATGGCCTTGCGCTCGCGCCGGTCGGTGGTCCGCTCGAGCAGCGAGCGGAAGGTCAGCATCTCGCCGAAGACGGATGCCGTCTCCGCCAGCGTCAGCGGCGTCGAGGCCATCAGCGCGCCCTGGCCGGCGGCCAGCACCTGATGCACGCCGTGCCCGAGTTCATGCGCCAGCGTCATCACGTCGCGCGGCTTGCCCATGTAGTTGAGCAGCACATAGGGGTGAGCCGATGGCACGGTCGGGTGGGCAAAGGCGCCGGGAGACTTGCCCGGACGCACCGGCGCGTCGATCCAGTTGCGGTCGAAGAAGGTGCGCGCGATCTCGGCCATCTCGGGCGAGAAGCGGTGATAGGCCGACAGCACGGTGTTCCTGGCCTCGTCCCAGCCGATCACCGCCTGCGGCGTCTCCGGCAAGGGCGCGTTGCGGTCCCAGTGGTTCATCACCTCCATGCCGAGCCAGCGCGCCTTCATGGCGTAGTAGCGGTGCGACAGGCGCGGATAGGCCTCGCGCACCGCGGTGGCGAGCGCATCGACCACGCCGCGCTCGACGCGGTTGGCAAGGTGGCGTGAATCGGCGATGTCCTCGAAACCGCGCCAGCGGTCCGAAATTTCCTTGTCCTTGGCAAGCGTGTTGGTGATCAGCGTGAAGGTGCGCAAATTCTTGCGGAAGGTCGTGGCCAATGCCTCCGAGGCGCGACGGCGAACATCGCCATCGGCGTCCTGCAGCCGGTTGAGGGCCGGCTCCAGCGTCAATTCCTCGCCGTCGACATCGAAGCGAAGATCGGTCATCGTCTCGTCGAACAGGCGGTTCCAGGCGCCGCGCCCGGTGATCGATTTTTCGTGGAAAAGCTGCTCGACGCGGTCCTCGAGCTGATAAGGCTTGTCCATGCGCAGATCGAGCACCCACGGGCGGTAATGCCCGAAGGCGGGGTCGCTGGCCAGCGCGCCTTCGATCGCCGCATCGTCGATCAGGTTCAGCTCGAGCGCGAAGAACAGAAGATGCGCGCTGGCATCGGTCATCTTCTCCTGGATGTCGCCATAGAGCTTGGCGCGCTGCGGATCGGCGGTGTTGCCGGCATAGACGAGGCCGGCATAGGAGACGATGCGGCCGATCAGTTCCTCGAGTGCCTCGTAGGCGGCAAGCGCCTCGCCCAGCCTGCCGGCGCTGCCGCGCCCGGCCTCGGCGGCTAGCGTGCCTTTCCAGCGGGCCTCGAATGCGATGGCGTCGGCGGCCGCTTTGGCAATGTCGCGCTTCAGTTCCGGCGCCTCCATGCCGGCATAAAGATCGGCGAGGTTCCATTCCGGCAGATCGCCAAGTCCGGCCGCCGCACCCTGACCGGACGATGGCGCCGCAATCCGCCGATCAAACATCATGCGCATCGACATACCTTCTTTGAATCAAGTGGCCTGAGTTGAATCAAGTGACCGGAATTACGGAGCCGGACTCAACGGAATGGAGAAGCCGGTCAAATCCTAAGCAATTCGTTCACCGGGTTTTTTGAAACCTTATTTAGAACCCTGTGCCAAGATGATCCATGGGGAATTCGGGCTCGGGCAGACCAAGACAGTCATGACAGGTTCCATACTCATAGTCGATGACGATCCCGTGCAGCGCCGGCTGCTCGAGGCGGCGGTGACGCGGTTCGGCCATACCGCAATCATCGCCGATGGCGGTGCTGCCGGCCTCGAAGTCCTCGACGGGCCTGGCGCCCGCGATGTCTCGGTCGTGATCCTCGACCTTGTCATGCCCGGTCTCGACGGCATCGGCGTGCTGAAGGCGATGCGCGAGCGCGACATCAGCGTGCCGGTCATCGTGCAGACCGCACAGGGCGGCATCGAAACCGTGGTTTCGGCGATGCGCCACGGCGCTTTCGATTTCGTCGTCAAGCCGGCTTCGCCCGACAGGCTGCAGGCCTCGATCTCCAATGCGCTCAAGGTCGAGGCGGTCGAGGGCGAGGTCAAGCGCACATCGCGCAAACGCGGCGGGCTGCTGACCTTCAGGGACATGATCACCCACAGTCCGGCCATGGACAGGGTGATACGCCTCGGCCAGAAAGCGGCGGCCTCCAACATCCCGATCCTGATCGAGGGCGAATCCGGGGTCGGCAAGGAGCTGGTGGCGCGTGCCATCCAGGGCAGCGGCGACCGCCGCTCGAAACCGTTCGTCACCGTCAATTGCGGCGCCATCCCCGACAATCTGGTGGAATCCATCCTGTTCGGCCACGAGAAAGGCTCGTTCACCGGCGCCACCGACAAGCACACCGGTAAATTCGTCGAGGCGCATTCCGGCACGCTGTTCCTCGACGAGATCGGCGACCTGCCGCTCGATGTCCAGGTCAAGCTGCTGCGCGCGGTCCAGGAGGGCGAGGTCGATCCGGTCGGCGGCCGCTCGACCGTCAAGGTCGACATCCGGCTGATTTCGGCGACGCACCGCAACCTCCTGCAGCAGGTCAAGGACGGCAAGTTCCGCGAGGATCTGTTCTACCGGCTCAACGTCTACCCGATCTTCGTGCCGCCGCTGCGCGACCGCCGCGACGACATTCCCCATCTGGTCACGCATTTCATGGAAAAGGTGGCGCCCGCGGACCCGCGCCATCGGCTGAAAGGCATTTCGGCGGCGGCACTCGCAGTGCTGCAGGCCTATGACTGGCCTGGCAACATCCGGCAGCTCGAAAACGCCGTCTTCCGCGCATCGGTGCTGTGCGAAGGCGATGTTTTGACCGCCGATGATTTCCCGCAGATCCGCGCGCAGGTGGAAGGCACTGTCAATCTTGAGGTGGACGACACGTTCGAAACCAGCGGCGCGGCGCCGCCGCTGGCGCCGCGCGACGAGGACGTCGTGCCCGATGAGACCGCTCCGGCAACTGTGCAGCCGGCCGGGGCGCAGCCCCGCTTCGGCACGCTGCGGGCGCTCGACGAGCGCGGCAATGTGCGTGCGCTGGCCGATGTCGAACTCGAAATGATCAAGCTCGCCATCGATCACTACAATGGCCAGATGAGTGAGGTCGCCCGCCGGCTCGGCATCGGCCGCTCGACGCTTTACCGCAAGCTCAAGGAATACGGCATCGACCCGGAAACCGGCCGCGTCGACAGGCTTGCATCCTGAACCGCAAGGCCGGGACCAGCTTCCTTCGTCACTATGTGTGCTGACAGAGTGCCTTCCCGGACTATCGCGGGTCGGAGGCGGCGCTCGATGTGGGTATTGTTCACGCATTGAGGCCAATGGTAACAGATCGTGTTCGGCCAAAGCCGGAATCCTGATCTAAACCAGCGGTTTACCAAGAAACCGCGCGGACAATTTTTGACGGGATATCGCCACGGTGTTACCGCATTTCGGCTTCAATAAGCGATGATTAACCATTAGGATCGATATTCGGATGTGAAAACGACACGTCCGTTTGGGCAAATCCGGGGACAAACGGCAGCCTGCAAGGCCTTTTGATTTGAACAGAATCGAACGACTCACAAACGGGCGGCACTATCATTTGAACGTCTGGCCGAGATGGTTGGCGGCGGTGATTGTCGCATTTGGTTTTGTTGCCGCGGCCGCCACGGGCGCCCAAGCCGAAGTTCGTTCGCTAAAGCTCTACCACCTCCACACGCACGAGAAGGCGGAGATCGTCTACAAGCGCAATGGCCGCTACGTTCCCGAGGGCCTGAGGAAGATCAACATCATCCTGCGCGACTGGCGCCGCAACGAGCCGACCAAGATGGACCCGCGTCTGCTGGATCTGGTCTGGGAGGCTTATCGCGAAAGCGGCGCCACCGACTATATCCAGGTCGTCTGCGGCTACCGCTCGCCCTCGACCAATTCAATGCTGCGCAGCCGCAGCCGCGGTGTCGCCGAGAAGAGCCAGCATATGCTTGGCAAGGCGATGGATTTCTATATTCCCGGCGTGCCGCTGAAGAAGCTGCGCAACATCGGCCTCAAGATGCAGGGCGGTGGCGTCGGTTATTACCCGACCTCCGGTTCGCCGTTCGTCCACATGGATGTCGGCAATGTGCGCCACTGGCCCGGCATCAGCCGCCAGGAACTGGTCAGCCTGTTCCCCAATGGCAAGACGCTGCATGTGCCGAGCGACGGCCGGCCGCTGCCCGGCTATGAACAGGCGCTGGCCTCCTACCAATCGCGCAAGGGTTCCGGCACACCGAATATCGAGATGGCCAGCGCCGGCGGCAGCGGCAAGAAATCCGGCGGGTTCCTCTCTGCCTTGTTCGGCGGCGGTGGCGACGACGAGGCCGACGACAGCGCCGACGTGGAGACCGCTTCGGCCGCACCTGCGCCCAAGGCTAGAAATCTGAAGCCGGCCGCCGCCGCCAAGAGCAGCAACGTGCCTGGCATCGCCATCGTAGCCCCCGAGAATGCCCAACGGGCCGACATTCCGCAGGTTGCCGATGAGCAGGCTCCGGAACCGGAGAAGAACACGCCGGAGACGATTATCGCGGCGCTGCCGGCCAAGGAAATCCCGCTGCCCGATTTCGCGCCGCGGCCGAAGGCCGATGTCGGCGCGCAGCCGCCTGAGAATGTTCCCTTCACCACGGCGGATGCGACGGCCACCACCGAACAGGCAGTGGCGACGGCTCAGGCACCGGCGAACATGCCTTTCGGCAAGTCCGATCCGGCAGCCATCGCGGAAGCCGCGGCCGCCGATCCGGCGCAGGTCGCCCTCAACAACATCCCACTGCCGACATGGCGCCCCGAGCGCTCGCTGCCGGCGGACCTCGCACCGCCGCCCAGCAAGGATGTGCTGATGGCGCTGGCCGAAACGGCTGACCAGGGCAAGACCGCGACGGATGCGTTCTCCGTGCTGCCGACAGCGCGTCCCGAGCCGACCAAGCCGGACGCCGTCAAGGCCGTGCTCGACGAGGCCAATGCCCAGGTCGGCACCGCCGACGAATATCAGGTGGCCTCGTTGGCCGAAGAACCGCGTTCGGCCTTCAACGATCCGTCTGGTGTCGATGCGGCCTCGCCGCGCCAGGCTGTTGCCGCCCGTCCTGCCGGTTCCGATCCGGTCGCCGCGATCGGCGCTGGTGTGAAGACGACCCGCAAGGAAGCCAGGGCCACCGTCCGCGACCAGAAACCCGTCCCCAGGGCCGTGGTGGTTGCCGCTGCTCCGCAGGCCGCCCGCTGGGCGCTGACCAGCGGCGAAAACGTTGCCACCGTTTCGAGCGCGACGACCGCGCCGGGTTACGCCTACAACATCGTGCATACGCCGCCGAGCGAGGTCTATACGACTGGCTTCCAGGCGGGCAACCAGATGGCCGACGCCAACCGTTTCACCGGCAATGCCGTCAAGTTCCTGTCGGTCGCCCGTTTCCAGACGAAGTAGCGAACAGCCCGGAATATTGCTGAAGCCGCGCCGGGCGACCCGCGCGGCTTTTTGCTGTCCAGAGGTGCGATGCAGGTGGTGCCTGATGCCGCAGGATCAGGCGCGGCTTGTCGTCAGACCGACAATCATATGCACATGATGGAGAAGTGCTGCCGCACCAGGGTCGTGACGCACTGGCGGCACCACCCCAAGCAGACGGTCAAGGGTCTGCAACGGATCGCACCCCCCAGCCGGTCAAAGAGGCCCGGTCGACGCCAGTCGGCCGGTTTTTTCGGGCCGCCCGGAAAGGTTATTTCGCGAGTTTGCTGGCGGCGCGTGCGAGCGCTTCGATCTCGTCCCACTTGCCGGCCTTGACCAAGTCGTCGGGCGCCACCCACGAGCCGCCGACGCAAATGACATTGGGCAAAGCGAGATAGTCGGCGGCGTTCTTGCCGGTGATGCCGCCGGTCGGGCAGAATTTGACGTCGGCCAGCGGCGAGGCGAAGGCCTTGAGCGAAGCGATGCCGCCGGACTGCTCGGCGGGGAAGAATTTCAGGAAGCGCAGGCCGGCTTCGCGCGCGGCCATGATCTCGCCGGGCGTGATGGCGCCGGGCAGCAACGGAACCTCGCTGCCGGCGGCGGCAGCCAGAAGCTCGCGGGTGATGCCGGGGCTGACGATAAATCGCGAACCGGCACCGGCTGCCTCGTCGAACTGCTTGCTGTCCAGAATGGTGCCGGCGCCGACGATGGCCCCCTCGACCTCGCCGGCCACGCGACGGATCGCTTCGAGCGCATCCGCGGTCCTGAGCGTGATCTCGATCGCGGGCAAACCGCCGCGCGCCAAAGCACGGGCCAGCGGCACCGCATCGGCTACATTGGCGATCTTCAACACCGGAATGACAGGCTGGCCATTGAGGAGCGACAGGAGTTTCTCGGTCTTGCTGGGCATCTGTCTCTCCTTGTCGAGGGCCGCATCGAGGGGCATTTCAACCGATTAGCAGGCGGGTATTGCCCTGTCCACGAAACCGGTCGCGGCGCGATGTCACGTGTTGCCGCCGAGCTTAAAGGTTCTTTCCCGACAAGGCCATGACGAGCAGCCCACGCGTATGCAGATGCGCTGATTCACGCGTTTGACCAATGCGTTCTCAAAGAAGTTCGAGAACCACGTCACATGGCCGCGATCTACACGGTTTGGTACAACTTTATCAAAATGCACAAGACGCTAAAAATGACGCCGGCAATGGCCGCTGGCATGTCCAAGACGCTCTGGTCTATGGATGATCTTTGCGGGAAGATGGACAAGGTTGCGCCGAAACACGGACCGCGTGGACATTACAAAAAGCGCCCAACAGATGAACGTTCTTTTTCCAATCGTATCTCTAATCGGCCCGATTTACTTTGCTCTCCGAGCATTGCCCCTTGAATTCGTCGTGGCATGGGCCGCTGTGTGGACCGTACTTCGTTTTCTCGCCGTTTGGAACCAGGCCCTTGCTATCCTCAACGAGAGCGATGGCGCGCCGCCCTCATGGTTCGACCGATATCCTTCAGTTATTCTCGTCGGAGCCTTTGTCGTTACGCTAACGATGTTCGAAGCAACGCATGTGGTGGTCTATTTCACGATCTGCAGGTTGATCCAAAATTCACACTGAGACATTTACCCAGCCCGAGCCCGTTTCACCTTGAATCGGCTTCTGCGAGCGTCTAGTTGCTCTGGCGATGACAACTCTGCCCGCGCCATCCCAGCCAGTCCGCGTCGCCGCGCTCTACCGCTTTGCCCGGCTTGACGCTTTCGAGGCATTGCGCGCGCCGCTTGCGGCCTTCTGCTGCGGGCGCGGGATCAAGGGCACGCTGCTCCTGGCGCATGAGGGCATCAACGGCACCGTCGCGGGCAGCGAGGAAGCGATCGCCGCGCTGATCGAATACATCGAAGCGATCGACGGCCTGTCGGGTCTCGAGGTCAAATACAGCGGTGCCGCGGCCATGCCGTTCCACCGCATGAAGGTGCGGCTGAAACGCGAGATCGTCACCATGGGTGTCGAGACCATCGACCCGGCGAAAAGCGCGGGCACCTATGTGGAGCCGGGCGACTGGAATGCGCTGATCTCGCAGCCCGACACGATCGTCATCGATACGCGCAATGGCTATGAGGTCTCGATCGGCACCTTCAAGGGCGCCGTCGATCCGGCGACGGCGAGCTTTCGCGAATTCCCGGCCTGGGTGGAAGCGCACCGGGCGGATCTCGAAGGGCGCAAGGTGGCGATGTTCTGCACAGGCGGCATACGCTGCGAAAAGGCGACCGCTTATGTGAAGTCGCTCGGCTTCGAGGACGTGTTCCACCTCAGGGGCGGTATTCTCAAATATCTCGAGGATGTTCCAGCGGAGCAGAGCCTGTGGCAGGGCGAGTGCTTCGTCTTCGACGAACGGGTTTCGGTGTCGCACGGCCTCGCGGAGGGCGACGCGGAACTCTGCCGCGCATGCCGCCATCCGCTGACGGAGAGCGAGCTGGTGTCGCCGAAATATGCCGCCGGGGTTTCGTGCCCGCACTGCTTCGATGCCCGCTCGGATGAGGACCGCAAGCGCTACGCAGAGCGCCAGCGCCAGGTCGAGCTTGCGCAAGCCCGGGGCAGGGGACCGCATATCGGATCCTGATCGAGGCGCCGGGGCCGGGCAAACCGGGTCGCCTGTCATTGCAATATCAAGCTTCGGGACCTACGTCTTCGGCGTCGAAACCTGCCCGTTCGGCCGGGCAAATCCTGGAGGCATTGATGTTCGATCCCAAGAAGCTTCTCGACGATCTGCTCGGCTCGCAAGTTCCCGGGACCAGCGGCACGGTCCGCGACAAGGCCGGGCAAGCGGTGCAGATGGCCAAGGACAATCCGCTGGCCGCCGGTGCGCTGGCTGCCGTGCTGCTTGGGACCGGCGCCGGCCGGCAGGTGACGGGTGCCGCGGTGAAGCTCGGCGGCTTGGCCGCCATCGGTGGTCTCGCCTACAAGGCCTATCAGAACTACAAGGCCGGCAACGCACCGGAACAGGCGCCCGCCGCCGGCGAGCCGGAATTGCTGCCGCCACCCAAGGACACCGCCTTCCACCCCTCGCAGGCGCCGCAAGGCGAGGATGAGTTCACGCTGACCCTGGTCCGGGCGATGATCTCGGCGGCCAAGGCCGACGGCCATGTCGACGACGAGGAACGCCAGAAGATCGCCGGCAAGCTCAACCTCGCCGGGATCGGCACCGATGCGGAAAAATTCCTGATGGCGGAGCTGGAGAGCCCGCTCGACCTCGACACGCTGGTGGCCGGCGCCAGGACCGACGCGCAGAAGCTCGAGCTCTATACGGCGTCGCGCCTCACCATCGACCCCGACACGCGCGCCGAGCGCGGTTACCTCGACCTGCTTGCCGGGCGGCTTGGCCTGCCGGATGCGCTGATCGACCATGTCGAGGCGACGGTTTCGGCGGCGAAAGTGCCCGCCGCCAAGGGTACGTCACCCAATCCGCGCTGGTAGCCCGGATTGGCAAGAGGCCCTGGAGGCGTTTACCTTTCGTTAACTCAGGAAGCGCATCATTCTACACAGTCGGATCGGCTTTTCCTCCTCCCAAGCCCGGTTCAGATCAGGGCGGTCGCCAATGACCGCCCTTTTTGTCGGCGCTCGCCGGCTTCCCTCCAAAGAAACGGGTTTCACTTTTCGAGGGCATGTCCCGGTGGCCGCGCTTGCCATCGCCGCCATCATTTGCGATGCCTTCTCCACCCGAACCAAACTTGTAGATCAGGCGAGCACGCACAGCGCTGCCGGAGGACAACTGCCATGACCGAGCAAAAAACCGCCATCGTCACCGGCGCCGGCACCGGGATCGGCAAGAGCGTCGCCACGGCATTGCTCCAGGCGGGCTGGAACACGGTGTTCTGCGGGCGCCGCAAGCCGGTGCTGGATGCCGCGATCGCCGAGATCGGCCCGACCGAGGCCAGGGCTTTGGCGGTTTCCTGCGACATCAGCAAGGCCGGCGAGGTCGACGATCTGTTCGAGACGGTGGCGGAGGCTTTCGGCCGCGTCGACCTGCTCTTCAACAATGCCGGCATGGGCTACAAGTCGACGCCCATCGACGAGATACCGGTCGAGGTGTGGAACGATATCGTCGGCGTCAATCTCACCGGCTCGTTCCTGTGCGCGCGCGCCGCCTTCGGCGCCATGCGCAAGCAGAAGCCGATGGGCGGCCGTATCATCAACAACGGTTCGGTGTCGGCTTATGCGCCCCGTCCGGGCTCCGTCCCCTATACGGCGACCAAGCACGCCATTAGGGGGTTGACCAAGACGCTGGCGCTGGATGGCCGCCCCTTTGACATCGCCTGCGGCCAGATCGACATCGGCAATGCGCTGACCGACATGGCGCAGCCGATGACCGTCGGCGTGCCGCAGGCCAATGGCTCGATCGCCGCCGAAGCGGTGATGGATGTCCAGCGCGTCGCCGATGCGGTCGTGCACATGGCCAGCCTACCGCTCGACGCCAACGTGCTGTTCATGACGGTGATGGCGACCAAGATGCCATTCGTCGGGCGCGGGTGAGCCGCCGGCAGGGCTTTCGCCGCCGGTTCATTTGCCAGCCAGCGGCACGCCGGGCTTGAAAAGCAAAATGGGCCTGATCTCGTAAACGGCGGTAGGATTGACGCGGCGAAGGTCGCGGGCGATCGCGATGGCGTCCTCTCTCGTGGCGCAGTCGACGACATAGAGGCCGAGCAACTGTTCCTTGGTTTCGGCGAAGGGGCCGTCGACAATCATGCCGTCGCCTGGGCCGCGCAGGGTGCAGGCATCCTGTGTTGCCCCCAGACGCGCGGACGGTCCAAGCGTGCCTTCCTCGTGAAGCCGGGTGTTTATCTTCAGCAACTCGGCCATCAGCGCCGTATCTTCCTGCGGCGTCATCGCCTTGATCGCGTCTTCCACGTGATAGGCGAGGATTGCATAGAACATCCGAGATTCCCTCATTTGGTCCCTGATGCAGGGAAGTCGTAGCCGTTTTCGGCCTGCCCGCCCAGCCTTGGCCAAGCGCCTCCGGACGGCTCATGACACCGTCATGGAAGGCGGCGGCACCCTATCTGGGCTCGCGCGGCGGACGCTGAGCCTCACTTCGCCAGAAACGCTCCAATCCGTTCCAGGGCGCGCAGGATGTTCTCTTCGGAATTGGCGTAGGAGAGCCTGATATAGCCTTCGCCGAGAATGCCGAAATCGGGGCCGCCGATCAGCGCCACACCGGCCTCGTCGAGCAGCGCCGAGGCGAGCTTCTTGGCCTTCCAACCGGTTTTCGAGACATTTGGGAAGGCATAGAATGCGCCCTTGGGCGTGATGCAGGAGACGTTTGGCAGGGCGTTCAGGCCGTCGACCACGATCTTCCGGCGGTTGTCGAAGGCGCGCATCATCTTGTCGACATCGTCCTGCGGGCCGTCGATCGCGGCGATGCCGGCGAACTGGCTCGGCGCGTTGACGCAGGACCAGCAATTGACCGCCAGCTTGCGCACCTTATCGTAGAGATGGCCGCCCTTGTCGCCGTTCGGCCAGATCGACCAGCCCATGCGCCAGCCGGTCATCGCCCAGGTCTTCGACCAGCCGTTGAGCACGATCAGCCGGTCGCGGATCTCGGGAAAGCCGAGCAGCGAGCAATGCGTCTCGCCGTCATAGGTCATGACATCGTAGATCTCGTCGGAGAGGATGGCGACATCTGGGTGCTTCTCCAGCCCCTTGACTAGTTTTTCAATCTCGGCCCGGGGCGTGACGCCACCGGTCGGGTTGGCCGGCGAGTTGAGGATCAGGAGCCTGGTCTTCGGCGTAATCAGCGCCAGTGTCTCTTGCGCCGAGAAGGCGAAGCCGTTTTCCTCGCGCATCGGCACGGGAACGGGGGTCGCACCGGTGAATTCGATCATCGAGCGGTAGATGGGAAAGCCGGGGTCGGGATAGAGGATCTCGGCGCCCGGTTCGCCGAACATCAGGATGGCGGCGAACATGGTCGGCTTGCCGCCGGGCATGATCATCACCGCCTCAGGCGAGATTTCGACGCCGGTGGTGGTCAGCGTGCGGCGCACCACCGCCTCGCGCGTCGCCAAAAGGCCGTTGGCCGGCGTGTAGCCATGGTGGCCGTCACGCAACGCCTTGATCGCCGTCTCGACGATGTGCTGCGGCGTCTTGAAGTCTGGCTGGCCGATGCCGAGGTTGACGATGTCGCGGCCCTGTTGGGCAAGTGCCGTTGCTCGCGCCAGCACCGCGAACGCATTTTCCTCGCCGAGACGGTCGAAGGCCGAAATCGTGTGGAGCATTTTTCCCGTCCCTGTGGTTCTTACTGTGCGGCAGCGTTTTTGTGAGCGTCCGCTCGCAAAAGTCAAACGGATTGGAGCTTTCGGTGTCGGAAAATCTCAAAGACTGGCAACCGCGTCCGCGGCCCGAGCGCAAGGTGCTGGAGGGCCGCTATGTCAGGCTCGAGCCGCTGAGTGCCGCGAAGCACGGCGACGGCCTCTATGAAGCGTCTTCCGTAGCCGATGTCGACGGCCGCTTCGCCTGGCTGCCCGATTATCCGCCGGAAACCCGCGCCGCCTTCCAGCCCTGGCTGGACAAGGTGGAGGCCAGCGAGGATCCACTGTTCTTCGCGGTCATCGACAAGGCGAGCGGCAGGATCGCGGGACGCCAGACGTTGATGCGCATCGATCCGGCCTATGGCGTCATCGAGATCGGCAACATCTACTGGGGACCGCTCATCTCGCGCAAGCCGGCGGCGACGGAAGCGCAGTTCCTGTTCATGAAATACATCTTCGACGAACTCGGCTATCGCCGCTACGAATGGAAGTGCAACAACCGCAACGAGCCGTCGAAGCGCGCGGCGGAACGGTTCGGCTTCAAATTCGAGGGCATTTTCCGCCAGCATCTCATCGTCAAGGGTGAAAACCGCGACACCGCGTGGTATTCGATCATCGACAAGGAATGGCCAGCTCTGTGCAAGGCTTATGAAGCCTGGCTCGATCCAGCCAACTTCGACGCCGATGGCCAGCAGAAGCGCCGCCTGGAGGATTTTCGCGCGGAATTCGGCGCTTAACGGGAGTTTGTCATTTGGCCCATACCCACGACCACGGCGGGCACGACCACGGCGGGCACGATCACGGCGCTGGCCATGTGCATGGCTCGAGCGACAAGAAGCGCGTGCTGATCGCGGCTTGCCTTACCGCCGGCTTCATGGTCGCCGAGGCGCTCGGCGGCCTGTTTACGGGGTCGCTGGCGCTGCTGGCCGATGCCGGCCACATGCTCGCCGACGCCATTGCGCTCGGCCTGGCCTGGTATGCCTTCCATCTGGCAGGCCGGCCGGCGACCGGCCAGCTCACCTACGGCTTCGGCCGGGTCAAGACGCTGGTGGCTTACACCAACGGCATCGCCATCTTCGTCATCGCGCTGTGGATCGTCTACGAGGCATGGAATCGCCTGCTGACACCTGCACCGGTGCTGGGCGGTCCGATGCTGGTGGTGGCGATCCTCGGCCTGCTGGTCAATATAGGCTCCTTCCTGGTGCTGCATGGCGGCGATCGAGACAACCTCAACATGCGCGGCGCCATCCTGCATGTGCTTGGCGATCTGCTCGGCTCTGCCGCCGCGATCGTGGCGGCACTGGTCATCCTGGCGACCGGCTGGACGCCGATCGACCCGATCCTGTCCGTGCTGGTCTCGCTGCTGATCCTGTCCACCGCCTGGTCGCTGATGCGCGCCGCCGCCCACGTCCTGCTCGAAGGCGTGCCGCCAAGCCTCGACCGCGACCTGATCGCCGGGGATATCCAGACAACCGTCCGGGGCGTGCGCGAAGTGCACCATATGCATATCTGGTCGATCGACGGCACGAGCAGCATGGCGACCCTGCACGCTTGCCTTGACGAGGGCGTCGACGCGCATCAGGCGGTCAGCGCCATCAAGAAGCGGCTTGCCAGCGAGCACGGCATCAGCCATGCCACCGTGGAACCGGAATTCGGCCACTGCGCCGACGATGGCGACGGCCACGACCATAAGCACGGGCACGATGCGGCTCCGCATCACGGCCACTGTCACTAGGCCCGATCGATGATCATTGATCGGACCTGCCTCAGGAGTTCTCCAGCTTTGAAACTCAGCCCGATGAACGATCGCCGCTCCGGTCCGGCATGATGGACCGCGACACGCGCAATGCGGCCATCGCGGCGGTCTGGATCATGCTTCTGTTCGGCATTGCCGCATTCTACCTGCCGACCGTGATGTTGGCACTCGGCAACTATTCGACCGTGCTGGCGGGTATCTTCGGCACCGCCTTCGTGCTGGCGTTCTTCTTGGTGTTCTGGCTGCGCGCGCGCAGCCAGCGCAAAAATCGGGACAAGTAAGGGATATCGGACATGCGCATTCTGATCACTGGCGCGGCGGGCATGGTCGGCCGCAAACTCATCGCCCGGCTGGCCAAGGACGGCACACTGCGCGGCAAGAAGATCACCGCGCTCGATCTGCATGACATCGTGCCGGCGCAGGCGCCAGCCATGGACGGCGTCAGCGTCGCACCGCACACGGGTGACCTTGCCGAAGCAGGCGCCGCGGAAAGCCTGGTTGCGTCGCGGCCGGACGTCGTCTTCCACCTCGCCGGCATCGTGTCGGGTGAGGCGGAAGCGAATTTCGAACTCGGCTACCGCGTCAACCTCGACGGCACGCGCGCGCTGTTCGACGCCATCCGCCTGGCGGGGTTCGCGCCGCGCGTCGTCTTCACCTCGTCGATCGCGGTGTTCGGCGCGCCGTTCCCGGATGTCATTCCGGACGAATTCCACCCGACGCCGCTGACCTCCTACGGCACGCAGAAGCAGATGAGCGAAGCGCTGCTCGCCGATTATTCAAGGCGCGGCTTTTTCGATGGCATCGGCATCCGGCTGCCGACGATCTGCGTGCGGCCGGGCAAGCCGAATAAGGCGGCCTCCGGCTTCTTCTCCGGCATTATCCGCGAACCGCTGAGCGGGCAGGAGGCGATCCTGCCGGTGCCGCGCTCGGTGCTGCACACCCATGCCAGCCCGCGTTCTGCGGTGAATTTCCTGATCCACGCGGCTGGCATCGACGGTGCCGCCGTCGGGCCGCGCCGCAACCTGACGATGCCGGGCGTCGCCGTCACCGTCGGCGAGCAGATCGAGGCGCTGGAACGCATCGCCGGATCGAAGGCGGCAAGCCTGATCCGCGAGGTGCCCGACGAGACGATCTGGGCGATCGTCAAGGGCTGGCCGACCCGGTTCGAGGCACGGCGGTCAAGGGAGCTTGGCTTCAGCGCCGAGAAAAGTTTTGATGAGATCATCCGCGTTCATATCGAGGATGAGCTGGGCGGCAAGATCGCCGGTTAGGCGTTGCGGCGCCTATCCCGTTCCAATGGGTTGGATGGGTCTAGACGCCGCCCGTCAGGCTCGCTGACAGCAACAGCAGTCCAAACAGGAACACGAAGGCCGCGCCACCGATCTCGACGATCGAGTGGATGCGGTTGCCCATGCGGCCGTCGCCGGCGAAATACACCGCCCAGTTCTTGGCTGTCACGGCCAGCGTCGCCAGCGCCGAGACGGTGATGGCGGTTCCAATCGACATCGCCAGCACCGACAGCAGGCCGCCGAGCCAGAGCCCGTTGAGAAGCGCGAAGCTCAGGACGATCAGCGCGCCGGAGCAGGGGCGGATGCCGACCGCAGCCACCGCCGACCATGCCGTGCGCCAATCGAAGCGGTCGCCCGACAGCAGCGCCGGATCGGGTGCATGCGAGTGGCCGCAGGTTTCGCAGACCTCGCCGCTGGCGTGGTCGCGATGCGCATGATCGTGCGCGCCATGGTCGTGCCCGCCATGGGCGTGATGGTGGTCGTGCGCGCCGTGGTCGTCGTGGTGATCGTGCGAATGGCCATGCGCATGGTCATGGTCGTCATGCGCGTGAAGTGCATGGGAATGTGCGTGCGCAGCATGGTCGTGGGCGCCATGCGAATGGCCGCCGGCATGAGAATGGCCCGCGTGGGAATGACCTGCGTGAGCCGCGGACAGGCTGTAGGCCGGCCCCTTGCCAAACAGGCGCAGGACGGCTGGACCGAGCTTGCGCCACAAAAGCCAGGCGCCAAAGAGGGTGACCAGGGCAAAGCTCATGATCTCCATGAACCAGGCCGCATCGGTCATCGAGATGGTGGTGCCGCGCAGGACGAAATAGGCCAGCAGCATCACCAGGATCGCCGTCAGGCCCTGCAACAGAGCCGAGACGAAGGACAACAGGATGCCGCGCTTCAGCGCCACTTCGTTTGCCACCATGTAGGAGGAGATCACCGCCTTGCCGTGGCCGGGGCCGGCGGCGTNGAAAATGCCATAGGCGAAGGACAGGCCGATGAGCACCCAGAGCTTGCTGTTGTCCTGGCGCATCGCCTTCATGGCTGTCGCCAGCGCGCGATAGAATTCCTGCTGCCTGAGATTGATCCACATCAGGATATGGGCGAACGGACCGGTGGTCGGTGCCATGCCGTCATTGACGCCGATGCCGAGCGAACTCTGGGCGTGCGCGGCATTGGCGAAATGCATCACGGCAAAGGTGAGGGCCATCAGGCCGAATGCCAAACGCAGGGACGGTTTCGAACAGTTCCCGATCAGGTTCACCGGATCTATCCTTCTGGCTGGCAGGTCAGTTCGAGCTTGGTGGCAAAGATCTTGCTCATATCGGTGCCTGTCGGATCGTTGAAGAAAGCATCCGTCAGGGTCTTCTGGTTTTCCTTGATCGCCTCGTCAGGGTCCGGCCGGATAACCTTGCTCGTGCAATTCGACGGCAAGCCTTCAACCGTGATGTTGGAATCCTCGGTGAAGTCGATCGCCGTGTAGAAGGTCGGATCGTAGACACCGATGTCGACCGTGCCGGTCAGCTTGATCGGCACCTTGGGTTCGGACTCGAACAGGATGATCAACTGGTCGTTGTCGAAATTGGCCATCAGATGCGGCGGCGGCACCATCGTTAGGTCCTTGCCGTTCTGCGTGACGAGCTGGAAATAATTGAACTCGGCCAGCGAGGCATGAACGGTATCGGCGACCTCCTTCAGCTCCTTGTCGTCAAGCTTCAGGTCGGAGTTCTTGTCGAACTCCATCATCACCGTACTCGAAAACAGGTCGTCGAAGCGCCACAGATGGCGCAACGCTTTCACACTTTGGTGATCCGCGGACAGGATCACGTCGAGGCGTGCCTCGGCGAAGACGTGCGGATGCACCTGGGCGGGTCCTGTCGCGGCAAGGGTCGCCGCCAAGGCCGAAGCCAGCATGATTGCGTGCCGTTTCAAATGCATTCGCGGTCGCGATTCCCTTGGCGTTCGGAGAGAGTTGTCGAAGGTTACCAGAAAGGGGGCGAAATTGGGACCGCCAGTGCGTGTCGCCCAAAAGTGCGAAGCGGTTTTGGGACTACGACACGCACACAACAAAGGCGTGTCGCCCAAAAGTGCGAAGCGGTTTTGGGACTACG
>NZ_AZUY01000057.1 GCF_000513935.1 Mesorhizobium sp. WSM3626 | reverse complement strand
GGTGTCGGGCGACTTCGCCAAGCCTCGAATCGGATGGCCATCCGGTTCGAGGCTCAGTCGCTCTTCTCGCACAAAGTTTCCTCCGTGCAGATACAAGGGGCAGCGCCGGCCATGCTTTGGCGCTGCCGAGTCATGAGATTAGCCGTCAAAGCCGCTCTGCGCCGATTTCAACTCGCGCTATCCATACTCAGTTCGCGCAGCACCGCCATCGCCTCCTCCGCCCGCCCGGCCGGCACAAACAGATGGTCGTGGTAAAAACCCGAGACCGGATTGACGCCCATGCCGGCGGCGGCGAGGCGCGCGGTAATGGCGGCGAGGAAGCCGACGGCTTCGAGCGATGAGTGGATGTTCAGCGTGATCATCCGGCAGCGGAACGAAGCCTCCAGCCCCGTGGTCCGGGCGGCTTCCTCGGTCACGATCAGCGTCGTGCCCTCGCGCTCGCGAAACACCATCACCGGCTCCAGGCCTTCGGGCAGCGGCACGTGCGGCGCCAGCGTGGCAAAGACATAGGTGCCATCAAGCAATTTCGGCGTCATCGACGCCAACAATGTCCTCAGATCGGTCTCGCCGGTCATTTGTCGTCTCGCCTGGTGCACTGCCCGCTCCTCAATAGCCGCCATGGACGAATGCCGATAGCTCTGCTGGCAGCAGAGTCCGCAGCATGGTGGAAATCGGCGCCAAGACAATCCAGACACGTGTCGGATCGCCGCCTCACGGCACGTCCTTGGTTCGACCCCGCTGAAAACGGGGCTAACCATCAGGAGGGACCACCAATGAGCATTTCTCAAACCGCGCCTGTCTCGTCCGGCGTCCTGTGGACCGGCAGCGTGCTCAGCGGCCTCATCGTCCTGTTCATGATCTTCGACGGCGCCATCAAGCTGCCACCGCTCGATATCGTCACCCAGACGATGGTGCCGCTCGGCTGGCCGGCCGACGCCAATGTCGCGCGCATGCTGGGCATCATCGGCCTGGTCTCGACCGCGCTCTACGCCCTGCCGCGCACCTCCGTGCTCGGCGCCATCCTGCTCACCGCCTATATGGGCGGCGCCATCGCCACCAATGCGCGTATCGGCAATCCGCTGTTTTCGCACACGCTGTTCGGCGTCTATCTCGGCATCATCCTTTGGGGCGGCCTCTATCTGCGTGACCCCAAAGTGCGCGCTCTGATCCCGTTCAGCCGCTAGCCGTTCCGCGCCAATCGCTGCCAGGTGTCGTCGCGATCTTCATTCTTCTCGGGATCAAATTAGCCGTCTGAGAGTTAGGGACTTGGCGGCGAGACGGCGATCCGCAAGTGAGAGGAACGACAAATGAAGAGAATCCTGACCATTCTGGTGCTGACGACGGCGCTCGGCGCCTGTTCGCAAACGGAAAAAGGTGCTGCCGTCGGTGGCCTCGGCGGTGCCGCGGTTGGCGCGGCGGTCGCCAATAATCCGGTGCAAGGCGCGGTTGTCGGCGGTGCCGTCGGGGCCGTAGCCGGTGCGCTGATCGGCCGGGCCAGCGAGCCGGGCCGTTGCCGCTATCGCGACCGCAATGGCCATACCTATGTCGATCGCTGCCCAAGCGGTTATTGAACGACCGCATGGCAAAAATGAAGAGCAAACGGCGGGCTTTTGACCCGCCGTTTTCGATCGATGAATTGATTGCAACTCGTTTGAGGCACTATCACGGCGCGCGCTACAGGAGCTCCCGGACGTATTGCCAGGCGTCGCGCCCCAAAGCCGCATCGGCGCGGTCATTGCCGCCATGGGCATGCGAGCTTGAGCGCGGCGTGGTTTCACCTGGCAGGAGAATGCGGTGGCCGGCGTCGGGAGCCGAAACGAGGCGTGTGGCCTTTCCGGCGTCTTTTCGACGCCGGACGATCGATCGAGCGAAATCCAGGGATGGCCACAGCGCGTCGCCGCCGCCCGCGACCAGCACGATCTCCGCCGAAACTACCTCGACGGGAATGGCGGCCCTGTCCGCTTCCTGTTTGAATCTTGCCAGGCAGTGTTCGAAAAGCCCTCGATAGGACACAAGGCCATCAAGGTAGCTTGCCCTCCAATCCGGGTCTGTTGGAACAAACGGGCATGGAACCCCCTTCAGCGTCCATGACGACCGCTCGGGCCAGCTGATGCCGTCGCGGCCCGGCCCGATGTTTCCCCAGACCACCGATGTCGGGCTGATCGCGACCACGGCATCGATGCGCGGGTCATGCGCCGCCGCGAGCAAGGATGCCTCGGCGCCCTTGGACGTGCCGACATAGATGATGCGCCGGCACCCCAATCCGACCAGCCGGTCGGTCGCGGCGAAAAACGTCTCCAGGGGGATTTCGCATATGCCTGGGACCTGGCCTTCGCCGCCGAACCAGCGGAGGGCAAGGGCAGAGACGCCCACATCGGCGAACAGTCGTGCGCGCTCGACATCGACGCGGCCGCTCGATCCGCCCAGCACCACGACACCTGTCGTGGCATCGACGCATCGCAACAGGGTTCCGGCGACGACGCCGGACAGGATTTCCTCCGCGACTGCTCGTTCGCCCATTGGATCCTCAGCCGGAAATCAGAAGCTTTTCCAAGGAAACAGCAAAGGGCAGGTGAGTGACAATTGCAAACAGCAAAACGGCGGGCACAGGCCCGCCGTTCTGTTTGCGCAAGGAATAGGAAGCGATTACTCGGCGGTGGCGGCTTCCGCTTCGGCTGGTGCGGCAGCGGCCGCGGCGACGGCGGCAGCGGCGTCGTCCTGGGCCTTCTTCAGCAGGGCGGCGCGTTCCTGCGCCTTCTTGCCGGGCTCGGCCTTCTTCGGGTTGGAGCGGGCTTCGCGCTTGGCAAGGCCGGCTTCATCGAGGAAGCGCAGCACGCGGTCGGTCGGCTGGGCGCCGTGCGACAGCCAATGCTTGACGCGGTCGGCGTCGACCTTGATGCGCTCGCCGTCCTTCGGCAGCAGCGGGTTCCACGAGCCGAGCGACTCGATGAACCGGCCGTCGCGGGGCGAACGGGCGTCGGCGACGACGACGTGGTAGTAAGGACGCTTCTTCGAGCCCGCACGGGCCAGTCTGATCTTCAGTGCCATTTTCTTTTCTCCTAAAAGCTCTGATTTCGTTGATTGTTCAGGCTGATTGTCAGCCGGTTTTCGTCACGCCGTTGGCAGCGGCGATCTGTTCGTGGTGCCGGATCACTTCGCGGACGACGAAATTGAGGAATTTTTCCGCGAAATCCGGGTCGAGATGCGCATCTTTCGCCAGCTGGCGAAGACGGGCGATCTGCTGCTGCTCGCGCGCCGGGTCGGCCGGCGGCAGGCCATGCTCGGCCTTGAGCATGCCGACCGCCTTGGTGCAGCGGAAGCGCTCGGCCAGCATATGGATGAGGGCGGCATCGATGTTGTCGATCGAGGCGCGGTAGCCGGCCAGGATGGTGCGGGCGTCGGCCATGTCCTTTTCTTCGTTCATAGCGTCCTCACTTTTTCTTGCCGAGACCGGGCGGGCCGCCACCACCGCCAAGGCCGGGAAGCTTCATGCCGCCAGGCAGGCCCGGCAAGCCGCCGCCTGGGGCGGGCAAGCCCTTCATGCCACCGAGGCCGGCGGCCTGCGCCTGTTTCTGCAAGGCTTCGAGCTGCTTGGGATCCATCTTCGACAGGTCGGGCATGCCGCCGCCCATCATGCCGCCCATGCCACCCCCGGGCATCATACCGCCAAGGCCCATCTTGGAGGCGAGGCCACCCATCATGCCGCGCATCAGGCCGCCGCCTTTGCCCTTGCCGCCCATCGCCTTCATCATGTCGGCCATGCCGCGATGCATCTTCAAGAGCTTGTTGATCTCGGCCGCATCGGTGCCGGAGCCGGCGGCGATACGCTTCTTGCGCGAGTGTTTCAGTATATCGGGATTGGCGCGCTCGGCCTTGGTCATCGAGGAGATGATGGCGAGCTGGCGGCCGAACATCTTGTCGTCGAGGCCGGCGGCAGCCATCTGGTCCTTCATCTTGCCCATGCCCGGCATCATGCCCATGATGCCGCCCATGCCGCCCATCTTCGACATCTGCTGAAGCTGCTGGGCGAGGTCGTTCAGGTCGAACTTGCCCGACTGCATCTTCTTGGCCATCGCCGCCGCCTGCTCGGCGTCGATGTTTTCCGCCGCCTTCTCGACGAGCGAGACGATGTCGCCCATGCCCAGGATGCGGTCGGCGATGCGCTTGGGGTGGAATTCCTCCAGCCCATCCATCTTTTCGCCGGTGCCGATCAGCTTGATCGGCTTGCCGGTGACGGCGCGCATCGAAAGCGCGGCACCGCCACGGCCGTCGCCGTCCATGCGGGTCAGCACAAGGCCGGTGATGCCGACGCGCTCGTCGAAGCTTTTCGCCAGGTTGACGGCGTCCTGGCCGGTCAGGGAGTCGGCGACCAGCAGGATCTCGTGCGGGCTCGACACCTTCTTGATGTCGGCCATCTCGACCATCAGCGGCTCGTCGATATGGGTGCGGCCGGCGGTGTCGAGGATGACGATGTCATGGCCGCCGAGCTTGGCCGCCTGCACGGCGCGCCTGGCGATATCGACCGGGTTCTGGCCTGCTATCACAGGCAGCGTCGCGACCTTGACCTGCTCGCCGAGCTGGCGCAACTGCTCTTGCGCGGCGGGGCGCCGCGTGTCGAGCGAGGCCATCAGGACCTTCTTGTTCTGCCGCTCGGTCAGGCGCTTGGCGATCTTGGCCGAAGTCGTCGTCTTTCCGGAGCCCTGCAGGCCGACCATCATGACGACGACCGGAGCAGGCGCATTGAGGTCGATGGCGACGCCCTCGGCGCCCAGCATGTCGACCAGCTCGTCGTGGACGATCTTGACGACCATCTGTCCGGGCTTGATCGACTTCAGCACGGCGGCGCCGACGGCCTTCTCGCGCACCTTGTCGGTGAAGGAACGCACCACTTCCAGCGCCACGTCGGCCTCGAGCAGCGCACGGCGCACCTCGCGCAACGCCGCCGAGACATCAGCCTCGGAAAGCGCGCCGCGGCCGGTCAGGCCGTTCAGGATGGAGCCAAGGCGCTCTTGTAGGGACTCAAACATTGATCAACCCACCGCGCGAGAGCGCCTTGGAGTCATAGTGATCCCTGTCGGGCCGATGGCCCTCCACGCCTCTTGTGCGCTCCTGCAGCGATTCAAACATTCGTTTTCCTTTTCCCTGGCACCCGGATGGTGCCCGAGAGGTAATGCGTTCGCGCCCGGTCTCCAAGCCAGTCCAAGCAAAAGCCCAAAACCAAAAAGCACCCGGGGGCGCACAGCGCTGCCGGGTGTTGGCCTCCAGGATCTGTTTACAGCACTTGGCCTCAAAGAGGCTTCGGCGTCCTGGTCGGCTTGCTCGGAGGGATACTCGTCGCGGAATTGGTGGGCTGTAGACAGGAAATCGGCGCGAGAGTCAAGGCAAGGCCGGTGTCGCGCCGTTTCCCGGACCGCGATCAGGCCGTACCCACAGCGTTCGGGACCTCGGCCGAGACCCTGAGCGGCGAGCGTGGGTGCAGCAATAGAGCAATCGTCAGCAAGCTGCAGGCGATGCCGATGAGGGCGATGAGAATTGCATCCGACATCATCCATCCCGGCCCTTCGAGCGGCTTGGCGGTGAACAAGGCGAAGGAATTGTAGCTCTGCTGATGCGAGATCAGCAGGAAGCCAGTCAGGTTGTTGCCGAGATGGGCGCCAAGTGCGGCGCCGAGATTGCCGGTGGCGTAGACCATGAGCGTCAGAAGCAGCGCGAAAGCGGCGATCGAGACCAGCACGCAGGCATTGATGGCGGCCGACGAACCGCCGCTCCAGTGCAGCGAGGTGAACAGCAGGCCGGGCAGCAGCGCCCAGATGAAAGGGCTGCGGAACCGGCTGGCGAGGCCGCGCAGCAGATAGCCGCGAAACAGCACCTCCTCCGACGAGGTCTGCAGCAAGGTGAGCGCGACGATCGGGATCGCGAACAGCAGCCAGGACGACAGGCTGATCGTGCCGCGAGCGATCCCCGGCGCCAGCAAATAGAGCAGGATTTCGGACAAAGCCGAGGTGATCAGCACCGCGATCAGACCCTTGAGGAAGTCCGGTCGCGATACGCGGCGGCCGGTGCCGAGGAGGGCCGACAGCGGCTCGCCATGCACCCAGCGCATGGCGATCCACAGACCGATCCAGATCCCGGCGAAGGAGGTGAGCGCGCTGAGGATGCCGATGGGCGAGGCGAGAAAACCCTCCATGCCATATGGCGAAGCCGCCGCCTGCCAGGCGAAGTAGACATGTGTGCCGCCCAACAGCACGGCCGCGGTGGTGGCGCCCCAAAACAGGACGACGATCAGCGTTCCCAGAAATAGGCGCAACAAAGTCGTCCTGGCGTTCGGCGTGTTGCGATAGCGCTCGAAGGCAGTGTCGTCGATCGTCACGCTTGTCCTCGATCCGAATCCATCGCTGCTTGATCCAGCTGTCCTTGATCTAGCCGATAGCCTCGGGAATCGGAATCGATATCACCAGGGATACGCGCAAACGGATCGTGCGGCACCCAAGCGCCGCCCGGTGCCGGCACGGTCTTCCCAGTGTCGCCAGCGGCCGCTTCGGCGACCTCTGGCCTCCTGTCAACGCACCACGTACATGATGCGCCGGGTCTGCGGATCGACCAGCGTCGGCTGACCGTTCACATACACATAGCGATACTTGTAGTCCGGAATTTCGCGCAACTCGACGGTGTCGGGCAGGGTTGCGCCGGTCACCACCTCGCCTTCGAGATAGACGGGGTCGAGGCGATGGGTGTCGACATAGGTCCTGACCTCGGCCGGAGGCCGGACGACGGTGTCGATCGGCTCGCCGGCGACGATCGCTCCGGTGTACTCGGTGGAATAGTTGCCGATGTCGTCCGGCGGCGAGACGACGGCAACGGCGGAGCGCCGCTGCGTCAGCACCACGCGGCTGCCGCCGAAATCGGCGGTGACGTAGTCGGAATAGACCCAGCCCTGGCCGCCGGCTTCTGCGATCGTGCACCATTTGCTGTTTTCGATGCAGCCATTGAGCGTCGCCGACTGGCCGGCGGCCAGCACGCCGATCACCGGATATTGCGGGCCCGGGCCAGCGCGCACGTTGAGATCGGTGACCGCCGACACGGCGGTGTCCGCCAAGGCGGCGCCCGACATCATGGTGAACACTCCGGCGATTGCGGGAAACAATACGGATTTCATGGTTTCTCTCCGTTTTCGTGGTCCCTCGCCAGCGAAAACGGGGCAGCAGCGCATGCGTTCCGGTTAAAACGCGCGAGCCAACTCACGATTTCCCGTGTCTTTCGGCAAGCTGGTCACAAGATCGTGAACAAAGGCCAGTTTCTGCGCCGTCACGTCCGAAATGACGAAGGGGTAGAGGTCGGGCAGGCCCATGCAGCGGTTGATCGAATTGGAGGCTTCCGACAGCACCAGCCAGCGGGCAAGAATCTTGTCGAAGGGCTCGGGCGTCTTTGCAGGCTCCGAGGGCGCTGCCTGCAGCCCGCCACCGGTATCGCCCCGCGGCAGTTCGGCCGCCTCCACCGTCTCCAGTCGGCCGAGCGGGAAGTTCAACGCATGGACCATCTCCAGCGTGTCGGTGATGTGCAGATGGTGGGCCCAGGTCTCGGCCCAGTCTTCCCATGGATGCGAGGTGGCGTAGGCCGAAATGTGGTCTTGCTGCCAGTCGGGCGCGGCGCCATTGGCGTAGTAGGCCTTCAGCGCCTGTTCGTAGTCGGCGCGTTCGTCGCCGAACAAAGCACGGAACGCTTCCAGCCCTCGCGGATCGTCGCGGATCAGGCGGTCCCAGTAATAATGGCCGAGCTCGTGGCGGAAATGGCCGAGCAGCGTGCGATAATTCTCGCCCATCTCGACGCGACGTTTTTCGCGCTCGGCTGAATCGGCTTCGGCGACGTTGAGCGTGATCAGGCCATTGTCGTGGCCGGTGAGAATCCGTTCGCCGCCCGGGCCGCCACCGATCGGATCGGCGAGGAAGTCGAAGGCCAGCCCGATTTCGTCCGTCGGGCTTTGCTTGGGCGCCACTGGCAGGCCGAAGGCGAGCAGCGAATAGATGGCCCGCTTCTTCGCCGCCTCGACGCGGATCCAGCGGCGGCGGTTGCCGTCGACCGAGAGGTCGGGGATCAGCTGGTTCAGCACGCAAGCACGGCAGAAGACCTGCCCCGGCTCGGCCATCCAGTTGCAGGCGCATTCGTCGGCATTGGTGCACTGGATGGCGCCGTCGACGCCGGACAGGACAAAGCGCGCGCGCTCGGGATCATAGAGCACGAGACTGCTGCAGTTCAGGCATTGGGCGTTCTCGAAATAGAGACGGTGGCCGCAATGCGGGCAGTCGAAAAGTTTCATCTCGGTCTCAATTCATCAGAAGGGCACAGGATGCATGGCGGCCCGTGCCCAAACGCGAGCCACCGGCCGGTGTTCCGCGGTCCGGCGAGACTATCTCGCTTCGCTGGTCCAGGCGCACCGATGCGGTCCACGGCCGGCATCAACGTCTTTCATGCATGGCCTCGCCATAATAATCACTTGATCGTAGGCAAATTCCCCGGCATTCGCCAGCATCGCGCCACAGACGGTGACAAATGCGCGTTTCGCTGGCAAATTCGCAATCGGGACGTGAATCAGGCAACCAGGAGAACAACATGGCATTTCTTGCCAAGGGTAGGATTTTAGCAGCCGCGGTGGTGGCGGTGCTGGGGCTGGCAACGGGCGCGCAAGCGGCGGCCAGCTGCGGCAAGACCGGCGCCGGCTTCGACGCCTGGAAACAGGATTTTGCCGCCGAGGCCAAGTCCGAAGGTGTCGGGTCGAGGGGGCTAGCAGCTCTGGCCGGCGCGAGCTATGCAACAAGGACCATCTCCGCCGACCGCGCTATCCACAAGGCGTTCAGCGGCTCGGTGGACGATTTCATGAAGCGCCGTGGCGGGTCCGCTATTATTTCCAAGGGCCGTTCGCTGAAGAAGTCGAACGCGGCGCTGTTCAACCAGATCGAACAGAACTACGGCGTGTCGCCGGGCGTGCTGCTCGCCATCTGGGGCATGGAGACCGGCTTTGGTGCCTCCATGGGCAACCAGAACACGGTCTCCGCCATTTTGACGCTTGCCTATGATTGCCGTCGCCCCGACTATTTCCACCCGCACGCCATCGCGGCCCTGAAGCTGGTTGATCGCGGAGCGTTGACCGCCTCGTCGGTCGGCGCCATGCATGGCGAGATCGGCCACACGCAGTTCCTGCCCGGAAACGTCCTGAAATATGCGGTCGGCAGCGGAAACCTGCGCGACAAGGCCACCGCTTTGGCCTCCACCGCCAACTTCCTCAAGGATCACGGTTGGCGGGCTGGCGCCAGCGCGCAGTCGAATATGGGCGCGATCGCCGGCTGGAATTCCGCAAGCGTCTATCAGCAGGCCATCGCCCGCATCGCCACCGCGATCGACGCCGACTGATCGAACCGCACGGCATCGAACGAAGAACCCGGCCTTCGCGCCGGGTTTTCATTTCACGTCGAGCGCATAGGAGCAGCCGGCCAGCGTCTTGCCGGGATGGGACTCGACCGTCGAGACGTTGAGCGTGATGCGCGTGGCAAGGCTCACGCCGCCGACCTGCTCGGTGCTTTCGGCCACGACCTTCTCACCGAGGAACTTGTCCGGCGTCGAGACCGTCGCCGGGACGTCGAGCTGGCGGGCGAGGTCCGGCGCGACGATGCCATCAAGCACCGCCATCGGCCCTGTCGCGGTAAAGACGATTGTCTCGGTCTCGCGCCCGAAGACATGGACCGGGGCGGGCAAGTCATACTGCCGCAGGAACGGATTGCCTGACGGACCCTCGTTCCAGCTCAGCGCCTTCGCGGCGCCGGGTTCGCCGGCCAGCCAGAGGGCAAAGCCGTTATAGCTGGGCACGTCGGCCCGGCACTCGATCAGGGCGGCAAGGTCGAGCGAGGCAGGGTTGAAATCACCGGCCATGGCCGGTGCCGCCAGAAGGACCAGCGGCACCAGGCATCGGCCGGGACAGCGCATCCCGTCTACAGCATATCGCGGCGAACAGGATTCGCCGCGACGTGCTGTAAGCTTCTGATTTTATGCATGTCGTTGTCCCGAAACCGAGGACACTTCCGGGCGACATGCATTAGCTGTTGCGGTTGCGCGCGGCCAATGTCCGCAGCCTCAGCGCATTGAGGCGGATGAAGCCGGCGGCGTCCTTCTGGTCGTAGGCGCCACGGTCGTCCTCGAAGGTGACCAGCGCGTCGGAATAGAGCGTCTTCTTCGATTTGCGACCGGTGACCATGACATTGCCCTTGTAGAGCTTCAGCCGCACCGTGCCTTCGACGTCTTCCTGGCTCTTGTCGATCATCGCCTGCAGCATCAGGCGCTCGGGCGAGAACCAGAAGCCGTTGTAGATGAGCTCGGCATAGCGCGGCATGAACTCGTCCTTGAGGTGGGCCGCACCGCGGTCGAGCGTGATCGATTCGATGGCGCGATGGGCCACGATCAGGATGGCGCCGCCGGGCGTTTCATACACACCCCGCGATTTCATGCCGACGAAACGGTTCTCGACAAGATCGAGTCGGCCGATGCCATTGTCGCGGCCGAGGTCGTTAAGGGCGGCCAGCATGGTCGCCGGCGACAGCTTCTTGCCGTTGAGCGCGACCGGGTCGCCCTTCAGGAACTCGATCTCGATCTCGGTGACGGCATCTGGCGCGTCCATCGGCGACACGGTGCGCTGATGGACGAATTCCGGCGGCTCCACCCATGGATCCTCCAGCACCTTGCCCTCGGAAGAGGAGTGCAGGAGGTTGGCGTCGACCGAGAACGGTGCGTCGCCCTTCTTGTCCTTCGGCACCGGGATCTGGTGCTGTTCGGCGAAGTTCATCAGGTCGGTGCGCGACTTGAACGACCAGTCGCGCCACGGCGCGATGACCTTGATGTCGGGGTTGAGCGCGTAGGCGGAAAGCTCGAAACGCACTTGGTCGTTGCCCTTGCCGGTGGCGCCGTGGGCAATCGCGTCTGCACCGGTCTCCCTGGCGATCTCGACCAGGTGCTTGGAAATCAGCGGTCGCGCGATCGAGGTGCCCAGCAGGTAAGTGCCTTCATAGACGGTGTTGGCGCGGAACATCGGGAAGACGAAGTCGGAGACGAATTCCTCGCGCACGTCGACAACGCGGATGTCCTTGATGCCCATCATCTCGGCCTTGCGGCGCGCCGGCTCCAGCTCGCCGCCCTGGCCGAGATCGGCGGTGAAGGTGACGACTTCGGCGCCGAGTTCGGTCTGCAGCCATTTCAGGATGATGGATGTATCGAGCCCGCCGGAATAAGCGAGCACGACCTTCTTGACGTCTTTGATCTTGGACATTTGGCAGTTCCACGACAGGAGTTCTCGGCGCGCGAGGTATCACGCCGCTTCCAGGCTGCGCAAGGGATGAACACGAGGCAGGTGGTGACACCAGGATCGAGCAGGGCTGGATCAGCACTCTTGCCGTCCGGCCGCTGGCAAGAACGGGCGGCATCCTCTATAGCCTGACGTCCCCAACCCAAAGGCCTGCCCATGTCCTTCATTCCCGACACCGCCACGCTGGTCCAGTTCGCCATCGCCACCGTGATCCTGGCGATCACGCCAGGCCCTGATATGACGCTGTTCGTGTCGCGCACGCTGAGCCAGGGGCGGGCCACCGGCTTCGCCTCGATGGCCGGCGCGCTGTGCGGCACGCTGATCCACACCACGCTGGTGGTGGTCGGCGTCTCGGCGCTGATCGTCGCCTCGCCGATGGCTTTCTTCGTGCTGAAGATCTTTGGCGCCGGCTATCTCGTCTTCCTGGCCTGGCAGGCGATCGCCAAGGGCTCGGCCTTTTCGCCGGAAAAGAAGACGGGCCCGCGGATCTCGCTGCTGCGCAGCTGGGCCGCGGGGCTCGGCGTCAACCTGCTCAATCCGAAGATCATCCTGTTCTTCATGACCTTCCTGCCGCAATTCGTCTCCGCGCACGATCCGAACGCGCCCGGGAAGCTGTTCTTCCTTGGCTCCATGTTCATCGTGCTGTCGATCCCGGTGACGGCACCCATGGTGCTGGCGGCGGAAAAATTCTCGGCGGCGATGAAAGCCAGCCCGCGCGTGACGCGGGTGGTCGACTATCTCTTCGCCGGCGTTTTCTCGGCCTTCGCGCTCAAGATCCTGACGGCCCAGGCGAAGTAGGAGCTTTCTCGTCCTTCCACCAGCTTCCGGCCCAGCGGCCGGCGCTGAGCCAATAGAAGATGCCGCCGACCATGCCGCCACCGAGCACCGCCATGATCGCGCTGGTCTCGGTGACAGCAAAAGCGGAATCGCGGATATTGTCGACCAGACCGAGGAAAACTCCCGCCACCAGCGCGCCCGCCAGCGCGTAGAACAGCCAGTCGCGCCGGCCGAGGATCTCGGCAATCAAAATGATGATCGCGGCCGGCATGAAGCCGAAATAAGCGACAAACAGGGCGACGAAAGGAATTGAAAAATAGAGCGATGCCGCCGCCGCCGGATGGGCTTGCGCCAGCGCGTAGCCGAGCGAGGCCAGGAACAGGATGTTGAGGAAGGCGCTCGCCCCCAGCGACGCGACCGCGTAGCCGAACAGGATGACGGCGAAGCGCACGATATAAGCGACGAGCCGGTTCATCGGGGGTCACGGCCCGTGAGATGACCGGACTTGTGTCCAGCCAGAAGCCAGTAGACCCAGCCGGCGGCAATGCCGGCCGCGGCCAGAAAACCGAGGAAGCCCGGATTGAAAACGAAGCCGCCGGCGGAGCCTGGGACAAAAACACCGAAGACGATCGACGTGACCGCGCCCGTGACGGCAAAGTAGAACCATCCTCGCAGCGCCAGCCGTTCGGCGACGAAGATCGCCGGGCCGACGATCAGCAGCGCGCAGATCGCGACGGTCAACACGGCGAGCGGGAAGGAGGCCAGCCAGTCGAATGTGAAAATGATCGACCAGTTGCCGTCCTCGATCCCGGCCAGAAGAACGATCAGCAGCACCGGCACCAGGATCGAGGTGAGCACAGCGGCGACGTAGCCGACTGTTATGATGGCGAAGCGCTTCGAGCAGGCGACGAGACGGCTCACACCTCGCCGTGCCCCGCGATCATCATGGCTTCCAGCGCCAGCCGGTCGACCTTGCGCATGCGCTCCGATTCCGACTTCAGCTGGCCGCAGGCGGCCAGGATGTCGCGGCCGCGCGGCGTGCGGATCGGCGAGGCATAGCCGGCATTGTTGATGTAGTCGGCGAACTTCTCGATCGTCTCCCAGTCCGAGCACTGGTAGTTGGTGCCAGGCCACGGGTTGAACGGGATCAGGTTGATCTTGGCCGGAATGCCCTTGAGCAGCTTGATCAGGCCCTTGGCGTCCTCGATGGAATCGTTGACGTCCTTCAGCATCACATATTCGAAGGTGATACGCCTGGCGTTGGAGAGGCCGGGATAGGCGCGGCAGGCGGCGATCAGCTCCTTGAGCGGATACTTCTTGTTGATCGGCACCAGCAAGTCGCGCAGATCGTCATTGGTGGCATGCAGCGAGATCGCCAGCATGACGCCGATCTCCTCGCCGGTGCGGAAGATCTCGGGAACGACGCCGGAGGTCGACAGCGTGATGCGGCGCTTCGACAGGGAAAGTCCGTCGCCGTCGGAGGCGATCAGCAGCGCCTTCTTGACCGCCTCGAAATTATAGAGCGGCTCGCCCATGCCCATCATGACGACGTTGGACACTTTCCGGCCCTCGGCGGGCACGATGGCGCCATCCGGCGTGTCGCGGTCGGGGAAGTCGCCGAGCCGGTCGCGGGCGGTGAGCAACTGGGCGAGGATTTCCTCAGCCGTCAAATTGCGCACCAGCTTCTGCGTGCCGGTGTGGCAGAACGAGCAGGTCAGCGTGCAGCCGACCTGCGAGGAGATGCAGAGCGTGCCGCGGCCTTCCTCGGGGATATAGACGGTTTCGATCTCGACCGGCCGGCCGGCGCCGCGCGGCGGAAAGCGGAACAGCCACTTTCGCGTGCCGTCGGCGGAAATCTGCTCCTCGACGATCTCGGGCCGGGCGACGGTGAAATGCCTGTCGAGTTCGGCGCGCAGATCCTTGGAGATGTTGAACATGCCGGCGAAGTCGGAAACGCCGCGCACATACATCCAGTGCCAGAGCTGCTGGGCGCGCATTTTTGCCTGACGCTCCGGCACGATGCCTGCAGCGATGAAGGCCTCGGCGAGCTCGGCCCGTGTCAGGCCAATCAGCGACGGTTTTTCGGCCGGCATGGCGCGGGTACGCAAGGCGTCACGGGCTCCTTCGGCGGTGAGGTCGAGTGAAAGGGTCATGGTTGCACTGATATAAGCGGTTTACGGCCGATTTCATCCATCGTGCCTGATCTCAATCGGGGCGCATAGCACAGCTTGGCGGCAGAGTCATGCCGCGGGCGATCGGGCAGCCTGTCCCGCCGCCGGGCCGTGGTGCTCCCCCGGTGCGCGATCGATCACATATTCGTGTCAGCGTAACGGCCGGCGCGCATCCGCGAACCCTGAATGGGGTAACTGTGCCCCTGCACAATGGGAGTATGCGGAATGAACTCGATCAAGCTCGCCGTCATTGCCGGCCTCGCCGCTCTCTGCGCCTCGCAGGCGTTCGCCGAGGACACGATGGGCACCATGACCATGATGAAAGGTGGGCAAGTGACGGCGATCATGCCGGACGGGCACATGGGCACCATGATGCCGGACGCGAAGATGGGCGCCGAGATGATGAAGATGGCCAAGCCGATCAAGCACTGCATGATGATAATGACCGACGCCAAGGGCAAAGCCTATATGATCGACACGTCGACCAAGAAGGCCCAGGCCGAATGTGAAAAAATGGCCATGTGACGATCTCGCAACGATTGCCCGCCAGCGTGGAGGCCGGCGGGTCGCGCAGCTTTCACTTCGATTGAAGGAGGCGCTCTCTGGATCATGCTCACGAGCGGACGCCCAACACCGCGGCCCGTTCATCCCGGCCGATCGTCAGACTCTTGCTTGATCGGTGTCATGCCTGTGTTAGGGCTGGGTTTTCCCCGCGAGGACAGACATGGCCGGCCAATCGCGAAGACATCCCATGCTGCGGCGTTCGCGCGCCATGTGGGCCTCGCGCCGCGTCTGGCAGCCGCGCCTGGTGTTCTGGGCCGGTGCGATCTCGATCGGCCTGATCAGCGTGTTGTTTGCCGTGCTGGCCGACAAGGCACAGGCGCTGTTTCATGTGGTGATCGGCAATGATGGCGGCTGGCGCTTCTATCTGCCGCTGGCGATCACGCCGCTCGGCTTTGTCCTGTGCGCGTGGCTGGCGTACGCCTTCTTCCCCGGCTCGCAAGGCAGCGGCATTCCGCAGGCGATCGCCGCCCGGCACCTGCGCGACGACGACGACCGCAGCCATATCCTGTCGCTCCGACTGGTGGCGGGCAAGATAGCCCTCACTCTTGTCGGCCTGTTCTGCGGCGCTTCCATCGGCCGCGAGGGGCCGACCGTGCAGGTCGGCGCGTCGCTGATGCTGCAGGCGGCGCGCTGGGGCGGCATGGCGCAGGCGCGCGGCCTGATCCTGGCGGGATCGGCCGCCGGCATCGCCGCCGCCTTCAACACGCCGCTTGCCGGCATCGTCTTTGCCATCGAGGAAATGGGCCGCACCTATGAGGCGCGCACCAACGGGCTGGTGCTGACGGCGGTCATCCTGGCCGGCCTCGCCTCGCTCGGCGTGCTCGGCAACTACACCTATTTCGGTGTGTCCAAGGAGACGATCTCGTTTGCCGTCGACTGGCCGCTGGTGATCGCCTGCGGCGTCATCGGCGGCGGCTTTGGCGCCTTGTTCTCGTTGCTGGCGTTGAAGGCGACGCGGCGTATCCGGCGCTGGAACGCACTGCAGCCGCTGTGGCGCGCGCTGCTGGTGGCGGCGGTCTGCGGACTGGTGGTGGCGGTGATCGGCATCGCGTCGGGCGGGCTGACCTTCGGCACCGGCTACGCGCAGGCGCGCAGCGCGGTCGAAGGCACGCCGCTGCCCTGGTTCTTCTTCGCCGAGAAATTCGCGGCCGGGCTGCTGTCGATGATTTCAGGCATACCCGGGGGAATCTTCGCACCCTCGCTGGCGGTGGGAGCGGGCATCGGCAGTTCGCTCGGCCTGGTGTTCGGCAGCGGCGCCGGCGTCGCGGCGCTGCTCGGCATGGCCGGCTATTTCGCCGGCGTGGTGCAGGCGCCGATGACGGCCTTCGTCATCATCCTCGAAATGACCGGCAATCACGACAATGTCATCGGCCTGATGCTGGCCTCGATGCTGGGCTACGGCACCGCACGCCTGATCTCGCACGAGCCGCTCTATCACGCCCTGTCGCGGGTCTTCATTGCCGAGGCGATCCGGCGGCGGCGGGCGGAGGCCGCACCGGAATCAGGCCACGGCTGAAAAAAGCAAAAGGCCGGGGTCGCGGCCCGGCCTTTGGTTCAAAAACGAAGATAGCCTATTTGCACTTGGCGATCGAGGACAGCGCCGCCGAGATGCCCTTCAGCGAAAAGACGTAATTCGTGGGATTGCCGCGGCCCGACTTCGCCGACACCTTCATGTCGGTGCCGGTCTTCATCGCCGCGATCAGCACCGGTTCCTCGGCGGCGTTCTCGACCCAGGCCGATTTTCCGCGCGTGAACATCGAGAAGCTCTTCTTGTCGATGGTGACGGTGGCCTTGGAGCCTTCCTGGAAATTGTAGCCGGCGATGAACTGCGGCTCATAGGATACCTGTTGGCCGGGCCGTTGGCTGACGAAGAAGAACATGTCGCCGTGGTCGAGCGTCGGCGGCTGCTTGTCGGTCGGCACGGTCAGCACGTAGCAGACCTTGCCGCCCGACGCCTGGTAACTGTAGGTGCCCCAGGCATTGTGCTGGCCGATCTTGGTCGCCTGCTGCGCCAGCGCCGGCGCTGCCGAGGCCGCCAGGACCAGGCTCGAAATTAGTGCAATCAATCCGCGCATCGTTTTTCCCGTATTCCAAATGGTGCGGAGGCGGGCCGCGTGGCGTCCTGCCGTCGCTTCATTTTGATTTAATCTGGGTTACCAAATGGTGAAGTTCCCAAGAGAAAAGGACCTTCACCCCAGGAAACCGCCGCCATTCCCGCGCCGCCGCCTTGTCAGCGGCCGGCACGGCGTCCCTTGGCGACTTGGAGGCCACGAAAACGGCAAGAGTTTGACTTTTGACCCGCCGCTGAACGCCCCTGTCCAGGGGCTGAGCCGACGTGGCGGGTTTCGGCGGGCGGGACTTTAGCCCTTGTCGGCGATGGCGTCCTTGGCGGCCTGCCGGTGCGCCGGCGTGATATGGGCGCTGACGGCGGTGATCGCGGCGGTCAGCACGGCGATGTCATCGGTGAAGCCGAGGCCGAAGATGAAGTCGGGGATGAGGTCGACCGGCAGGACGAAGTAGCCGAGCGCGGCCACCAATATACCCTTGGCGCGCAGCGGCGTTTTCTTGTCCATGGCGCAGTAATAGGCGGCAACGACGTCTTCCATGAACGGAATCTGCCGCGCGGCCTTCTTGGCAGTGCGCCAGAACTTTTCGCGCACTTCGCCCTCCCCGCCCAGTCTGTCGCCAAAGCCGAAGAAGTCAAAACCGGATTCTTGCGCCATCAATCTCTCCTGGCGGCTCCCATGCCCATACTGGCGCATGCCCGCGGATCAAAATGTGGTGAAAGCCGAACCCGGCTGCAAGATGCGGGCGCCGATTTGGCGGGTCCGCGCCGGGCCCGTGAGCATGGCCAGTCCGCGTTCAGCCGCCGAAATAGCGGTTCATCTTCTTGGCCAGTTCGATATCGAGCGCCGTGACGCCGCCGGCGTCATGTGTGTTCAACGTCACGTCGACGGTCTTGTAGACATTCGACCAGTCGGGATGATGGTCCATCTTCTCGGCGGCCAGCGCGACTCGGGTCATGAAGGCGAAGGCTTCGGAGAAATTCTTGAAGGTGAAGGTGCGGGCGATCGAGGCGCCGTCCTTTGCCAGCGTCCAGCCGTCAAGCGCCGTCAGTGCTGCTTCGGCGGCTTCCCTGCCCAGTTTCTCTCTCGTCATGTCCGCCTCCCGTGCTATTGCGCTGGAGTAGCCAGCATAGCGCCGGATCCATGATCGCGAAGCCCATAAATTCCATTCTTCTCGTCTGTCTCGGCAACATCTGTCGATCGCCGCTGGCGGAAGGCGTCCTTCGCGCTGTGCTTTCGGAGCGCGGATATGGCGGGGACATCGTGCTCGATTCGGCCGCGACCGGCGGCTGGGAGGTCGGCTCCGCTCCCGATCCGCGCTCGATTGCCGTCGCGTCGCGCCACGGCATCGACATCTCGCGGCAGCGGGCGCGCAAGATCGTGCCGGAGGATTTTCACCGCTTCGATCTGATCTTCGGCATGGACCGGTCCAACGTCCGCGACCTGAAGGCGCTGGCGGCAGTGCGCGATCGCATCCACCTGTTCCTGGACTTCGCCGAGGGAAGGCCGCGCGATGTGCCGGATCCCTATTATGAGGACCGGGAAGCGTTCGCTTCGGTCTATCGCATGATCCGCGAGGCGTCGGAGGCGCTGGCGACACGGCTTGCGACGCGCGTATCGACGCCGGACAGCGGCCAGGCTTCCTCGACGACATAAGGGCCGCCGCCGACCGAATCGCGCGACGACATCAGGACGAAGCGGCCGATGCGGAACGGCAGCGTCGAGAAATTGCCACGCGCCGACAGATATTGGGCGACGTCGAGCGGGCTCGAGTTGCGCAGGCGCGCCAGCGTCACATGCGGCATGAACTTGCGCGGATCGGCGGGAATGCCGAGCCGTTGGCAGATGCGCTCGATCTCGGCCTGAAGGGCGGCCAGATCCGGCGAGGGGGAGGCGCCCGCCCACACCGCATGCGGCTTCTTCTGGCCGAAAGCGCCGACACCCGACAGTGCCAGCGAGAAGGACGGGCGCTGCACCCGGTCGAGCGCATTGGCAATCTCGTCGGCGACATGGCCTTCGACATCGCCGATGAAGCGCAGCGTCAGATGGTAATTTTCGACGTCGATCCAGCGGGCCCCGGGCAGGCCGCCCCGGAGCAGGGACAGCGAAAGGGCGGCATCACGCGGAATTTCGAGGGCGGTGAAAAGACGCGGCATGAAGAGCCTCCCTTCCTCGAATCGAACTGTCATCCCTAGCGAATCATCGATAATCAAATGGAGCAAGTGGTTTGTTGGTCGCAGGCCTTCGCCAAACGTTTCCCCAACGGAAAGCGGCTTTATCGGACATCATGAATCTCCCGGCACCGCCGCGATGGCCTTCTCCACCGTCGGCAGGATGCGCTCTACCATCTGATCGACCCCTCTGGCGTTCGGATGCAGGCCGTCTCCGAGTTGCAAACTGGACTGGCCGGCGACGCCGTCGAGAAAGAACGGATACAGCGTAACGCCGTATTTCGCGGCGAGTTCCGGAAAGACGGCGTCGAAGGCGCTCTGGTAGTCGGCGCCGAGATTGGGCGCGGCGCGCATGCCGGCCAGGAGCACGGCGATCTTGCGCCCTTTGAGCTTGCCCAGCATCGCGTCAAGGTTCTTCCGGGTGATGTCGGGCGAAACGCCACGCAGCATGTCGTTGGCGCCGAGTTCGAGGATCACGAGCTGCGTCCCGGCCGGCACCGACCAGTCGAGCCGCGCCAGGCCGCCGCTGGAGGTATCGCCGGAGACGCCGGCATCGGCGACGGCGACGTCATGGCCCCTGGCGCGAAGGGCGGCCTGCAATTTGTCGGTAAAGCCCTCACCCGGCCCAAGGCCGAACCCCGCCATCAGGCTGTCACCGAAGCCGACGATCTTGAATGGCTCGGCGCGCGCCGACGAAATGGCGCCGCAAATGGCGAGGAAAACGATCAGGCCTGCGGCAAAGCGGCGTTTGAAAGACATGCGGCAGGCCCCATATGACAGAGAATTCTTCCGGCGATGGCTTCCGACAGGCAGAGCCTCCCTTTCCATATAGGACGCTTTCATTTTGACAGAAGCCGTCATCGCGCTGAAAGATGTATCCCTGACACTCGGCGAAGGGGCCTCGTCCGTCCATGTGCTGAAGGACGTCAGCCTCGAAGTGGCGCGCGGCGAGGCGACGGGCATCGTCGGTCCGTCGGGGTCCGGCAAGTCGACATTGCTGATGGTGCTGGCCGGGCTGGAGCGGGTCGACTCGGGTACGGTACGAATCGCCGGCGAGCTGCTCAACGACAAAACCGAGGATCAGACCGCTTCGTTTCGCGGCCGAAACATCGGCATCGTGTTCCAGTCCTTCCACCTGATCCCCAACATGACCGCGCTCGAAAATGTCGCGGTGCCGCTGGAACTGGCCGGCCACGCCGATCCGTTTTCGGTGGCGGAGCGGGAACTGGCGGCCGTGGGCCTCAGCGACCGCGTCACCCATTACCCCGGCGAACTCTCGGGTGGCGAGCAGCAGCGCGTGGCGATCGCCCGGGCGCTGGCACCGTCGCCGCGCATCCTGATCGCCGACGAGCCGACCGGCAATCTCGACCAGGCGACGGGGCGGCAGGTCGCCGATCTTCTGTTCGCGAAGGCCGCCGAGCGCGGCATGACGCTGGTGCTGGTCACCCATGATCCGGCGCTCGCGGCGCGCTGCTCGCGCCAGGTGTCGATGCGCTCCGGGCGGATCGAAGCGCCGGCGCCGGTCAAGGTCACCGCCTGATGCCGCTGGCGCGGACCTTCAAGCTTGCCATCCGCTTCTCTGTGCGCGAGATGCGTGGCGGCCTGTCCGGCTTCCTTATTTTCCTCGCCTGCATCGCGCTCGGCGTCGCGGCCATCGGCGGCGTCAATTCGGTGGCCCGCTCCATTACCGCCGGTGTCGCCGATCAGGGCCAGACGCTGCTCGGCGGCGACCTTCGCTTCCAGATCAACCAGCGCGACGCCAACCAGGCTGAGCTTGGCTTTCTCGACGGGCTGGGCGTCGTTTCGCATACCGCAGGCATGCGCTCGATGGCGCGCCTGGCCGACGGGTCCGACCAGGCGCTGGTCGAGGCCAAGGCGGTCGACGAGGCCTATCCGCTCTATGGCGCGCTGGAAACCGAACCGGCGCTGACGAAGCAGGAACTGTTCGGCGGGCAGTTCGGCGTTTTCGGCGCCGCTGCACCCGACCTTTTGTTCGAACGGCTGCATCTCAAGCTCGGCGACCGGCTGAAACTCGGCACCGCCATCTTCGAACTGCGCGCCAGGCTGGTGAGCGAGCCCGACGCGGTTTCCGACGGGTTCGGCTTCGCGCCAAGGCTGATGATCTCGACCGAGGGCCTGGCTGCCACCGGGCTGATCCAGCCGGGCAGCCTGGTCGAGAACGCCTACAAGGTCCGGCTGCCCGCCGGCGCCGACGAGGCGCGGCTCAAGGCCGTCCAGGACCAGGCGGCCAAGGATTTCCCGGAGGCCGGCTGGTCGATCCGCACGCGCGGCAACGCAGCACCGGCGCTGTCTTCCAACATCGAACGCTTCTCGCAATTCCTGACGCTGGTCGGGCTTACCGCGCTGGTGGTCGGCGGCGTCGGCGTCGCCAATGCGGTGCGGGCCTATCTCGACGGCAAGCGCGGCGTCATCGCCACCTTCAAGAGCCTGGGGGCGTCCGGTGGCTTCGTCTTTGCCGTCTACCTCGTGCAGATCCTGATCATCGCCCTGCTCGGCATCGGCGCCGGCCTGATGCTTGGCGCGCTGATGCCGTTTGTCGCAAGTGCCGCCCTGCAGTCCGTCATTCCGGTGCCGGCGCAAGGCGGCTTCTATCCCGGCGCGCTCGCCATGGCGGCGCTGTTCGGCCTGCTGGTGACGCTCGCCTTCGCGCTGCTGCCGCTCGGCCGCGCCCGTGACGTGCCGGCGACCGCGCTGTTCCGGGAGATGGGGCTGGAAGGCCGCGGACTGCCGCGCCCCGTCTATGTCGTTTGCGCGCTCGGCATCGCGCTTTTCCTGGCGGCGCTGGCGATCCTGTTTTCGGGCGACCAGCGCATCGCCTCGATCTTCGTCGGCGCCACGATTTTTGCTTTCCTGATACTGCGTCTTATTGGCGGACTGGTGCAATGGGCAGCCAGGAAAAGCCCGCGCGTGCGCTTTGTCGCGCTCAGGCTCGCCATCGGCAACATACACCGGCCCGGCGCGCTGACGCCGTCGGTGGTGTTGTCGCTGGGGCTTGGACTGACTCTCCTGGTGACGCTCGCGCTGATCGACGGGAATCTCCGGCGCCAGATCTCCGGCAACCTGTCGGAGCGCGCGCCGAACTTCTTCTTCGTCGACATCCAGGGCAGCGAAGTCGATGCCTTCTCATCGCTGATCGCAAAGGAGGCGCCGAAGGGAACGCTGGCCAAGGTGCCGATGCTGCGGGGCCGGGTGATGGCGCTCAACGGCGTCGATGTCGACAAGGTCAACGTGCCGGCCGAAGGCGCCTGGGTGCTGAAGGGAGATCGCGGCCTGACCTATGATATCAGGCAGCCGGAAAACGCGACGCTTACCGAGGGCAAATGGTGGCCGGACAATTATGCCGGCGAGCCGCTGGTTTCGTTTTCCGACAAGGAGGGCAAGGAAATCGGGCTGAAGCTCGGCGACACCGTCACCGTCAATGTGCTCGGCCGCAACGTCACGGCGCGGATCGCCAATTTCCGCCAGGTCGAATGGGAGACGATGGGCATCAATTTCGTCATGGTGTTCTCGCCCAACACATTCGCGGGCGCCCNGCATGGCTGGATCGCGACGCTCACCGAAAAGAGTGCTTCGAGCGCCGACGACGCGCGCGTCCTCAATGCCGTCACCCGCGCTTTCCCGGCGGTGACGACGGTGCGGGTCAAGGACGCGCTCGACATCGTCAACCGGTTGGTCGGCCAGCTCGGCACGGCGATCCGGGCGGCGGCCGGCGTGGCGCTGATCGCCTCGGTCCTGGTGCTTGCCGGCGCGCTTGCCGCCGGCAATCGGGCGCGCATCCGCGACGCGGTGGTGCTGAAGACGCTGGGCGCGACGCGCGCCACGCTGATAACGGCCTTCTCGCTGGAATACATGCTGATCGGGCTCGCCACCGCGATCTTCGCGCTTGCCGCAGGCAGCGCCGCAGCCTGGTTCGTGGTCGCGCGCATCATGACCTTGCCGTCGCATTTCATGCCGGAAGTCGCGGTCGCCACGATTGCCTTTTCCCTGGTGATCACTGTCGGCATCGGCCTTGCCGGCACCTGGCGGGTGCTTGGCCACAAAGCGGCGCCCGTGCTGCGAAACCTCTGATTCGCCGCCCTGCGCCGCCTGCCCCAGGTTAAATCTTGGTAAGAATGCCATCCAAAACGGCCGGCGAGGCGGCATTTTGGCCTGTCACGAACCGTTACAACAGGTTACGGTCTTGTTCTCGACGCGAATAACCATCATATTTCGGCGCAGGCATGCTGGAGCCCCGCCAGCGGCGCCTGGGTCCGCAAGAGGCCCGACACCGGACGGGGCAGAAGCAACAGAGGATTTCCAATGGCTGATCCCATTCGCAATTATCAGACGTCGGCGGTGCCCGGCGTCCGTGCCGACATCGACCAGGGTCTGCGCGCGTACATGATCAAGGTCTACAATCTGATGGGGCTTGGCTTGCTCATCACCGGCCTTGCCGCCATCGGCACGATCATGCTGGCCACCACCGCCGACCCGGCCTCGGCCGTCGCGACGCTGCCGAGCGGCGAGATGCTGACCTCGTTCGGCTATGCGATCTTCGGTTCGCCGCTGCGCTGGGTTGTCATGCTGGCACCGCTGGCCGCAGTGTTCTTTCTGTCGTTCAGGATTCAGTCGATGAGCGTCGCCGCCGCGCAGACGACCTTCTGGGTCTATGCCGGCCTGGTCGGCCTGTCGCTTTCGTCGATCTTCCTGGTCTACACCACGGCAAGCATCTCGCAGACCTTCTTCGCCACCGCCGCCGCTTTCGGCGCGCTGTCGCTGTTCGGCTACACCACCAAGCGCGACCTGTCGGCGATGGGCTCGTTCCTTTTCATGGGCGTGTTCGGCATCATCATCGCGTCGGTGATCAACATCTTCCTGCAGTCGTCGGCGCTGACCTTCGCCGTCTCGGCGATCGGCGTTCTGGTGTTCGCCGGCCTCACCGCTTACGACACGCAGAAGATCAAGGAGATGTATTTCGAGGGCGACGCATCCGATGTCGCCGGCCGCAAGGCCATCATGGGCGCGCTGTCGCTCTACCTCGACTTCATCAACCTGTTCATGTTCCTGCTCCAGTTCATGGGCGACCGCCGCTAAGCGGTATTGGACCATCAACTCCTGGAAGGGCGGCCCAATGGCCGCCCTTTTCTTTTGTGCGGGCCTCTGCTGTTGTCGAGGGCACATAAGAGGTTTGCATAGAGAATGAGCAAAATCCTGATCAGGCCGGCAACCCCGGTCGACCTCGACATAATCACGAAAATCTATGCCGACGCGGTCACCAACGGCACGGCGAGCTATGAACTGGAGCCGCCCAGCCGCGCCGAGATGGGGACGCGATTCGCCACGCTCGCGGCCGGCGGCTTTCCCTATCTGGTGGCCGAGAAGGACGACGCCGTGCTCGGCTATGCCTATGCCGGCCCCTTCCGGCCGCGCCCGGCCTATCGCTTCATCGTCGAGGATTCGGTCTATGTCGCGCCTGATGCGAAGGGCCAGGGCGTCGGCCTCAAGCTGATGCAAAGCCTGGTTGCGGCGGCGAAGGCTGCAGGCTTTCGCCAGATCGTCGCGGTGATCGGCGATGGCCATGCCGACAGCGCCTCGGTCAGGCTGCACGAGAAGCTCGGCTTTCGCCATTCCGGCCGCCTCGAAGGCTCCGGCTACAAGCACGGGCGCTGGCTGGACACGGTGTTCATGCAGCTATCGCTGAACGGCGGGGCATCGGTGCCACCCGATCCGGATTCGTTGCCGGAGCGGAAGTTCCGGAAGGGGGAATTGAAGAATTGAGGAACTGGAGAATTGAGGAATTGAAGAACTGAAGAATGAAAGAAAATGGCGCTTACGTCAGACGCCGAGTGTCTTATTCCTCAATTCCTCAATTCCTCAATTCCTCAATTCCTCAATTCCTCAATTCCTCAATTCCTCAATTCCTCAATTCCTCAATTCCTCAATTCCTCAATTCCTCGTTCAAACCTGAACCAGCTTCAGCTTGCTGTCGAAGACGCCAAGCACGCGGCCAAGCTCCTGGCCGCGTTTGAGGATGCGCCCGCCCGCCGCGATGACGGCGAAGGCGCCCTGCTTGCGCGCCAGTTTCGGATCCTTGACGATCTGGAACAGCGGTACTTCGCTGGCGCGACGAAAAACGGAAAAGACAGCGCGGTCGGTGAGATGATCGATGGCGTAGTCGCGCCATTCATTGGCGGCGACCATGCGTCCGTAGAGCCTCAGGATCTGGTCCAGTTCACGCCGGTCGAACCGGACCGGCTGGTCGAGGCGTTCACGTCGCGCCTCGTGTAGCGGGATCAATATTGCGGATGCGTCTCCATCCCCCATCCCGCCGCCGTCATCAGTCATGCCTCGATCCTTCAAAATGAATCTTTGCCAACCAAAGTTGGCCCCTTCGCAAGCCAATTGCAAGAGCCGGCGAAGCGAAGCCGGCGGCTAGCCGTTTCCGTCGCGTCCAGTCACGTTTGTGAAACGCGTGTTGGAATTGGTGATGCTTCGCCACATTTCTGCCTTTTTTTATCCGCGCTCATGCCCCAATGTCCGACGAATTTACCGGCGTTGCCTGAGACGGTTCGGTCCGGCACCGGCTCGTAAACCCCAAGCCCCCCGCCCACGGGTCTGCGTCGGATCGAACCAACCTCGGCCTTTTCCATGGAAAAGCGCCAGGTGCGACGATCCCAAAACCTAAATGACCGGCGTCAGAAGCAAGCTGACGTCGGTTTTTTCGTTTTTGCACCTTTTTTACGCAACCAAGGCGACCCGTGGAACTCGGCGTAGAGCCCGAGGCGGCCATATCGACTCAATTCCGCCGACGTGCTTGCCATTTGCCGCCTCACTTAATAGGGTGTTAAGTGAAACGGAGACGGCAATGCCAGGCGCATCGGACTCCACGGCAAAACAGGTGAATGGCGGGACGGTCGCGCCAGAGGCCGGCGGCGTCGGCCCTCGCATCAAGGCATTGCGCACGGCGCGGCGCGTCTCGCTGCGCCAACTCGCCGACATGACCGGCACGACGGCGAGCTTCATCAGCCAGCTCGAGCGCAATCTGTGCGGTGCCAACACCGGCACGCTGCTCAAGATCGCCGCCGCTCTCGACCTCGGCATCAACGATCTGTTCGAGGACAATGCCCGCCCCCTGCATAAGGTGCTGCGGCGCGAGGAGCGGCCGGTCGTTCCGGTCGGCGTGCAAGGCCGCAAGATGCTCCTGTCGCGGCGGCCGATCCACCAGTTCGAGGTCTATGCCGGACATTTCGAGGTCGGCGGGTCGACCGGCGACGAGACCTATGTCCATAGCGGCGAACACGAAATGTTCATGGTGCTCAAGGGGACGGTGGAGCTGACGCTTGCCGACGAGCGCCATGTGATGAGCGAAGGCGACAGCGTCGAATACGCAACGTCGGTGCCGCATCGCACGGTCAATGTCGGCGACACGCCGGCGGAGGTGCTGTGGATCATCGCGCCGCCAACCGCCGGCGCGCTCGAACTCGATCAATACAGGCCCGGAAACCGCTCGCATCCGGGTGAATGAAAACAAATGCGAGTTCTGCAATGGGAGAGTTGATCATGAGACTGAGATTTGGACATGCGGCGTGCGTCGCCGTGCTTATGGCTGCTACCGCCGCGCTCGCACAATCCAAGCCGGTGGCGGGAGAGGTGGCTGAAGGCTCGCTGAAGGGCAAGACGCTGACCTTCGTATCCTATGGCGGAATCTATCAGGACGGCCAGGTGGCCGCGCTCAAGGAGTTCGTCGACAAATCCGGCGTCAAGCTGCTCAATGACGGCCCGACGGAGATCGCCAAACTGCAGGCGCAGGTCGAGTCCGGCAATGTCACCTGGGACGTCGTCGATACCGACGACTTGCCGCCCTATGTCTATTGCGGCAAGCTGTTCCAGAAGCTCGATCTGACGAAACTCGACGTCTCGAAAATCCCGGAAGGTCAAGTCGGCGAATGCTCGGTGCCGGCGATGAACTACGGTGTCGTGCTGATGTACAACAAGGAAAAGTACGGGGATAATCCGCCCAAGAGCTGGGCCGACTTCTTCGATACCCAAAAATTCCCCGGCGTGCGTGGGATCGATGGCTCCGGCAGCCCGACCGGCGGCCTGCTGGAACAGGCGTTCAAGGTCGCCGGCGGCGACCCGAAGGCGATGACGGTGGCCGACATCGACAAGGCCATCGATGTGGTCCGCAAGCTCGGCCCCGACACCATTTTCTGGAAGACGGGCGCCGAATCGCAGCAGCTCGCCGAATCCGGCGAGGCCGACATGCTGATGATGTGGACGGGCCGCGCCATGACCGCAGTCAAGAACGGTGCCAAATATGCACCCGCCTGGCAGGACTGGCTGGTGGTGATGGACCAGATGACGATCCCGGTCGGCGTCAAGGATACGGATGCATCCTACGCGTTGCTCAATGCCTATCTCGGCAAGCATGCTCAGGAAATATTGGCGGAGAAGACCTCCTACACGCCGATCAACAACGACGCGCAGCCCAAGGTCGACGCTTCCGTGTCCGCCTACCTGACCAACACGCCTGAACGCCAGAAGCAGGGCTACAAACAGAACTTCAAGTTCTGGGTGCCGAACTTCGCGGTGGCGCAGGAGAAGTGGTCGGCGCTGATGGCCGGCAACTGACCGGCTGACGGGAACACAGACCGTGAGCGCGTCCAAGCCAACCATTCCTGCTGCCGAAAGGCGCCGGGCATGGCGGCCGTACGTGCTCGCGCTGCCGGCGCTGGTCCTGCTCCTGGCGGTGATCGGCTATCCGCTGCTCACCATCATCCTGCGCAGCCTGTCGGAGCCGGAGTGGGGCCTGCAGAACTATATCTGGTTCTTCAGCATGCCCATCAATCTCACCGTGCTCCAGCGGACCTTCGTCATTTCGACGTGGGTCACGCTGGTGTGCGTGGTCTCGGCCTATCCCTACGCCTATCTGATGACCGCGGTCGGGCCGCGCGTTCGGCTGGTGCTGATGCTGTGTGTGCTGATCCCGTTTTGGGTGAGCGGCGTGGTGCGCACCCTGTCGTGGGTGATTCTGCTCCAGGATTCAGGGGTCATCAACTCGATCCTGCGGTCGCTCGGGCTCGGCGGCGTCAGGCTGATCCGTACCCAGACGGGCGTGGTCATCGGCATGGCGCAGGTTCTTTTGCCCTTCATGATCCTGCCGCTCTATTCGGTCATGAAAGGCATCGACCTCAGGCTGATGCGCGCCGCGCAAAGTCTTGGCGCCCGACCGTCCCGCGCCTTCTTCACCATCTACCTGCCGCTGTCGCTGCCGGGCGTCTATGCCGGGGCGATCATCGTCTTCATCCTGGCGCTCGGCTTCTACATCACACCGGCTCTGCTCGGCGGTCCGCGCTCCACCATGCTGTCCACCCTGGTGCAGACGCAGGTGCTCAGTCTGCTGCAATGGGGCAGGGGCGGCGCGATGGGCGTGGTGCTGCTGGTCACGACCTTCGTGCTGCTGGCGCTTGCCGCGCCGGTGATGCGATCCCGGTACCGGGAAGCGGAGCGGCGCTGATGGAGATGAAGCCGCTCACGCGCGTCGTCCTGGGTCTTGTCTGCCTGCTGGTGGCCATATGGCTGGTGGCGCCGACGCTGGTGGTGGTGCCGATGTCGTTCAACGAGAACAAGTCGCTGGCGTTTCCGCCGCAGGGCTTCTCCTGGCAGTGGTACCAGAATTTTGTCACCAACCCCGATTGGTCGAACAGCTTCCTGAATTCGCTGAAGGTCGCCTCGATCGTCGCGGTGCTGGCAACGGTGCTCGGCACGCTTGCCGCCTTCGGCCTCGACCGCATGAAAGCGCGGCCGGCAAACCTGCTGCGCATGTTGATGTTGACACCGATGGTCGTGCCCGGCGTGGTGCTGGCCATCGGCATCTACGCTGTCTATCTCGATACGCGGCTTGTCGGCACGCTGCTCGGCTTCGTGCTTGCCCACACCATCCTTGCGCTGCCCTTCGTGCTGATTGCCGTCTCGGCCAATCTCGAAGTGTTCGACAGGCGCCTCGAGACAGCCGCGGCGAGCCTGGGCGCGAACGCGCTCACCACGTTCCGCACGGTGACGCTGCCATTGATTGCGCCCGGCCTGCTGTCGGGGCTGCTGTTCGCCTTCGCCACCTCCTTCGACGAGATTGTCGTGTCGCTGTTCATCACCAATCCCTACCTCAAGACATTGCCGGTGCAGATCTTCGCTTCCATCACGCGCGACGCCGATCCCACGGTAGCGGCCGTCGGCACGATCCTGTTGTTTGCCACCACGATCCTGATCGGCAGCGGCATGCTTCTTCTTGGCCGTGAGCGGAAAGGACGCCAATGAATCCGGGGCAAGAGAGCAGGGGGAATCCGGGGCAAGAGAGCAGGGGCGCGGCGATCGATCTCAAGTCGATCAGCAAGGCCTATGGCAGCTTCAAGGCGCTGGACGGCGTATCGCTGCACATCAAGGCCGGCGAGTTCATGACGCTGCTCGGGCCGAGCGGCTCCGGCAAGACGACGACGCTCAATGTCGTTGCCGGTTTCACCGAGGCCAGTTCGGGCGCGCTGGAAGTGGGCGGCAAGAGCGTCGTCGGCGTCCCGGCGCACAAGCGCAACATCGGCGTGGTGTTCCAGCATTACGCGCTGTTCCCGCACATGACTGTGAGCCGCAACGTAGCCTATCCGCTCGCCCTGCGCGGTGTAGCCGGAGCCGAGCGCGAACGCCGGGTGGGCCAAGCGCTCGACATGGTCAAGATGGCGGATTTCGGTCACCGCTTTCCCAGCGAACTTTCGGGCGGCCAGCAGCAGCGCGTGGCGCTGGCGCGCGCCATCGTTTTCGATCCGCCGCTGCTGTTGATGGACGAGCCGCTCGGCGCGCTCGACAAGAAGCTGCGCGAATGGCTGCAGCTCGAAATCAAGCGCATCCACCGCGAACTCGGCACCACCTTCGTCTATGTGACGCACGACCAGGAAGAGGCGCTGGTGCTGTCGGACCGCATAGCCGTGTTCAACCGGGGCCGCATCGAACAGATCGGCACCGGGCGCGAGCTGTATGACGAGCCGGCGACGCTGTTCGTCGGCAAATTCATCGGCGATTCCACCGTGCTGCGCGGGGCCGCCGCCACCTCCGGCGGGGAGACGGCGATCGACATTGCGGGTCAGAAGGTAGCGACAGTCAAGCGTCTCGCCAATGGCGGCAGGCCGGTCATGCTGCTGCGGCCCGAAAAGCTGGCGCTTGCCCGCCGTGGTGTCGGCGGCGATGGCCGCAACCGGCTCACGGGGCGCATAGGCGAAGCGATCTATCTCGGCTCCGGCTCCAAATACGAGGTCGATCTGGCCGACGGCTCCAAAGCCATCGTGCGCTCGACCCTGGAAGCAGACAGTTTTGCCATCGGTGACGAGGTCGACGTGCTGTTCGCCGGCGCCGACGTGAAACTGCTCGCCGACGACGACAAGGCCGACCTGACGCTTACCTGAATTTCGGAACGGATTTCAAAGAATGCAAGCCAAGCATAATGGCGACGTGTCGTTCTGGTATGCCGATATCGGCGGCGTTCCCGCTTATCGGCCGCCCTTGCCCGGCGACATCGAGGCCGATGTCTGCGTCGTCGGCGCCGGCTACACCGGCCTGTGGACCGCCTATTATCTGAAGAAGGCGCAGCCTGCGCTGCGCATCGCCATCGTCGAAAAGGAGTTCGCCGGCTTCGGCGCCTCGGGCCGCAATGGCGGCTGGCTGTCGGGCGGTTTCAGCTGGTCGCGCGAGAAATACGCAAAAACATCGTCACGCGGCGCCGTGATCGACATGCAACGCGCCATGTTCGGCACGGTCGATGAGGTGATCGCGGTGACGGAAGCCGAGGGCATCGATGCCGATATCCGCCGTGTCGACAATATCACCGTCGCCACCAACGCCGCGCAATTGCAGCGCGCCAAGGCAGAATACGAGGAGCTGCTGGGCTGGGAGATGCCGCCGGAGCGGCTGGCCTTCCTCGACGCACGGGAGGCGCGCCAGCGCATCGCCATCGACAAGGTGCTGGGCGCCTTCGTCGTGCGCAACGTCGCGCGTGTACAGCCGGCCAAGCTGGTCCGGGGTCTGGCGGCCGCGGTCGCGCGGCTCGGCGTGCCGATCTACGAGCAGACGCAGGTGCTGGCGATCGAGAAGGGCAAGGTCACCACCACCAGAGGCATCGTGCGGGCGCAAAAGATCATCCGCGCCACCGAAGGCTTCACGGCTGGCATTCCCGGCTACGAGCGTCTCTGGCTGCCGCTGAACAGCGCCATCGTGGTGACCGAGAAGCTGCCGCAAGAACTCTGGGACGCGATCGGCTGGAACGGTTACGAGGTGCTGGGCGATGCCGCGCACACCTATTGCTACGCTCAGCGCACGCGCGAAGGCCGCATCGCCATGGGCGGCCGCGGCGTGCCCTATCGCTTCGGCTCGCGCACCGATGTGCGCGGCCGGACCCAGCAGGCAACCATCGACCAGTTGCACGAGGTGCTGACCAGGCTGTTGCCGCAGACCAAAGGCGTGCGCCTCGACCATGCCTGGTGCGGCACGCTCGGTGTGCCGCGCGACTGGTGCACGACTTCGGGTTTCGACCGTGAGAGCGGCATCGGCTGGGCCGGCGGCTATGTCGGGCTCGGCGTGTCGAGTTCCAACCTGTCGGGCCGCACCTTGCGCGACCTGGTGCTCGGCCACGAGACCGAACTGACCCGGCTGCCCTGGGTCAACCGCACGGTCAAGAAATGGGAGCCGGAACCGCTGCGCTGGCTCGGCGTGCACACCATGTACCAGCTCTATCGCATCGCCGACCGGCGTGAAGCAAACGGCTTGGGCCGTACCTCACGCCTTGCGGCCTTTGCCGATCGCCTGACCGGACACTGAAACCATTCGAAGACGATGTGTAACGGTTTGCGTCTGGAATTGCGCCGAACCCGTGATGTTACAGGTTTCGATCGATGGAGGTCTCGGATCCGGGCTTGTGGATGAAAGCCGCACCCAGGATGGGACCCGGGAGGCCATCCTTGCCGACCGATTGCAAAAGCACGGCGCAGCCGCCCTTCTTGGTGATCTCGCTCAGCGGCAATTCGTAGCGCTGCGCCTTGCCGTGCCACATGCCGGCGGTCTGGATCCCGGTGACCGCGTTCCAATAGGTCATCTTGCGGCCGGAGTTCTCGCCCTGGCCGATCTTGACCGTCTGCGGTGCGTCGAAATAGACGATGACGACATGGGCGTCGTTCGGGCCGGTGCCGGCATCGCCGGTGTCGATGATCACACGGTCGCCGGTGCGGCTGACCTTGATGGGCACACGCATGCCTTCGCCGGCACGGGCCATGCGGGCAAGCGCGCCGTCGACCTCGGCGCGATTGGCGCCGTTGACATGCATGCGGCCGTTCAGGACGGCCTGCGGCGTATAGACGGAACGGCTGCTGAAATAGCGCATATAGTCATATTGCCGCTCGGTGTTTTCCTTGTGGCTCAGCGTGTCCTTCCAGCCGAGATAATCCCAGTAGTCGACGTGGTAAGCGAGCGCGACAAGGTCTTGCCTGGTGGCGAGTTCGGCGAAGAACGCGTCCGCCGGCGGGCAGGAACTGCAGCCCTGGCTGGTGAACAGTTCGACAACACCAAGCGGCCGGTCGGGCTGGGATTTTTCGGCCTGGACCCTTTCGGGCTCATTGCCATGACCAGCACCGGCAAAAGCCGAGAAGGCCAGCGCGAAGGCTGCCAGCCACAATGATCGTCGCGAGGCCATGACCATTCCAATTCCCGCCGGTGATGCCGGCTTTGTTCTGCTTTGCCGAAATATGTGGCAGAACGGGAAGTCAACGGGAAGTCACGTTGCGGTGAAATTTTATCGCTGCAATCGTGAGGTAAGGCCGCAATAGGAGAAGCCACTGCATTTCACGGTGTGGTTCGATCCGGCGGCGGCATCATCCCCATGTGGCAGGTTCTCCTCACCCCCGCCGATCTCTATTGCGAACGTACCGGCCCTGGACTTTGGTCCGGGCCGGTCAATGCTTTGAAGAAGCGTGCCTTCATCGCTGCAGGACTGTAGGGGAGTAGGGGAGTAGGGGAGTAGGGGAGTAGGGGAGTAGGGGAGTAGGGGAGTAGGGGAGTAGGGGAGTAGGGGAGTAGGTTACCCGTTCCGGGCTTAGTGTCCCTATTCCTACTCCCTTACTCCCTGCTTTCTACGCCGCCAGATCGCGCAGCACGTATTGCAGGATGCCGCCGTTCTTGAAGTAGTCGAGCTCATCCAGCGTATCGATGCGGCAGATGATCGGCACGTTCTTCACCGTGCCGTCGCCATAGGTGATCTTGGCGACCATCGTCTGGCGCGGCTTGATGGCGCTCAATCCGTCGATCTCGACCATCTCGTCGCCCTTGAGGTTGAGCGAAGCCCACGAGGTGCCGTCCTCGAAGACGAAGGGGATGACGCCCATGCCGACCAGGTTCGAGCGATGGATGCGTTCGAAGGACTGGGCGATGACGGCGCGGACACCCAAGAGGTTGGTGCCCTTGGCCGCCCAGTCGCGCGACGAGCCGTTGCCGTATTCGACGCCGGCGAAGATGACCAGCGGCACGCCTTCCTTCTTGTATTCCATCGCCGCGTCGTAGATCGATTCCTCTTCCTTCGTGGGATAGTGGATGGTGTAGCCGCCCTCGCGGCCGTTCTCGCCCAGCATGTGGTTGCGGATGCGGATGTTGGCGAAGGTGCCGCGCATCATCACCTCATGATTGCCGCGCCGCGTGCCGTACTGGTTGAAGTCGGCGACGCCGACGCCATGGTCGGTGAGGTATTTACCGGCCGGCGAGGCAGCCTTGATCGAACCCGCCGGCGAGATGTGGTCGGTGGTGATCTTGTCGCCGAACAGGCCGAGCACGCGGGCGCCCTTGATGTCGCCGATCTTGCCGAAGCCCGTGGTCATGCCGGCGAAGTAGGGCGGGTTCTGCACATAGGTCGAATTGTTGTCCCAGGCATAGGTCTGGCCTTCCGGCGCCTTGACGTTCTGCCAGTACTCGTCGCCCTTGAAGACGTCGGCATATTTGCGGGCGAACAGCTCGCGGGTGACGTTCTTCTCGATGAACTCCTGGATCTCGGCCGAGCTCGGCCAGATGTCCTTGAGATAGACCGGATTGCCGTTCCTGTCGTCACCGAGCGGCTCCGTGGTCAGGTCCTTGGTGACTGTGCCGGCCAGCGCGTGCGCCACGACCAGCGGCGGCGACGCCAGGTAATTCGCCTGCACGTCGGGCGAGACGCGGCCCTCGAAGTTGCGGTTGCCGGAGAGTACCGCGGCAGCAATCAAACCTTTGTCGTTGATGGTCTTGGAGATCGGCGCCGGCAGCGGGCCGGAATTGCCGATGCAGGTGGTGCAGCCGAAGCCGACCAGGTTGAAGCCGATCTGGTCGAGCTCCTTCTGCAGACCCGACTTTTCCAGATATTCCGCCACCACCTGGCTGCCAGGCGCCAACGAGGTTTTTACCCACGGCTTCTGCTTCAGCCCGAGGCGGTTGGCGTTGCGGGCAAGCAAGCCGGCGCCGATCAGCACTGACGGGTTCGAGGTGTTGGTGCAAGAGGTGATGGCGGCGATGACGACGTCGCCATGGCCAAGGTCGTGGTCGGTGCCTTCGACGGCGTAGCGCTTGGAGATTTCCGCCGCCTTCTTGTACTCGGTCTCCATCGCCTTGGCGAAGCCGGCCGGAATGCCTTCGAGCGCGACGCGGCCTTCCGGACGCTTGGGTCCGGCCATCGACGGCACGACGCTGTCCAACTCCAGTTCGAGCAGGTCGGTGAAGACCGGGTCGGCCGAGCCGGCCTCGCGCCACATGCCCTGCGCCTTGGAATAGGCCTCGACCAGGGCGATGCGGTCCTCGCTGCGGCCGGACATTGTGAGATAGCGGATGGTTTCCGAATCGACCGGGAAGAAACCGCAGGTGGCGCCATATTCGGGCGCCATGTTGCCGATGGTGGCGCGGTCGGCCAGCGTCATGTTGGACAGACCTGGGCCGAAGAACTCAACGAACTTGCCGACGACGCCCTTCTTGCGCAGCATTTGGGTGACGGTGAGCACGAGGTCGGTGGCGGTGACGCCCTCCTTGAGCTTGCCGGTAAGGCGGAAGCCGATAACTTCGGGCAGCAGCATGGAAACCGGCTGGCCGAGCATGGCCGCCTCGGCCTCGATGCCGCCGACGCCCCAGCCGAGCACGCCAAGGCCGTTGATCATGGTTGTGTGCGAATCGGTGCCGACGCAGGTGTCGGGATAGGCTGTGGTTTCGCCGTCCTCGGTGTTGGTCCACACGACCTGGCCGAGATATTCGAGGTTGACCTGGTGACAGATGCCGGTGCCGGGCGGCACGACGCGGAAGTTGCGGAACGCCTGCTGGCCCCATTTCAGGAACTTGTAGCGCTCTTCGTTGCGCTCATACTCGAGCTCGACGTTGCGGGCGAAAGCCATCGGCGTGCCGAACTCGTCGACGATGACGGAATGATCGATAACGAGGTCGACCGGCACCAGCGGGTTGATCTTCTGCGGATCACCGCCGAGCGAGGCCATGGCGTCGCGCATGGCGGCGAGGTCGACCACGGCCGGAACGCCGGTGAAATCCTGCATCAGCACCCGGGCCGGGCGATAGGCGATCTCGACACCGGCGGTGCCCTTGTCGGTCAGCCAGCCGGCCACCGCCTGGATGCTCTCCTTGGTAACGGAGCGGCCGTCCTCGTTGCGAAGCAGGTTTTCCAGCAGCACCTTCATCGAATAGGGCAGCTGGGCAATGCCGGTGAGGCCGTTCTTCTCGGCCTCGACGAGGTCGAAATAGGCATACTCGGCGTCGCCCGCTTTCAGCGTGCGGCGGCAATTGAAACTGTCGAGGGATTTTGACACGTGCGATCCGTCCTTGTCTGTTCAGCCTGAAAGGGAACGGACGCCGATGGCATGCAATCACGCGCAAAGGTGCGGGTACGGCCATTTCCGCTGTCCGTTCCCAAGCAACCCGAGCCGTTCAAGGCGGCGCGTGCGCTGGTTCGGCGCTAATTCTGTTCCCGCGCCGACCGCTGGCACGGATGACCCGCATATAGAGAATTTTCTGGAATAGTTCTAGACAGTTGCAAAGCAAATTTGTGCGATGCGGCAGCGACCGTGCCGCTTCGTTCGAGAGACAGGTACGGGATGCGGCTGATCGCCGAAAATCTGGGCGGTGAGCGCGGTGGCGCGGCGGTGTTTTCCGGCATCGGGTTTGCGCTGGAGGCCGGGCAGGCGCTGGTCGTCACCGGGCCAAACGGTTCGGGCAAATCGACCTTGCTCAGGGTAGTCGCCGGCCTGCTGCCGAAAGCCGAAGGCCGTGTGCTGCTCGAAGGCGGCGGCGAGGAATTCCCCTCTATCGCCTCCGCCTGCCACTATCTCGGCCATCAGAATGCGATGAAGACGGCGCTGAGCGTGACGGAGAATTTGCGTTTCTGGCGGGAGTTCCACGGCGAGGGCCGGCTCGATGTCGAGGAGGCGCTGGAAACGGTCGGACTGGGCGGCATCGGCCATCTGCCGTTCGGCTATCTCTCGACCGGACAGCGACGACGCGCGGCGATCGCGAAACTTTTGGTCAGCCACCGGCCGCTATGGCTGCTGGATGAACCAACGGCAGGACTGGACAAGGCTTCGGAGGGGCGGCTTGCCGAGTTGATGCGCGGGCATTGTACGGATGGCGGGATGATCGTGGCTGCGACACATCTGCCGCTGGGATTGGAGGGCGCGAAGGCGTTGGCGATGAGGGAGGCCGGATAATGCAGGCCGCGTTCCGTCATCGTTGGAGAAAGTGTCGCAAAGCCGCGGAGGCGTCGCGCCCATGCTAGCCCTCCTCCTCCGCGACATCCGCCTCTCGATCCGCGCCGGCGGAGGCGCGCTGACCGGCGTCATCTTCTTCCTGGCCGTCATCGCCACCATCCCCTTCGGCGTCGGTCCTGACCTCAAGCTTTTGGCCCGCATTGGTCCGGCGATCCTGTGGATCGGCGCGCTGCTTGCCTGCCTGCTCGGGCTCGACCGGCTGTTCCAGGCCGACCGCGAGGACGGCTCGCTCGATCTGCTGGTGCTCGGCAACGACCGGCACATGCTGGCGCTGACGGTGCTGGTGAAATGTGTGGCGCACTGGGCGGGAAGCGTGTTGCCGCTGGTGGTCGCCGCGCCCCTGCTCGGCCTGTTCATGAACATGGAGCCGTTGGCCATCGGCGCCACGGCGCTGACGCTTCTGGTCGGCACGCCGGCCATCACCTTCATCGGTGCCGTGGGTGCGGCGGTGGCGGTGGCGCTGCCGCGTGGCGGGCTCCTGATCTCGGTGCTGGTGCTGCCGCTGACCATCCCGGTGCTGATCTTCGGCGTTTCGGCAAGCTATGGCGCGACGGCCAATCCGGATCCGTTCCTGCAGCCCTTCCTCATTCTTGCCGCGCTGACCTTGTTTCTTGCCGTGCTGGGCCCCGTGGCCGCGGCGCTTGCATTGCGTCATGGCACGGATTGAGGTGGGCACGAGCGGCAGAGGCTGCGGCGTGGCAGCCGATTGCGCGGGCCGTGGCGCGAGGTTAAGGGAAGGCATGATCGAGCGCAGCGAACGGATCGGGTTGGCGGGCGGCATGCCAAGGAGGCGGCCGGCATGAGCCCGCACGCCCTCTACGTCACCGCCGCCTATGGCATCACCGCAGTGGTGCTGGCCGGACTGATCGGCTGGATTCTCATCGACCAGCGGGCACGCAAGCGCGAACTCGCCGAACTCGAGGCGGCTGGCGTGCGCCGCCGTTCCGACAAGACCGGAGCGAGAAAGCCGTGAGCAGCGAAATCGAAACGCCGCCGCCGGCCCGTCGCCGCCTGTTTGTGTTCTTGCCGCTGCTGGTCTTCCTCGGCCTGGCCGGACTGTTCCTGTCGCAGCTCTTGTCTGGACGCGATGTCTCGGAAGTGCCGTCGGCTTTGATCGGCCTGCCGGCACCGCAAACCAACCTGCCGCCCTTGGAGGGCAGCAATCTGCCGGGGCTCGATTCGAAGGCCTTCGCCGGCAAGGTCACGCTGGTCAACGTCTTTGCATCGTGGTGCGCCCCATGCCGGGAAGAGCACCCGGTGCTTCTGGCGTTGGCGCAGGACAAGCGGTTCGTGATGGCGGCGCTGAATTACAAGGACCGGCCGGAAAACGCCCGCCGCTTCCTCGGCGACCTCGGCAATCCGTTCCAGGCGATCGGCGTCGACGAAGCCGGCCGCACGGCGATCGACTGGGGCGTCTATGGCGTGCCGGAAACCTTCGTCATCGGCCAGGATGGCAAAATAGCCTACAAGCATGTCGGCCCGCTGACCGCGGAGTCCGCCAAGGAGCTTCTGTTGCCGCAGATCGACAAGGCGCTCGCGGCACAGATATTCAGGTGATGCCGGCCTGCAAACGGCGGCTTCCTGCGCTTCCGGTGCTCATATGTGGACGGCCCCCTGCTTGCAAGGTTTTGGCTGAAGATGATTTGATCGGATCGCTTGCGCTCATATGTCCGGCCTTTTGCGCGCGGATATGTGAGCGCTGGCCTAGATGGGCTTCACGGATAGCGAGTTCCAAACACGTACACGACATTGACTGCCAGTGAGCACCTCGGAGTGTCTCGCTCGTCCCGGTTCGACCGGTCACACCATCTTCTCCTCTGCTTGCAAGTTCCGGCCTTCAGTGTCGAGCGTGCGCTCGGCACCGAACTCTTAATGCTCTCACGGCACCACAGGCGCTGGATAGGTGGCGCCG
>NZ_AZUY01000056.1 GCF_000513935.1 Mesorhizobium sp. WSM3626 | reverse complement strand
GTCTTGTCCTGGGCCTGCTGGTCGGTCGTGGTGCCGGCCTTGCCCTGGGCCTGCTGATTGGTCTGGACCTTGGTCTTGTCCTGGGCCTGCTGGTCCGTCTTGGTACCGGCCTTGCCCTGGGCCTGCTGATCGGTCTGGACCTTGGCCTTGCCCTGTGCCTGCTGGTCCGTGGTGGCGCCGGCCTTGCCCTGAGCCTGCTCGTCGGTCTTGACCTTGGCCTTGCCCTGAGCCTGCTGATCAGTCTGGGACTTGGTACCCTGTGCCTGCTCTTTCATCTTCGAGCCCTTCTGGCAGTTGGTCGTGCCGGAAGCGCAATTTGTGTCCGCTCCTGATTGGCTGTCGGCGGGCTGCTGCGACTGGGCCATCGCCGTCCCGCAGCCGAGCCCGATCGCAAGCATGCTGGTAATGAGAACATGTTTCATAGGAAATCTCCTTCGGAGAGTTCGTCCCTTCAAGGGGTAAAACTTCGACCAAAAAAGATTGTTCCGAACTGGATGCGTTAATGCCGCCACCCCCGATAGAGCCCAAGTCCGGCCTTCATGGCGCTACTTCACGCCGATGCCGGCGGTGAGGCCGCCGTCGATCTTATAGTCCGCGCCGGTGCAGAAGCCGGCCCTCGACGAACACAGGAACGCTATGAACTCCGCCACCTCCTCCGGCTCGCCGATACGGCCGAGCGGATGGGCCGCGCCGAACCGCCTGTAGGCTTCTTCGACATCTGCGTCGCTGCCGCCGTCGCCACGCGCGGCCCTTTCGAGGATCGGTGTGCGGATCGAGCCTGGGCTGACCGAATTGACCCTTATGCCCGATGCGGCATAGTCGAGCGCCAGCGAACGTGTCAGTGTATGGATGGCGCCCTTGGTCGTGGCATAGGCGGCGACGTTTTGCTGGCAGGCGAAGCCCTGCACCGAAGCGACGTTGACGATGGCGCCGCCGCCCCGCTTGATCATTTCCGGGATGCCGAAATGGGCGGTCAGATAGATCGAGCCGACATTGACCGTCATCGCCCGGTTCCAGGTTTCCCAGTCGGTGGTCGTCGCCGTTCCATAGGGATGCACCGCCGCCGAATTGACGATGACATCGATGCCGCCGAATTTCGCCACGCCGGCCGCGACCGCCTCGCGCACCTGGTCGGAAACCGAGACGTCCACCGTCCGGACCAGAACGCTCGCTCCGGCCTTGGCGAGGCTCTCCTGCATGGCGGCATTGGCTTCCCGATCGACGCCGCAGGCGACGATCGCGGCACCCCCCGCCGCAAGGCGTTTGGCAGTTGCCAGGCCGATACCGGTCGTCCCTGTCACCAATGCCACCTTGCCGTCAAAATCCTTCATCGCGGAAGCTCCTTCATTCGTTATCGATACCGGCTCTTAGTTTGACACTCATCATGGTCAAACAATAGGTTGCCGGTCTCTCGCAAAAAGGAAGTGGCAATGGAACAGTGTTGGCGCTGGTACGGTCCCGATGATCCGGTGACGCTTGAACATGTCAAACAAGCCGGCGCCACCGGCGTGGTTTCAGCGCTTCACCAGATTTATGACGGCAGGGCCTGGCCCGAGGCCGATGTGCTTGAGCGCAAGCGCATCATCGAGGCGGCTGGGCTGACCTGGTCGGTTGTCGAGAGCATTCCGGTCCACAATTCCTTCAAGATCGGCACGCCGGAGCGCGAGCGCTATGCCGGCTATTATCGCGACAGTATCCGCGTGCTCGCCAGGGCTGGCATCCGGACGATCTGCTACAATTTCATGCCGGTGGTCGACTGGACCCGCACCGACCTGGCCTACCGGCTGCCGACGACCGGTTATGCCTTGCGTTTCGACGCGATCGACTTTGCCGCCTATGATCTCTTTGTCCTGCAGCGCAAGAATGGCGCGCAGAGCTACACGCCGGCGCGTATCGCCGAAGCCGAGAAGCGGCTGAAGGTGCTGACGCCGGAGCAGATCGACCAGATCGAGCGCAACCTGATCGCCGGCCTGCCGGCGACGGAGCGCAGCTATAACAGGGACAGTTTTCGCGAGGCCCTGGCGGAATACGATGCGATCGGGCCGAAGGAACTGCGCGACAACCTGGCCTGGTTCCTGCGCGAGATCATCCCGGCGGCCGAAGAGGAGGGTGTGCGCATGTGCATCCATCCCGACGATCCGCCGTTCTCGCTCTATGGCCTGCCGCGCGTCGTTTCCACGGCGGAGGATGCGCGCTTCATCCTCACGACGGTCGACAGCCCGGCCAATGGCTTGACGTTCTGCACCGGCTCCTACGGCACGCGCGCCGACAACGACATCGTCGCCATGGTCAAGGAATTCGCTGACCGCATCCATTTCGTCCACATGCGCAACATCACCATCGAGGAAGACGGCTCGTTCTATGAGGCGGAGCATCTGGAGGGTGGCACCGACATGGCGCATGTCATCCTCGCTTTGATGCAGGAAGAGAAGCGCCGTCGCNGGGAAGGCAGGGCCGACTGGCAAATCCCGATGCGGCCGGATCATGGGCATCTGCTCGCCGACGACATCGGCAAGAAGAAGATCAACCCCGGCTATTCACTCATCGGCCGGCTGAAAGGTCTGGCCGAATTGCGCGGCATCATGCGTGCCGTAGAGCGGTTCGGGCTCGCCTGAAGTCTTAGGGCGGCAAGCTATCGTTTGCGATCTTCCGCTGGAATGTCGCGACAAGTCACACCGAGGCTGACCCTGTCCGGCATCCCCGAGCCTAATTCCCGATTGTCGATGAGGCCAGGAGCTGGCTGCGGCGACGAGAAGCGACCTCGACGGGTGGTCAACAATTTCATTGAGCTGGCACGCAAATTTTCGAGACCGGTCGTGTAGTGCTCGTCGATGCACTTCACGCCTGGTCAGTTTCCCATAGAAGCGCGCGACCTCGCGCCACCCGAACCAGCCATCGGCGCGCGGCCATGCCTGTGAAAAAGGACAATCCTTTGACGATCTTCCCTTTCAGCGAAGCCAGTCCGATCCAGTTTCAGGCGCCGCTGCCGAAGACGTCGGATGTGGTCATTATCGGCGGTGGCATCATCGGCGTGACCGCGGCCTTGTTCCTGGCGCGGCGCAATATACCGGTGACCTTGGTGGAGAAGGGACGCATCGCCGCGGAGCAGTCCTCGCGCAATTGGGGTTGGATCCGCCAGCAGGGCCGCGACGCGGACGAACTGCCCATCGTCATCGAAGCGCAGCATCTCTGGCGCCAACTGGCCCAGGAGTGCGGCGAGGACATAGGCTTGACGCAGACCGGCGTGACCTATCTCGCGCGGACCGACAAGGAAATGGCCGATTTCGCCAAGTTCCTGAAGATCGCCGAGGCCCATGGCGTCGACACGCGTCTCCTCGACCGGGGTGAGACCGCCAGGCTGATCCCGGCCATGTCGCGCCCCTTCAAGGGCGCCATGACCACTCCATCGGACATGCGTGCCGAGCCCTGGGTCGCGGTGCCGGCGTTTGCCCGCCTGGCCGCTCGCCAGGGCGTCACCATCATCGAGAACTGTGCGGCACGCATGCTCGATATCTCCGCGGGGCGCATCAGCGGTGTCTGGACCGAACAAGGCCGCATCGCCACATCGAATGTGCTTGTCGCCAGCGGCGCCTGGACGTCGCTGTTCCTGCGCGCGCACGGCGTCTCGATCCCGCAGCTCAGTGTCCGCACGACCGTCGCAGCGACCGCGCCGATGCCGGAAATCCATGCGGGCGCCGCAGCGGACGAACGCATCGCCTTCCGGCGTAGAAAGGACGGCGGATACACGCTGGCGGCGGGAGGCAGCCATCTGCTCTATGTCGGGCCGGATGCATTGCGTCACGCACCGAAATACCTGCCCGCCCTGAAAGCAAATCCTTTCGGCACGCGCTACCTGCCGGCGGCGCCTCGCGCATATCCGGACAGCTGGTCTACCCCACGCAAATGGGAGGCGGACAAGGAAAGCCCGTTCGAAAGGATGCGCGTTCTCAATCCTGCCCCGGAGCCCAAGGCGCTTCGCGCCATCGATCGAGGGTTCAAGGGGCTTTTCCCACAATTCGAGGCGGTACCTCTCAGGGCAAGCTGGGCCGGCATGATCGATGCGATGCCGGATGTCGTGCCTGTCGTGGATCGTACTGCTGCGGTTCCGGGTCTCGTCATCGCGACAGGGATGAGCGGCCACGGCTTTGGCATAGGCCCTGGCATGGGCCGCGTCCTGTCCGACTTGATCCAGGGCAACGAGACCGGACATAACCTTCATAGGTTTCGCCAATCCCGGTTCAGCGACGGCAGCCCGATCCAGATGGGACCATCGCTTTAGATCTCGTCCGGTGTACAGGTTCGACGAGAGGGTTAATCTGGTTTCGCCTGGCGGGGATTGAATTTGCGCCGGGCGTTTTCCAGATGCTCGCGCATCGCCTGGCCGGCGGCTTCCGGATCGTGCCGCTCGATGGCTTCGAAGACTGCCTTGTGCCCGGCGAAACTGATGCGGTTTTCGAGTTCGGTGTTGGCCATGTGGATGCGCTGGTTGATCAGCCACTCCACCAGCGCTTCGTGCGCGGCGAGAAAAATCGGATTGCCGGGGATCGCGGTCAGCACGCGGTGAAACGCGACGTCGGTGACCGCGAAGGCGCGGGCGCGTGAAATGGCGCGTTCGTTTTCGGCCAGCGCGGCGGCCAGAGCATCGGTCTGCGCTTGCATCGCCATCTCTGCGGCATGGCGCGCGATCGAGACTTCGAGGAACAGCCGCAGTTGTTCGAAATGGCCGATGCCGTCGGGCTGGTCCATCAAAAGATGTGCGGTGCCTGTCAACTGCTCCAGCATGTTCTTCGGCGTCGGCCGCGTCACCTTGGGCCGCTCGCCGCTGTTGATGCGCACAAGGCCCATCTTCTCCAGCGCAAACAGCGCCTCGCGTACCGAGGGGCGCCCGACATCGAACATCGACATCAGTTCGCGCTCGGACGGCAGCGAAGCGCCGACCGGATAAACTTCATCCCTGATCATCGCCTCCAGGCGGAGACGGACCTCGTCGGACAATTTTTTTCGGACCGGCATATTGTGCATGGTCTACCTTTTAAGCTATTAGACCAATCGCTGCAAGTGAGCACAGGCAAGGAGCTGTGGATCGCTGAGGCGCGGTGCGACCGAGGGGTAGGAGGAGGTCGCTACTTGCCAATGGGCGACTGACGCGAAACCGCGACCAGGCGACCGCGAGAACGCGCGCTCCGACGTCAGCCGCGACCGACCGACACAATCGAAGGGAGGAGAATTCCATGAGACGATTTCTGATCAGCCTTTTGCCGGCCCTGGCGCTCATGCTTGCCGCAGGCGCTGCGAAGGCCGAAGGAGGCGGCACGTTCCGCTCGGCCATGCGCACCGGCTGTATCGAGATGGGCACGCTGCACACCACCTGCGGCCATCGGCTCGATGAGACCGTGCTGCAGGGCCTCGTCCACATCAAGTGGACGGGCGACGACGTGCAGCCGATGCTGGCCGAAAGCTGGAAGACGCCCGACGGCGGCAAGACCTATGTCTTCAGCCTGCGCCATGGCGTCAAATGGCATGACGGCACGCCTTTCACCGCCAAGGACGTGGTGTTCAGCCTCAACCTCTACGCCAACCCGAAGGTCGGCTCGCCCTGGTCGCAGAAGCTTTCCGCCGTGGCCGGCTACAAGGCCTTCCAGGATGGCTCGACCACCTCGCTTGCCGGGGTGAAGGCGGTGGACGACGCGACCGTGCAGATCGAACTCGACAGCGCCAAGCCGCTCTGGGTCGAGCTGCAGCTGATCGCCATCAGCATCTTTCCCGAGCACATTCTGGGCAAGGTCGCGCCCGCCGACATCAAGGGCAATGCCTTCTGGGTCAACCGGGTCGGCACCGGCCCATTCATCTGGAAGAAGTATGAGAGCGACCAGTATGTCGAGGTCGACCGCAATCCCGACTATTTCCTTGGCGCGCCCAAGCTCGACCGCATCATCTACCAGATCTACAAGGATGTGCCGCCGATCATCGCCGCGCTTGAGACGCAGGAGGTCGACGCCATGTCCTATGAGGGCGGCGGCGTGCCGATCGCCGAACTGCCCCGCCTGCAGAAGCTCGACTATCTGACCGTGCTGCCGAAATTCTCCGCCGGCCTGCCGACCTATCTGCAATTCAACCTGGAGAACAAGCGCTTCGCCGATGTGCGCGTGCGCCAGGCGATGCTTTATGCCATCGACCGCAAGGCGATCATCGAGACCGTCAAGCAGGGCGCCGGTGAACTCCTGAACACGCTGTTCCCGCAGGACTGGGCGCGCGCCAAGGACCTCGAACCCTACGACTACAATCCCGACAAGGCCAAGCAGCTGCTCACCGACGCAGGCTGGGATGCGAGCCAGCCGGTCGACTTCATCTACTATTATTCCGACCAGATGAACGTCGACACCGTCACCGCCATCCAGAGTTATCTGGCCGCCGTCGGCGTCAACATCCAGCCGCGCCTGCTCGATCCGGCGGCGATCAACCAGATCTATGCCGACGGCAGCTTCCAGATGGGCTTCTTCGCGCAAGGCATGGGCCTCGATCCCTCGCTCGGCTCGCCTCTGGTCGTCTGCGGCGCCAAGCCGCTCGCCATGGGCTACTGCAACCCCAAGGTCGACGAACTCTTCAACAAGGGGCTTGAATCCAACGACCGCGCCACGCGCGCCGCGAGCTATCAGGAGGCCTCGCGCATCCTCAATCAGGACCTGCCCAAGGCCTGGCTTTGGAACGAGGTGCGGCCGCTCGCCTTCAACAACCGGATCGTCGGCCTGGCGCAGCACTTCAAGGAACAGCCGCTCGTGATCTTCAATCACCCGGTCTACAACGAAGTCGAGAAGTGGGAGGTGGCGAAATAGCCGCGGATATCCCTGCCGGTCGTGGGGCTCTGAGCGAGCCTCACGATCCATTGTCTCAGAACCGCCTTCAGCCCTAGGAGAGGCCGGTGCTCAGCTATCTCCTGCGAAAACTCTTGCTCAGCATCCCGGTGCTGTTCGGCGTTACCGTGATCGTCTTTGCCATCGCGCATGCCATGCCTGGCGACGCGGTGCTGGCGATGATCACGGCGGAGGCGCCGTCGAGCGAGGAGCTGATCGCCATGCGGCGCGGCGAACTCGGCCTCGACCAGCCGGTCTATGTCCAATACCTCAACTGGATCGGCCAGATCCTGCACGGCAATCTCGGCCGCTCCTTCGTCAATGGCCGCGGTGTCGGCGACATCATCGTCGAGCGGTTGCCGATTACGCTGGAGCTGATGGGTGTCGCACTGCTCGTCGCTTTCGTCATCGGCACCACGCTGGGCGTGCTCTCGGCACTCAGGCAATACAAGCTCACCGACTATTCGCTGACGCTTGCCGGCTTTGTCGGCGTCTCGATCCCGGACTTCTTCATGGGACTTTTGCTCGTTTACGTCTTTGCGCTGGAGCTGCGCTGGCTGCCGTCGTCGGGCATTTCCACGGCTGGTGAAAACTTCTCGCTCCTCGACAATCTCAGGCACCTAATCTTGCCGGCGGCAGCACTTGCCTTGTTCCGCGCCGCGATCTTCATGCGCTATGCCCGCGCCGGCATGCTCGAAGTGCTGAACCAGAGCTATATGCGCACCGCCAAGGCCAAGGGGCTCAAGCCCCGCACCATCACGCTGCGCCATGGCCTGCGCAACGCGCTGATCCCGCTGGTCACCGTCTTCGGCCTCGCACTGCCGACGCTGTTCGGTGGCTCGGTGGTGATCGAGACCATCTTCCAGTGGCCCGGCATCGGCCTGATGTTCATCGATTCCGTGGTGAACAGGGATAGCCCCGTGATCATGGGCTATGTGCTGATCACCGCCATCATCGTCATGCTGGCCAATCTCGCCACCGACATCGTCTACAGCGTGCTCGATCCCAGGGTAAGCTATGACTGACGCCACCGCCGCCGATATGACGATCGCCGCCGGTGCCTCTCGCGGCCTGTGGGGCGAGGCGGCACGCCGCTTCCTCAACCACCGTCTGGCCACGCTCGGCTTGATCATGCTTGCCACCATCGTGCTCGCCTGCGTGCTGGCGCCGCTGATCGCCCACTACGGACCCAACGACATCGACCTCAGGGGGCGCAACCAGCCGCCCGGCGGCATCCACTGGCTGGGCACGGACGGCACCGGTCGCGACATCTTCGCCCGCATCCTCTATGGCGGCCGCATCTCGCTGACGGTCGGCTTCGTCGCCGTAGCGATCTCGGCCGCGATCGGCATCTTCATCGGCTGCGTCGCCGGCTATTTCGGCGGCAAGGTCGACCTCTTGCTGATGGGTCTGATCGACATGGTGCTGACCTTCCCGCGGCTGGTCATCATCATCGCTTTCGTCGCGGTCGTCGGGCCCAGCATCTTCAACACCATGGTCGTGATCGGACTGCTGAGCTGGCCCTCCATAGCCCGCCTGACACGCGGCGAGATTCTGGCCTTGCGCAATCAGGAGTTCATCCTGGCCGCGCGCTCGCTCGGCACCTCGCCCTCGATCATCATCCTCGAACACATCCTGCCCAACGTGCTGAGCCCCATCCTGGTGGCGATCACCCTCGACGTCGCGACCGTCATCCTGCTCGAAGCTTCGCTCTCCTTCCTCGGCCTTGGCGCGCAGGCGCCGGCCGCCAGTTGGGGCAACATGCTGCGCGACGCGCGCACGCTGTCGATCCTGGAGAGCCAGCCCTGGATGTGGATCCCGCCCGGCGCGATGATCGCCATGGCAGTGCTCAGCATCAACTTCGTCGGCGACGGCCTGCGCGATGCGCTCGATCCGCAGCACATCATGGGCGGGGGCGGCAAGTGACCGGCCTGGAAACGCTCGCCCGCGGCAAGGTCGCGCCGGCGCCGGGGCAACAGCCCGTGCTTTCCATACAGGGGCTGAGCGTCGAGTTCGGCCCGCGCGGCAACTCCGTCTATGCCGTCAACGACGTCTCCTTCGAGCTTGCCGAGGGCGAGTCTTTGGCGATCGTCGGCGAGAGCGGCTCCGGTAAGTCGGTCACCGTGCAGACGCTGATGGGCCTGATCCGCAAGCCGCCCGGCCGCGTCACCGCGGGCCGCGCGCTGTTTCGTGGCCGCGATCTGCTGGCCATGCCCGACAGCGAACTGCGCCGGATACGCGGCCGCGACATCGCCATGATCTTCCAGGATCCGATGTCGTCGCTGAACCCGGTGCTGACCATCGGCCTGCAACTGACCGAGGCGCTTCGCGAGCACCAGGGCCTGAACGAGGCCGAGGCCGAACGCGAGGCGCTCGACATGCTGGCGCTGGTCGGCATCGCCAACGCGCCGCAGCGTATGCGCGCCTTTCCGCATCAGTTCTCGGGCGGCCAGTTGCAGCGCATCGGCATCGCCATGGCGCTGGTGTGCAAGCCGTCGATCCTGATCGCCGACGAGCCGACGACGGCGCTCGACGTCACCATCCAGGCGCAGATCGTCGAACTGGTCGTGCGCCTGCAAAAGCAGCTCGGCATGGCGATCATCTGGATCAGCCACGACCTCAGCCTGGTCGCCGGCTTCGTCGATCGCGTCGCGGTGATGTATGCCGGCTCGATCGTCGAGAGCGCCCCGGTCGACGATTTGTTTTCGGCAACCAAGCATCCCTATACGATCGGCCTGCTCAACTCGATCCCGTCGCTGACGGCGGCAAACACCAGGCTGGTGCCGATCAAGGGCGCGCCGCCCAATGTCACACTGGCGCCGACCTTCTGTGCCTTCGCGCCGCGCTGCGATTATGCCGAAGCGCGCTGTCGCGAGCAGAAGCCGCCGCTGGAACCGGTTGCCGCCGGCCACACCACGGCCTGCTGGCGGTGGCGCGAGGTCGACCATCTGCCGCGCTCTCTGGCGGTCGCATCAGGCGCGAAGCCGGCTGTCGCAGCTGCCCAGGAACCGTTGCTCACGGTCACGGACCTCAAAGTGCATTTCCCGATCCGGCGCGGAGTCCTGCGACGGCAGGTCGGCGCGGTGCATGCGGTCGACGGCGTCAGCTTCGAGGTGATGCGCGGCGAGACGCTGGCGCTGGTCGGCGAAAGCGGCTGCGGCAAGTCGACGACCGGCCGCGCCGTGCTCGGCCTGGAGCGCCCAAGCGCCGGCAGCATCGTGTTCGAAGGCAGGGACTATGCGGGCGCGACAGGCGAAGAGCTGAAGCGGCGCCGCCGCGACATGCAGATGGTGTTCCAGAACCCGTTCGGCTCACTCAACCCGCGCATGACCGTCGGCCGCATCATCGGCGAAGGGCTGCGTGCGCAGAAGATCGGCACCCGCGCCTCGCGTGACGTGCGCGTCAGCGAATTGTTGGTACTGGTGGGTCTCCGGGAAGCGCTGCGAAACCGCTATCCGTTCGAGCTCTCCGGCGGCCAGCGCCAGCGCGTCGGCATTGCCCGCGCGTTGGCGGCCAATCCGAAATTCATCATTGCCGACGAGCCGATCTCGGCGCTCGACGTCTCGATCCAGGCGCAGATCGTCAATCTGCTCGACGACCTCAAGACGCGCCTCGGCCTGACCTATCTGTTCGTCGGTCACGATCTGTCGATGGTCCGCTATCTCAGCGACCGCGTCGCGGTGATGTATCTCGGCCGCATCGTCGAGATCGGCACCACGCCGGCGGTGTTCGGCGCACCATTGCATCCCTATACGCGCGCTCTGTTGTCGGCGATCCCGATGCCCGATCCCAAGGCGGGCGGAACGGGCCGGCGTATCGTGCTTGGCGGTGGCGTACCCGATCCGTCGAAGCCGCCGCCCGGCTGCCATTTCCATCCGCGCTGCCCCCTGGCGACCGAGATCTGCACCAAGGTCGATCCGGCACGGCGCGATTTCGGCTCCGCCGTCACCGGCCAGCATCTCGTCGCCTGCCACCACGCTGGCGAAGCCGCATCATGACAAATCTGGAAAACCGAGGATCCCAATGACCAAGCAATTGGCGGGCATGTATGCCGCCCTGATGACCGGACTGAGCGATGCCGGCGAGTTCGATCCGCAACGCCAGCGCAACATCAACGACTATGTGCTGCGCCAGGGTCTGGCCGGTCTCTATGTCGGTGGCAGCAGCGGCGAATCCGGCTTGCTGACGGTGGACGAATTGTTGGCGCAGCAAGAGGTGGCCTTCGCCAGCGCGACCTCAACGGGCGTCAAGCTGATCGCCCATGTCGGCATGCCGAACCTGCGCGATTCCATCCGTCTGGCGCGGCAGGCGCAGAAGCTTGGCTATCACGCGCTGTCGGCGCTGCCGCCGCATTCCTACCCGTTCTCCGACGAGGAAGTCTTCGGCTATTACCAGGCATTGGCGGCGGCGACGGACCTGCCGCTTATCGTCTACGAGATACCCTTGCGCACCGGCCGGCCGCTGCCGCTTCCCCTGCTGGTTCGGCTGCTCGACCTCAAAAATGTCGTCGGCATCAAGTTCACCTCCACCGACCTGTTCAAATATTCCCTGCTGCGCAAGCGGCAGCCGCAAAAGCTCTTCTACTACGGCTTCGATGAGATCTATGCCGCCGCCGGCATGCTCGGCACCGAAGGCGGCATCGGAACGACCTACAATCTCCTTGGCAGGCTCTACGTAGCGATCGACCAGGCGGTCCGCGCTGGCGATCTTTCACGGGCGAAGGCGCTGCAGATGGTGTCGCAGGACTTCGTCGAGGCACTGCTGGAGACCGGCGTGCTGCCGGGCATGAAGGCGGCCTTCCGCGTTATCGGCGTCGATTGCGGCCCGACCCGCGCGCCGATGGCGCTGGCGGTCACCGATGCCGAGGACCGCATGCGCGCGGTGCTCGCCCGCCCGGCGATCAAGGAGTGGCTGGTGTGAGCCGAGGCTCCTTCACCACATCATGAACGACGCGACATCCGCATCCCACACCTTGCCGGCATTCACGTCGGCAATGGCTTGGTCGACGATATCAATGTCCTCGGCCACTTCATCTTCGGTCGGCGTCAGTGGCGGGATGAATTCGAGCACGTTGGCCTTCAGCCCGACATAGCTGAAGGCCGCACCCAACTCATATCCGCGATAGACGCCGTTGTCGTGGGACCGACATGCTGGCCGATCCCGACGAGCCACGCGACCTCTTCGGCATGCTGCTCAGGGCAGCCCAATAGGGCAGAGGCCGTGCGCAGTTGCGGCGATCCGCATCCTGCTGAATGATCGCGGCCATTGTCAGCTTTGCCGGCGCACGTGGAAAAATTGTTCGTCGCGGCGGCTTCGAAGGGCCGATCGTTTCTTTCTTGGCAATCTGGAGTCGATGAGACTTGCAGGCATTGCTGGCGTTGTGACCGCCGAGAGTGCACGCAAGTCCAACAGTCCTGGTTTGCGGATGGGTAAACATCCGCAGAAAACCAGGAAAGGAGCCTGATATGCCCAGAATAGTACCCGTGCTCGATCTGAGCCGCTTTGAACAAGGCGCCTCGGAGCGTCGGACGTTTCTGGCGGATCTGCGTTCCGCCTCGCGCGACATCGGCTTTTTCTATCTGGCTGGGCATGGCATCTCGTGGGCGGAGATCAGCGAGGTGCTCACCGCATCGCGCCGCTTCTTTGCCTTGGGGGAGGCCGACAAGCTCGCGATCGACATGGTCAAGTCCTCGCAGTTCCGCGGCTATACGCGCGCCGGCGGCGAGCTGACCAAGGGCAAGGCCGATTGGCGCGAACAGCTCGACATCGGCGTCGAGCGCCAACCCATAGCGCAAGGCCCCGGAATTCCCGCCTGGACGCGGCTGCAGGGGCCGAACCAATGGCCGGCTGCGTTGCCGGAGCTCAAACCGGCCTTGCTTGCCTGGCAGGCCAAGGCAACAGCGGTGGCGATCCGGCTGCTGAAAGCTTTCGCGCTGTCGCTCGAGCAACCCGAGGATGCCTTCGACCCGGTCTATCGAGACTCACCAAACCATCGCATGAAGATCGTGCGCTACCCCGGCCGCGAGGCGACCGGCGGCGACCAAGGTGTCGGCGCGCACAAGGATGGCGGTTTCCTGACGCTGCTGCTCCAGGATGACAACAAGGGGCTCCAGGTCGACTATGATGGCAGCTGGGTGTATGTGGACCCTATTCCCGGCACGCTCGTCGTCAACATCGGTGAATTGCTCGAACTGGCCTCGAACGGCTATTTGCGCGCGACTGTGCATCGCGTCGTGACGCCGCCCGCCGGCATCGAGCGCATTTCGGTGCCGTTCTTCTTCAGCGCCAAGCTCGATGCGACGATACCGCTGCTCGAATTGCCGGAGGAACTGGCGGCGCAGGCGCGCGGGCCGGCCAGCGATCCGGACAATCCGCTGTTTCGCGATGTCGGAACCAATGTACTGAAAAGCCGGCTGCGCTCGCACCCTGACGTCGCGCGCCGCCATTACGCGGACCTGCTTCAGCCGGAAACCGGGGCGGGTTGAGCCAGTTGATACAAGAACGAACAGAATTTTTCGTAGTTCGGACCGATTTTAGAAAATCATTTGTCGTGCCCTTGCAAGGATCGGTTCAAAATAACAAATCCGTTCGGTGTTTTCCTCCCATTTCGCTGAACGGTGTTCCCCTCTGAAGGTCATGACCTTCTTTTGGCCGGGCCGTTTTCGCGCCCGGCCATTTTTCATTCCACCGTGCGCGTTGCCGGTGCGGCGTTGATCCGGCAGAGTTCAACATCTGCCAGCCATTGCAATCAGTGGAAGAAGGAGAGGTCTCATGACATCCAATGTCGCCGTCATTGCCGGGGTGGGCTCCGGCTTGAGTGCCTCGCTCGCGCGCCTTCTCGCCAGGGAAGGGTTTCAAGTTGTCCTGGCCGCCCGAAACATCGAGAAGCTCGATGCATTGCAGGCGCAAACCGGCGCGCAAGCCGTGGCAACGGATGTCTCCGATGCCACGTCGGTGGAGCGTCTGTTCGATGTCGCCGACAAAGCTGGCCCGCTTTCCCTGGTGGTTTTCAACGCCGGCGGCCGCGCCCGCGGTCCGCTGGCCGAACTCGATCCCGAGGCGGTTCGTCAGGCGCTGCTTGTCGGGGCCTATGGCGGGTTCCTGGTCGGCCGCCAGGCGGCCCGCCGGCTGATCGCTCAAGGGGCGGGCTCGATCTTCTTCACCGGAGCGACGGCAAGCGTGAAGGGGTTCGCCGGCTCCGCCGGCTTTGCGATGCCCAAATTCGGATTGCGCGGGCTGGCGCAGTCCATGGCCCGTGAACTGGCGCCCAAGAACATTCACGTCGCGCATTTCATCATCGACGGCGCCATTGCCTCGGCCACCGAACCGCAGGATCGGCGGCTGTCGCCGGACGCGATCGCCGATGCCTATCTCGCCATCCACCGCCAGCACCGCAGCGCGTGGACCTGGGAAATGGAACTCAGGCCGTGGGTCGAAAACTTCTGACCGGATCTGCGATCCATGCGACTTTTGCATGGCTCCTGTGCACGGGCCTTGAGGAGAGTCGACATAGTGTATGGACATCACTATATAGCGGCGGCTTCGATGGCTCGCGCCTTGAAGCGCAACGTCATAAGGCGGCTGTAGCGACAGCCATCGAGATACGAAACGGACTGGAAGCCGTAAAAGGTAGAAGCAATTGCTTGGAGCGGGCAGATCCCGCCAACGGTACGGTCCTTCAGAAACAGAAAATGTCCTTCACCCCTCGAATTCCTTCGGCTCTGTGGACCCTGGACGGCTTCGGCTTGCCGTCCGGCCGCGACTCGGCTCGAATGGGAACATGCATCCTTTACGGGATGCAGACGTTTAGGATTACCAACCGGCTTTGCCGCAAGGGAATAGCAGTATGAGTGAACACGCCATCGAATTCTTGCGGGGATGGATCGGCGAAAAGGTCCATTGCCAGTCCCCGGCCAGGATCGAGAAGCAGGCCGAGACACTGGCCAGGGAATGCGCCGCCAAGGCGGCCGAGGTCGGCATACCGCTGGAGGACATCCAGGAGGAAGTCGGCGACATCCAGGAACTCATCGCTTCCCGGCTAGAGGAAGCGGCCGAGGCCGATGAAAGCCAGCAGGCTTCCAGCAAGGCTGCGGAATAGATTTTCAGGGACAACCCTGTCTGAATGCGCGGGCTTCGGCCCGCGTTTTCGTCTTTGGTACCCTTCTCAGCCAAATTTTTCTTTGAGCCATGCTTTCGGCAGGGCAGGCACGAAATTACCATCGCGACCGGTCATGTCGTGATTGGCGACAAGAGCGTTGAGGATCGATTCCTCCACAGTCTGGATCACGGCATCGAAGAACGGGTCGATGTCCACATCGGGAATGAAATCGGCGCTGGCGATGCGGCCAGTCAGCCCCAGCGCCGCGGCAGGATTGGCGGTCGAGAAGGCGAGAAAAATGTCGCCCGAACTGTGGTAGCCGAAGCCGCCGGTCATGGCGACGCCGAGCGGCACGCGGCGGGCCAGCCGCTTCATCTGGTGCGGCAGGAAAGGCGCGTCGGTCGCGACGACGGCGATGATTGAGCCCTTTTCTGCGCGCGACGTGGTTTCGCGGATCGCCGGTTCGGTGAGTTCGGAACCGGCGCGCAGGCCACGAATGGTGAAATTGGGCCGCTTGCCGAAATTCGACTGCACGAAGGCGCCGACCGTGTAGGTGCGCCCTTGCCATGCGACGATGCGCGAGGCCGTGCCGGAACCGGCCTTGAAGCCGAAAGTGATCATGCCGGTGCCGCCGCCGACGCTGCCTTCCTCGATCGGACCGCTGGCGGCGCCGTCAAGGGCTTCGGCGACATGCTGCGATGTCAGATGGTGGCCGTTGATGTCGTTGAGAAACCCGTCATAGGTCTCCGCTGCCACCGGCAAGCCCCAGGTGCTGTCGACGGCCGCCGGCAGCACTTGGTTCATCCAACGCAGCGTGCCGTCACGCGAAACCCCGCAGGAATGCGTGTTGGTGATGGTGATCGGGAAGTTGAAGGCGCCGGTTTCCTCGATGATGTGCGAGCCGGTCAGCTCGCCATTGCCGTTCTGGCTGAAGATCCCGGCGAAGACCGGCGTCGCCAGCTCGGCGCGCAACCTGGGCAGGATCGCGGTGACACCGGTGCGCACCGGTCCCTTGCCGACGACAAGCGGACCGTCGCCCGATATCAGCGTCACATAGCCGACCGCGACGCCAGGCACGTCGGTGATCGCGTTGAACGGCCCAGGCGTTCCGTCGAAGCCGATATTGAAGCTTCGCGTGCGCGGCTTACCGGACGGCGTTGCCAGATGGCGCGGATTGTCGGTCATGCTCTTAGAACAAGGATCCCTGATTGCCGGGTTCTCTAGCCTTGGCAACTGGGGCCTTTGCAGCCGGCTTGGCAGCGGGCTTTGGCCGCGCCGCGCCGCTGGTTGCCACCGCATCCGCCGTACCGTCCGCGAATTCCAGCGAAAGCGCCATCCCAGACGCCACGTCGGCGGCCTGCTTGATGACGGCGCCGTCGGCATCCTTAACCAGCGCGAAGCCGCGCGCCAGGACGGCCTTGTGCGAAAGCGTCGCCATCAGCCGGTCGGCCTGGATGATGCGGCCGCGCAACCGCTCCAGCCTGAGCAGCATCGCCTGACCGCCGCGTCTCGTCAAATCCGACAGCATATCCCTCTGCACACGTTGCCGCCGGGCTGTCGGCTCGATCGTGATGCGGCCCTGCAGCAAAGCCAGTTGCTGTCTGTGCCGCTGCAACGACGTCTTGGCGCATTTTGGCAACTGGTCCGCGGCACGATTGAGCTCCGCGCGCCGGCTTCTCGCCAGGGTGCGCAGCGCCCCTTGCGCGCGCAAAAGATTACGGTCGTTGGTGCGACGCGCCTCGGCAATCCGCTGCGACAGCATTGCCGGCGTCAATTTTACGGCGAAGAATCGTGCCCGCTTGCGCTCGGTGGAAACCATCAGGCCACGACCGAGCCTCGATGTCGCCTCGTCCAGGCGCCGGCGCGGCAACGCCAGCAATTGATCGGGCGAGGGCAGCGCACGCGCCGCCGCACGGGCTGCCTGACGCTTGCGTTCGAAATTGCGCAGCACCGCGGCCTTGAGCCGTGCGCCGAGGCTGGCCAGCGTTGCTTCGAGGTCAGCCTTCACCGGCACGGCGATTTCGGCCGCGCCCGTCGGTGTCGGCGCCCGCACATCCGCGACAAGGTCGATCAGCGTCCAGTCGGTTTCATGCCCTACGGCCGAAATCACCGGAATGTCGGAGGCGGCGACTGCGCGGGCGAGCGCCTCGTCATTGAAGCCCCACAGATCTTCCAGGCTGCCGCCGCCGCGCGCGACGATCAGCAGATCGGGGCGCTGGATGGGGCTGTCCCACGCCAGTGCGTTGAAACCGGTGACGGCATTGGTCACTTCCGCACTCGCCGTGTCGCCCTGCACGCGCACCGGCCAGACCAGTACATGCAGCGGAAAGCGGTCCTTGATGCGGTGGATGATGTCGCGGATGACGGACCCGGTCGGCGAGGTGACGACGCCGATGGTGCACGGCATGAATGGCAGCCGGCGCTTGCGGCCGGCGTCGAAAAGCCCTTCGGCCTGCAGCCGGCGCTTGCGCTCCTCCAGCAGGGCCATCAGCGCCCCGGCGCCTGCCGGCTCCAGATTGTCGATGACGATCTGGTAGTTGGACTTGCCGGGATAGGTGGTGAGCTTGCCGGTGGCGATCACCTCCATCCCCTCTTCGGGACGGAATTTCAGCCGGCTCATCGTGCCTTTCCACACCACGGCGTCGAGCCGGGCGCGGTCGTCCTTCAGCGCGAAATAGGCATGGCCGGAGGAATGCGGCCCACGATAGCCCGAGATTTCGCCGCGCACCCGCACATTGCCGAAGACGTCCTCGACCGTGCGCTTCAGCGCGCCCGAAATCTCGCTCACCGTGTATTCGGTGGCGTTGGTGCGTGATTCGGATGCTGCTTCGCTCATCCGGCGATTGGGGGCTGGTTGAGCGCCGACGTCAAGGCGGCCATGTCAGTCCCGATATTCATGACCAGCATCCTACCAGCCGGGCACGATCTGGTTTGCCTTGCTCCGCTTCATCTTGGCGAAGGCGAGGGCCGCGAAATCGAACGTCCCTGTGTCCTCGCCAAGCGCGATCGAGATATTGTCCAGGCTTTCCGAGATGTGGCGGGCAAGCGCGTCGACGATTTCGGGTCGTGAGGTCTGGCCGCGCATGATGCCGATGCGGCAGTCGGGCAGGGCGCCGAAGCCGTCGGCTTCGCCCAGCACCCTCATGCCGGGCCTGAGCGCGCATTCCGGCAGCACCGAAATCGCCAGGCCGGATAGCACGGCCGCGGTGATCACGGTCGCCGAGAAACTGGTGAACAGGATGCGGTAGTCGCGGTTCTGCTGGTCCAGAACGTCGACGGCGGCGCGCCGCCAGATGCAGTTCGGCCGGCCGAAGGCCATCGGCAGAATTTCCTGTTCATGCGTCGCATGGTTGGCCGAGGAGACCCACAGCAGCGGTTCGCGCCGCACCACCTCCGATTGGCCGCGCACATCATTGTGCGTCACCAGCGCCAGGTCGAGATTGCCGCGCTTGATGTGCTCGACCAGCCCCGGCGTCGGTTCGCAGATGACGGTCAGTTCGACGCGCGGATTGGAGCGGGTGAAACGTGCCATGATCTCCGGCAGGAAACGGTCGGCATAGTCGTCCGGCGTGCCGATGCGGATCGTGCCTTCGAGCCGCTGGTCATCGAAGGCGGCGAGCGTCTCGCGGTTGAGATAGAGCAGCCGTCTTGCGTAGGAGAGCAGCTTGTCGCCTTCCTCGGTCAGCCTGTTGCTGCGCCCCTCCTTCTCGAACAGCGGCTTGCCGATCCGTTCCTCCAGCCGGCGCATCTGCATCGACACCGCCGACTGGGTGCGGTGCACTTCTTCCGCTGCACGGGTGAAGCTGCCGGTATCGGCGATCGAGATGAAGGTCTGCAATTGATCGAGATCGAGCGGCGCTTTCATCGGCGTGATCCATCACTAGTGTTGATGCCAAAGATTAAAAACATTCGTTGGATTAATCAATCGGTCGATGGCAAATTGGCATTGTCCACATGAAGGCATGTGAATCGAAGCCGGAACGGCCGCTGTCATCAGCGCCGATCGTCGGGTTTCGCCCGTTCGAGTCTGAAGGAGACCGACATGACCACGATCGATTTCGCCACCGAGACCCCGCGCATCACTTCGCGTCCGGCCGTTGCGACGCGCGTGGCCAACACCGTCTCCAACGCCTACCGCGCCTGGAAAAATCGCCGCGCCTTTTACCGCCTTGGCGAGATGTCGGACGCCGAGCTCGCCGATATCGGCCTGACGCGCGCCGACCTGCATGTCGCAATCGACGTGCCGTTTGGCCGCGATCCGACGGCGATCCTGCGTGAGATCGCCAGCGATCGCGTTGAAACGATCGAGGACATCGCCCGCAAGGTGGCCTGATTGCTGAGTTTCGGTCCCGTTGAACCTTTTTGCGGCTCAGCGCGACCAAGGTTCATGCAGGCTCCCCACTCCCTGCCGGTTCCCCGCCGGCCTGCCTGCACGCTGCCCGGTCCTCCCAAGGACCGGGCTTTTCTTTTTGCTCAGGCGAATGCCAGCTTTCGCGATGGTTTTGGTATCGATCTGCCGAGATCATGCGCGGCCTCTATCCAGGACGCTATGGCATCTTGAACATTTGCGATGGCCTCTTCGGGAGTTTCACCGTCGCTGATGCAACCAGGAAGATCTGGTACAAGGGCTGAAAACCCACCTCCGTCCTCGATCGCAAGCGGCGCGATGATGACCGGATATTCAAGTCTGTCCGTCATGTCTCTTTGCCTCGTCGATGAATGTTACGAGTTTCCGGATATATACGGGTTTGATTGGCCGTTTGAAAGGCACGGTCAGAATGTCGGCCATCGCAGAATGATAGATCTTGTAATGCGAACCGCCTGATCTCGGGGGGATGCATCGGACGCCCGCCTCGTCACAAACTGCCTTCACGTCATTGATCGACCAGTCACCAAGAGGATTGCGGCGCATCTGCTCCAGCCGTTTGCTCATGGATTTGTCTCGGACGTTTGAACTGCTATCGCCGGTCCATGTCGCGCTTGAACTGGTCGAAGATCGTTTCCACGCCCTTCTGGTAGTCATCGCGCTGCTGGGCGCCGGTTTCGAACATCTTGCCGAAAATGTCGTCGAACGGGTTCCTTGGCCGGCCGCTTGGATTGGCCTGCGGCTGTGGGGTCTGGCGCGGCTGGGGCGCCTGCGGCCGCGACGCTTGAGGTTGAGGCGTCGGCTGCCCGCCCGGCATGCCACCGAAGCCGCCGCCTTGCCGCAGCATCTCCTCGAAGATTTTCCCCAGCGGGTTGTCGCCGTAGGGGCTCTGTGTCTGCTGTGGCTGGGGTCGACCTTGTGGTTGCTGCGGCGCGCCGCCACCGAACATATCCTGCAGCACCTTGCCGAGCGGATTATCGCCATAGGGATTGGGTGCCGGCTGCGGCTGGCTTTGTGGTTGCGCTGAGCCGCCGCCGAACATGTCCTGCAAGACCTTGCCGAGCGGGTTGTCCGTCTGAGGCGGCGGTGCCTGCCGCTGTTGTGGCGCCGGTGCCTGCATGCCGCCCTGCCGCATCATCTGCTCGATGATTTCGCCCAGTGGATTGTTGCCGCCGCCGAAGCCTCCCGCAGCCTGCGTCTGGCCGCCTGTCAACTGGTTTGTCGTCTGCTTGAACAGTCCGCCCATTACCATCGAGGCGATCGCGGGCAGCATCTGCTGCAGGACCTGCTGGCTGACGCCGCTTGCCTGCGCCGCCTGGCTGGCCACGGCGCGCGACAGGTCCTTCGAACCGAACAGATGTCCCAGAATGCCGTTGCCTTCATCGACGCCTTGCGGGGAGAAGGCGCGTGTCGCGTCCTCGAAATACTTGGCGTGCTGGCCGCTTGCCATCGCCGTCATGAAGGCGCCGAGCCCATAGGGATCGGCGGTGTTGCGCTGCAACCCTTGTGAAAAGGCCGGCAACAGTGCGGCGACCGCCGCCTGTGTCTGCTGCATCGAAAGCCCGTATTGCTGGGCAAGCGCCTGCATGCCATTGCCGTTCTGGGCCTGCGTCAGCATGTCGAACAAGGTGGGCATCGGCTTCTCCTCCGGGAAATCCTCGAAAGAGAGCCTAATTCGTTTCAATGCCCGATTGAAGCTACTTTTGCCGTGGCTATCGCCCGCGGTTAATAGGCATATTCCATGAATACCGGCTCGATCGAGCCGCCCCAGCGCGTGTGATAGGCCGACAGCATCTCCTCGGCGCTGGTGGTGCCGCGCGCCACAACTTCATCGAGTGTGTTGAGGAACGAGGTTTCGTCGTAGCCGTCGCGATTCTTCTTGCCGCGGTTCTTCAGCCCGGTGCGCGAAATGGCCATGACGTCGCGCGCGATCTCGCGCAGCGTGGTGTTGCGGAAGGGCGCGGAAATACCGAGCTCCGGCACGGCGTTGCGCATGGCCAGCACTTCCTTGTATGTCCAGCTCGACGTCAATGCCTCGGCCGCGTCGAGTGCCGCCTCGTCATAAAGCAGCCCGACCCAGAAGGCCGGCAGCGCGCAGATACGCCGCCAGGGACCGCCATCGGCGCCGCGCATTTCCAGGAAACGCTTCAGCCGAACGTCGGGGAACAAAGTCGACAGATGGTTCGCCCAGTCGCCCATCGTCGGCAGGCCGTCCGGCACGTCGTTACGCGCGGCCCCGGCCATGAACTGGCGGAAGGTGATGTGCGTCATGTCGTGATAGTGGCCGTCACGAATGACGAAATACATCGGCACGTCGAGCGCCCATTCGACATAGTCGGCAAAGCCGAAATCCGGCGAGAAGCAGAATTCGAGCAGGCCGGAGCGCTGGTTGTCGGTGTCGCGCCAGATGTCGCCGCGCCAGCTCTGTAGCCCGTTCGGCCGGCTGTCGGTGAAGGGCGAGTTGGCGAACAGCGCCGTCGACAGCGGCTGCAGTTTCAGCGACACCTGCATCTTGCGCCGCATGTCGGTCTCGCTCTCGAAGTCGAGGTTCACCTGGATCGTGCAGGTGCGGTACATCATGTCGAGGCCCTTGGTGCCGACCTTGGGCATGTAGCGCGTCATGATCTCATAGCGCGACTTCGGCATTTTCGGCGTCTCGGCCAGCGACCATTTCGGGCTGCCGCCGAGGCCAAGGAAGCGGATGCCCATCGGCTCGGCGATCTCGCGCACCTGCGCCAGGTGGGCATTGCCTTCGCGGCAGGTCTGGTGGATGGACTCCAGCGGCGCGCCGGAGAGCTCGAATTGTCCGCCGGGCTCCAGCGAAATCGCGCCCTGGCCGGTCGGCTCGACCAGACCGATGATGCGGCCGGCATCCATGATCGGATCCCAGCCCAGCTTGTTCTGCATGCCTTCTAGGATGGCGCGGATGCCGCGCTCGCCGCCGTAAGGCACCGGTGCGTTGCCATCGACATAGAACGGGAATTTTTCGTGCTCGGTGCCGATGCGCCATTTTTCACGCGGCTTGTTGCCTTCGGCCAGGTGCTCGACAAGCTCGTCTACGCCTTCGATAGGCCGGAAATCGGTTGTGTCGCGCGCCATTGTCAAGCCCTCAAGGCGGTTGGACCCACCGCCGGCGCTAAATGGACGAAATGTCAGTAGCCGATCAAGCGAAAAATCCTGAGCCACAGGTCAAGAGGAATTGAAGGCCACTGCCCGCAAGCACCTCTTGCGAGAGACAACGTCTTACCAGTCGCCGATTGTTGCCTGCATCGCCGCAAGCGCCGCCACGGCCGCCGTGTCGGCGCGCAGGATACGCGGCCCGAGCGGAATGGCGGTCACGAAGGGGAGCGCCCGCAACATCTTACGCTCCTCGTCGGAAAAGCCGCCTTCGGGCCCGACCAGCAGGGCGAGCTTTTTCTCCTTTACCGCCTGCAAGGCAGGCAACGGGTTGTTGGTCGAGGCGTCCTCGTCGCAGAAGATCAGCCGCCTTTCCTTGTTCCACCCGGTCAGCAGGCGTTCGAATTTTTCCGCCTCGCGAACCTCCGGCACCGCCAGGATGCCGCATTGTTCGGCGGCCTCGACGACATTGGCGCGCAGGCGATCGATCGACGGCTTTGCCACCTGCGTGTGCTGGGTGATGACCGGCTGCAGGATGCCGGCGCCCATCTCGACCGCCTTCTGCACGAGATAATCGAGCCGGCCCTGCTTCAGCGGTGCGAAACAATAGATGAGATCGGGCAGGGGCGGCTGCGGTCTTTGCGGCGCCAGTACCTTCAGCCGCACCGACCGCTTTGATTTCGCTGATATCGCCGCCGACCACTCGCCGTCGCGGCCATTGAAGACAAGGATCTCGGTGCCTTCGGCGAGCCGCAGCACATGCAGGAGATAATGGCTCTGCTGCTGGCCCGGCTCGAACTCGATGTCTGGTCCGAGGTCATCGGGCACGAACAGACGTTGCATCTTGTAGTTGGCGCGCATGGCCGAGGAATGGGCGAGGCGGCTGCCGGCGTCAAGCCTTGGCGGAAGGATGCCACACGGGTTGAAAGCCATGGCGCAGGACGGCAAGCGTCGTTTCCGGGGTCAGCAGCACAAGCGTCTCGTCCTCGAACCGATCAAGGCTGGTTGGCGGGGCATATCCGGCAAAAGCCCATGGCAATGCCTCGCCGTGGCGCAAGGCGTACGCGCTGCCGCCAGCCGCGATCATCGCACCGTCGGGCAGGCGGGCAAGCGCGTCCATTGCGACCGCAGGCCGTTTGCCGCCGGAAGCCAGCCGCTCCTTGTGCAGTCGCTTGTCGACCTGCGGCGCGCGCGGCTCGGCAATACCGTAGGCTTGGCCGAAGCGGGCGACAAAATCCCTGGCCCGTTCGCGCTGGCAAAAGAAGCAGGGGCGATGCCCGGCGGCGAGCGCCGTCACCTCGTCGAGAAAGAACAGCTCGGTCCAGCCGGCCTTGCCACCGGCCCGGTTGCGGCCCATCGGCTCGCGCCGCACATTGCGGAATTGGCACACGCAGATGATCCAGGCCTGAAGCGCCCAGCGCTTTTTCAGGAGAGTCTTTGTCGCGGGGTCGTGGATGATGCCGCGATTGCCGGTGAACAGGCCGCGCTCCGGCACGGCGTGGATGGCGCCGAACGGATCGACCCGGTTCTGCAGTGGCATAGTTTTCTCCGCGCGCTCGCATCTTGGCTGAAATGCCGGCGTCATGATATCGCTCGTGGCACCTTTTTCATGTCAGCAGGGTTTTCGATGCGTGTGCTGGTTGTCCAGAACTACGACAATACTGGGCTCGGCCAGGTCGGCGCGGCATTGGCGGAAGCGGGTGCCGATCTCGATGTGCGCCTCCCCTACAAGGGCGATCCGCTGCCACGGGACGCAACCGGCCATGATGCCATGGTGGTGCTCGGCGGCGGCCAGAATGCGCTGGCCGACGAAGAATATCCCTATTTTCCGGCGCTGCTCGAACTGACCCGCGATTTTGCCGGCAAGGATCGCGCCGTGCTCGGCATCTGCCTCGGCGGCCAACTCGTCGCCCGTGCCTTTGGCGGCGAGAACCGCATCGGCGGCGCCAATGAATTCGGCTGGCGCGGCGTGTCGCTGACGCCGGACGCCAGGGCCGATCCGGTGCTGGCTGAGCTGCCGGAAAAGTTCCCGATCTTCCAGTGGCACGACGACACATTCGTGCTGCCCGAAAACGCCGTGCGGCTCGCCGGCAACGATGTCGCCGAAAACCAGGCGTTTCGCCTCGGCCGCGCCGTCTACGGCTTCCAGTTCCACTTCGAGGCTGACCGGCCGATGGTGAAGGACTGGAGCTCCTCCTTCGCGCCGATCATTGCCGCGCGCCATCCCGACTGGGCCGGCAAGCTCGATGGCGAAATGGCCCGCAACGGCCCTGACGCCGATGCTGCTGGTCTCGCCATTGCCCGTGCCTGGGTGGCGACGATCTGAGAGGCTGTCAGAGCGAATTTCGAAACAGCCTGAGCGTCCATCCCTCGCGTTCTGCGTGACATAATTGGCACGCGGCCATGAATCCGTCCGGGAAAACCCCTTTCATCCTTGGCTTGTGTCCGGCCGCCATCCTAGAAGGCGCGCGCTCTATGTCGGCTGTGCAACCGGGATGAACTTTTTGTGTGACCCGCGCGACACACCATCGATACGGAACACGCCTAGAAGCGCGAAATCGTCGAAACTTTGAAGCGATTTTTCCTTTTCAACGCATTGGTAACCGCCTCGTGCACAGATGCAGAAGGCTCAACAAGAGATGACCTCCGTGAAAGCAGCGCTTCTGTCCTTTGCCATGTTGTCCGCCATCGTGCTTTGCGGTCTTGGTATCTATGCCGCCGATGCGGCCAACAACCACAACGCCGTCGACGGCTACGGCGTCACCGCCTCCCTGCGCTAAGCCAGGGCATCGTCACACCCCTCGGGCGCCGAGGCCCTCAAGGCTCTTTTATCGACATTTCCAGGATGCGTTTGTCCACGCCGTCCACGACGAGCGCGGTAAGCATGCCTGATTGCCAGGCAAGCGTGTCGACATTGACGCGGTTGGCCATCACTTCCGCCTCCGGGACCGGTGTGTGACCGTGCACCACGACCTTGGCGAAGAGGCCGGTGTGGTCGTGGAAGACATCGCGGATCCAGATCAGGTCCTGCGGGTTCTGACTGTCCAGGGGAATGCCTGGCCTGATGCCGGCATGGCAGAAGAAGAAGTCGCCTGACGTCACCGAGAACGGCAACGATCGCAGGAAGTCGACATGGCTTTGCGGCACGGCTTCGAGCAGGGCTTGGTGGCCCTTGCGCAAGGCTGATTCCGCCTTGCCGAACCAAACGCCGCTGCCGTTGCTGATCGTCACCCCATAGGATTGCGCGGTCTGGATACCGCCAAAGCGGATGAAGAGCCCTTCGGGATCGGGTGTCTTGAGAAAGTCGAGAAAGCCGATGTCGTGATTGCCGACCAGCATCATGTTTCGCGGATCGCGTTCGCGCGCTTCGATCAGAAAGTCGATGACGCCCTTGGAGTCCGGTCCGCGATCGACATAGTCGCCAAGATGGATGATGCGCCAGTCCGCAACCAGGTCCTTCGCGATCTCGGCCTTGATCTGGCCGTGCATGGCGGCCAGCAGGTCGAGCCGGCCATGCACGTCGCCGATCGCGTAGAGACGCACGCCGTCCGGCCCGTGTGCGTCGAGGAAATGGATGCCGGGTTCCGCCAAGGTCTTGATATCTCCGTGGTCAGATGTCACGGACTTAGCGCCGGAGCTGGTCCTTGCCCATGTCGGTGACCAGACGCTTTCCGCACAGAGCCAGCGTAATGTCCATCTCCTTGCGGATGATTTCCAACGCTTTGGTAACCCCTTCCTTGCCGAGCGCGCCCAGGCCGTAAAGAAATGGCCGGCCGATATAGGTGCCCTTGGCGCCCAGGCAGAGCGCTTTCAACACGTCCTGGCCGGAGCGGATGCCGCCGTCCATATGCACTTCTATTCTGTCGCCAACCGCATCGGCGATCTCCTCCAGCACCATGATCGACGATGACGCGCCATCGAGCTGCCGCCCTCCATGGTTCGAAACGATGATCGCGTCGGCGCCGGTCTTGGCCGCCATCAGTGCGTCTTCCTTGTCGAGAATGCCCTTGAGGATCAGCTTGCCGCCCCAGCGCTCCTTGATCCAGGCGACGTCCTTCCACGACAGTTGCGGGTCGAACTGCTCCGTCGTCCATGACGACAGCGAAGCCACGTCGCCGACGCCCTTGGCATGGCCGACGATATTGCGGAAGGTACGGCGCTTCGTGCCAGCCATGCCCATCCACCAGCCAGGCCGCACCGCGATGTTGGCTATGTTGGCCAGCGTCATCTTGGGTGGCGCTGAAAGCCCGTTGCGAACATCCTTGTGGCGCTGGCCAAGGACCTGCAGGTCGAGCGTCAGCACCAGCGCCGAGCAGTTCGCCGCCTTCGCCCTGTCGATCAGATTGAGCACGAAGTCCTTGTCGCGCAGCACATAGAGCTGGAACCAGAACGGTTTCTTCGTCACCGAGGCGACATCCTCGATCGAGCAGATGCTCATCGTCGAGAGCGTGAACGGCACGCCGAATTCCTCTGCCGCCTGCGCTGCCAGCATCTCGCCGTCGGCATGCTGCATGCCGGTCAGGCCGGTCGGCGCCAGCGCTACCGGCATCGACACTTTCTGGCCGATCATGGTCGTTTCCAGTGAGCGGTTGCTCATGTCGACCAGCACGCGCTGGCGGAACTTGATCTTCTGGAAGTCTTCCTCGTTCGCGCGATAGGTGCTCTCGGTCCAGGCGCCGGAGTCGGCATAGTCGAAGAACATCTTGGGCACGCGCCGGCGCGCGAGGTCCTTGAGGTCTGCGATGGTGAGAATGTCGCTCATGATGGTCCCCGCTTGGTCGAATTGACTAGGAGCGCCTGCGCGCTGGTTCGCTGTCGCCGGCTTCCGAACGCTGCCTCAGCCTCAGCCGCGACACGCGTTGCCAGTCGCCGCTGCGCTCGGCTTCCGCCATCGAACGCTCGACATAGGTCATGTGGTCCATTGCCGCCTGGCGGGCGCCGGCCGGATCGCCGGCCTTGACCGCGGTGTGGATCGCCCGGTGCTGCGCCAGCAGCGCCTCGCGCGCGCCGGGCACTGTGAACACCAGCAGCCGGTTCTGGAACACGCCTTCCGACAACAGCCGATAGCAGGAACGCAGCGTGTGCAAGAGCAGGATGTTGTGCGCGCATTCGCAGATCGCATGATGGAATTCGACGTCGATCTCGGCCTCGTCGTCGAAGTCGCCGGTGCGATGCGCCTCGTCCATGCGTGCCATGATGCGGTCGAGCAGGGCAAGGTCCTCGGGTGTGGCGCGCCGCGCCGCGTATTCGGCGGCTATGCCTTCGACCTCGCGGCGGTATTCCAGATAGTCGGCCAACGCCTTGCGATGCGTCGAGATCAGGTCCGCCACCGGCTTGGCGAACAACTGGCCGATAATGTCGGCGACGTGGGTGCCGCCGCCCGGGCGGGTCGACAGCAGGCCGCGCCCTTCGAGCGCCTTCAGCGCATCGCGCAGAATGGGCCGCGACACATCGAACTGGCGTGCCAGCTCGCGCTCGCCCGGCAGCCGGTCGCCGGTGCGCAGCACGCCTTCGAGAATTAGGCTTTCGATCTGCTGCACCACCTCGTCGGCGGTGCGCGAATGCTCGATCCTGGAGAAAATGTCGCCCAAAGGAAGCGCCTGGAGAACGGAATGATGTCGCGCAGATTAATGCCTCCGTCGCCAACTGGTCAAATTATTTATCCAATTCGTCTCATCGGGTCGATTTCCGCGCCGCGCCGGCATATCGCCTCGGGCTAAACTTTGCTGTTTACGTCCCTCGCCAATTGCCGCAAGACGACGCCATTGCACGAAGGGTCGAAACCAGGGGGACCAGACGTGTCGGACGAGACGTCCAATCTTGAATTCCAGCCGCGCAGCCAAGGCAGTGTCCTGGGCTTTCCGGCGCATGAAGGCCGGCCCGGCGCGCTCGGCGAGGTTCATGCCCGCCCGCATCCGCTGGTCGAGAAGCCGCGCGTGCTCGTCCAACTCTCCTTCATGACCGAAGGCGGCTCCGCGGTCGACCATGCCGTGCTTTCGGAACTGTCGCGCCGCCTCGGCATCGCCGCGCCCGAGCGTCATGCCCGCCACCACGCCATGAAATGGGGCAAGGGCACGCTGCGCTGGGAGCGGCACACGGAATTCTCGACCTATCTTTGGGAAGGGCCGTTGGCCGAGAACGGCCGGGGGCAAGAGGATTCGCCCTTCGGCAACGGCTTTTCACCGCCGGGAACCGTCATCTCGGGTATCCGGCTCGAGATCCGCAAATGGACGCAGGCGAACGAGAGGCTGATCGCCGGCTTCGACCCGACCAGCCTCTGTCACTCGCTGGTCGAGCGCGGCAGCGCGGCGATCGTCACCGACTTCCGCCAGGACGGCGACGGCATGACCCGCATGCTGGTACTCGACCGTGGTCTCACTCCGGCCAGCACCGGCGCGCTGTCGCAGCGGCTGATCGACATCGAAACCTACCGCACGCTTGCCATGCTCGGCCTGCCGCTGGCGCTCACCTTGTCCGGCCGCGCTCGCCGCATCGAGGACCGCTTGGCGCAGACGACGCTGGAAATGAAGGTCGCCGAGACGCGCGACAACCAGACGCTGCTCGCCGGCCTGACGGAGCTTGCCGCCGAACTGGAGGCTGATGCCGCTTCCAGCCTCTACCGCTTCGGCGCCAGCCGCGCCTATGATGGCATCGTCACGGAAAGGCTGGAGGCGTTGGATGAGGAGCCTGTCCAGGGCTACGACACCTGGGCGGGCTTTCTGCTGCGGCGCATGGCGCCAGCCATGCGCACCTGCCGCTCGGTCGAGGAGCGCCAGGCCAATCTGTCGCGGAAGCTGACCCGTGCCACCACGCTGCTGCGGACCTGGGTCGATGTCGAGGTCGAGAAGCAGAACCGCGACCTGCTCGCCTCGATGAACAACCGCGCCCGCCTGCAACTGCGCCTGCAGCAGACCGTCGAAGGCCTCTCGGTCGCCGCCGTCTCCTATTACGTGGTCGGCCTCATCGGCTATGTCGCCAAGGGCGCGTCGGTTTTTGGCCACACCTTCGCGCCGGAGGTCGTCACCGCCTCCTCGGTGCCGTTTGCCATCCTGCTGGTCTGGTGGGGCGTGCGCAGGGTGCGACGGATGCATTCCGAGCCGGCGAAACATCCGGGCGAATAGGCCGCGCTATGCTTCGAACGCAATAGAAATGCAGCGGCAGATTGCCGCTGCGGAAGCTTTGCCCGCGTTCGCCGCCCGGATGGCACCAAAGCAAGGTTTGCAACAAATGCCGCTAGCTGGTAAATCATTTTTACCAGTCGAGTGGAGGAAGCGCCGATGTCCGGCCTTGCCATGCCCAAGCCAGACGCCGGGACGCTGCGCCGGCGCAACGAAATCGTCGCCGATATGCGCATCATCGTGCCGGGCGAGGGCGTGGTCGACGCCGCCAACGAAATGCGAGCCTTCGAAAGCGATGGCCTGACCGCCTACCGGCAAGTGCCGCTGGTCGTGGTCCTGCCCGAGACGGTCGCGCAGGTGTCGCGCGTGCTGAAATACTGCAACGACCGCAACATTCGCGTCGTGCCGCGGGGATCCGGAACCTCGCTGTCGGGCGGCGCGCTGCCGTTGGAGGACGCGGTGCTGCTCGTCATGAGCAGGTTCAACCGCATCCTCGAGATCGATTTTCCCAACCGTATCGTCGTCGCCCAGCCCGGCGTCACCAATCTCGGCATCACCATCGCCGTCGAGCAGGACGGGTTTTACTATGCCCCCGATCCGTCCTCCCAGATCGCCTGCTCGATCGGCGGCAACGTGGCGGAGAATTCCGGCGGCGTGCACTGCCTGAAATATGGCCTCACCGCCAATAATGTGCTCGGCATCGAGATGGTGCTGATGAATGGTGAGGTGGTGCGGCTCGGCGGCGGTCACCTCGACGCCGAGGGCTATGATCTGCTCGGCGTCATGACCGGTTCGGAAGGTCTGCTCGGCGTCGTCACGGAGGTCACCGTGCGCATCCTGAGGAAGCCGGAGACGGCGCGCGCGCTGCTGATCGGCTTTCCGACCAGCGAGCAGGGCGGCCAGTGCGTCGCCGACATCATCGGCGCCGGCATCATTCCAGGCGGCATGGAAATGATGGACCGGCCCGCGATCCATGCGGCGGAAGATTTTGTCGATGCCGGCTATCCCCTCGATGTCGAGGCGCTGCTGATCGTCGAGCTCGACGGTCCGAGCGTGGAGGTCGATCATCTCATCACCGCGGTCGAGGCGATCGCCATCCGCAACGGCTCGACTACGTGCCGCATCTCGCAGTCCGAGCAGGAGCGGCTGAGTTTTTGGGCGGGGCGCAAGGCGGCCTTCCCCGCCGTTGGCCGCATCTCGCCCGACTATTACTGCATGGACGGCACGATCCCACGCAAGGAGTTGCCGCGCGTGCTGGCCGGTATGCGCGAGCTGTCGGAAAAATACGGTCTCGGCGTCGCCAATGTCTTCCACGCCGGCGACGGCAATCTGCATCCGCTGATCCTCTACGATGCCAACGTGCCGGGCGAACTCGACAAGGCGGAAAGCTTCGGCGCCGATATTTTGCGGCTTTGCGTCAAGGTCGGTGGCGTGCTCACCGGCGAGCATGGCGTCGGAGTCGAGAAGCGCGACCTGATGCCGGAAATGTTCAACGAGATCGACCTCGATCAGCAAATGCGCGTCAAATGCGCCTTCGATCCCAACCATCTGCTCAATCCCGGAAAGGTGTTCCCGCAACTGCGCCGCTGCGCCGAACTCGGCCGCATGCACGTGCACCGCGGCCAGGTGGCATTTCCCGACATTCCGAGGTTTTGAGATGATGGGGCCGCAGAACCAGGTGCGAATATGACCGCCTTTGCCCCCACCACCTCAGATGAAGTCCTCTCCACCGTTGCCTGGGCGGCGGCAGAGGAAACATCGCTCGAAATCCTTGGCCGCGGCTCCAAGCGCGGCATCGGTCGTCCGTTGCAGACCGAGCACACGCTCGACCTGTCGAAACTCTCGGGCGTGACCCTCTATGAGCCCGCCGAACTGGTGCTGTCGGCCAAATCAGGCACGCTGCTGGCCGAGATCGAAAAGCTGCTGGCTGAAAACGGCCAGCAGCTCGCCTTCGAGCCGATGGACTACGGCCCGTTGCTCGGTGGCGAGCCGGGCAAAGGCACCATTGGCGGCGTGCTCGGCGCCAACCTGTCCGGGCCCCGCCGGCTGAAGGCGGGCGCGGCGCGCGACCATATCCTGGGCATCAATGTCGTCTCCGGCCGGGGCGAAGCCTTCAAGTCGGGCGGCCGCGTGGTCAAGAACGTCACCGGCTACGATCTGTCGAAGCTGATGGCCAACAGCTGGGGTACGCTGGCCGTCTTCACCGACGTCACCTTCAAGGTGCTGCCGGCGGCCGAGACCGAAGTCACGCTCGCCGTTCGTGGCCTGCTCGATGATGCCGCCTGCACCGCCATGGCCTTGGCGCTTGGTTCCAGCGCCGAAGTGTCGAGTGCCGCCCACCTGCCGGAGCGCATCGCCGCGCGTGTTGCCGGCGGCACGCTCGGCAGTGATGCCGCCACGCTGCTGCGCGTCGAGGGCTTTGGTCCTTCCGTCGCCTATCGTATCGCCGCGCTGAGGACACTGCTCGGCAAGGCCGGGCCGCTGGAGGAGATTGCCAGTGAGACCTCCAAGGCAATCTGGCGCGATATAAGGGATTGCCGGCCCTTCGTCGATGGCAGCGAGAAGCCGGTCTGGCGGGTCTCGATGATGCCCGCCCAGGGGCATCAGATGGTTCTGACGCTGCGCATGCAGGCCGCCGTCAGCGCCTTCTACGACTGGCAGGGCGGGCTGGTGTGGCTGCGCATGGAAGAGGGCGATCCCGAAGCCGCTCTGCTGCGCGGGCTTCTGAGGAAACATGGCGGCGGCCATGCGACGCTGGTGCGCGCTACCCCTTCCCATCGGGCGGCTCTGCCGGTGTTCGAGCCGCAGGCGCCGGCATTGGCGGCGCTCAGCCAGCGGCTGAAGCAGGAATTCGACCCGAAGAACATCCTCAATCCCGGCCGCATGGCCTAGGACATCAGAGATGCAGACCAATTTTTCGCCCGCCCAGCTTGCCGATCCGCATGTCGCGGAGTCCGAAAAGGTCCTGCGCAAATGCGTGCATTGTGGCTTCTGCACCGCCACTTGCCCGACCTATGTGACGCTTGGCAACGAACTCGATTCGCCGCGCGGGCGCATCTATCTGATCAAGGACATGCTGGAGAACGGCCGTCCCGCCGACAAGGAGATCGTCACCCATATCGACCGCTGCCTGTCCTGCCTCGCCTGCATGACCACCTGCCCGTCGGGCGTCAACTACATGCACCTGGTCGACCATGCCCGTGCTCATATCCAGGAAACTTACAAGCGGCCGCTGCTCGACCGGCTGACCCGCGCCATGCTGGCCTTCGTGCTGCCTTATCCCCAACGCTTCCGCGCCGCGCTCAAGCTGGCAAAACTGGGCAAGCCTTTCATCGGCCTCTTCGAAAAAATTCCGGCGCTGAAGCCTCTCGGCGCGATGCTCAAGCTCGCACCGGCGTCGGTCCCGGCGGCCTCGCCGATGGCCTTGCCGGGCGTCCATGCTGGGCAGGGGACGAAAAAGGGCCGCGTCGCCATCCTTACCGGATGCGCGCAGTCGGTGCTTGATCCCGGCATCAACGACACCACCATCTCGTTGCTGATCCGGCTCGGCGTCGAGGTCGTGGTGCCGCCGGGCGAGGGCTGCTGCGGCGCACTGGTTCATCACATGGGGCGGGAAGAAGCCGCCCTTGCCTCGGCCAGGCAGAATGTCGATGCCTGGACGCGCGCCATCGAGCAGGGCGGGCTCGACGCCATCATCATCACCGCGTCGGGCTGCGGCACGACGATCAAGGATTACGGCTTCATGCTGCGGCTCGATCCGGCCTATGCCGACAAGGCCACGCGCGTGTCGGGGCTGGCCAAGGATATCACCGAGTATCTGTCCGCCATCGATCTGCCTGAACCGGTGCGCAAGCCGGGCACGGTCGTTGCCTATCACTCAGCCTGCTCCATGCAGCACGGCCAGAAGATCATCCGCCAGCCGAAGGAACTGCTCGCCAAGGCCGGCTTCGTCGTGCGCGAGCCGCGCGAGGGGCACCTCTGTTGCGGCTCGGCCGGCACCTACAACATCCTGCAATCCGAGATTTCGGCCAGGCTGCGCGATCGTAAGGTGAAAAACATCGAGGCGACGGGCGCCTCGATCGTCGCCACCGGCAATATCGGCTGCATCACGCAGATCGCATCCGCCGCCAGGATGCCTGTGGTGCATACGATCAAGCTGCTCGACTGGGCTTATGGCGGGCCGAAGCCGGAAGGCGTTCTGGAAGAAAGCTTGGTGGCGGCGGAGTAGTAGGCCCACCGCTACTCGGCCGCGAGCCTGCCCGCCGTGCCGTAGGTAGCTTCATAAAGCGCGCGCTGGCGGCTGAGCGCCACCATCGTGTTGCGCAGCAGGATCGCCACCGTGATCGGGCCGACGCCGCCTGGCACGGGCGTGATCCAGGAGGCAACCTCGCGTACGCTTTCGGTGTCGACGTCGCCGACAATGCGGCTCGTGCCATCAGGCCCAATTTCGGAATTGATGCCGATATCGATGACGGCCGCCCCTGGTTTCACCATGTCGGCCTTGATCAGCCTGGGCTTGCCAACGGCGACGAACAGCGCGTCGGCGCGCCGCGCATGGGCGGCAACCGAGCGCGTCATGTGATGGCAGACCGTCACGGTCGCGCCTTCGCTCATTAGAAGGAAAGCGATCGGCTTGCCGACGATTTCCGAATGGCCGACGATGACCACTTCAAGCCCCTTGAGATCAAGGCCGGTTTCCTTGAGCAGTTCGACCGAGGCCGCTGCGGTGCAGGGCGCGAGGTCGAGCTGGTTGTAGACGATGTTGCCGATCGAGGCCGGGTGCATGCCCTCGACGTCCTTCAGCGGGTGCACGGCCGCCTGCAGTGTCTTGATCGGGATATGAGCGGGAACCGGCCGCTGGATGATGATGCCGGTGACGCGCGGATCGGCATTCAGCCCGTGGATGGCTGCTTCGAGTTCACCGGCGGTGATGGTGGCGGGAAAGCGCCGCTCCTCGAAATCGATGCCGGCGAGCTGTGCCTTCGCACGCTGGTTGCGCACATAGACATCGACCGCGTCGGTATCGCCGACGGTGATCGAGATCAGCTTGGGCGGGAAACCCTCAGCCTTGGCAATGGCCGCGTCCTCGCGCACGGCGGCGATGATGCGCTGGGCAACCGGCCCGCCCTTGAGATAGCGGCTGTCTTCGGACGGGAACATAGTTCGAACCTTTGGTGGGGAAATTGTGCACTGCAATAGCAGAGCATGGTCCGGAAATCAGCCCCGAAAACGAAACACCGTGCTTTCGAGGCGACCTGTCGCACCGTGAAACGAAAAGGGCAGCCCGGTTACCCGTGCTGCCCTCTCGTGACTGGCCGTATCCCCACACGGCCCGTCCCCCGTTAACTCGCTGCCAGTCTAAGCACGTCTTCCAAAAGTGCGCTATGACTTGAGGGCAACAGTGCGTCAAAAACCACTCAACACTGCTTAACCGGCTGATTCGCTATCACTATATCACTTCGACCGTCGTTCCGACATTGACCCGTTCATAGAGGTCGACGACATCCTCGTTGCGCATGCGGATGCAGCCCGACGACACCGCGCCGCCGATCGTCCAGGGCTGGTTGGTGCCGTGGATGCGGTACTCCGTGGTGCCGAGATAAAGCGCGCGCGCGCCGAGGGGGTTTTCCATGCCGCCGGCCAGATAGGTCGGCAGGTAACGGCCCTTGGCCGCCTCGCGCTTGATCATCTCCGCCGGCGGACGCCAGTCCGGCCAGACGCGCTTGTTGGTGATCTTGTGCGTGCCCGACCATTCGAAGCCGGGCTTGCCGGTGCCGACGCCGTAACGCCGCGCCTTGCCGTTCTTCTCGACCAGATAGAGGAAATTCTGCGTGGTATCGATGACGATGGTGCCCGGCTTCTGCGCGCCTTCATAGGCGACTTCCTGCGGCAGGTAGACCGGATTGATCTGCGGGCGCATGACCATGCGTTTGGCCGGGGCCTGCACGGCGGCCGTCTGCACGCGGTCGGGCTGCGCGGTGCGCTGGCGCGGCTGCGCGGCCTGGCGGTTCTGCCGAACGATACCCGGCGCATGGCCGAGTTGCAGCACCCAGGGCGCGGAAAGGTCGGGGCTCACCATCACCGGCGGTCTGTCGGCATAGCGGTCGCTGGCGGTTGAGGGTGTGACGCCGGCGGCAAACACAGCCACGGCGCCGAGCAAGGGAAACAGAACTCTCTTCATCGGGAACGCACCTTGATCGTCTAATACACCGGGCGAGAACGCTCCCGGCTTGCGCGATCATTGGCGGCGAGCAGCAACCGAAACATGAATCGGAATGCGTAAAATGCGGTTCTGTCAGTAAACCCTTTGGTGTGGTTACCGCCGGGTTCAGGAATCTGGTAAAGCCACGGTAAAGACAGCGCGGAAGCGTGTTAACGGATGGATTTTTCAGGATGAGCAATGAAAAAACCGGCCTGCTCGCCGGTCCTGACGGTGTCGCGCGCTGCTTCTGGCATGGCAATCTGCCCGACTATCTACATTACCATGACCATGAATGGGGCCGGCCGGTGGCCGATGACCGCAGGCTGTTCGAGAAGATCTGCCTGGAAGGGTTCCAGTCGGGCCTGTCGTGGCTGACCATTCTGCGCAAGCGGGAGAATTTTCGCGAGGCCTTCGCTGGCTTCGACTTCGACAAGGTCGCCACCTTCACCGAACGGGACGTCGAGCGCCTGCTCGGCAATGCCGGCATCATCCGCCATCGCGGCAAGATCGTCTCGACCATCAACAATGCCAAACGCGCCCGCGAAATGGTCGACGAGTTCGGCTCCCTGGCCGCCTGGTTTTGGAAGTTCGAACCCGGCAGGGAGGAACGGCCGCAAACCGTCGACCTCGCTCATCTGCGCGCCAACCCGACCACCCAGGTCTCCGTGCGGATCTCGAAGGACCTGAAGAAGCGCGGCTGGACCTTCGTCGGCCCGACCACGGTCTACGCCTTCATGCAGGCCATGGGCATGGTCAACGACCATCTCGAGGGGTGTGTGTGCCGCAAGGAGGTTGAGAAGGAACGGAAGGCTTTCAAACGGCCGAAATAGCTACGGGCAGTTCAGGTGCCGTTGGCACCGGCCAGGAACAGCCCGGCGACGATCGCCGCCACGGTAGCCACTGTCGGATAGATCACCAGCAGGCCGGTCAGCAAGGCGTCGCGCAGGGAAGGATCCTTCCCGGTGTCGGCCGGCACATCGAACGGTCCGGCCGCCTGACCAATCATTTTCGGTGCATGAATGCCCGCCGGGCGCAGACGTGCCGGCAATTCACCGGCTTCGCCGTTGGCATGGAATGTCGTTGCGCTGGTCATGTCCCGAACCCCTTCGTGTCGGTGTGCTATGTCGGCCGCGATTGTGTCGGCACCATGCCGGGCTGATGGCGCCATTGTTTCATTTTTGCTGGGTTTTGTTTCAGATATTGGCGCCTCTTCCCTTCTCCCACAGCGGGAGAAGGCAGAAGTGCCAACCCTTGCCGCACAAAGCTGCTTCGGCTAGGAGACGCGCACTCGAAAATAAGTCATCCTTTACCCAGCAAAAAGACTCATCTCATGGCCGACAAATCGGAAAAGACGAAAGCGCGGCTGCCGCGCGGTTTTGCCGACCGCGGCGCCGAGGACATCCGCGCGGTCGAGAAGATGATGGCGACGATCCGCTCGGTCTATGAGCTTTATGGCTTCGAGCCGGCCGACCAGCCGCTGATCGAATACACCGACGCGCTGGGAAAATTCCTGCCCGACCAGGATCGGCCGAACGAAGGTGTTTTCTCGTTCCAGGACGATGATGACCAGTGGCTGTCCCTGCGCTACGACCTGACGGCGCCGACGGCGCGCTTTGTCGCCGAGAATTTCGAACGCCTGCCGAAACCCTATCGCAGCTACCGATCCGGCTGGGTGTTCCGCAACGAAAAGCCCGGTCCCGGCCGCTTCCGCCAGTTCATGCAGTTCGACGCCGATACGATCGGCACGCCGGGCGTGGCGGCGGACGCGGAGATGGCGATGATGATGGCCGACGTCATGGAAGCGCTCGGTATCAAGCGCGGCGACTACGTCATCCGCGTCAACAACCGCAAGGTGCTGGACGGCGTGCTGGAGGCGATCGGACTTGGCGGTGACGAGAATATCGGGCGCCGGCTGACGGTGCTGCGTGCCATAGACAAGCTCGACAAGCTCGGTCCGGAAGGGGTCCGGCTTCTGCTCGGGCCGGGGCGCTGGGACGGTGGCAAGGAAGGCGAGGGCGACTTCGCCAAGGGCGCCGGGTTGAATGACACGCAAGCCGGGGCCGTTCTTCTGGCGACTGCGCGAAATGCGCAGGCTGGCCAGGATGCCACCGTCAGCGGGAACGCGGTCTACCAGGAGGGCGTAGGCGAACTCGCGACGATCGAAGCTCTGGTCAGGGCCGCCGGATATGCCGAGGACCGCATCGCCATGGATCGTTCCGTCGTGCGCGGCCTCGAATACTATACCGGGCCCGTCTTCGAGGCCGAGCTGCTGGCCGAAATCCCCAACGAAGATGGCCAGGTCGTGCGCTTCGGTTCCGTCGGCGGCGGCGGCCGCTATGATGGCCTGGTCTCGCGCTTCCGTGGCGAACCGGTTCCGGCGACGGGTTTTTCCATCGGCGTCTCCAGGCTGATGACGGCGCTGAAAAACCTCGGCAAGCTCGACAGCGCCGACGTGATCGCGCCGGTTGTCGTGCTGGTCATGGACAAGGACACCGAAAGCCTCGGCCGCTACCAGAAGATGGTCTCGCAATTGCGTGCCGCCGGTATCCGCTCCGAAATGTATCTCGGCGGCGCCGGCATGAAGGCGCAGCTCAAATATGCCGACCGGCGCGGTTGTCCCGTCGCCATCATCCAGGGTGGCGACGAGCGCGCCAAGGGCGAATTGCAGATCAAGGACCTGATCGAAGGCGCTCGCATGTCCGCCGAAATCACCGACAATGCCGAATGGCGCGCCGCGCGCCCGGCACAGGTGACGGTGGCGGAAAGCGAACTGGTTGCCGAGGTGAAGAAGATTTTGACGGCGCAGGCCGAAGAGCGCGCGAAGTGACGAGCGCCGCGCGCCCTTGTCCTTCTCCCCTTGTGGGAGAAGGTGGCCTCGCGAAGCGAGGTCGGATGAGGGGTGTTCCAGGGAACGCAAACGCCTCATTCCGTCACNCACCCCTCATCCGTCTCGGCGCTGCGCGCCGATCCACCTTCTCCCACAAGGGGAGAAGGGAAGGGCACCCCCAATGACCTCCCGCTACCCCGCCATATCAGCCGACATCACCGCCCTCTTCGCTGCGCGCAACACACATGCCGTCGAAGTCGCGGTGCTGCAGCCGGCCGATCCGTTCCTCGACATGGCCGGCGAGGATCTGCGCCGGCGCATTTTCCTCACCGAAAGCGAGACCGGGCAGACGCTCTGCCTGCGCCCCGAATTCACCATTCCCGTCTGCCTCGAC
>NZ_AZUY01000055.1 GCF_000513935.1 Mesorhizobium sp. WSM3626 | reverse complement strand
CTGGTCGAGCATCAGGCAGTGCGCGAGGCGGTGGTGATCGCACGCGAAGACACGCCTGGCGACAAGCGGCTGGTCGCTTATGTGGTGGCCAAGGGCGAGGCGAAGAGTGAAGCCGCCGGCGAACTGGCTGCGGTGCTGCGGGCGCATTTGAGCGGCACCCTGCCGGAGTACATGGTGCCGGCAGCCTATGTGGTGCTGGAAGCACTGCCGCTGACGCCGAACGGCAAGCTCGACCGCAGGGCGTTGCCGGCGCCGGACGAACAGGCCTATGCGCGTGGCGTCTACGAAGCCCCCGAAGGCGAAGTCGAGACGATCCTTGCCGGGATCTGGCAGGAGCTGTTGGGTGTCGAACAGGTCGGCCGCCAGGACAGCTTCTTCGAACTCGGCGGCCATTCGCTGCTGGCCGTGAAGCTGGTGAGCCGTGCGCCGGACGCCGGGCTCAACTTGACCATAAATGACCTCTTCCAAAACCCCATGTTGAAGGATCTTGCCCGGAAAAGCAGGGGCCCCCTGTCTCGAGAAAAACGTGCGGAACCCATTCCGGTGCGCCGAACCGGAAATGCGCCGCCCATATTTTTCCTGCCTTCGGGCTTGGGCGATCATTCGTATGTCTTTGAGCTGGCCCGAGAACTCGGCCCAGACGTCCCCGTCTATGCCTTGCCGTGGCCTTCCGCAAATGAACCGCTCACCTACACGCTGGAGGCAATGACAATCCGCGCGCTATCGATGATGCGCACTATCCAGCCTCGCGGCCCTTATAGCCTGGTCGGATATTCGTCCGGCGGCATACTCGCCTACGCGATGGCACACGATATCGTTGAATGTGGTGAAGCCGTCTCGTTCCTAGGACTCATCGACGTCCATCTGCCGTCCAAAAGGCGCTCCGATCCGAAATCCACAAAGGAAATGCACCTTACCCGGTTCGAGGCAACCGATGAACCACAACGCCCCGGAGAACTCACATTGCTTCGTGAACACGTCGCCGATCTCTCTGTCTCTCAAGTGATGCGGGAAGGACAAAGGCAAGGTGTCGTGAGTGCCGACCTTGATACTCCCGCCGAGGCCGTGATGCGGGAGCAGCGCAGGCATTTCGAGAAGCTTGTCCGATCTTATAAGATCCCGCCATTGTCTATTGCCGTTCACCAATTCAATGCGCGCGATACCATCGGCGCCACAGATGGCGAGCCCGAATGGTCAATGACACGGTGGCAGGACGTCTTGCCGAAGTCCCTTGTGCACGTGCACGCCATTCCCGGCGACCACTGGACGATGATTACGGAGCCTGCAAACAGAGCCATTCTCGGCCGGCAGATATCAGGAGCATTGCAAACTCGCGAATCTAAGCCACCCGTTGCCGTGCAGGAGGTGTGAGAGTGTTCGAGGGCCTTCATTTCGACCGATCGGCGATCCGGCTGCGCATCTGCGGGTATTTGGTCTGCGGCTTGAGCCTGCAGGGTTTTGCAGCGGAAGCAATTTTGGGGATGGGCGCCTCGCGTCCATGCGAACCGTGACCCGGTTTCGTTTCGATGTGCATCGCAGCACCTTTGCGAAGGTATTCTACTTCGTCGGTGTATATTGGCGAAAGCAAATATGGCACGTCGCATTCATTTTTGTCACAACAACACTGGCAGCGGTGGCCGATGTGTTGATGCCATTGTTTGCGGGCCGGCTAGTGGACGCAATGTCGGCCGGTGCGCAAGATAGCTCGCTTTCATACAGTCGTGCGATAACTGCGCTATCTGTCTTTGTCGCTCTTGCGATTTCGAGCCTGATATTCAGGCAAATTGCGTTTGCGGGTATATCGCTACTTTCGCTAAAAACGATGACGGACATGGCGTCCGATGCAATCTACAAAGTTCAGCGTCTCTCGACGGATTGGCATGACACCAATTTCGTCGGCTCCACTGTGCGTAAGATTACGCGGGCGGTGTGGGCCCTCGATGCATTCGGCGACACGGTCCTGATTTCTCTGTTTCCGACACTAGTGGTGCTGGTTGGCACAACGCTCGTGTTCGGTTTCTTGTGGCCGGTGCTGGGCGCGGCTATCGCCTTGGGTTCAGCCTTGTTCATTGTTCTTGCTGGATGGTTCTCGCTTGCTTTCGTTGCACCTGCGGCCAGCCTTTCCAATGCGTGGGACTCGAAACTCGGCGGTGCCCTGGCCGACACGATGAGCTGCAATGCCATTGTAAAAAGTTTTGCCGCCGAGCTGCGCGAGGACGAACGGCTGGGCTCGGTTTTGAAGAAGTGGCGCAAACGCACGTTTCGTACCTGGATGCGGGTCAGTATTGCCGGCATTACACAGGGCACGGCCCTGCTTCTGCTGAAAACTTCAGTGCTGGGCTTGGCTCTGTGGCTATGGATCTACGGTCAGGCAACGGCCGGTGATCTTACCTTCGTCCTGGCGGCGTTCTTCCTGCTGGAGGGCTATCTACGACAGGTCAGCCGTGAATTGCACAATCTGCAGCGCACGGTGAACGACATGGAAGAGCTTGCCGAAATTGCCCGCCAGCCGCTTGGCATCTCCGACCATCGCGATGCGACCGAAATCAGGATCGCAAATCCTTCGGTCGTTTTTGATCGTGTGACGTTCCGATACACCAGCCATCACGAGCCGCTTTTCCGCGACTTTTCAGTGTCGATCCGTTCAAACGAACGAATAGGCCTGGTTGGACCGTCAGGGGCAGGCAAGACGACATTCATCAAATTGCTGCAGCGGCTCTACGATGTCGACGGAGGCGCGATCCTCATCGACGGCCAGGACATCGCCAAGGCGACCCAGGCTTCGCTGCGGCAACAGATTGCCATTGTTCCGCAGGAACCAATCTTGTTCCATCGCTCGATTGCAGAAAATATTGCCTATGCTCGACCGAATGCGACGATGTCGGAGATCGAGCAGGCGGCGCGCCTCGCCAATGCGCACGACTTCATTGCCGGCCTTCCGAAGGGTTATGGCATGGTGGTCGGAGAGCGCGGCGTCAAGCTGTCCGGTGGGGAGCGCCAACGTGTGGCGATCGCCCGTGCATTCCTGGCAAATGCGTCGATCCTGATTATGGACGAGGCAACGTCGAACCTTGATTCAGCCTCGGAGCTGATGATCAGGACGGCGATGGACCGGCTGATGGTTGGCCGCACAACATTTGTGATCGCGCATCGACTGTCGACCGTTCAGACGCTCGATCGGCTTCTTGTCTTCGACAATGGGAAAATCGTCGAAGAGGGAACCCACCAGCAACTTATTCGGCGGGACCTCGGTACATATCGGCGGCTTTTTGAGAACCAGGCGCTGTAACACAAATAAGACAGTAAAATCATATGGAGGAGATATGAATATGGCGTCAGAGCTCACTATAATTGGAGGATGCCCAACATTTGACGATAACATGCCTAGTAGCAAATATATGGAGGAAATAAAAAAATCCGCCATGCGATCCGAGCGGTACGGTTTTTCTGCGATGCTTGTATATTCAGACCATCAACAATTCGATCCCTGGCTGGCGGCCAACTGCCTTATGAGCTCTACGAAGAAGATTTCGCCTCTCGTTGCCGTACAACCGCTCTATGCGCATCCATTCACCGTCGCCAAATTGGTGGCCTCCCTGTCGTTGGTCCATGATCGGCCGGTGCATCTGAATTTTATTTCCGGCGGCTTTCCTCATGATCTCGAGGCATTGTGCGATGAAACCAGCCATGACCGGCGATATGAGCGCGTAGCGGAATACGGCGAGATCGTCCGCAATCTTTTGAGCTCCGGGCGACCTGTAAGCTATCGCGGTGCAAACTATCAGGCCAGCGGGCTTCATCTGAGAATGGCTGCGCGCCTCAAGCCCGACTGTGCGCCCATTTTTACCATCTCGGGATCGTCGCCGGCGGGCATGGCCGTGGCTAGGCGCTTGGGCGCGCGGGCGATCGAATACCTTCGCCCCGTTCGCGACTATGACGGCAAACCACGTCCGGAAGGCACTGAACACGGAACGCGCCTAGGCATCGTCTCGCGCGCCAAGGCGCAGGACGCTTGGTCCGTCGCGCGTAGCAGATATCCCGACGACGAGTTGGGCAGGGAGATGCGTGAATACTACATCCGAGTATCCGATTCCGTCTGGGTCAAGGAATTGGGATCGGAGGTCACTGTTCCCGAGGGGCACCCATATTGGCTGGGGCCTTACAAGAACGGCCACGCGTCCTGCCCCTTCCTGGTTGGCTCGCGGGAGGATATCGCTCGCGAACTGATCGGCTATTTCAAAATGGGTCTCCGTACCTTTCTTTTGGATGATCCGCCGACAGACGAGGATGCCTTTGAAATCCAGAGCGTCTTCGCAATGGCAGAGGAAGCGTTTGCCAGCGGCATCTCTGATAATCTACCGGGACAAGCAGATGAGGCTCGACTCTGATCGAGAAGTGGGAAGTGAAGGGATATGAGATCCCTATCGCCCCCTAACTGTTTTGCCCCTAAAGCGACTACGCTTAAAATGCGGCTGGCAGCGTTGAGACATGCTGTATTCCGTCAAACGGTGACGTGAAACTTGGTGCGATTCTATCCTAGCATCCCAATCACGCAAATTACGTCGCTGAGTGGACCTGGGTTACTCATTGGCCGTCGACCCATATGCGCAGGGGACGAGGAGGCGCTCCTCCCCTCGGAGGCGGTTTCCTATAGCAATTCGGTAAACGCAGTTCGCAGACAAAGTGGTGCTGCCCGAATCGTTGCCCGGTCGTTGCTCCAAGAGTTGGGCCAGCCCTGCGGAGCGATCAACAAGTCAACGGGCGGAGCACCAACCTGGCCTAAGGGAATTGTGGGTTCATTGGCGCATGATCGAGAAACAGCAGTGGCGGCAGTTTCATCAACAAGCAGCTTTTTGGCTCTCGGTATTGATATCGAGCCAGCAGAACCTTTGCCCGACGATCTCATCGACATAGTCACGACGGATGGCGAACGCAGTCGCCTTGGATTGTTCCCACTCTATGCCCGCTGTCTGTTTGTTTTAAAGGAGGCCGTGTACAAAGCTTCCTTCCCTTTGAATGGTCTTTTTCTCGATTTTTGTGACATTGAGATCGACATTGAAAAGGGAATAGGAATTGTCTCACGCACAGGTCATCAGTTCAACGTGAAGTACGAAATCCGCAAAGATATCGTCGGTATCGCGTATATTGAAGTAAGGGCAGACGGTGTGTAGTCGTGAGCCGGGCTAGCGTCGCGCGACTGCACGAGGAATGCAGCGACTCCCGCGCTGACCACGTGAGAAGGTCCGATTTTGCAATGTTGGATAGAGGTGGTTGACCGTCAAACGGAGTACACTTTTGGAAATGTGGAAGGGGTGCTGACGGTACTTTTCAAGGCAGGGCGGGAGTGCACCAAGACGTCGCAATGTTCAAAGAGTTACTCGATTGGTCCCGAGAGTCGGTGAAACCTCAAATTTTTTTTGCGACGATTTTCCCTTTAAAATCAAAGCGTAACTTTTTGACGGCCCATGTTTCGGACTTTCGAGCGGCAAACAAGAAAAAACCAGCTAGATCAATAACCTAGCTGGGTTGGAAACAATCGAGTGGGGAGTAAGGGGTGGAAACGGCGGCAATCGCGTAGTTTCGGTGACGACGTTCGCTTGCCGCTCCGTTCCGTTTCCCGCTCCCGCTCCGCGGACCTTTCTTTCCCTCTGAACTTGCAGGTAAGATCTGGGCCCAGGTCGCGGTTAATGTAAAGCCGTTTCAAAGGGCGAGAGTGCTCTGGCGTAGAATGGCGTGCGCAAAGGCGGGTCCGCTCTAGTCTAGCGCCCGACGCCTCAGAACGGTCCCTGTGCGATCCCGATTCTGCTCTGGAACGATCAGGCAGCGCGGTTGAAGCGGTTGATTCTGAAATCATCGAGCGGCGTTTCGCATCGGTCGGTCATAATGAGCTCGGCCATGGCATCGCCCACGCCCGGACCGAGCTGGAAGCCGTGTCCGCTGAAGCCGAAGGCGTGGAACAGGCCTGGCGTCGTCGCCGAGCGTCCCATGACCGGCAGCATATCCCTGACATAGCCCTCGCAGCCCGACCAGGTGCGGATCACCGCGACCCTTGCGATTGAGGGCAGCAGCCGCGCGACGGCGCGCAACTGCGCCTGCAGGCGCATGGGGTCGGCGGCCGCATGGCCGGGATCGAGATCCACCAGCACCCTTTCGGCCGCGCCGCCGAAGACGATGTTGCCCCGCTCGACCTGGCGCAGATAGGCGCCATGGTTCTTGTCACGCGTCCAGATGCCGACCACCGGCAGGATCCGGTGCGGCAGCGGCTCGGTCACGCCCATCTGAGGGCCTCGGGCGTCGAGCGGCACCGCTTCGCCGAACTGTGCGGCGATGCCCGCGCCCCAGGCGCCGGCGGTGTTAAGCAGGCACTCGGCAGCGAATGTGCCTTTTGAACTGGTGACAAGGAAGCTGGATCCGGTGTGCCCGATCGTCGTGCCTTTCGCCTCCTCCACGATTTCGGCGCCCAGCCTGCGGGCGGCTTCGGCAAAAGCAGGCGCGATGAGCCGCGGATTGCCGCTGCCGTCATGTGGCGAGAACGACGCCGCGATCGCGTTGGGACCGAGACCGGCAAAGCGGGTGTGAATCTCGCGCGGGCTGAGTTCTTCCAGATCAAGCCCCCAGGGCCGCGCCGTCTGGGCATAGGCTCGCATGTCGGCGAGACTGGCTTCATCGAAGATCAGCCGGATATGGCCGGTGGCGCGGAATTCCACGTCGCGGCCAAGCATTTTTTCGGTCTCGCCCCAGAGCCTGAGCGAGCGATGGGCCAGCGGCAGTTGCGACAGATGACGCCCCGTGCGCCGGATGTTGCCGAAGGAGGCGACCGTTGCCCCGGTGCCGATCCGGTTGCGCTCGATCAACGTCACGCGTGCGCCGCGCCGGGCCAGGAAATAGGCCGAAGCCGCCCCCATCAGTCCGCCACCCAGCACGACTACATCCATGGCGCCCTCTGGCGATCAATCCCAGCCGATCTTGTCCGCGCCGCGCTGTTGCGTCAAAGATGGGTTTGGACAGAAGCTATAAGCTTTACCTATGGAGTAGTAATGCGGGCCCGGCAACTCGAAGTGTTCATCGCCGTGATGCGCTCGGGTACCGTGACCGCTGCGGCGCGGATGCTGAACATCTCCCAGCCTGCGCTCAGCCAGATCCTGCTCCACGCCGAGGACGAACTCGGCTTCACCCTGTTCGAGCGGGTGAAGGGCCGGCTGCGGCCAACCCCGGAGGCGCTAGAGATCTTCCCCGATGCCGAGAGGTTGTCGGCGGGACTCGACGGCTTGCGCCGCAAGACCACCGATCTGCGCCTGGGTAGGACAGGGCTGGTGCGGGTTGCGGCATCGCCGCCGCCGGCAATGGCGATATTGCCGCGTGCGTTCACCAAATTCCGGGCGCAGCATCCCCACATAATGCTGCGCGCCCATAGCGCGCCTATCTCGGCAATCGTCGACATGCTGCGCGCGGGCGATGCCTGCCTCGGCGTGGCCATGGACGACCGGCTGCCTCCGGATATCGAGGCGGAGGTGGTCGGCAGACTCGGCTTCGTATGTCTGCTGCCCGCCGGGCACGCGCTGCAAGCGAAAGCCGAGCTGACGCTCGCCGACCTCGTCGGGGAAGAGTTGATATCCTATCGCGGCAACACCCGCCCTGCCGATGAACTGGCCCGCGCGGCCCAGGCGCAAGGCATGACGCTTTCGCCGTCGCTGGAGATCGACGTCTCCATCTCCGCGGTCGGCTTCGTCCAAGCCGGCCTGGGCATCGGCTTGGTCGATGCGCTGCTGCCGTGGCATCATTTTGCTGGGCTCGCGGTCAGGCCACTCGCGGCCGGGCCGGAATTCCCGATCGCGCTTCTCACCTCGCGCACGCGAGCCCTTTCGCGGGCCGATGAGATGATGCGCGATGAAATCCGCGCGGCCTGTTCCATCGTCCTGGATGAACATCGCGCTAAGGCATAAGCAGGACTTATATCCTTGCCCGTCATACGTCTTGGACCCGCACCATCCGCTCGTGCCAGCTTTGGTTGGCAGACAGGAAGGGACGCATCATGGATGGAGTCATCACGGCGGATGAGGCGCACAACAGAGCCGACTGGAAGGTCGGCGTCGATATCGGCGGGACTTTCATCGATTTCTGTGCGCTTGAAGTAAACTCCGGACGCGTCGCCTCGCTGAAGGTGCTGACGACACCGGAAGATCCGGGCGCCGAGCTGATGACCGGCCTCGCCCTTCTGGCCGAGCGCGAGGGCTTTGATCCCACCCATATGACGCGCTTCGTGCACGGCACGACGGTCGGCATCAACACGATTATCCAGCGCAAGGGCGCGCCGCTCGCGCTGTTCACCAATGCCGGCTTCGAGGACGTGATCGAGCTCGCACGGCTTCGAATGCCGGACATGTATTCGCTGTTCTGCTCTCGGCCGGACCCGCTGATCTCGCGCGACATGGTGTTCGGCATTCCGGCCCGCATGCGCGTCGACGGCAGCGAGACCAAGGCACCTGATGTGGCAACCGTTGAAAGCGCGGTCGCGGCAGCGAAGGCGAACGGGGCGCAAGGTATCATCGTGGCCTTCCTTCATTCCTGGCGCAACGCCGCGCAGGAGGCCTCGGTTAAGTCTGCTATCGCGCGCCTCGCACCCGACCTCTTCGTCTTCACCTCGGCCGAGGTCTGGCCGGTCATTCGCGAATACGAGCGCAGCTCCACCGCCATCCTCAACGGCTATGTCCATCCGCGTGTCTCGGGCTACCTGACGGCGCTGGAAGAGCGGTTGAAGAGCCGCGGCGTACCGGCCCGTCCGATGCTGACGAAGTCGAACGGTGGGCTGATGAATGCTGCCGAAGGCAAGCAGGCCTGCGTCAACATGCTGCTTTCGGGTACGGCTTCAGGGGTCATCGGCGCCGCGTGGCTGGCGCGTCAGGCCGGCGAGGACAGGATACTTACCCTCGACATCGGCGGCACCTCGGCCGACTTCGCACTCATCATCGACGGTAGGCCACAGTTCGGCACCGGCGAACTGATCGGCGAGTTTCCGCTCCATATCCCTTCCGTTTCGGTGAGCTCGATCGGCGTCGGCGGCGGCTCGATCGCCAGCGTTGACGCTCAAGGGGTGTTGCGGGTCGGGCCCGAGTCGGCCGGCTCGACGCCGGGACCGGCTTGCTACGGCCGCGGCGGCGAGCGGGCGACAGTGACGGATGCGATGGTGGTGTGCGGATGGCTCGGCCACAGCGAGATGGCCTATGGACAACTCAGCATCGATACCGGGCTGGCGCATCGCGCGGTCGGCGAGCTTGCGAGGCGACTCGGCCGCCCGGTCGAGCAGACCGCGCAGGCGATCGTCGACATCGCGGTGTCGGAGATGTTCGTCGAGGTCGAGAAACTCGCATCGCGCGCCGGCGTCGACTTGCGCGATTTCACGCTGATGCCCTTTGGCGGCGGCGGCCCCATGCTCGGCGCTTTCCTTGCCCGCGAACTCGGCATGAAGCGCGTCATGGCGCCACGACGCCCCGGCGTGGTGTCGGCATTGGGCGGACTGGTGGCGGATCTGCGCGGAGATTTCATTCGCACCATTTTCTCACCGCTGTCGGCCGCGTCGCTCCCAATTATCCGCGCGGCTTTCGAGGCGCTCGCAAGCGAGGGTCGCGACTGGCTCGCGGCGCAGGGGCATGACGCGGCCGCTGAGCTCAATTTCTCCTGCGATATGCGCTATCTCGGTCAGAGCTATGAGATCGAGGTCGTCCTTTCGCCGGAATGGCTCGAGGAGAGTGACGCAGAGACCATCGAGCAGGCCTTTCACCGCACTCATGAGCGGCTCTACGATTTCCACGACCCGGACGGCGAGATCGAGCTTGTGAATATCAGGCTGTCCGCCGTCGGTGCGGGTCCGGCGCTGTCCTTTCCAGAGATCGACGAGATCGACGTCTCCGCCAGTCCGGCGCGCCGGCTTCCGGTCTATACAGGCCTGGGCGTCGAGGCCGTAGACCTCCACGACCGGCAGACTCTTGTGCCTGGCAGTAGCTTCCAAGGGCCTGCCGTGGTCGTTCAGGATGACACCACCCTTGCCATTCCCGCCGGAGTGCAGGCGCGGGTCGATCGCCACCTCAATCTTCTTCTGACTTTCGCGGAGTGACGCCTTTGTTTGACCGGACAAACCTTCAGGTTCTGGCGAACCATGCCCGCGCGGCGGCCGAGAACATGGCCCACACGCTACACCGCACCGCGCATTCCGCCTTCGTCAAGGAAACGCAGGACTTCACGGTGATGCTGATGGACCGCTCGGGCGCGACCTTCGCCGTCCCCATGGAACTCGGCGCCACCTGGTATCCCGGGCTTTCGTATAGCCGTGCGATCGCAATGGTGGACGACTACCGGCCTGGCGACGTTGCCTTCACCAACGATCCCTATTCAGGCTATGTCGCCACCCATGCACCCGACACCCATCTGTGGAAGCCGGTCTTTGTCGATGGCGAGATCGTCGCCTGGACCGGAGGCCACATCCACAACACCGACATGGGTGGGGCGGTGCCGGCTTCGCTCAGCCGGGCGCTGACCGAAATCCATCAGGAAGGCATTCGCTTTCCTCCCATGAAGCTCGTGAACGAGGGCGTCTTCGACGAGATGATCCTGCGGATCATGAGCACCAATGTGCGCAAGCCAGATCTCAACATCGGCGACATCAAGGCGCTGGTCGGCGCGCTCAACACCGGCGAGCGCAAGATTCACGCAATGGTGCGGAAGTTCGGCAAGACAGGCTTCATCGAAGGCGTTGCCGCTCTTCTTGACCACGCGGAGGCGCAGGCGCGCGACGTGCTGCGCTCCATGCCTGACGGCACATGGGAATTCGCGGATTATGCCGACGAGGATTCGGTCGAGGCCAATCCCTGCCGGCTGAAGCTGAGGCTGACGATCAAAGGCGGGGAGGCGGTGCTCGACTTCACCGGCTCCGATCCGCAACTCGGCTCCTCGCTCAATGTGCCCTCGGGCGGCGACCCGCGCCACACCATGCTGCTGGTGGGCGTCTATTACGTTCTCTACACGCTCAACCCGAAAATCCTGCTCAACACGGGCCTCACCAGGCCTTTCACCTGCATCACCCCTGAAGGTTCGGTGCTGAACCCGGTCCACCCCGCCGCCGTCGGCATGCGCTCGCTCACTTGCGCCCGGCTGCGCTCGGTCATCTTCGGAGCCTTTTCGCAGGCAGTGCCGGAGCGCCTGCCTGCGGCTCCGGCCGGCAATAATTGCATCATCAACGTCATGACGACGGATGAGCATACCAGCCGGAGCGTCATCGCTGCGGTTAACCCCGTCGTGGGTGGTGGCGGCGCGATGCCGCATCGCGATGGCACCAACGGATCGGGTGCCGATGCCGCCTATCTCAAGAACACGCCGATAGAGATCACCGAGACCGAGACGCCGGTCGAATTCGTGAAATACGGGCTCGCCAGGGACAGCGGCGGGGCGGGCCGCTGGCGCGGCGGGCTGGCGACCGAGATGGCGTTTCGCGTCTTTGCTCCCGACTCCAGGATCACGGCGCGCAACCGCGACCGCAGTTTCTTCCGCCCCTGGGGCGTACTCGGCGGCAAGGCGGCCGGCCTGTCCGACATGGTCGTCAATCCGGGGGGCGAGCACGAGCGGCGGCTGGGCAATATCGACACGGCGGTCCTGCAGCCCGGCGACATGCTCGAGATCCGTTCCGCCGGCGGCGGCGGCCGCGGCGATCCGCTGCAGCGCGAGCCCTGGCGGGTCGCGCAGGACGTGCGGCGCGGCTATGTCTCGCCAACAGCCGCCGAGTGCGACTATGGCGTCGTTATCCGCGGCGGCGAACTCGATGAGCAGGCGACGGAGCGGCTGCGGGCAGGGCACAAGCCATCCGCCACTCATTTCCATTTCGGTCCGGAGCGCGATGGTTACGAAGCGCAGTGGACGTCGGCAGCCTATGACCGGCTGCACACCGTGCTGGATGCCTTGCCGATTCACTGGCGCTTCTTTGCCAAGACGGAGATATTCCGCCGCATGAAAGGGCGCTCCGGGCCGGAGGGCGTTCAGGCGGCGTTCGATGCGGTCTGCGAACGCTTCCCCGAATTGCCGCGTCCTCGTCCGCTGCAAGAGGCAGCGGAATGAGCACGGCCGGCCGTATCGTCCGGCTGGCCGAACGCGATCGGGTACAGGTGCACTTCTTTCTCGACGGTGAGATGCGTCACGCGCTGGCGGGCGACACCGTGCTGACCGCCATGCTGGCTTCGGGGCACACCTTGCGACAATCCGAGTTCGGACCCGAACCGCGCGCAGGGTTCTGCCTGATGGGAGCGTGCCAGGATTGCTGGATATGGCAGGAGGAGGAGAAGCCGCGTCTGCGCGCCTGCACAACCCTTGTCGCTGAGGGTCTCCGGTTGCGCACGACGCTGCCGGAGAGCTGGCCGTGAACGAGGCCTCACCGCCACGTATTGTGATCGTGGGTGCCGGTCCCGCCGGCATCAGGGCCGCCGCCACGCTGGTTGAGGCTGGGCTCCATCCGACGGTGATTGACGAAGGCTATCGCGCGGGCGGGCAGATCTATCGCCGTCCGCCTGCCGGGTTCGTCCGCACGCCAAAGCAGCTCTACGGGTCGGAAGCGGCGAAGGCGCGCGCGCTGCATGCGCTCTTCGACCGGCTGGCCAAGGACGGGCAACTCACCCATTGCGCAGGCAGTTCTGTCATCGCCGCGCATGGAGGCCAGTTGCACGTGCTGGGCGAGGACGGCGTTCAGGTTGTCGGCTATGAGCGTCTGATCCTTGCCACCGGCGCGTCCGATCGCGTCGCTCCGATCCCCGGTTGGCAGAATGCCGGCGTCTACAGTCTTGGCGCGGCGCAGATCGCGCTCAAGGCGCAAGGCGTGGCTTTGGGGCGGCGGATCGTCCTGCTGGGATCGGGACCTTTGCTGACGTTGGTCGGCGCCCAACTCGTCGAGGCTGGAGCGGATGTGGCCGCGGTGCTTGATACGTCCCCCTGGCAGCAACAAGTGCGGGGATTCTCAGGCCTTGCCGCCCGGCCGGTCGTTGCGTTGCGCGGCATGGCCCTGCGGGCGCGGCTCGGCCGCCGCTATCATGCGGGTGTGACACTGGAGCGGATCGAGGCCGACGGGCAGGGCGTCGCAGCCTTGCGCTGGCGCGATGCCGGCGGACGGCAGCAGCTCACCTCCTGCGACATGATCGGCATGGGCTGGCACCTGCGGGCCGAAACCCATCTGGCCGATCTGGCGGGATGCGCCTTCACCTATGACGAGCAGTGGCGGCAGTGGCTGCCAAAGACCGCCGAAATGGGTCGGGCCGGCAATGGTGTCTACCTTGCGGGCGATGGGGTTCGCCTGCTCGGTGCCGATGGCGCCGAGATTGCGGGCCGCCTTGCAGCGGCGGCGTGCCTCGCCGATATCGGATATCAGGCGCCCTCGATCAGTGCCGATCTGCGCAAGCTCGTGCGCCTCGAGCGCTTTGCCCGCGGTCTGGCTCGCGCCTTTCCCTGGCCGGCGGCCATGGTACGGGCGTTGCCCGATGAGGCGATCGTCTGCCGCTGCGAGAACGTCACTGCCGCAGCCGTGCGCGAGGGGACGGATTTCGGAAGCGGCGAGGCCAACAGGGTGAAGTCACTTTCACGCGCCGGCATGGGGCGCTGCCAGGGGCGCTATTGCCAGTTGGCTGCCGTTGAACTCGTCGCCGCGCAAGCCGGCTGTATGCCCGAAGCCGTCGGCAGGTTTCGCGCGCAAGCCCCTGTCCGGCCAGCACCCATCGGCGCCTTCCTCCGGGAAGACTGATACGGTTTCGTCGGACCTAGAAGTCGGCGACCTTACCCCATACCGAAGCGTCGAAGCGGCGCGGGTCATAGGATGTCGGATCGACGATCGGTTCCGACCCGGTCACCAGATCGGCAACGAGGTACCCGGCGCCTGGTCCGATGCCGAAGCCGTGCCCCGAAAACCCGGCGGCGAGGAAGAAACCCGGAACGCTATGGATCTCGCCGATGGCGGGCACGCCGTCCGGCGTGCTGTCGATGTAGCCGGCCCAGGCCGCGCTGATCCTGGTCTGGCGAAGTGCGGGCAGCAGCTCGAGCGCCCGGGCGTGGGTCAGCCGGATGGTGCCCTGATCCGGAACCGGATCGAGGATGCGCATCCGCTCCATCGGCGTCGGCCGGTCGAGCCGCCAGCGTTGCAGCGTTTCGTGGCCCGAACGCATGCCTTGCAACCCGCCAGGCCCGATGCTGCGCCAGCGCTTCAGGAACATGGGAAGGAACTGCGACGAGAAACGCAGTTGCTGCGGGGTCACGTCCGCGCGTCCGCGTCCGCTTATGGCGAGCGTATAGCCGCCGTCGCTGCGGCGCGTGGCCGAAATTTTTGCGGTGTGCAGCGCATCCGGCAGGCCGTCCGCACCCGGTGAGACCGACAGGATTGACGAGCGTACCGACGCCTGCGGGAAGCGGAAACCGAACTGGTGGCAAAATGAGGAGGCCCAGGCGCCACCGGCTATGACCGCGGCTTTGGTCCGGATCGTTCCACTTTCCATGACCACGCCGCTCAGTCGCCCGGCCTCGGTCTCGATACCGCGCGCCGCGCAATTCTGGTGGACGGTGCTGCCAAGCTTGAGGATGGCGCGGGCGACCGCGGGCGCCGCCCGCGACGGATCGGCGGTGCCGTCGGTCGGCGAGAAGACGCCGCCCCTCCAGCTCCGGCCGGTGGCACGGCCCCGCTCGGTGGCCTCGGCGCTGTCGAGCATGTGCGTGGTAACACCGGCGGTTCTGGCGAAATCACGCCAACGCGCCCAGCCGGCAAGTTCCGCCTCGTCATTGCTGAGATAAAGCAGCCCGCAGCGGCGAAAGCCGGTGTCTTCGCCGGTCTCCGCCGCAAAGCTGTCCCACAGGTCGAGGCTTCGGGTTGCCATCGGCAGCTCGCGGGCGTCGCGGTTCTGCTGGCGGCACCATCCCCAGTTTCTGCTGGACTGCTCGGCGCCGATGCGTCCCTTTTCAATAAGCGCGACCTTTAGGCCGCGCCGGGCCAGATAGTAGGCCGCGAAGACACCTACGATGCCTGCGCCGATCACCACCACATCAGCGGATTGCGGCAGTTCGCCAGACGTTTCGATTTGCTGCAGCGGCGCGCGCATGGTTCTCTCTGCCTTGAAGCGCCAATCTAGCGCGTTCCGCAGGCAGCCGCTGCTGCAGTTGTGGTCGGAGCAGAATTTTATTTCGGCAGTTGTGTTGAAATCGAAAGTCCGTGCGTTTCAAAGCGGCATCCGCTCGGATGGACAGCCCGGCGGGCTGTGGTAGTCTCGATGGTTACCAGCAAGGCAGCATTTTGTGCTGCGGCACTCTTCCTCGGAGACAACCCGTGAAACTGGATCGGATCGATATCAAGATTCTTCACGAACTGCAGAAGAACGGCCGCATCACTAACGTGGAATTGGCGGAAGTGGTGCATCTGTCGCCGAGCCCATGTCTGATGCGGGTCAAGAGACTGCAATCGGAAGGTTTTATCGAAGGCTATTCCGCGCAGATCAATATTGGCAAGCTCGGCCAGACATTGACCGTCTTCACCGAAATCACCTTGAAGAACCACCGCCAGGTGGACTTCGCCCGTTTTCTCGCCGTCGTGGACAAGATTGAGCAGGTCATCGAATGTCACCTTGTGTCGGGTGGCTACGACTACCTGATGAAATTCGTGACCTCCGGCATCGGCGAGTATCAGTCGATCATGGAGCGGCTCACCGACATGGATATCGGCATCGACAAGTATTTCAGCTTCGTCGTGCTGAAGTCTCCCATCGTCAAGGCACACATGCCGCTGCCCAGCCTGTTTCCGAGATAGTCGGCGTTAGCCGCGCCGCACGCTACGGCTGTCGCCCCGCAGCCCGCTACAAAATGTCCAGCCGCAGTATCGCGTGCAATGCTTTCAATTCGGCTTGCATCTCGGCGATCATCCAGGCGCTGATATCGGAGACGACAGGCCGTACCGGCTTTGAGCGCGGTGCAATCAGCTGATGAATTCGGCCCGTCTTGATCTGCCTGTCCGAGGCCGGAACAAGCGTTCCCTGAAGCAGCGCCCTTGAAACATTGCTGAGCCAGCCGAGCGCCACGCCTTCCCCGTTCATCGCTGCCTGAAGGACGACCGCGTAGTCCGAGAACTCGAGCCACCTCGCCTTGCTGGTCTTGCGGTCCGCTACACCGCCCCAGGCGTCCAGCCACTGCTCCTTGGCGTCTGTAAGATGAAGCAGGACGTGACCGTCCCCGGTTCCGGCATGTATCAACCGACCGTGGGCCGACAGATAGGATGGACTGCATACGGGAACGATGATTTCCGGCGAGAACGCCCAGCGGTGATACTGCGTATCGTCATCGGTCAGGATTCTCGTGGCAAGGTCTACATTCTCGGCAGGCCCTCGTAGAACGCCGGCGATCAATTCGAACCTCAGGTCCACATCAGGAAATCTGTTGTTGAACGCTCCTAATCTGGGAACAAACCAGTGTGTTGCCAGAGAACTCGAAAGGGAAAGCGTAACCAGCGGCTTTGCAGCGCGGTTCTGCCTGATCTCCCGGATCACCTGCGCGATGCCTTCAAATCCCTCCCGTACAGCCGAATAAAGGGCGCGCCCTTCCGGGGTCGCGGCCAATCCCGTTGGCTCCCGGGTGAACAGAGAGGCGCCAAAATCGGCTTCGAGCTGGGCGACGCTGCGGCTAACGGATGGTTGAGTGACGTTGAACTCTCGCGCGGCGGCCGTGAAGCTGCCCAGCCGGACAGCAGCCTCGAAAACGAGAAGTCCGCGCGCGGAAGGAACGAGTTTTGCAAAACCAGCCATACGTCCAGCGTATAGCTACCCCAACAATTTTCAAGCTTTCTGAAGTCCCGTAAAGGGCAGACTATAACTCTCAGGAATGGCACGGAGCAGGACGTGAACGTAGCGGCATCTCAAGCAGACAGCACATCCGGCGATCCTCTGCTTCAGCCGTTCCGGCTCAAGGGTCTGACGCTGCGCAACCGCGTCGTCAGCACCAGCCATGCCTCGATGCTGGACGAGGGCGGCCTGCCGCTCGAGCGCTACCAGCTCTACCATGAGGAGAAAGCGCGCGGCGGCCTGGCGATGACCATGGCAGGCGGCTCGGCGATGACCTCGCCCGACTCGAGCTGGGGCGGTGGTCAGCTGGATCTTTCGAGCGATCGCATCGTCCCCCATCTTCAGTCTCTGTCGCAGCGAATCCATCGACACGGCGCGGCCGTCATGTGCCAGGTCTCGCATCTTGGCAGGCGCGCCACCGCCTATGCCGGGAACTGGCTCCCGCCGGTGGCGCCGTCACGGGTTCGCGAGACGCGAAACCGGAATTTTCCGAAGGAGATGGACGCAGCCGATATCGACAGGATCGTCAAGGATTACGCAAGCGCCGCCAAGCGCTGCCGTGACGGTGGGCTGGACGGCATTGAGACCGTCACCGGCGGCCATCTCATCGGCCAATTCCTGTCGCGCAGAACCAACAGACGCATGGATGGATTTGGCGGCTCGCTCGAAAATCGCGCGCACTTCGGCCTAATGGTTCATGAGGCTATTCGCCAGGCGGTTGGCGACGATTTCGCGGTCGGCATTCGATTCGTCATCGACGAGGCGGTCGATGACGGATCGGATTTTGAGGAATGCCTCGCTTTCGCCCGGTTATTCGAGCGCGAAGGCCATATCGATTTCTTCAATTGCATCTTTGGCCGCATGGACACCGACCTGTCCCTGGCCGAGCAGAACATGCCCGGCATGTTCACCCGGAGCGCGCCTTTTCTGCCGCTGGTTGGGCAGTTCAAGCGAGAGACCCGACTGCCTGTCATCCATGCCGCCGCCATCAGGGATGTAGCCACGGCCAGGCATGCCATCCGCGAGAACCTTGTCGACCTGGTTGGCATGACGCGGGCGCATATCGCCGACCCGCATATCGTCAACAAGCTGATGCGGGGAGAAGAAGACCGCATTCGCCCATGCGTCGGCGCTTCCTACTGCCTCTATAAGAAGGTGCAGTGCGTTCACAATCCGGCCAGCGGCCATGAAACAATCATCAGCCATGCCATCGCCGGGGCCGAAACGCCGAAACGTGTGGTCGTGGTCGGCGGGGGGCCGGGTGGAATGGAAGCGGCAAGGGTCGCTGCCGAGCGTGGGCACAAAGTTTGCCTGCTTGAAGCCGGAGCGCGGCTCGGCGGGCAGGTGCTCGTTGCGGCCTCCGCCGTCGACCGCAAGAATCTCATAGGCATAGTCGATTGGCGCGTCGATGAACTCGCCCGCCTCGGCGTGGACGTCCGTCTCAACACCTATGCGGACGCGGAGATCGTCCTGGCCGAGAAGCCGGACGCGGTGATCGTTGCCACCGGCGGCGTTCCGGACATGGAATGGCTGGAGGGCGCCGAACATTGCGACAGCGTCTGGGATGTCTTGACCGGCGTCGTGCCGGCGAAGGACGATGTGCTCATCTACGACGAGACTGGACGCCAGGCCGCTATTTCCTGCGCCCTGCATCTTGCCCGCCTGGGGCGCGTGGTCAGCCTGGCCATAGCGGACGACACCGTGGCGATCGAGACACCTTATCCGGACAGGGTAAGTTTCCGCAAACTTGCCTCGGAACTCGGCATTCGGGTTGTCTGCGACATGCGACTGGTCAAGGCGGCGGGCCAAGACAACGGAATCGCCGCCAGCTTCCGGCATGAGCTCACCGGTGCGGAAACGGAAATGACGGCAGCCCAACTCATTGTCGAGCGCGGCACGGCGCCCATGGAAGATACCTACCAGGAATTGCGTGCGCGCTCCGCCAACAACGGCGTCACCGACATCGCACTCATGACGGGAACAAAGACAAAGGGTGGTCCCCACGCTGCTGGATCGTTCGTCTTGCACCGCATTGGAGACGCCGTTGCCAGCCGGGATATCTACTCGTCGATCTATGAAGCCTACCGGCTCTGCTCGCAATTGTAGAGCGGGTAAAAGCCGGCATGCTGGCTGGCCTCGATGCCGCTGCTCAGCCTGTTCCCGAAGTGGTCAGCGGTGGCCGTATTGGCTGACGAGGTCGGGATCACGGACAAGGCCATCGAGCCAGGTGGGATCGAGCTTCGGTACTGAGGAGAACAGCAGCTTGGAATAGGGATGGGTGGCTGCCTTCACCTTGTCGGGCGTGATCTGCTCCACCCGCTCGCCATTGTACATGACCATGATCTCGTCGCAGATGGCCTCGACGACCGAGAGGTCATGGCTGATGAAAATATAGGACAGCCCCAACTCGCGCTGCAGCTCCTTGAGAAGCTCGATCACCGCGGCCGCCACCACCGTATCGAGCGCCGAGGTGATTTCATCGCAGATGATCAGCTTGGGGTCGGCCGCCAGCGCGCGCGCGAAGTTCACACGCTGCTTCTGGCCGCCCGAGAGCTCCGATGGATGGCGGTAGCGCAACGCCTTGGGCAGGCGCACCATGTCAAGCAGTTGGTCAACGCGCTTCGACCGCGTCCGCCTGTCGAGCCCGTGATAGAAGACCAGCGGACGGGCGATAATGTCTTCCACCGGCTTGGCCGGATTGAGCGCGGTATCGGCGTACTGGAACACGATCTGCATCTCGCGCAGCTGGTCCTGGCTGCGTTTGCCCGCCGCGCGCTGCAGTTCCCTGCCATCGAAGACGATCTCTCCGGCGGCCGCCGGATGGATGCCGGCGATCACCCGCGCCAGCGTCGATTTTCCGCAGCCGGATTCGCCGATGATGCCGAGATTGCGCCCCTTCTCCACGGCCAGGCTGACGGAGTTGACGGCGCGGATGAGGGGCAGTCCGTCATCCCGAACCGCGCCGTAGCCGGCCGTCAAATTGTCGATGCGCAGCAGCTGTTTGGTTACCACATCCGCGTCCGCATGCGCTTGCCGCCGCTTCGGTTCGAACGCGGCCAACAGTTCGCGCGTGTAGGGATGCTGGGCAGCCGAAAGAATTTGAGCCGTGGTGCCGGTCTCCTGCACTTCGCCGCCCTTCAGCACAACGATATGGTCGGCGATCTGGGCGACGACCGCGAGGTCGTGCGAAACGTAGACACCCGCTATGCCGCCCGCCCGCATGACCGACTTGAACGCCTTCAGCACGTCGATTTGTGTCGTCACGTCGAGTGCCGTCGTCGGCTCATCGAAGATGACCAGCTTGGGATCACCGATGAGCGCCATGGCCGCCGACAGCCGCTGCAATTGTCCGCCTGAAACCTGATGTGGATAGCGGGCGCCGATCCCATCGGGATCCGGCAGCGACAAGGCCTTGAACAACTTGACCGCGCGCTTTCGAGCTTGTTCGGGAGGCATCAGTCTGTGGATCCGCGTAACCTCGATCACCTGCTCCATGATCGTGGACGAGGGGTTGAATGACGCGGCGGCACTTTGCGGAACATAGGCGATATCGGTGCCGCGTAGTTTGGCACGCTCCTTTTCGGAAAGTGCCGCCATGTTCTTGCCGTTGACGTTGATCTCGCCGCCGGTGATCCGGCAGCCTGGCCGGGCGTGCCCCATGAGCGAGAGCGCCACTGTCGTCTTGCCGGAGCCGCTCTCACCGATGAGGGCGACGATCTCGCCGTCGGCTATATCGAGGCTGACGCCCTTGATGATTTCGACAATTCGCCCGGCGTCGGTCGTCGCCTCGATCCTCAGGTTCCTGACCTCGACGAGATTGGTCATGCGTTCCGGTCCCTGATCTTCTTCGGCAAATTGTCGATCAGCAGGTTGACGCTGATGGTGAGGCTGGCGATCGCCAGCGAGGGCACGATGACGGCGGGCGCCGCGAAAGGCAGGCCGCCGATATTTTCACGCACCAGCGCGCCCCAGTCGGCGAGCGGCGGCTGCAGCCCAAGCCCTAGGAAGGACAGGCCGGAGAGCAACAGCACGATGAAGACGAAGCGCAGGCCGAAATCGGCCAGCACCGGGCGGATGATGTTGGGCAGGATCTCGGACCCGATGAGATAGATGGTGCTTTCGCCACGGACACGGGCGACGGTCATGAAGTCCATGGTGTTGATGTTGACGGCAAGCGCCCGCGCGAAGCGGTAGGCGCCGGGGGTGTAAATGACGGCGAGCGTCAGTATTAGCACCGGGATCGACGAGCCGACCGCGGCGACGACCACGAGGCCGAACAGTTTGCTGGGGATCGAGTTCATGGCGTCCAGGAAGCGGCTGAGGCAGGTGTCGAGCCAGCCGCCGGTGACGGCCGCGATCATGCCGAGCACGACACCGGAAAAGCAGGCGATGACGACGGCGGCGAGCGATATGCCAACGGTATAGCGGGCGCCCATCAGCACCCGCGAGAGCATGTCGCGGCCCAGATAGTCCGAGCCGAGCCAAAGTCCCTGGCGCATCGGGCCGAAATAATCGTCGTCGACGATGTCGCCGATCGAATGGGGAATGATGTAGGGCGCGAAGATGGCAATCAGCGTCCATGCCAGGATGACCAGCGCGGCGATCACGCCCACGAGATTGTAGTTGTGGCCCAGGAAGGACCGTCGGGAGGCTGCGACGCGTGCCACCATCATCTGAGCCTCGGGTTGGACATGATGGCGACGATGTCGGCGGCGGTGATGAGCAGGAGATAGCCGAGGCAGAAGATCATTGCGCAGCTCTGGATCAGCGGCAGGTCGCGGGTCGCGACCGCGTCCACCATCAGCTTGGCGATGCCGGGATAGTTGAAGATCGTCTCGACGATAATGACGCCGCCGACCAGGTAGGAAAGCGAGAGCGCGACTGCGTTGACGATCGGGCCTAGAGCGTTGGGAAGCGCGTGCCTCAGCACCATGCGGCTGCGCGAAGCACCCTTGAGAAGCGCCATCTCGACATAAGGCGTGGAGAGCGTTTCGATCACCGCGGCGCGGGTCATGCGGATCATCTGGGCGGAGATGACGAAGGTAAGCGTGATCACAGGCATCGCATAAATCCGCAAGAGGTCGGTCAGCGAATGCGCCTCGTTGACCGAGGACAACGCAGGTAGCCATCTGAGATATACGGCGAACAGCAGCACCGCGAGAGTCGCGACCATGAATTCCGGTACGGAGATGATGCCGATCGAAAGGATGGTGACGGTGCGGTCGTAGACGGAACCCCGCAGCATCGCGGCGGTGATGCCGAGCATCAGCGCCAGCGGCACCGAGAGCAGCGTGGTGATGCCTGCGAGCTCCATTGTGTTGAGCAGGCGTCCGCCAATCAGTGCCGCGACGGGCATATTGTTGGCGTAAGACGTGCCGAGGTCGCCGCGCAGCAGGCCCACGAGCCAGAGCAGGAAGCGCAGGATCGCCGGATCGTTGAGATGCATAGCCTCGCGTAGACCGGCGACCGCTTCGGGGGTCGCCGCCTGGCCGAGCAGGATCGACGCGGTGTCGCCAGGCAGCATGCTGGTGGCGAAGAAAACCGCGAACAGGACGATCAGAAGGGTGACGAGCGCGATCGCCAGCCGCTTCAACACGAGGTTTAGAACCCCAGACGTCATGGAAGCGCTCCCTGCGGTTGCATTCGGCCAACAATCTTGCGCGATGCGGCGCCGAGGACCGGCTGCCCGGCCCCCGACAAGCGCGTCTTAGGCTTCGAGCCAGAGGTGTTCCGCCATTGCGTAGCCCATCATGCCACCAAGCGGGTTCGCTTCCAAACCCTTCACCTTGCTGGAAAGGGCATCGACGTTGGAAATGTAGGCCGGGATGATGGTGCCGGCCTCCTCGGAGACCATGACCTGCATCTGGTTGTAGATCTCCTTGCGCTTGGCCTGGTCGAGCGAGCCACGCGCCTCGATCAGCAACTTGTCGAACTTCTCGGACTTGTACTGGCTTTCGTTCCAGGGCGCGTTCGAGGCGTAGAGGAGCGAGAACAGGATGTCCGGCGTCGGACGCGGATTGATGTTGCCGAAATGGACCGGCGCTTTGAGCCAGTAATTGTCCCAGTAGCCGTCTGCCGGGACGCGCTGGACGTCGAGCTTCATGCCGATGTCGGCGCCGGCGGCCTGGATGATGACAGCCATGTCGATCGACGAGGTCGCGGCGTCGGAGGCGATCACGGGGATGGACTGGCCAAGCAGGCCCGCCTTCTGGAAGTGGAACTTCGCCTTGTCTGGGTCGAAAGCTTTCGGCTTGAGGTCGGCATTGTGGAAGATATTCGCTGGCGAAACCGGCTGGTCGTTGCCGACTTCGCCGAGGCCGCGCAATGCCGATTTGACGATCTGCTCGCGGTTGACGAGATATTTCATGCCGGCCACGAAGTCGGCCTTGCTGCCCGGATCAGTGTCGAGGCGGATGTTGAGATCCGTGTAGTTGCCCGAAGTCGTCTTCGAGAGTTCAAAGCCCGGCTGGCCCCCGATGAGCTTCATGGCGCGCGGATTGATCGAGGCCGCGAAATTGATGTCCCCTGACAAAAGCGCATTGACGCGGGCACTGTCGTCGCTGATGGCAATGAATTCGAACGAGTCCAAATAGGGCTTGCCCGACTTCCAGTAGTTTTTGTTCTTGGTGACGACCGATCGCACGCCCGGTTCGAACGTCTGGAGAACGAAGGCGCCCGTGCCGTTGCCCTTGGAAAAGTCGGTGGTGCCATCCGCCACGATCATGAAGTGATGCAATGCCAGGATGGTCGGAAGGTCGGCATTCGGATCGGCGAGCGTGATTTCGACGGTCGATTTGTCGACCGCCTTGAAGCCGGTCATCTGCGCGGCGATCTTGGCGACCTTGGAGCCGACAGCTTTGTCGAGATGGCGCTTCAGCGAGAAGACCACGTCTTCGGCGGTAAGGTCCTTGCCGTCGTGGAAGGTGACGCCCTTTCGCAGCTTCACCGTCCAGGTCTTGGCGTCCTTGCTGTCGAAACTCTCGGCCAACTCCATCTGCGTCTTGCCATCCTTGTCGAGGAAGGTCAGGCGGTTATAGAGCGAGCAGCAGCGGACATAGTCGGTGGAGAGCGACGCCTTTGCCGGGTCGAGCGTGTCGGCGGTCGAGGACGACCAGCCGGCCGCCTTCAAATTTCCGCCGGAAACGGGCGTGGCGGCGACGGCTTGGGTCGCTCGGCCGAGCACCACGCTGCCCGCGGCAACAGCGGCGCCGCCGGCCAGCAGCATCTTGAGGAGTTCGCGGCGGTTCGCGCCCCGCCGAATGGCGCTTTCGACCATGGCATCGTCTGCGCTGGTCCAGTTGGTGATCTTGTCGGTCATGTCATTCCCCTTTCTGTTGGTTTCTCGGTCCGGATGCCCGTCTTGCTGCGAGCTTTCCGGCTTGGCTCAGGTTCGTTCTTTCAGGCTTTCCCGCACGGCCGCCGCCAAGGTGGCCATCGAGGTGAAGTGGTAGTCCGGCTTGGTGAAGCGTTCGGGCTCGATCGTGCCGCCATAGCCCTTCTGGGCGTGCCGGCGCTCGATCCAGCAATTGGTCATGCCAAGCGCCCGGGATATGCCGATGTCGTGGTGCTGGCTTTGCGCGACATGCAGGATGTCGTCCTTGCTGTCGCTGCGGGACGCCACGAAATCGAAAACTTTCTGGAAGAAGGCCGGGTCCGGTTTCTCGGTGCCTGTATCGTCGGCGGTGAAGGTGGCGAAGAAGGGCGATCCGAGCTGCTTCTCGAAATGCTCCAGCGCCCAGCGCCGGGCATTGGTCATGGCGATTAGCTTGTGCGACTTCGCAAGGTCGGCCAATGCCGCCGCGCTGTCGGGGAAGCCTTTCCAAACGATGGCTGAATCCCGCAGGCGGACACCATATTTCTCTTCGGCCGGCAGGCCGAGCCGCGGCGCGATGATCATGTAGACGCGCACGAGATCGTCCGGGAACGACCCCACCCCAGGCATGTAACGGGCCTGCCGATAGAGGGCCAGCGCCTCTTCGCCGTCGATCGAAACACCGGCCTCGGCGGCAATGCCAGCCAGGCAGGTCGTTATGCCGCCTTCGAAGTCGATCAGCGTGCCGACCACATCGAAGGTCATGTATTTGAATTCGCTAAAGCCCCTGGCCAAGACTGGCTCTCCTTTGCGCGCTGCCGAATTGCATGTGCTGAACAGAACAAAATTCCGTGCTGTCCGGGGCGTCGGCCGTTTCCGAAGGCCCGGAAAATCGGGCTTTCTGGCCTTGTCTTAATTGCAGTCTGGCACTTCCCCCGCGCTGGATTCGCCGAAAAGGCGCAAGTGCGCGGCACAAAATTGCGAAATCATCTGCCCCGGCGATATTTCGACACCCGACATATTTCGCGGCCTCTCATGCCAGAGCTTGGCGGACATCGGGATCGTCCAGCGTCTGGTCGAGAGTTCGGCGCGTGCGCTCGATGATCGCATCGATATCGCTGTCGGTACAGCACAGCGGCGGCGCATAGCCGAGGACCCCATGCGCGAAGGCACGGATGATGAGGCCATTGTCCCATGCCCTGTCGAAGACTCGCCGCGCCGGCATGGCCGACGCGGGAAGCGGTGTTTTCTTCTGCTTGTCGGTCACCAGTTCGACCGCTGCAAGCATGCCGCGGCCGCGCACCTCGCCGACGAGCGGATGGTCGCTCAGGCTGTTCAATCCCGCCATCAGGCGTGCGCCGGCCCTGATGCCGTTCTCCAAAAGCCCATTTTCATAGAGCCTCAACACTTCGAGCGCGACGGCGGCGCTGACGGGATGGGCGGAGTAGGTGTAGCCGTGGCCGACCGCCGAAGCGCCCGCGCCGTCGGCGATCACGTCGTAGACATGATCGGCCATGAACACCGCGCCCATCGGAACATAGCCCGAGGTCAGGCCCTTCGCCGTCGTCATGAAGTCGGGAACGATGTCCTCCTCCGTGCAGGCGAACAGGGGCCCGGTGCGGCCGAAGCCGGTGATCACCTCGTCGGCGATGAACAAGATGCCGTACTCCCGGCAAAGCTCGCGTATCGCCTTGATCCAGCCTTTCGGGGGGACGATGACACCGCCAGAGCCCTGGATCGGCTCGGCATAGAAGGCGGCGACCCGCTCCGGGCCGATCGCCTCGATCTTGGCCTTCAGCGCGCCAAGCGATGCGGCGATGATGGCGTCGCCGTCCTCGCCCACCGGGTTGCGGTAGGGATAGGGGGAAGGAATCCTGTGCTGCCATTCGAAGGGAATGCCGAAACCGGCGTGAAAAGCGGGCAGTGCAGTCAGGCCCGCGCCGACCACCGACGACCCGTGATAACCCTGCTCGACCGAAATGAACTGGTCGCGTTGCGGCTCGCCCCTGGCATTCCAGTAGTAGCGGACGAAACGGATCGTGCTGTCGACCGCGTCCGACCCACCAAGGGTGAAATAGACGTGGCTCAGATCCCCGGGCGCGCGCTCCGCCAGTTCCGAAGCAAGCCGGATGGCCGGCTCCGAACCCAGATCGAAATAGGCGGTGGCGTAGGGAAGCTCGCGCATCTGCCGGGCCGCGGCCTCGACGATGCTGTCATGGCCGTAGCCTGCGTTGACGCACCACAATCCTGCGAAACCATCGACGAGCTGCTTGCCGGACGCATCGGTCACGGTAGCACCCTTCGCAGATTTCAGCACGCGAACGCCGAGCGCCTCGTGGCCGCGATAAGACGAAACCGGATGAATAAGATGGGCGCGGTCGAGTTCGATCAGGAAATTGGCGAGCATTGATACCTCCGGCTAGAGCATGATGCCGAAAAGTGTGAAGCGGTTTTCGGACGACATCATGCTCTATCCCTTTGATTTAGAGCCGGATTCAGACTTCGGATCGACTCGATCCGAAATCATCCGGCTCTAGCCGAGTGCCTGGTTGGCGAGTGCGTAAACTTTTGGCCGTGCCCGTGCCGCGTCCGGCCTGGACGGACGGTCCATGGTCACGCCACCGCCGACATGGGCGAGGCCGATTTCCGTGAGCCAGTCGGCGATGCCGGTCCTGCTGTCGGTATCCACGCGCAGGAAGACACCGGGGCGCGACGCGGCGAAAAAGCTGATCAGGCCCTTGGCGTCCTCGACACTCCCGGCGATCACGGGGCCGATCACCTCGCCGCCTCCGAACGGGCGGATCGCCGCATAGGCCTCGATGGCGCCGTTGCGGCGGACGACGGCGAATTCCCCGCGCTCGGCGAGCGCATCGATCAGAGCTTCACGGTCCGCGCCATAGGCGTCGCGGTCCATCGCCTTGATTTCCGGCAGGTCGACAATGGCCGCGGTCTCCATCCCGGCAGGCGCATCAAGCTCCGCGACCTGGCCCTGATGCTGCAGGACCCTGCCGGAGGGCACAAAGCCCAGTTTCTCATAGAGAGGCATGCCGTCCCGCGTCGCGACAAGCCGCAATGGACGGTCTTTGGCAAGGGCGAAGGCCTTTTCCATCAGCCGGCGTCCCAGCCCCTTGCCTCGCACATTCCTGTCGACAATCACCATGTTGATCATGGCGCAATCATCGCCATAGGGCGTGACCAGGATGGTCCCGGTGACCTGGCCGTGGTCGTCGAGCGCGACCGCGCCGCTGGAGAGTTGCAACGCCATCTGCCAGTCCTGCGGACGATGCGGCCAATTCTCTTGGCGCGAAAGCGCGACGGCGCCCTCGATATGGTCCGGCCCGAACGCTCGGAGTTCGATCTCTTCCTGCTGCATGAGGCATCCTTCCGTCTGCCGTAAGTCTCGACCATCGGCGCGCCGCAGATCGTCTGAAGGCGCTGGCTTCGGCGGTATCATTCGCCGTAGCGTAAGCGGTGCGCCGCATCTTGTGCTGGCGCCGCCCGTGGCGGATGCGTTTCAGGTCAAGGAAGGCGGGCTCATTGACCGTCGGGATGCTACAGCGTGCCAAACCAGCAGGCGGATACGAAACTTTCTGCTTTCGGGAAGGCTATTTCGGTCAGGTGGCTCGCCGCCCGCCGGCCTATGATGAAATACATCCCAACGCGGAAGTGCTTCCACTGGAGATCGACGGACATGGCTTCTTTCAGGCCCAAATACATCACCTTCGACTGCTATGGCACGTTGACCTTCTTCCAGATGGCGGAAGCGGCGCGCGACCTCTATGGCAGTCGGCTCGACGAGCCGCGCATGCAGGAGTTCATCAAGAATTTCGCGGCATATCGGCTCGACGAGATCCTGGGCGACTGGAAGCCCTATGCTGACGTCGTCCACAATGCGCTCGAGCGCGCCTGCAAGCGCAATGGTGTTGTCTTCAATCCCGACGATGCCAAAATGGTCTATGAGCGTGTCCCGACCTGGGGACCGCATGCAGATGTTCCGGCGGGCCTGGCAAAGGTCGCCAAGGAAATTCCGCTGGTTATCCTCTCCAACGCCATGAACGCGCAGATCATGTCCAATGTTGAAAAGCTCGGCGCGCCCTTCCATGCTGTCTATACGGCCGAGCAGGCGCAGGCCTACAAGCCCCGCTTCAAGGCCTTCGAATACATGTTCGATAGGCTGGACTGCGGCCCGGAGGACATTCTTCACTGCTCGTCCTCGTTCCGCTACGACCTGATGTCGGCGCACGATCTCGGCATCAAGAACAAGGTCTGGGTCAACCGCGGTCACGAACCGGCCAACCCCTATTACGGCTATGTCGAGATATCGGACATTTCGGGCCTTCCAGGCGTGGTTGGTCTCTAAAACAGGCGGATTGCCGATGAAGCTGGTCTCCTACTGGCACGACACAGCCCCCGTATTTTCCGGCGCGGCGCAAGGCCCGGTCGAGGGGCACTACGATGCCGCCATCATCGGCGGCGGCTTCACCGGTCTCGCCGCGGCGCGCCAATTGGCGAAGGCCGGCGCCAAGGTGGCGGTGCTGGAAGCGGAGCGCGTGGGCTGGGGGGCATCCGGGCGCAATGGCGGGCATCTGAACAACGGGCTTGCCCATAGCTACCTCTCGGCCAAGGCGGAGCTCGGCAAGGAGCGCGCGATCGCGCTCTACCGGGCGCTGGACGACTCCGTCGACACGATCGAGGCGCTGGTAGCCGAGGAAGGCATCGACTGCAGTTTCCGCCGTGCCGGCAAGCTCAAGCTCGCCTCCAAGCCGCAGCATTTCGAAGCGATCGCCCGCAACTTCGAAGCCCTCCATGCCGAGGTGGATCCGGACACAGCGCTACTGTCGGTAGATGATCTGAAATCCGAGATCGGTTCGCCTTTCCATGGCGCGATGCTGTCGAAGAAGAGCGCCATGATGCATATGGGCCGCTATGTGGCCGGGCTGGCCACGGCGGCTGCCCGTCACGGCGCAATTATCCATGAGAACGCGGCGGTAACGGATCGCAAGCAGGTGGGAAAAAAGCATGAGTTGACCACGTCGCGTGGCCGCATCAGCGCCGACAACGTGCTGGTGGCGACCGGCGCCTATACCACGCCTAATTTCGGCTATTTCCGCCGCAGGATCATCTCCGTCGGCAGCTTCATTATCGCCACGCGGCCGTTGAGCGACACGGAGACCGCCGCGATCATGCCGGGCAACCGCACTTGCGTGACCTCGATGAACATCGGCAACTACTTCCGGCTTTCGCCCGACAATCGCCTGATCTTCGGCGGCCGCGCACGCTTCTCGGCCACATCGGACCAGCGCTCCGACGCCAGGAGCGGCCAGATATTGCAGGCAAGCCTGGCCACGATCTTCCCGGAGCTCGCCAGGGTCGAGATCGACTATTGCTGGGGCGGGCTGGTCGACATGACCAAGGACCGGTTCCCACGCGCCGGCTATCACGATGGAGTCTGGTACGCGATGGGCTATTCCGGCCACGGCGCGCAGCTTTCCACCCATCTCGGCATGGTCCTGGCCGATGCCATGCTCGGCCGCGACGACCGCAATCCGCTGAAAGGGCTCGAGTGGCCTGCCATCCCCGGCTATTCCGGCAAGCCCTGGTTCCTGCCGATGGTCGGACTCTACTACAAGGCGCTCGACCGGTTTCAGTGACCCTTTCGGCTAAGCCTAGCTTCAGCCTCAGCTGAGCCCGCCCATGTGAAAACTCTTCATCTCGAGGTATTCCTCGATGCCGGCCTGCGCCCCCTCGCGCCCAAGACCGGACTGTTTGACACCGCCGAAAGGCGCCACCTCCATCGAGACCGAGCCGGTGTTGAGGCCAACCATGCCGAACTCCAGCGCTTCGCCGACGCGCCAGGCGCGTTTCAAATTTTCAGTGTAGAAGTAAGAGGCAAGCCCGTAAGGCGTGCCGTTGGCGAGAGCGATCGCTTCTTCTTCCGTTTCGAAGCGGAAAAGCGGTGCGACCGGGCCGAATGTCTCCTCGTCGGCAAGCTGCATCTCGTTCGTGGCGCCGGTCAGCACCAGCGGCGCGACATATTGCAGGCCCTCCGGCAAAGCCGGCTTCTGCGTGATGATCTCGGCACCTTTGGCGAGCGCGTCCTCGACGTGGCGGTTGATCTTCTCGACCGCCGCCATGTTGATCATCGGCCCGATCGCGACGCCGGGCTGCGTGCCGGGGCCCACCGTCATGGCGTTGACACGGGCGGTGAGCTTCGCGGCGAAGATTTCGTAGACTCGGGCTTGCACAAGGATGCGGTTGGCGCAGACGCAGGTCTGGCCGCCATTGCGGAATTTCGAGACGAGCGCGCCCTCGATGGCAAGGTCGAGGTCGGCATCGTCGAAAACGATGAAGGGTGCGTTGCCACCGAGTTCTAGACTCAAGCGCTTCACGCTGTCGGCCGCGCCGCGCATCAGCAGCGAACCAACCCGCGTCGAGCCGGTGAAGGATATCTTGCGCACCGTCTCGTTCGCCATGATCTCGTTGCCGATCTCGGCCGGCATGCCGGTGACGATGTTGATGACGCCGGCGGGTATGCCCGCCCGTTCGGCGAGCACGCCGAGCGCCAGCGCCGAATAGGGCGTGAACTCGGATGGCTTGATGACCACCGTGCAGCCGGCGGCCAGCGCCGGCGCGACCTTGCGGGTGATCATCGCGTTGGGAAAGTTCCATGGCGTGATGATGCCGCAAACGCCTACCGGTTCCTTCAGGACGATGATGCGGCGGTCTGATGTGGGCGAGGGGATGGTGTGGCCGTTGATGCGGCGCGCTTCCTCGGCAAACCATTTGACGAAGGATGCGCCGTAGCGGATCTCGCCCTTGGCCTCGTCCAGGGGCTTGCCTTGTTCCGTCGTCAGGATCAGCGCCAGATCGTCAAGATGCGCCAGCATCAGGCCATGCCATGCTTCCAGGAGCGCCGCGCGTTCGGCGTTGGTCTTCTTCCTCCAATCTCCATAGGCGGAAGCGGCGGCCTCTATCGCCGCACGGGTCTCCGTACCGGCCATGTCGGGTACCGTGCCGATCGCCGACTGGGTCGCTGGGTCGAGCACATCGACCGTTTTGCCGGAGCCGGCAGTGACCCATCTACCGCCGATCAGACCGGCTTCGCGAAAGAGAGTTTTGTCCTTCAGGTTTTTCATCGAAAATGCCTTGCAATCAGGTGAGTGCTGCGATGACGGCCGCTGTGATGGCTTCCGTCCTGTCCTTCCCGGGGGTGGTTCCAACGCCGCGCGCGGTTGTCGCTTCGACCGCCTTCATGACGCGGCCGGCCGCAGCCGTTTCGCCGAGATGTTCGAGCATCATCGCGCCGGACCATATGGTGGCGATCGGGTTGGCGATGCCCAGATGCGCGATGTCGGGCGCGGAGCCGTGCACCGGCTCGAACATGGACGGCGCCGAGCGGTCGGGGTTGATGTTGGCGGAGGCGGCGTAGCCGAGCCCGCCCTGGATCGCCGCGCCGATGTCGGTGAGGATGTCGCCGAACAGGTTGGAGGCGACGACCACGTCGAGGCTCTCCGGCGCCATGATCATGCGCGCGGCCAGCGCGTCGACATGATAGCTGGTCACAGCGATGTCAGAGTACTCCGCAGCCAGCTTTCGCGTGATCTCGTCCCAGAACACCATCGAGTATTTCTGCGCATTGGACTTGGTCACGGAGGCCAGCTTGCCGCGCCGTGTCCGCGCCTGCTCGAAACCGAAGCGCAGAATGCGCTCGACGCCGGCGCGGGTGAAGATCGAGGTCTCCACGGCGACCTCGTCCAGAGTGCCTTGATGCACACGCCCGCCGGCGCCCGAATACTCGCCTTCCGTGTTCTCGCGAATGCACAATATGTCGAAACTCTCGGCCCGCAGCGGCCCCGTCACACCCGGCAGCAGGCGGTGCGGCCGGATGTTGGCGTATTGCACGAATGCCTTGCGAATCGGCAGCAACAGGCCGTGGAGCGAGACGGAATCTGGCACCTCCGCCGGCCAGCCGACCGCGCCGAGAAGGATGGCGTCGAAGCCACGCAGGGTCTCGATGCCGTCTTCGGGCATCATGCGGCCGGTGTCCTTGTAGAACTTGCAGGACCAGGGAAAATCGGTTCCGGCCAAGGTAAAGCCGGCATATTTGGCCGCCGTCTGAAGCACGGACCAGGCGGCCCCGGTCACGTCGCGGCCGATGCCGTCACCGGGGATCAGGGCGATCGAATAGGACTTCATCGGCATCTCTCTAGAGGCTGATCAGGACGCTCTTGGTCCTGCGATTGGCAAGATAGGCCTCGCGGCCGAGGTCCTTGCCGATGCCGGAACGCTTGTAGCCGCCGGTCGGCAGGATATGGTCGCGCGAGCGGCTGTAACGGTTGACCCAGACGGTGCCCGCCTCAAGCTTGCGCGCGAAGCGGATGGTGCGGGACAGGTCGGAGGTGAACAGGCCGGAAGCCAGCCCGTAGGTCGAATGGCTGGACAGCGCCAGCGCCTCCTCCTCGGTCTCGAAGGTCTGCACCGTCAGGACCGGGCCGAAGATTTCCTCGACAATTGCAGGATTGGACTGGTCGACACCTGTAATCAGCGTCGGCTCGTAGAAATAGCCGGCGTGATCCATGGCATGGCCGCCAGTGAGGCATTCGCCGCCTGCCTCAACCGCGGCCCGCACGATGCCATCGATACGCGCCCGCTGCCCTTCGGAGATGATGGGGGAGTACTGTGTCGTCGCGTCCCAGGTCGGGCCGGGCCGCACCGCCTTCATCTTTCCCAGGATAGCGGCCGTCAGTCTTTCGGCGACGCTTTTCTCGACGATAAGGCGCGTGCCGGCCACGCAGGCCTGGCCCGCGTTGAAGGTGACGCTGCCGGCGATGGCCGTCGCCGCCTTGTCCAGATCGGCATCGGCAAAGACGATCTGCGGGCTCTTGCCACCGAGTTCCAGCGTCATCGGCTTGACGCCGGTGCGGGCGACATTCTCCATGATGGCCGATCCGGCGCAAGTCGAGCCGGTGAAGGAGACCTTGGCGATCTCGGGATGGCCGGTCAGCGCCGTGCCGGTCGTCGGACCGTCTCCCAGCACGACGTTTATGAGCCCTGCGGGCAGGCCAGCTCTAACGGCGAGTTGCGCCATATAGACTGCCGAAAAGGACGTCATTTCCGACGGCTTCAGCAGGACCGCGTTGCCCGCGGCCAATGCCGGACCGAGCTTCCATCCAGCCATCGAGATCGGAAAATTCCAGGGCGTGATCGCGCCGACCACGCCATAGGGCTCGCTCATGATCATGCCGAGACTGCCGTCGTCGGTCGGCGCCAAATCGCCGCCTTCCTTGTCGGCGAATTCGGCAAAGAAACGGATCTGCTCGGCGGTAATGGCGATGTCGCCCGCTACAAGCTGGCCGACGGGCCGCGTCGAGGACAGCGCCTCGATCCTGGCCAGCGTTGCCGCTTCCGCTTCGATCAGATCGGCCCAGGCCTGGAGTGCCTTGGTGCGCTCGCGTGGCCGGACGCCGCCCCAGTTGCTGGCCTTCAGCGCAGCCTTGGCGCTCTCCACCGCACGATCGACCATGTCTATGCCGGCCACGGGACAGGCAACATATGATTTGCCGTCCGACGGGCGGCGCATCCCGATTCCGCCCTCAGCCGGAATCAACTCCCCGCCGATTAAATGGCCGACGGGAAGGGGGATTGTATCGGGATCGAAGCTCAGGCTCATCGACAACCACTCTACGGCATCGGCAGGAGCCTAGCGCGTGCCGGCACGCAGCATGCGCTGTTCGGCGTTCCGCCACCGACGAATGTTGTGTGCTGAGTGAGGGGGACGGCAAAATCTTCCGCGGGCCAGCACCTCGCTCGGATCCTGTCATCCCACGGTCACGTAGATCTTGCGCACCGTTTCGATCGTTTTCCAAATACCGGTGAAGCCAGGCTTCATCACGAAGCTGTCGCCGGCGCGGTAGGTCATCGTCACGCCGGCATCGGGCGTGATTTCGATCACGCCGGAGAGGATGTGGCAGAACTCGAATGTCTCGCCCTTGATTGAGCGCGTCTCGCCTGGGGTCGCTTCCCAGACGCCTGTATGGATGTCTCTGGTGACGTCCTGCGCCCAGGTCTTGAAGGCAGGGTCGCCGGCAATCAGCCGCTCACGCAATGCCTTGGATTCGCGCGGCGAAAAGCTTGGGTCGGTATCGACGGTCTTGAGCAGGGACAAAGGATGGCCTTTCTGGTTGGACTTCAATAACCGCGCGACCGGTCGACAAGCCCGATCGGCTGGAGACCGGAGCGGTGGCGACAGATATTGTCGATGACGGCCCGTGCGGCGGTCGCGGGCTGGGTGACGCTGGCGACATGCGGGGTGAGGATGATCTTCGGATGCGACCAGAACGGATGGCCCGTGGGCAGCGGTTCGGGATCGGTCACATCAATCATCGCTGCGGAGAGGTGGTTGCTGTCGAGCGCGGCGACGAGCGCTTCGTGGTCGAGCTGCGGCCCCCGACCCGTGTGAATGAGCGCCGCGCCTTGGGGCAGTTTCGCGAACAGGTTGGCATCGAGGAAGCCGCGGGTCTCCTCGGTCAGTGGCAGCAGGCAGATCAAAATGTCGCTGGCCGCGAGCATCTCGTTCAGCCCGGGCTCGCCATGATGACAGGTCACGCCCTCGATCCGCCGCGGCGAGCGGCTCCAGCCGGCGAGCGGAAACCCGAACGGTTTCAGTCGGTCGAGGACGGCCTGGCCGAGCTGCCCGAGGCCGAGCACGCCGATCCGACGCGACCCGGCCTGCAGCTGTGGGATGTCGCGCCAGTCGCCGGCGCGCTGCTGCGCCAGATATCCGGGGAGGTTGCGATGCAGGGCGAGGACGGCCAGCGTCACATACTCCTGCATCATGCGCACAATGCCTTCCTCGATCGTACGCACGATCTTCACCTGTTCAGGCACTGTATCGAGGCGGAACTGGTCCACGCCGGCGCCAATGGAAAACAGGATCTCCAGGTTCCTGTAGCGTGCGAGGTCTTCTGGCGCGGTCCAGGTAATGAAATAGCGCACGGCGTCGGGATCGACCGTTGCGGCATCCATAGTGAAGGGGACGTCCGGGAGTTCTTTGGCGAAGGCATCGGCGAAGACCGCCCCACGCCGCGCATCGGAATTGAACAGGAATGTCATTCCGGTGCTCTTTCAAGACGTGCAGCGCGTGCCCAGCGCTTCGATCATGCGCCGGCAGGCGGTGAGTTCGCTGGCGAGAATATATTCGTCCGGCTTGTGGGCGCGGCCGATATCACCAGGGCCGCAGATGATGGCATCCAACCCGGCTGCCTGGTAGAGCCCGGCCTCCGTGCCGTAGCTGACCGCGGCAAGCGGCGCTTCGCCGGTCAGTCTGCTCAGCAGCGTCGCAAGGGCTGCGCCCTGCGGCAGCGACAGCGCTGGATAGACGCTCATCGGTGTCCACTCGACAAGATACCCTCGGGCGGCAAGGGCCTCGGCCCGCGCCTTGACCCGCGTAAGCAGGCTAATGGGATCAACGCCGGGGATGGCGCGCGCCTCCAGGTCCAGCGTGCAACTGTCGGGGATGATGTTGACCGACTGTCCGCCCGCGATCACGCCAGCCTGCAGCGAGGAATAGGACGGCTGGAAGGCAGGGTTGAACGGACCGTGTGTCAGCCGCTCGGCTTCACTCACGGCGGCGCCCAGCACTTCGGACATCGCATGGATGGCGTTGAGCCCGAGGTCCGGCCGTGAGGAATGGCCTACACGTCCCTTGACGGTGAAGCGGGCGGCCGCCTTGCCCTTGTGGCCGAGCACGGCGCGCATGCCGCTCGGCTCGCCGACGATGACGCCGAGCGGCTTTGCGCAAAGGTGGGAAAGCCGGGCGATGAGATGCGGCACACCGCGGCATCCTACCTCCTCGTCGTAGGAGAAGGCGAGGTGGATCGGTCTAGTCAGGCGCTGGCCCGCTATATGAGGTACAGCCGCGAGCGCCGCGGCAAGAAACCCCTTCATGTCCGTGGTGCCGCGTCCGTAAAGGCGTTCGCCGTCCCGGCGCAGCGTAAAAGGAGCAGAGGTCCATTGCGGCTCGCCAGCGGGAACGACGTCCATGTGGCCAGACAAAATGTAGCCCGGGACGTCGGCGGGGCCGATCGTTGCGAAAAGATTGGTGCGGTCGCCTTCCGGTCCTGGGAGCAGGGTAACCTTCGCTCCTTTTTCCGCGAGATAGGCCTCGATCCAGCCTGCGATGTCATCGTTTGGCTTGCCGGCGACCGATGGAAAGCCGACGAGACGGTCAAGGATACCGAAGACGTCCATTCCTGCCCTCAAAACATTTGGGTGCGCCGGATTGGTGCCGTCGACCATAAGCTGCAACAATTCGAAGGAGGATGTGCGCCTTCTTTCGCGATTGCGTGCCGAAAGCGGAAGTGTTTCAGTTGAATCTTGCGTTGGTGCGCGGCTTTCTAGCAAATCGTATCGATGGTTTGTTTTAGCGTTGGCAGGAGCATGGGTGGCCTGTGTGTCACTCGTTACGCGGTCTTTCAGAGGCATGGAATTGAAGCCGTCCGGAAGCTTGAAAATCGATGCCTTCTCGATGCGGATCGGCGACATCGAAGGCGTCGAACTCGACCGGTTGCACGCGCACTCTCTATCCGTGGGATGGCCGCATCGCGCCGAGGACTGGCAATTCCTGCGCGAATCGGGACGGGGGTTCGTTGCGCTCGACGAGATCGGCCGGGTGCTCGGCTCGGCCATGTGGTTCCCGCATGGCGACGATTTCGCGACCGTAGGGATGGTCATCACCTCGCCGCGGCTGCAGACGCTGGGAGCCGGCCAGTGGCTGATGAAGCGGGTCTTCGACAACGTGGTCGGGCGCGACTTGCGCCTCAATGCGACCCGGGCGGCAAAGCGGCTCTACCTTTCGCTCGACTTCAAGCCGGAGAAGACCGTCTATCACTGCCATGGGATCGCCCGCGCCGCCACGGCGGCTGGAATAGACAGGGAGTGTGGCGAGGTGCGTCGGCTGGTGGCCGAGCACTTGCCGGCGATCATCGCGCTCGATGCGGTCGGTTTCGGAGTGCATAGAGCGGCACTAGTCGAAAAGCTGTTCGAACAATCTGTTGGCTACGGGCTCTTCGGCGAGGGCGCGCTCAAGGCCTTCGCTCTCTGCCGGCCCTTCGGCCGCGGCCATGTCATCGGTCCGGTCCTAGCCGAGCGAGATACCGATGCCATCGCAGTGGTCCGGCCGCACATCGCCGATCATTCGGGCAGTTTCCTCCGGGTGGACACGCATATGGGAAGCGGCGAATTCGCCGCCTTTCTGGCGCACAGCGGAATGCCGGTCTTCGACACGGTATTGACCATGTCGATGGGCAAACGCCTCGCCGATTTTGCGGCCGACGGTGCAGCTACACCGGTAACCTATGCTCTGGCCAGTCAAACTCTCGGATAGGTCAGCCGAGGATGCGGACGGGCTCCGCACCATCCGCTAACCGGAAAAAGGTGTCCAGGGCGGGCATTTCACCTCGAACAGGACCGCGTTCAGCCCGGCGCCGCGTAAGAAGCCGGATAAGGCCCTCCCGCATCGATCCGGATACCACCGGCACCGCGTCAGGCTGCAATCGACATAGCCGCCCCATGCGTGATCGATTGTTGAGGGAAGGCTACTTCCGCGGCCGAGGCTTTGCTTCAATATTTAACTATTAACTGTTTTGCAACTGCGACGTTGACGTGTCCAGCCTGATAGGGTTAATAATCTCCTAATATAAGCATCGTCTAAAATCTCTTGATCGGAAACCGACGTTTAGACGATGCAATTGGGTAGGGAGACGTAGCGCAGCGACCAACGTCGTCGCAGCCGCCATCAAGCGATCATCATCCGCAAGCTCCAGCCGGCTCTTCTTGTCCGGCAGGCTCGCTGATGATGCACTGCACTTCACTTCCAACCCAGTTGTGCGCCTATCTTTGGGATCGATGCTCGGACAGAGCGTGGTCGAACAAGACTAGCAACAAACAGGCGTAGGGGCGTCTGTCACAGAAAAACAGGGGGTTGAAAAATGGCTACTCAGGTCACCGGTGCCGGCGGTACCGCGACGTCGTTCTCCAATACACCGCAGGCGCAGGACGACACGTTCGCCAGCAACACGACAGGGCTCACCGAGGATATTCTCCAAACCGTCTTCCTGAGTGTGATGGCCAACGATCTCGGCGGGAACGCCAAGACCCTCTGGTCAATCGACAATGGCATCAACAATACAGGCGCGATGGGTGGATACATCGCCGGTGATTTGCTGACACAAGACTTGGCACGGATTGAAGCCGCCAACTCCGAGACGAGTTACAACGGCGCGAAGATCTGGATAACGTCCGATGGACGCGTGGGATATGACGCGACTACCTTGTCAGCGGCTTTCAAGGCGCAGTTACAGGGCTTAAGTGCAGGCCAGTACCTAACCGACAGCTTCATCTACTCGATCCGGCTCGGTAATGGCACGCTCAGCTGGGCGACCGCGACGGTACAATTCGCCGGCACCAACGACGCCGCGGTGATTTCCGGGGTGGTTACGGGTTCAGTGATCGAGGCCGGCGGCGTGGGCAACGCCATTGCCGGGACGCCGACGGCGAGCGGCACGCTGACGGACACCGACGTCGACAACACGCCCAATACGTTCCAGGCGGTCGCTGCCGGAGCCGTCAGCGATCATAGCTACGGCACCTACCAAATGACCACCGGTGGTGTCTGGACCTTTACGCTCAACAATAGCAATGCGACGGTGCAGGGGCTCAACGCCGGCCAGCACCTCACCGAGACTTTTACCGTGCACACGCAAGATGGCACGGCCCAGGTGGTGACGATTGACATCACCGGCAAGAATGACGCCGCCGTGGTTTCGGGCGCCATTGGTGGCACGGTTGTGGAAGCCGGCGGTGCTATCAACGGTGTCCCGACCGTGAGCGGTACGCTCACGGATACCGACGTCGACAATCCAGCGAATACGTTCCAGGCGGTTGCTGCAGGCGGGGCAACGGACCACGGCTACGGCACCTTTGCGATGACCGCTGCTGGCAATTGGACCTACACGCTCGACAACACCAATATTGCAGTCCAGGAGCTCAATGCAGGCGATCATTTGACCGACACATTCACGGTTCTAACCGCAGACGGGACAGCACAGGTAGTAACAATCACTATCAACGGTATTACTGACAATGCGACGGTCAACCTGAGCGCCTCGACGGTCGCCGAGGGGGCGGCCGCCAACTACGTGTTCACGGCGACGCTGTCNGACGCCTCGCAGGGCGTCACCANGATCACCACCGACCAGGGCATCATCACCATCGCCGACGGCCAGACCGTTGGCACGCTGACGATCGCCTCGGGCAATGGCGAGGACGTCTACAACGACGCCTCGCACCTGACGGCCACCATCACCGCCACCTCGGGCGGCAACTTCGAACACCTGGTGGTCGGCACCGGCACGGCGACGGCCAACGTCACCGACACC
>NZ_AZUY01000054.1 GCF_000513935.1 Mesorhizobium sp. WSM3626 | reverse complement strand
GCCGCGTCGCAACACGATACGACAAGTTGCTCGCCAACTTCATGGGCTTTGTCAAACTTGCCGCTATCGCTATCTGGCTCAGGTAGTTAAATCGTCACTACGCCCTAGGTGTGTAGTCCCCAACTGTGATGGTGTAAAAACAGAGCTGGAGCCATCGGCGGTATTCTGGTCGGCGAACGTTAGGACAGCTTTTTCAACATTGGCCGATAGCTGCCCAACTAACCTTCGCCTGTAGGGTCGAGCCGGTTGCACAGCTGCTCCAAGGGAGCAGCAAATTCGGTGCATAGCGGAGCACGCTGTGCAGCGGATCGGCAACGGTGGACCGAAGCGAAGCGGCAAGTCTCAACACCCTTGTAAATCCTCGGGCCTGCCATTCAGTCCGCCCCATTTCCGGATGTTTCACCCTTCAGAATAAATCGGACGTAGTTAGCACCGAGTAGTTGGCAACACTTGACCGAAACACCGGCGGCAGTCTGGCGGCGCCAACCACCACTTCATCGCGGGCAGACGGGCTCACGGCAAGGTCCGTACATGCTCGATGGCCTGGCGTAGACGTCGGATTCCCGCCTCGCTCTCGGCCTTGTTGCAGGCGGCATAGCCAAGCACCAGGCCATTGCCGGAGGATGACCAGTAATATTTCGACAGCGGCGATGCGTTGACACCGAGTTTGTCGGCACAATGCACGACCGCCCGATCGTCACAGCGTTCGTGAAGCGAGGCAACGACCTGGATACCGGCTTCCGCCGCCGAAAGAGTGATGTGATCGGCCAGTTCGGTCTCGCACAATTCGTAGAAAAACTTGCGTCGCTCGGCGTAAATGCGGCGCATGCGCTTGAGGTGGCGGCTCATGTGACCTTCATCGATGAAATCGGCTAGCGCCGCCTGAAGCACCAGGGGTGCGAATTGCCCGGTGGTGCTCAGCGCATGCGGAATGCCCTTGCACAAGGCTGCGGGCAAGACCATGAACCCCAGCCTGAGCGCCGGAAACAGCAACTTGGCAAAGGTGCCGACATAGATGACCCGGTCAGCGTAATCCATGCTCTGTATGGCGGGGACCGGCCTTCCCTGAAATCTGTACTCGCCGTCGAAGTCATCCTCGATGATCCAGGAATTGTTGCGCTCGGCGATTTCGAATAGCCGCAGCCGCTGGTCCATGCGCATCGTTATCCCCAAGGGATGCTGGCAGGCGGGCGTCACATAGATCAGGCGCGGTGAAACCTCGGGCTGGCTCATCTGCCAGCCGTCGCGGTCGACGGCAAGCGGCACAATATTGGCGCCAGCGACCGTGAAAGTCGCCTTGGCCGCGTAATAGCCCGGTTCCTCCAGCCAGACCGTGTCGCCCGGATCGAGCAGCAGACGCGCCAGCAGATCGAACGCCGCCTGCGCTCCCGTTGTCACGACGATCTGTTCGGGAGAACACCGTACCCCCCTGGCCGAGGTCAGGTAGCCGGCGATCGCCTCCTTGAGCGCCGGCAGGCCGGTCACATGATATGTACCGAACAACATATCAGCGCCAAACGTTGCCCGGCGTGCGAGCAGCCTGCCCCAGACGCCAAACGGGAAGTTTTGCGGGTCCGGCATGCCCGGATGAAAGGCAAAGCGTCCCGGCGATCCGTGATGGAAGGGTTGCTGCATCAGGCTCTCGCCGCGCCTGGAAAGCGGGCGATGGATTGCCGTGGCCCTGGGTTTGCTGCCTAGATCGGTGGAGTTTACGGGCAGGTCGATGACCACCGGGCGCGCGCCCTGCCGGCTTGCAAGATAGCCTTCCGTCGCCAACTGGTCATACGCACCGACGATAGTGTTGCGGGCGAGGCCCAGATCCTCAGCCAGCGCGCGCGTCGATGGCAATTCCGATCCCGGCGCCAGACGACGCCCACGGATCATGGCCGCAATCTGCCGATAGAGCTGGCGATGGATCGGTTCATCGATTGTCCGCTCGATAATCAGCGCGTCCATCGGAAAGGCTTGGCGCCGTCGCCTTGATATCTGCATCGCAAAAGCCTCGCGGCATGAGAGCGGACCGAGCTTAGGCGAGCGCCGCGCCAATTGAAACTGGCACCTTCACTTCCCGTCAAACTGGCTCTCGCGATGGAGACAGATCGGCGCTTAAATGAAAAGAAAGAGGAACGACTGGCCAGACAGACCACAAGCGGAACGCCTTCACCGACATGATTGGTTCGGATGAGGCGCCGCCAGCAATGGCATGGCCTGCCCGATGAGGAGCGATGATGGCTGTCCGCATAGGCATAAATCCGATCACATGGAGCAACGACGACGTGCCTGAGCTGGGCGGGGATACGCCACTCGAGGTCTGCCTTTCCGAAACGGCCGAAGCCGGCTATGCGGGAACGGAACTCGGCGGCAAGTTCCCGCGTGCCAGCAAGGTGCTGGCTGCTGTTCTCGCAACCCATGGCCTTAAGCTGGTCTCCGGCTGGTACGATGGCCGGATCTGCGAAAAGGAGGTCGAAGAGGAGTTCGACGCCATCCTGCCGCATCTGACGCTGCTGCGCGACCTCGGCGCCAAGCACGTCGTCTACGCCGATACGTCGCGAGGCCGCCATGGCGCCATTCACGATCCGATCTCGCAGCGTCCCAAGCTTGCCGACGGCGAGTGGAAGTCCTACGGCAACAAGATAACGCGACTGGCCGAACGGTTTGCGGATTTCGGCGTCGGCATGGCGTTTCACCATCACATGGGAACCATCGTCGAGACGGATCACGAGATCGGCAGGCTGATGGGCGGTTCAGGGCAAGCCGTTGGCCTCCTCTATGACACCGGCCACTGCCTGTTTTCCGGCGGCGATCCCGAGACGTTGCTGCAGCGTCATGTCGGCCGCGTCGTCCACGTGCACTGCAAGGATGTGCGACCGGATGTGCTGAAGCGCGCTCGCGCCCTGGATATGAGCTTCATGGGCGCGGTGATGGAAGGCATCTTCACCGTGCCAGGAGATGGGTCCATTGACTATTTGACGCTTTTGCGGGTGCTGGCCGACAATGGCTATGCCGGCTGGCTGGTGGTCGAGGCCGAACAGGATCCGGGCAAGGCCCACCCGCTTACTTATGCGACGATGGGCTATCGCAACTTGCGCGACCTGGCCCTCAAGGCCGGTTTCGAGGTCAAGGAACGGGAGAGCTGATACCCTTCGGGGCGCTGGGGAGCGGCAATGAGTTCTGTCCTGTACCAAGGTGTGGTCAAGAACTACGGCGCGCTGAACGTCTTGCGCTCGCTAGACCTTGCTGTCCCCGACCACATGTTCCTGGCCCTGCTCGGTCCTTCGGGTTGCGGCAAGACGACGGCGTTGCGCATCCTGGCCGGTCTCGACATGCCGAGCGCCGGCAAGCTCTTCATCGGGGAGCGTGAGGTCACCCGGCTGCAGCCGCGCGACCGCGACATCGCCATGGTCTTCCAGAGCTATGCGCTCTACCCCCAGATGACGGTTGGCGAGAACATCGGCTATCCCTTGTGGATACGCAGCATGCCTGACGGCGAGCGCCGCACCAAGATCGCCGAGGTCGCCGCGGTCCTCGAAATCAGCCATCTGCTCGATCGCCGGCCGCGCCAGCTCTCGGGCGGCCAGAGGCAACGCGTGGCGCTTGCGCGTGCCATCGTCCGCGATCCGGCGGCCTTCCTCATGGACGAGCCGCTGTCGAACCTGGACGCAAGGTTGCGCCTGACCATGCGCGGCGAGATCAAGCGGCTTTGTCAGCGGCTCGGCGCAACCACCCTCTATGTCACCCACGACCAGGTCGAGGCTTTGACCATGGCGGACTTCGTCGCGGTGATGCACGCCGGGGAGCTGCAGCAGATGGCGCCGCCGGGCGATATCTACGATCGCCCAGCGAACCGTTTCGTGGCCACCTTCGTCGGCAATCCGCCGATGAACATCCTTCCGGTCGCGCTTGCCGAACAAGGCATCGCGATCGGTGGAACGCTGGTTTCGATCCCCGCTGCTCGACTGGCGGCATGCCGTGTGGCGCAAGTGATCGAGATCGGGCTGCGGCCGGAAGACATGAGCGTTTCGGCACCGGGCGCGCCCAACGCGCTGCCTGGTGAGATCTACGTTGTCGAACCGATGGGCAACGAGACGTTGGTCAATGTTCGCATCGGCGGCGGCAATGTCTCGGTCCGCGCTGGCCGCGACTTCAGGGGCGCGGTGGGCGCCAATATCGCGGTCACTTTTGATGTGTCGAACGCGTGCTTCTTCAATTCGGCCGGCCTCACGGCCGTCCACAGGGTCAACAGTGATGGAGAGTGAAATGACGCAGTCCAGCAGAAGCAGACTTACTCGCCGCACCGTGCTCAAGGGAGGACTTGGTTTGGCGCTTGCCAGCACCGCCCTTACCGCACTCGGCCTGCCTGTCCCGGCCAGGGCGGCCGGCAAGAAGGTGATCATCGGCGCTTTCGCCGATGGCGGCCTGACGCCGTTCAAACAGAAGATCATCCCGCTGGCCAAGGATGCCGGCTTCGACATCGAATTCCTCGAGGATGAATATGGCGTGACGCTGGAGAAGTGGTTCGCCGACGCAAAGAACAGCGCCGGCCAGTACGACCTCTACCTTCTGGACGATCCATGGGTCCCGCAGTTCGGCGCCGCCAATGTGCTCGAGGATCTTGGAGCGGCCGGCATCGACGGCGGTGACAAGGATTGGATCGGCTCGATGATCGACATGGGCTACTGGCCGCCGCAGAAGGGCGCACGCGTGAAAGGCTTCGAAACCGCCACGCCGACGCTGATCTGTGTGCCGTTCGTCGGCGATCTGCAGACCCTGACCTACCGCAACGATGTCTACACGAGCGGTGCGCCGAAGACCTGGGACGAGGTCATCGCCAAGGGCAAGGAAGGCGTGGCGGCGGGCAAGATCAAATATCCGGTCGTGTTCCGCGGCGTTTCCGGAAATCCGATCGTGACCAGCTGGTATCCGGTCTTCCTGTCGTTTGGCGGATCCTTCTTCGACGACAAATGGAACCCGGTCTTCAATTCCGCCGAAGGCAAGGCCTCCGCAGAATTCTTCGTCGGCACCATGAAGCAGAACGCGCCGAACGGCGTCGTCGAGTTCGACTCGGACCAGGAAGGTGCAGCGATCCTCGGCGGCGAAGCAGGCGCTATCATTCAGTATTCCGGCAATGCGCTGAAGGCGGACGATCCCACACAGACCAAGGTCGCTGGCAAGCTCGATTTCGGCGTCGTGCCGAAGCAGACAGCGGCGATAGCCCAGATGGGCATCTTTATTGCCGGCATTCCGAAATCGGCACCCAACAAAGCCAACTCGGTCGAGTTCCTGAAATGGTATGTCAGCGCCGATATCCAGGCCAAGCTGTCGGAAGCAGGCTCCATTCCGGTCAAGCGCAGCGCCTTCGGCATTGCCAAGCCCGGCAACCGCCTGATCCCGGTTGCTCTGCAGCAGCTCGACGCTGGCGCGCTGCCCAGGCCGCGCACCCCAGACTGGGCCAAGGTCGAGGAACTGCTCGGCATCGAGCTCAACAAGGCGCTGCAGGCTGGCTCGGGTGGCGGGGCCGCATTGGACAATGCCGCCAAGCAGGTCAAGGAATACCTGTCTTCGGTCGGCTACTATTGATGGCAAACGGCGGGACGCAGAGGCGCAAATACCGTCTGCAGGGGGCGGGGCTCGACCTCGCCCTCCCTTATCTCATGCTGGCGCCAGGCCTGCTGATCGTGCTTGGCGTGCTCGTCTATCCCTTGTGGGACGGTCTGCGCGCCAGCACCAAGGCCTATCGCTACGGCTCGGTCGTAGCGGATGTCGGAATGCAGAACTACATCCAGCTGTGGAGCGATCCGCAGTTTCTGAACGCGCTGTGGGTGACGGTGAAATTCGTCGCCCTCTCGGTCACCTTCGAGGCAATCCTGGGCTTTGCCCTGGCGCTGTTTTGCCTGCGGGAATTTCGCGGCATCCGTCTGCTGAGAACCATCCTGATCATCCCGATGGTGATCACGCCGGTCGTGGTCGCCATCGTCTTCCGGCTGATTTATGCCAGCGATGCCGGCATGCTGACGGCAATCTCCGAGTGGATGGGTGCCGGCCAGGTGCAGATCCTCGGCAGCCCCGTCAAGGCCTTCATCGGCCTCGTCGTTCTCGATGTCTGGGAATGGACGCCGCTGATGTTCCTGATCCTGCTGGCCGGCCTGCAGTCGCTGCCGCACGAACCTTTCGAGGCTGCCCGCGTCGACGGCGCCGGCAACTGGCGGGTGTTTGCCGACCTGACCTTTCCGATGATGCGGCCCGTGCTGGCGATAGCCATCGTGCTTCGAACGATCGACGCCTTCGGCACGTTCGACCAGGTGTTCGTGCTCACCCGGGGCGGACCGGGCGAGGCGACGCGGCTGGTCTCGATTTATGGCTACGACACTGCCTTCAAGTTCCAGCAGACGGGCTATGCGGCAGCACTTTTCGTCACCATCGGTCTCGTTGTGCTTGCCCTGGCCTTTAGCGCCGTGCGGCTTTTGCGCAGGGTCGACGCATCATGAACAGTCCTCTGGCCCGCATCGGGGTAATGAGCGCGGTGCTGGCCGTCGTGCTCTTGCCCATCTACTGGCTTGTCTCGACCTCGCTGAAGTCCAATCGCGAGATCACCCAGGAAGGCACGCTCTATCCGCACGTCCCGACACTGGACAATTATATCAGGCTGTTCACCGAAAAGCAGTTCGGCGCCTATCTGACCAACTCGCTGGTGGTGACGTTCTTCTCCGTGGTGATTGCCCTGGTCGCCGGCGCCATGGGCGCCTATGCGATCGCCCGCTTTCGCCTGCCTTTCGTGATGGAGCGCAAGGTCGGCCTGTTCCTGCTGACGCTGCGCATCGTGCCCCCGGTCGTCATCCTGATCCCGGTTTATCTACTGATGCTCAAGCTCGGCCTGCTCGACAGCTGGTTGGGTTTAATCGCCACCTACACCGCCTTCAACATCACCTTCTGCGTCTGGATGATGGAGAGCTTCTTTCGGGAAATCCCCGTGGATCTCGAGGAAGCCGCCATGGTCGATGGCGATTCCCGTTTCGGTGCGTTCCGGCGCATCACCCTCCCGCTGGCAGCACCCGGCCTCGCGGCGACCGCCATCTTTGCCGTGCTTGTCACTTTCAACGAATTCCTGTTCGCGCTGGCGCTGACGGCCACACCGCGGGCGATGACGATGCCGCGCGGCACCGCCACGCTGATCGGCCGCATCGACACCGACTGGGCCTCGATGTCGGCGGCCGGCGTCATCGGCGCGCTGCCGATCGTCTTCTTCGCGCTTCTGGTGCAGCGCCATCTGGTTCGCGGGCTGACCATGGGAGCCGTCAAATGACGACCCGGCTGGGCAGCCACTCACCTCAATCAAGTCGCCGTCCCGGCCACGCTCAAGGCCGCGCGACACCACGCGGCCTTTCAAGGAAATCAGGCGCATGATCGATGTCTGTCTATTCGGAGCGGGCCTTATCGGCCAGGTGCATGCAGCCAACTTGGCGCGCCATCCNCGGGTGCGCCTGCGCTATATCGTCGATCCAAACACCGAGGCCGCATCGAAGGCCGCGACCCTGACGGGAGCCGAGATCGCCGACACTCAGACCGCGATGAACGACCCGTCGATCCGCATGGTGTTCATCGCTTCGGCAACGAGAACGCATGCGGACCTGGCCATGGCCGCGGCCGCCAAGGGCAAGGCGATCTTCTGTGAAAAGCCGATCGATCTTGATCTCAAGCGTACGGATCAATGTCTGGCGGCTGTCGAGAAGGCAGGTGTGCCCTTTCAGATCGGATTCAACCGTCGGTTCGACCCGAGTTTTCGGGCGCTGAAGGCGCGCCTTGCGCAAGGCGAGATCGGCGCCGTTGAACAGGTCATCATCACCAGCCGGGATCCGGAACCGGAAACCGAGGAAGCGCTGGCCGGGGGAGGGGGCGTCTTCCGGGAGATGACCATCCACGACTTCGACATGGCACGAAACCTGTTGGGCGAGGAGCCGGTGGAGCTCTTCGCGACCGGGTCGTCACTTGTCGCGGCGCAATATGCCAAGCTGGGGGACTACGATACCGCGATGTTCGTGCTGCGCACGGCGTCCGGCCGGCAATGTCACATCAACAACAGCGTCAGGGCCGCCTACGGCTACGACCAGCGCATCGAGGTGCATGGCGCGGATGGGATGCTGCGGGCCGGCAACAGGGTCCCGACATCGGTGGAATTATCAGGCGCAAAGGCGATATCGCGCGACAAGCCCTACTACTTCTTCGTTGAGCGTTATGCCGAGTCCTACGCTGCCGAGATCGATCATTTCATCATCTGCGTCGAGACAGGGCGACGGCCCGACGTCACAGCAACCGACGGCCGCAAAGCGATGATCCTGTGCGAGGCAGCGCTTGCCTCCGCCAAGTCGGGCAGGTTCGAGACCGTCAGGTTTTAGTGCAATCGAAACGAGGAGCTTCCAGATGAAGATCGGGATGATTACGGACAGCCTCGGCGACCTCTCATTCGACGAGATGCTGCGCGCCTCGGCCGAGCTTGGACTTCAGACACTGGAGTTTGCCTGCGGCAACTGGTCGTCGGCGCCCCATATCGACCTGCAGGCCATGCTGGCGAACGCCGCCACGCGCAAGGAATTCGTTGCCAAGATCCGGGATCACGGGCTGACCATTGCAGCGTTCAATTGCTCGGGCAATCCACTGCACCCGGGGCCGCAGGGGAAGGTCCATCATAGCGTGACACAGGACACCATTCGGCTGGCCGGCCTCATGGAGATCGATCGTGTAGTCATGATGTCGGGCCTGCCGGGCGGACCAGGTGACGCTAACCCGAACTGGATCATCACCGATTGGCCGCCGGAATGCCTCAAGATCCAGCGTTATCAGTGGGAAGAGCGGATAATTCCCTACTGGCGCGACCTCGTCGCGTTTTCAAACAACCTCGGCATTCACAAACTGTGCCTGGAACTGCATGGGCATCAGGCCGTGTACAATGTCCAGACATTGTTCAAGCTCCGTGACGCGGTCGGTGAAACGGTCGGCGCCAACTATGACCCCAGTCATCCGCTGTGGATGGGGGCGGATCCGATTGCCGCCATTCGAGCGCTCGGCTCGGCCATTTACTATGTGCACGCCAAAGATACCCGGATCGAGCCAATCACCGCGGCCATCGACGGCACGCTAGATCCGCGTCCACCAAACCTCTATGCCGAACGGGCCTGGAATTACATCACACTCGGATACGGTCACGGTGAGACCTGGTGGCGGCAGTTCTGTACCGCGCTCAAGCAGGTTGGCTACGACGATGTCTTGTCAATCGAGCACGAGGACATGATGCTGACCCCGATGGAAGGTATGCGAAAATCGGTTGCGCTCCTGCGCAACGTCGCAATCAACCTTTCATAAAGCGGGAACTTGCCTATCTTCGGGCACGGAAGCGGCCTCCTACTGACTAGTTCTCGGCGTGGCTGAAGACGACAGTACCGCTGTCCTTGCGAACTTCAACGCATACAACGCCGTCGTCAACCCTTCGGGTCTGGAACATGGCGATTGCGTGATCTTTGGCCGTCTTTTCAGCGTCAAAGGTCACCTTGTCAATGACGCCTGCCTTCCGTACCAGATCACTGTGAACGCCATTTCCGGCTCCTCGCTGGAATGGAGCGCCTGCCACAGAGGTCGACACGGTGTGTAGCAGTGGCCTAGTCGCCGTCGCAGCTTGGAGACTTGGCGCCGTCCAACCAACATTGTCAACCAGCGCGCTACTCGCGCTGGCGCTCATTTGGAAGTGGACCCGACAACATGCGTAGGGCGGCGCGATCGTCCTTAAGGTCAATCTGACCTGAGCACTGCGTTGTTGCCCCATCACTCGAACAACGTCGAGAGCCTTCTGGATGCGCTTGTCCAATCCCTTCTTGACGAGCGCTGCTATGTCGGCGTCGATGTTTTTGCCTTTTCCCGCAAGTGAACGCAACGGTGTTTGACTGCCTGTCGCAACAGTGCGGCTATTCCTTCGGGACGCATCTAGAACAAGACCTCCCTCGTCAAGTTGGCCCGGTCCGAGTGAAGATCCGGATTGGGATCGGGCGCATCACTCGAAGCCTGCCAACAGCCTGTCATACTCCATATGGAAATATGGTTGCAGTGTAACGCCTGATAAGTGAAAATTTCTGACGTCAAACGGTTGGTAGTTGCGTTCGCTCAAGGAACGGTCCTTACGACAACCGGCTAAGACGCGCCTTAATTGTGCGCTTCTGCTCTGGCTCAGAGGCATCCAATTTTATGTTCTGCCATCTGTTTGTCCAGATGTCTGGAGTCTCGTCCTTATCGATCTCGCTTGCGGAGGCGACTAGCCAAAACTGCTTTGCTAATGCGCCCGCAGTGTGGACAACTAAGGGCAGTGAACTTCGGCGAAGGTGGGACGAATTTGCCCTCATCTGTAATTGCCTCTGACTTCGACACCAAGCTGCACTGCTGGCTAGCAAAATCAAACAACATTTACCACGCAGTGCACCCGCGCCCCGTGGCTGGAGGGCGTCCCGAATCGCTGACTAGTTGAAATGTCCGGAACTGCGAAGTTTCGATAGCAGGATCATTGCGGTGCCGCGGTACTCGGCGCGCACATGCTCGCTCAACGGAGACGATTCCCAGGCAGCCAGTTCCGCAACGAAAGGAGAAGCATCACCATTTATTGACGCGCACCTAAGGCGGCCGCTCTTCTCAAGCACGACTATAGCCGCATCCGCTTCACCGTACCCTATTGCTGCCATCCGCTGAATATTGGCGTCCCCGTCGATGCGGACATCGAACAAAACAGATCCCGCCGTTTTATCCGCAGCATCGGCCACCCTGTCGGAAAATGGTCGCTGTAAGCCATCGCTGTCGGCGATCGATTGCTCAAACAGGACCATTTCAACGTGCCCAGCCACCATGCTGGCGACAGTGCGCCGTCTGCCGAGATTGGCAATGGCCACGGCTGAACATCCGCACATTGCCGTCAGCTTTCACACAGGAATCGCAACATTGACCATCAACAAACCGGCCTGGGCGCGGCGCATCCGCGAGCGCAAAATCGACCCGGACCAAGCAGCCTATCGATGCCCTCGAAAACGCCGTGGCCTCGGCATTTGCATCCAGAAGCAGTTCGACATGCTCGGCAAGGGGGCAGCGACCCGTCGTCCCCTCCGATACAAAGCGCATCAATGGTTGGTCTGCCATTTGCTCAAAGTTGAAACAATGGCGTGGAGCGCTTGCCGATGCCGGCGGCGAACTCGTGGCCATGCGACTGCGGGCGCCAGCACTCAAGTGCAGCCATGATGCGCGCAACGCGGACCACGTGAAGTGATTAGTGGTGTGCCGGCGGGTGCAAGTGGCAGGGCTGCTGGATATGCAACGCGGCCCTTGCCTTCCTGAACCGACTGCCCTTGGTAGCTTTGATCGTGGCTTGCGCGATCGAACCGGGCCTGTTCGTCGCCTCCTTCCAGGAACGCGCGGTCCCGTCCACCGCGACTGCCTAGGCCATCCAGGTCGATACCCAGAACGGAGTACGATCCGGAGCTCGGGATCAATGGGCGTCGCGAAGCGCCGCCCTCCAATGCTGAATTGCCTGGCGGATGGAAAACCAACGCACCCTTTGAGCCGCCCGGGGAAATCGGTCTCGGAACGCTATGTTAGTTCGTAGTAAAAATCGCAGATCAAATCCGCGACCTTCACAGCTTCAAAGTCCGTCATGTGAGCGGTCGTCTCGATGGCGACCGTTTCCATGTTGTCCTGGTCGGCGGCCAGTAGGTCCAATATCCTGGCAAACTTGAGCTTGAGCTCCCGGTCACCGTCGAATTCATCGAGAGTGACGTGCAATACGTTCAGGTTTGCCTCTATCAATCTTGTTTGTATGGGGTCGGAGGAGGCGGCCAGCGTACGAACTGCTGCGAAAAAATGCTCGCGCGCGTTGGCGTATTTATCGTCCATTTTTTCAAACCTTATGGTCAGCGATGCGCCCTGGACGTGGGCGGGAACGTCGGCTTACGCTTTGGCCCAAGCTGAGTCAACGAATGAGGGTTGGCCGAGCCGGTGACCGCGTCATCGGCAATGCCGTGGAAGCGGGCAAATCTGCACGAGGTCGGCTACTGGCGCGCAGCATCTCCCGGTGATGGGCAATGCTGTCGGGCGACCCAGTAGCTGCGCCCGCCAGGATACTCCGACGGAACGGGTGACGACCTCGTGTGTTCTTTATTCGGGGCAGACAAGGAGCAAGGTCATGGCGGCACCACGAGCGGTTTGGAAGGGCTTCCTGAAGGTCGGGTCGGTGTCGTGCGGCGTGAAGATTGTCGGTGCGACCAGCGAGGCCTCCAAAATCCATTTCAAGATTTTGAATCGTGAAGATGGCCTGCCTGTCAAAAGTGCCTATGTGGATGAAGAGACCGGCGATGTCGTCGAGAGTGAGGACCAGGTCAAGGGTTATGAGGTGGACAAGGACCATTTCATCAAGGTCGAGCCTGACGAGATCAAGAAACTCAAGCTGACATCGACTCACACTCTCGAGGTGGATTCATTTGTCGCGATCGGAGACATCGACACCCGATATCTGGAAAAGCCCTATTACCTCATCCCGGCGGACGGCGCCTCCCTCGAAGCCTTTTGCGTTCTTCGCGACGCGATGGCGAACAAGCGCGTGGCTGCGCGCTCTTGCGTGGTGCTCTACCAGCGCGGGCGCGAGGTGCTGATCCAACCATTCCAGAGGGGGATGCTGCTGACCGAATTGCGCGCTCACAATGAGATGACGTCGGAAAAGACCGTGTTTGATGGCTTGAAAAACCACAAATACGACGAAGACCTTCTTGAGATAGCCGCCCTGTTGATCGACAAGAAAGTCACCACGTTCGACCCGTCAAAATTCGAAGACACATACGAGGACGCGTTAATCGCCATGATCGATGCCAAGCGCAAAGGCAAGGCGCCGCCCAAGCCGGTGCCGGCACCAAAAGAGAATGTCGTCGACCTGGCCTCGGTTCTTCGCAAGAGCCTGGCCAAGGAAGGCATCAAGGGCGCCAAAGCCAAGACCCGAAAGTCGGCGTAGCAATGCTGGCGCGGTCAAGTGTCCAGGTCTCCGTTCTGTTCCAGCAAGAACGCCGAAGGACCTCCCATGTGCAATGACTATGAGCAGCACGTCCTGTGGGCCGAATATTGCCGGATGATGGCCTCGCTGGCGTTGAAGATCCCGAACCATCAGACGGAACTCGATCTACGCCAGGCAGACGACATTCGCATCAACGACCCCGCTCCAATTATGCGTGCTGCCGGCGACCTCATAGAATTGGCATCGATGACGTTCGGGTTCCCACCATCCGGACCGAAAGGCGGACCGGTGTTCAACTTCCGCTCGGAAGGCAGGCAATTCGCAAACAGCAACCGATGCCTGGTTCCGGCGTCTGCGTTCTTCGAATTCACTGGCGCCAAGTATCCAAAGGCCAAACATCGGTTCTCGCTCAACGGCGCTCCGTTTATGGCGATTGCCGGCTTATGGCGTGAGGGCGCCGGCAACAAGCCGTCGACCTTTACGATGCTCACGACCGATCCCGGGCCGGACGTTGCGCCATATCACAATCGCCAGGTGGTCGTGCTCAAGCCAGAAAATTGGCGGGCTTGGCTCGGCCTTACGAAGCCCGAGGCCGAACTCTTGCGGCCGCTTTCGGCCGGGGCGCTCTCCGTGGAGACTGTGCGGCCCGAAAGCGCGTGACACGGCGGCGCCTATTCCATGTCTGGGACATCGCCACTGACGAACAGCGTTGTGGGCGCACCGTAATCGCCTAATGCAGGGTTGGCATCTCGGCTCCACGCGATCACGCCGACATGCGTCGAAGCGAGCGCCTTGGCCATCCTGATCGCGCGCTCCTCGCTTTGCTGATCAGTCGGGCCATAGGCCGTGAACAGTTCGACATCTTCGCCTCGGTTGAAGGCCACGACAACGATGAGTTTCGGCTTTTTCTGGGAAGGCAGGCCGTGGTCGGACATCAATCCACCAATTCAAGGAATTGATAGGTCTCCGGCACCGCATCACTTGGCCAGTCAGCGCAGCACGCCATGATTGCCGCCTTGTTGGCGTCCATCCAGATCGCCGCCGCTACATCCTCGTCGTCCGTGGGTGCCTCATCGTCGTCAAAGATGGAATCGTCCCAGTTTTCAAGCGCGGCCATCCCATCCGCTGCCTCTTCCCCGGATATTCCCGCTGCGGCAAGGACAGCCTTGGCCGCTTCGATGCCGCGTTGCTTCTCTTCCGGCGAAGCGCCTTTGATTTCCAGCTGAAGCCTCATAACTCGCCTCCCGCGGCTAATCTGGTCAACAGTGAACGAAATAAGAACAAAAAGTCAAGAGCGGCCTTGACGAGACAGGAATATATTCCTTATTCCTGAAAGACATATGAGCAAGGCTATAGGAAAGCGCCAGAACGCGCCGGGCGGCGAAGCTATGTCGGAGTTGGAAACCGCGATGCAGCAGGCCATCGCTGCGGCGGGCTGCGACTGCGTAGTCGCACTGCTGCACGTTCTATCCAGGAACACTGAACTCGAGCGTGAACTCGCGCTTTCGCGCGCGGCAGTTTCCAACGGCTTCTCTCGCGGCTGGCACAGGGGACGGACCTGATGGCGAATACGGCCGAGGACAATTTCCGCATCGAAGTCTGGGACAGGGAGGAAAAGACCCGTCTCGAAACGATTTCAACGTCCCCGGATGCGACAGTCAGCCAAGCCGCCTGGCAGGCTGCAATTCGCCGTCGACCCGGCATGCTGCTGATCCACTACAACAGCCGGCATGTCATGGAAAAAATCTTGACGCCTGGGGAGGTGAAGATCCCGCCACAGGCAATTGTCGACGGAAGCATTCATGCCGGTCTGGACGTCTCCCTCGGGGACTTACGCGAATGGCACAAGCTGCGGGCGTGGTGCAAGACTTGCTCTCATCACGCCGAGGTGAAGCCGGCTGCGCTGATCAGGCGATACGGGAAGGACGCGCTATTCACTACCGTTGAGCGGGCGCTTCTCTGCACGAATTGCGACCGAGGTGGCCCGGTGAGATTGGAAATCCACAGACTTCCCCGGAACTGAGAGGATGTTCAAAATGCACGATCTGATCACCTTCTTCCAGACCAATGCGGCTCTGGTGATCGCCAACCCTATAGCCTTCATGACTTTCGCAGTTCTTTTTGGAGGCGGAGGGTTCATCGTTGGCCGCTACTTTTTGACAGAGCGCATCGCAAACTTGGAAAGCCGGATCGCGAGACGTGATGAGGAAATCGAGGCCCTGAAAACTGGACGTAAGCGCAAGACTGAAGAGCCGTCACTAATCCCAATAAAAGGCACTTCGGCAATTGAGAACGATGCAACGCCGCTGTTGGGAAAATGGCCGGATCGGCGCCGGCCAGGAACACTGTCTGCGCCACCACGTCAACGACGCGGCTAACCATCTGGTTGTTTAGGCTCGGTCGCCCTCAAAATTCTGAAAGGGGCCTGCGGGGAATTTCCGCGCGAGATCGAGCGGGGCGCACATTTTTTAGTCAGGTCCTTGAGATATACCGCGTGCCGCGACAAGCTCAGGGCCAGAATTCCATACTGCTCCATTGTGTTTCGAAACCGGTTGCACAGACTGGCGAACTGGCGTTTCAACGATGCCAACTGCGCGTCGGTCAGGCGGGCGAACCTCGATTCTGGGCTCGATGCGTCGGCTAGCTGCGACTGTGAGCTCAAGGCTGTGGCCATCTTCGCGTAGTTATAGGTTACTATTCATGGCGACCAAAAGCTTGGCGACCTCAAGCTGTCGGGCAGGAGCCAGCCTTCGCAGCACGCCATGAAGCCTTCAACCAGCGAGAAACCATGTCTCACATCGTGAGAGAGCCTGCCGCGGTTCCGCCGCAATGCCGCAGCACTTGGCGCGATCGGCCCACGCGGCCTCAAGGAGGTTCCTCAGATGATACTCAAGAAAGCGGTTTTGGCCGTCCTGATGACGGCGGCCCTGGCAGGCTGCGAAACGCAGACGGAAGGCCAGCAGCGGGCGACCACTGGCGCTCTGCTCGGCGGCGCCGGCGGCGCCCTGGTCGGCCAGGCCATTGGCGGAAACACCAAGAGCACCGTGATCGGCGCGGCCGGCGGCGCGCTGCTCGGAGCAGTCGTCGGCTCCGCAACCACCCCGCAACGTCCCGAGGATCAGCTCTGCCGCTACCGGGATCGCTACGGCCGAATTTACACCGCGCCTTGCGATGACCGTTACTATAACGGCAACTATTGATGACGGCGTAGTCGGATCCCGCAGGACGTTAATGCGCTACGCACCGGTGGCGGATCAACAGTGACACCGCCAGTGTGTGGTGCGCGGGCGGCATTTGGGGCGGTTGGCTGGTATCTGGCTGGGATTTGCTTAGCGGCAATTCTGACCCCACCATCCCTAGCCGCCAATACGCCGTGCAGCGGTCGCAAAGGCGGCATTTCACGCTGCCAAGGCAGCACGTTCATCTGCAACCATGGTTCGGTAAGCGCCAGCAAGAGAGGTTGTTCCGCAGGACATGGTGCTGGATCTGGCCAAGCTGTGGGTTATTGGGCGGCGAAGACCTTGACATGACACCGAGCCTCGACCCGACCGAATGCTCTTGCAGATCAGGCCACTGTTGCACAGGTCCGCGCGGCGGCCACTTCTGTACGACGGATAGCGGCGCCAAAAGCTATTTGCGAAACAGCCTTTTTGAACGGTTGCCACTTGCGCAGTCCCGATTGCGTGAAGCGTGCGTGACGGACTCAGGCCGAGTGCGATGCAGGAAAGCCCCCTCCGCCGTCCGGCCGAGGGGGCATGATGCGCGGTTGGTGCAGGCTGGCTCGTGTCCTTACAGCGATCGCAGCCGCGCGACATCCTGAGGTGTTGCGGCCCGCTCCACGATCGTCCGCCCTGTCGCGTCCTTCACTTCGAGACGGCCATTTTCGATCTCTTCCTTGGTGCCATCGGGATGAGTGACTTCAGTTTTGTCATCCGAGACTTCAACCTTGTCGCCTGCAGCATTCACATGCTCCTGCCCATGATGACCGTTGTCGTCGCCGCCTGCGCCATCGCCGCCACCGGGCCCTGAGCTGCCGCCAGACCCTGAGGCGCCGTCGTGGTCTCCGTCGCCGCCAGATCCGGAGTCGCCGCCATGGCCGTCACCACCACCACCGCCCTCGCTCTTGGCATAGGCGGCGGCTGGCTGGAGTTTGCCCGAGCCGACAAAGCTGAGCTGATAGGGCGCAACAACCACAAACAATGCGGCTGAAGCCCGCAGAGCCAGCAGCGCGACTCGGGTGAAGCTCAATTTCTGCATGATAGATCGCCTCCTCTTGTACATCGAGGAAACGCACAGGAGGCTCAGATATTCCCGCTTGAGCCCCCGAAAAGCGAGGGTAGGACCGTTGCGGCGATATTACCGGGCTACAGGCTTGCTGGCCTAAGACTTAAGCCTCAAGGGGAGGGCGCCATAGGCGGCTCGATACGCCGCGGAGAAGAGACGAACAGCCCAATGCCCCCAGTCCGGCTCAACATGCGCGGATATGCATGCTTCGCCCTGAAACGTTCCATAAGGCAGTCCGGAAAAGGCCTGCGCCAAGTTTCTCAGTCGAAGGTCGTCCAGCACGATCTTAGCCCCTCTTGAGCTCGCCCTTCATTGATCCTTGCACGGATTCGACCCGCAGCTTTTCGGTGGGTCTGGGTGCCGCAATGCAGCGCCCGCGAACCCCAAGCCGCTTGGCAACCTCGCGCAGCTGCGCTTGAAGCGCAGGCCTTTTAACGGTCCAGAAGTCTTCGTCGACTATAGCGGTCTCATGAAACTACGTCGACATTTTGCCGAACCAACCCGTCGTCTCTTCCTCTTGAGAACGGCTCTGCCGGTCATCGGGCTGACACTGCTCATCGCAATGATCACCGCCGGGTTACTGCTTTGGTCCACGATCCAGATTGACCGCGTTGCCGCTGCACGGCAGAGAAGCCTGGTTGGACTGATCATATCCAAGCTGGAGAGCGCAGTAGCGCACGACCAGGAGAGCGTCACGGTTTGGGACGACGCCGTTAACGCGTTGCGCAGCCGCGATGCGAAATGGCTCGATACCAATCTCGGCAGCTGGATGCACACCTACTTTGGCCATGACGAGGTTTATATTCTCGATGCGAACAATGCGCCTGTCTATGCGTTCTCCGACGGTTCGATCGTTGACCCCGGCAGCTACCGCTCCATACAGGCGACCACCGCACCTCTCGTTCAGACTCTCAGAGCCAGGCTGAAACGGGGAGATACCGAGGGTGTCACGGAACAGGTGCTCACCATAGGCGCTTCCGATATGGCCGTTATCGCCGGTCACCCCGCAGTCGTCAGCATCAAGCCTGTGGTTTCCGACAGTGGCCACATCGCACAAATACCAGGTCAGGAATTCCTGCATGTAGCCGTTCGGTATCTCGACGGCAGTCTTCTTACTTCTTTGCGCCAAGACTATCTGCTCGATGACGCGCGGTTCTCCTGGGCCGACAAGGTTGCTTCCGGAGAGGCTTCCTATCCCGTTGTCGACCGATCTGGCCCTATCGGCTTCTTCGTGTGGCGGCCCTACCGGCCCGGAGCATTTGTCCTCTTCCAACTGGTTCCAGTTCTGGGCGCCTTGTTCGGCTTGGTGCTGGCGGGCGTTATCGTGGCCCTGATTGCCTTTCGTAGGCGGACGTTGAAGCTGATCGAGACTGAGGATCGGATCTACCACCTCGCTCATAACGATCTGCTTACGGCGCTGCCCAATCGCGGTCAGTTCAACGAGCGTCTGGCCGATGCGTTGGCGCGCTTGCCATCGACAGACGAGCAACTGGCGATCCTTTACCTCGACCTCGATCGCTTCAAGCAGGTTAATGACAGCTTCGGCCATCCTGCCGGTGACGAGCTGCTTAGGGAGTTCGCGGACCGGCTAAGGCGGCTGACGACTGAAGCAGACACAGTGGCGCGTCTGGGTGGCGATGAATTCATCATCATCAAGCGTTCGCTCGCAGGCGAGGATGAGGTCAGGACGCTGTGCGAGCGTTTGATCGAGTCTGCCCGTCGGCCGTTCGAAGTCGCCGGGGTGCAGGTCTTTGTCGGCGTGAGTGTCGGGGTGGCGGTTGCACCCAAGGACGGGTTGGACGCGGTCGAGTTGGTGCGGAAAGCGGACGTGGCACTCTATCATGCCAAAGCCGGCGGCCGCAGTAGCTACGCCTTCTTTGGGCACGAGATGGACCTGACGCTGGCCATGCGTAAGGGCCTCGAACAGGACCTGCGCAAAGCGCTGGAAATGCCAGGCCAGATCCAGGTCCACTATCAGCCGCTATACGCCGCCGACACAAACAGGATGACGGGTGTCGAAGCCCTGGCCCGCTGGTCTGATCTGGAGAGGGGCTGGGTTGCGCCAGACTTGTTTATACCGCTGTCGGAAGAAACAGGGCTAATTGAACCGCTTGGCGAACTCGTTCTCCGACAGGCGTGCCTTGACGCGGTGCACTGGCCCATCGAGACCTTGGCGGTAAATGTGTCAGCCTTGCAGCTGAACAATCCCAGTTTCGCCATGAGGGTGACGAGTATCTTGTTGGAGACGCACATGGATCCGCGGCGGCTCGAAATCGAAGTTACCGAAAGCGCGCTCTCGGAGCGCAGGACCGAATGCCGAAACAACATTGAGGCTCTGCGCAGCATCGGGGTGCGCTTTGCACTTGACGATTTCGGCACTGGATTCTCCTCTCTGGGAAGGCTGCAGACGTTGGAAGTCGACAGGATCAAGATCGACCGCAGCTTCGTGCAGGGCTTTGGCCGCTCCAATGGTGACCAGGCGATCGTTCAGGCGATTATCAACTTAGCCCGTGCGACCGGACTTAGTACCACTGCCGAAGGCGTTGAGACGGAGAGCCAATGCGATTATCTGCGCAAACTCGGCTGTGACCAGCTACAAGGCTTTCTGCTGTCCAGGCCACTGCCCAAGGGGGAGCTCCAAGACCTTCTCGGGGTCATATCAGAGCGCGCCTCTGCCTAGTAAGCGAAGCCCAGCCGGGCGAGTTCCCAGAAGCTGCCGTACGCAGCGGCTGGATGTCAGATCAAAGCGCAGCGCAGCTTTCCAGCAATCCATACCGCGCTCCTCGCGGGAGTCTGCCCCGCGTCCCGCCCCCGGCGGCGCTATGCTGACGCTGTTTAGGCTACTCTCTTAACCGGTCTCGTCGTTGCATTCAGTCCCGCGTCGCGCCTGCACCGCCGCCCCCTTGGATGACGCTCCTACGGCTGCTCCTTTCTTCAGAGAAGGCCGGCACAGCGCCCTTCGTCGGCATCGCTTGATGCCGCATGGCGCGCATAGCCGATCCGCTGGAGCTTCAGGAGCGGCCGAGAAGTCGATGCTGCGCAGTTCGGGACGGGCAAACGATGGTTCGCTATGGTCTGTGTGGTCCGACCACCGAAGGGAGCCGCCGACGTCCAGCACCGCAACGGCTGGCGCCGTGCACCCGCCTAGCAGCTCTGGACCTTGAGTGATTTGACCATGCGAACGATAAGCGGATCATAAGGGACCTTCTCGTTGCGAGCATACGTGACCGTAAACAATGCAGCTCTGTCCCCGCAGATTTTGATGGCGCGGACATACAGGATCTGACCGTCTTTCAGTCCTGAATAGCTGGCCCATTGCGGCGTCACTCGCTTATAGGTCACCTTCCAGCCGTCGTTCTCGTTCACCGCCATGCGATGCTCAATCTCGGTGCGAAAGCTCGCTTTGCCGAGTTGCGCCCCCCAGACTGCGAGAAACGCGTTGTTTTTGCCCTCAAAGGCTGCCCCTTGATCGGAGCGCTGGGCAAGCACAAACCCCGGAGGAACATCGAATACGAATCCGAGATGCTTGATCCCAAAGCCCTCCCACTGTTCAGCACCGAGCAGTGATGCGGGCATCATCATGGCACCCAAACTGAGCAGAATAAGGGGGACACGTTTCATTGCTGTAATCCTGTCGTCATGTGACCTGCGCCCTATTTGGTGGAGGCCGGCCGGCACCTCGCGGAGGGCCCAGCCATCCGCCACTCCAAAGCCAACGGACCTTTCAAATCTGTCTTGGCCCCCTTTGTTCCATTAGGGACTCAGAATATGCCGGCACGCTAGTCGTGGCGGACTGGCTCGCGCCTGTTCCAAAGGCGGCGCTGCCCGCCAGCACCGGCAGGGCGAGATAGGGCCGGGTTCTCGCCCTGGGCCAAGGATGGCCGCTGGGGTGGCGTCGCCGCAGCGGAAACAAACACGACACGCTTTGTGCAGCGGTTGCTGAGGAGGAGTGCCGCCGAAGCCGACGGTGATTGCTGCCGCTTGCGCGCTGCGCCCGGCAAAGAAGCTGCGCCGCAGCCTTCGCTCCCGTGCAAACCCGGCCTGAATGCGGATCGCCGGCCGCGCCCTTGCCTGCCTTGCTCTTCGCGGCCTCCGGTGCCTGTCCAGAGAATATTGGGCGGAGTCGAAAATTGGGAACGCGACAAGGTGCGCGAACGAAGATGGAAAAAGCAAAGCTTGAAGAGCTGAAGGACAAGGTGCCCTGCGCCGCAGTGCTTGAACACGTGGGCTTCGCCCTCGATCTCAAGGAAAGCACGCGCAAGGCGATGAAATACCGCCGGGAAGCATCGATCATCATTGTCATCCATGAGGGCAAGGGCTGGTTCGACCCGCTCTCGGACCAAGGGCGATGTCTTCGGCCTGCTCGAGCATCTCAAGGGCGTGCCTTCGTCGAGACGATGAATCAGGTGGCCGACCTCGTCCGTTTCGTGGCCACCGAGCCAGTCTGGCAGCGCAGCTTCCGTGAGCGGGAGCCCGACATGTCGATAGCGGATCGCTGGCAGGCCCGGCGCAAGCTGTGGCGCGGATCGGCGGGGTGCTACCTACCTGCGAGACGGTCGTCATCTTCCCGCCATTCTGCGCGCCGCAACCGCCGCCGGTCTCCTGCGCGAGCGGCCGCATGGCAGCATCTGGGCCGCGCATAGGGATGTGGACGGAACCGTCACCGGCTGGGAAGAACGCGGACCGCATTGGCGCGGCGTTGCCACGGCTGGCGCCAAGGTGCTGTTCCGGTTCGGCCGACCCGAGGCGTTCCGCCTCTGCGTCACCGAAGCGGCCATCGACGCGATGAGCCTCGCCGCCCTGGCAGACCTTCGTCCCGACACCGTGTACCTCAGCACAGCCGGCGGCTGGTCGCCGGCCACGGCGGCGGCAATCCACGCGCTTGCTGCCAAGCCTGGTGTCCAGCTCGTCGCCAACCACCGACAACAATGCCCAAGGCGACATCTATGCCGGCAGGGTTCTGGCGCTTGCCGAAGCGGTCGGATGCAGCGTCGAGAGCGCCTGCGACAAATGCATTAAGAGCGACACCTTTCCGATCGTGGCCTTCGTCGAAAAGCTCGGCGCCCAGCCGCGCCGTATCGCATCCCTCTATATCGGCAGGCGAGACGGCCGGCTGCTTTATGCGGGGAAAGCTCAGAGCGGTTACACCCTTGAGGTGGCGCGGCGCGTTCGCGAGCGGCTCGATCCGCTGGTCATCGGCAAATCGCCATTGTCGGACCCTGTCAATAAACCGAAAGCCACGTGGGTACGACGTTCTGGCCGAGGTGCAATTCAGCGGCGTGACTGATCGCGGCATGTTGCGCGAGGCCGTGTTCAAGGGTCTGCGCGAAGATCTCGTACCCATTCCGGCAAAGCCGCCGGCGTCCTCGCGGCGACGGGTGGCGAACAGGGACCATGGCGTCCTCCGGGAAAACATATTGCAACTGCTGCCCGATACAGTCTCGCCTTCGAAGGATGAGCTTGTGCGCTATTGGCAGCGTGTTGCCGATCAGGCGCCGCGCAGCGGCAAAAAGAAACAAGGGCGCACAAAGTGGAGGCGGCGAAATGACCGAACATGCAACGAACTTCATTTCGCCGCCGCAGCACGTTCGTGACCTCAAGACCGGTAAACGGGGCGCCGAAGGAGCGGCGCAACGCGGCCCGGGACCGCCGCCCCCGGCGAGAGGTGCCGCATGAACGGCCTGTCGCATAGTGGCTGTCATTGAATTGTGCCCAGAAAGGGCCGACAGAGCCATGACAGGCATTCCAAAATGCGCTTAAGTCGTTCGATCTTGCAATGCGTATCCACCAAGTCTGACTGTCCGGATCACATCATGGTGGGATGACAGCTTGATCGATCTTCGCAGCCGGCTGATATGAACGTCGACAGTGCGCGGGCCGACATGGACATTGTTGGGCCAAGCAGCCCCAATCAGCTCTTCACGGCTGAGCACCTTCCCTGGGTTTTCGAGCATATGACGCAGCAGCTTGAACTCGATCGGCCCCAACTCGATTTCCCTGCCGTTGCAACGCACGTGGTGGGAATCGATCTGCATTTCGATGTCGCCATGGTTTAGCGACAGGGCGGTCTCCAGTCGCGATCCGGAGTGACGGTCGACGCCGAGCCTGGAGCGCAGATAATCCAGCAGCTTGGCTGGCGCCAGCGGCCTGACAAAAGCTTCGTCGATTCCCGACTTCAGCAGCGCGATATGTTGGCTCTCTGCGCCAGGCGCAATCAAGGCAACCACGGGCAGGGCGCTTGTCCTGGCATCCTGTCTGAGCCGGCCGCAGCTCTCTGCCATCTGGTTGTCGGGTTGACAATCTAGCAGCAAGGCATGGACGGCCAGTTCGGTGGCAAGCTCCAGCATTTCGTTCACGTTGCTGGCCAGCGCACTGGTGAAGCCATCCACCGCAAGAACGTGGCTGAGGATCAGATAGAATTCGGCGTCATCCGAGCATATGACGATCAGTGGCTTCATGGCGTCGCTCGCGTTTCGGCAGGCTGCTCGGCTCTTCGCTTCGCCCACCTCCTCATTGAACCAGTTGCCGGGTTTCCGAAACATCCGGCTTTCATCCCTTTGGTTCACGTGGGTGCCCAACGACCACAGCAACCTCCTCGGCATGCAGTTGCCTTTCTGTCCGTGACACCGGCAGGCACAGCCAGTTCAGCTCAGGTGATGACTGGCAATTGCTCTGGAGAGAGCTCACTCAAAAACTCGATGCCCTGCTCACCGACAAAGATGACCTCCTCGAACTGGAAGACAGCGCCGTCGATCTCCAGCTTGGGTTCCAAATGCAAGATCATGCCAGGCCTTATGACTTCTGGATTGCCTTTGGAGATAGACGGAGGCTCCGTCACATCGAGCCCCCCACCGTGTCCAATGCGGGATACCATCCCATAGGCGGGAGGCAGGCCAGCATCGTCCCAAAGCTGTTCGAACGCGCCGAAAACATCGCCGCAGGTCATCCCGGCCTTGACCCCCTTAGCGAGTGTCGCCGTCAGCGACCGTGTTCGTTGGTAGGCCTCGATCTCCCAATTGTCAGGCGCGCCGCCTCGGGCGATGCGGTTTCTATCTGCTGGGTAGCCGCCATAGGTAGAACGAAAATCCGTCCACACGTACTGGCCAGCCTGCAAGGGATGAGGACCTGGCGGACGGCCGTAGTTGAACTCACCCCTGCAGAACGTCATAGCGATCGGATCGGCTCGTTCGGCCCCGTTCATGATGATGCGGGTCTGGATCTGGCGACAGAGTTCGACCTCGGTAATGCCAAGACGCGCCTGCGAAACGGCATCATCAAAAGCTGCATTGACGATCTCGAACGAGATGCGTTTGAGCTCTGCCTCGAACGGCGACTTGATCATGCGCGTTCGCCACAGCAAAGCCGTCGCGCTCACCAGCCTGAGCCCCCGCGCTCTCAAACCATCGACGATCTCCAACGACCCGCGACCCGACATATCCTGCCCATAGTCGATCGCGGCAGTTGCGGCGGCGCCCGGATCGCGAGCGCGGACTTCGTCGACGATGGCGCGTGCGCCTTCGGCGAGATAGCCTGCGTAGTAGACAATCGAGAAGGCTCTTTGTCGCGACTCAAGGTTTCTGGTTTCGATCTTGTTGGAAATGACGCGAATATCCTGATGGTCGATCAAGACGAACAACGGGCGCGAATGATAGCCCCAGGACAGCGTCCTGTAGTCGGTAAAATATTCCACGTTCTTCTGGTCGGTGAGCACCAGGACGTCAATGTCCCCGGCTGCCATCTCGCGTCGGACTGCAGCAAGGCGCCTGGTCAGCTCAACCACCGGCACATCGGGTGATGGCATTACTGGAAGCATGCTTATCTGCTCCTGATTCCTAGTGTCCTCGGGTTCAGCGGAGACTCGAGGGGGCTATTTTCTTCGTCTCGGGGGCTTGTGGTCCGCATCGAGTTCGACCACGCAAGCCAACCGGTCGAACGGCGATTCCGTTACGCCGAACACCGAAAACGATTTTTCTTTCGTGCTCAGTCGGTAGAGCCGACGAAGCGTCGGATAGCCGTTCGGGATCGCGAAGGTCTGCTGCGCCTCGTCAGAAGCTGGAGCCGCATCGATCAGCAACTTGGTCTTGGTGAACTGAGTTCCGTGATCGCGCAGTACGTCGCTGATGAATTTCTCTCTAAATTCGTCAAGCACCTGGTCACTTACTGAGCGAGGCAGATAGGAGGTGTCATACATGATTGGCGTATCGTCGGCAAAAATCACCTTGCGCACGCACAGCATCAGGCCGGCCGGCGGCTCGAGCACATCGAAGGCCGGATCTTGTATTTTCTCGCGCGTCAAGGAGATGAGGTGAATGGACGGCTTCAGGCCAAGTCGAAGGGCATCGTCGTAGGAGGTGAGGGAAAAATCGAGATCACGAATGAACCTTCTTTGCTCTCTGACGAAGGTCCCCAATCCAGGCACCGATCGCAGGATTCCGGCCGACTGAAGGTCGCGCAATGCCCGCTTGATGGTAATGGCGCTGACGCCGAAATCCTCTGCCAGGATCGCAGCGGAAGGCAAAGCCTGACCCGCACCGTACTCTGCCGATCGCACCCGGCGTGTGATTTCCTGCCGTACGGCCTCATGAAGAGCAGTCCCGATCTGTCCGGTCATTCCAGCCTCATCAAAGTATACTAGGAATACCTAGCGCAATGAATATGGGATGTCCATCCCTTGGCGGTGTCCGCCCAGCCCCATCGTAGCCTTAATCATGGTCACACATTTTCTTTATAAAATCTTGACATACCTGTTATACCTGGTCTACCTAGATTTGCGAAACGGAGAACACGTGCATGCCCGGTGAGCTTGGACTGCTCAGAACAATCGCCACGGTGGCCACAGCCTGCGCCCTTCTCATAGGGACCGCGGCTTCGTTGCGGGCAGAAACGACTGCCGAGCGGGTCTTGCGGGAAGGCAAGATCGTCATCGGCATATCCAATGGCGCACCGTGGGGATTCCGGGGCGCCGGTGGCGAGCCCGAAGGCTTTCACCCGGACCTGATCAAGGCTGCGTTCAAAGGCCTTGGTGTCGGCCAGGTGGACATCGTGGTGACCGAGTTCGGCGCATTGATACCGGGCCTCACGGCACAGCGGTTCGATGCCATAGCCGCGGGGCTCTACATAACGCCGCAGCGATGTGAACTCGTCGCCTTCAGCGACCCCGATCTGAAGCTCGCGGACGCCGCCCTGGTTGCCAAGGGCAATCCGAAGAACGTCCACAGCTATGCTCAGATCGCCGCAAATCCGGAGATAAGGTTTGGCATAGGACGAGGCAGTACAACGGCCAAGAATGCTGCGGCCGCCGGCGTCCCCGATACCAACATGCTGCTGTTCCCGGACATACAGTCGAATGTCTCGGCACTGCTCACCGGCAGGATCGACGTCGCCGCATTTTCGGCGCCAACGGTGGCCCGCATTCTGTCCGACGACAATGTCGAGGGCATCGAACGCGCGTTGCCGTTCCAGGGCCTGCAAGAGAACGGCAAGGAGCGCTACGGCTATTCAGCCATTGCCTTCCGCAAGGAAGATGGCGACCTCCGCGACATGTACAATTCGCGCCTCAAACTCTTGAAGAGCGACGGAACCTTGGCCGACATCATGGCCAAGAACGGCTTCAGCGATCAGGAGGCCGCGCCGGATCTGACCAGCGAGCAGGTGTGCGCGGGGCAGGACTGACCGGCATCCAAAGCCAGAAGCTGCGATGGCCGGACGCTTCGTGATTGCGGCAGCACTCAAGGTGACGAGCGCAACGGACGGGATCAGGGATGTTCACGCGTGACCATTGTTGAAATATTTATCGGAATTTTCGCGGGTTTCCGGACCACGGCAATCGTTACAGCATTGGGCTTGCTGTTTGCCGTGCCCTTCGCCTTGATCTTCGGCGTGGCGCAGTATCTGACGAGCGGCATATCCCGCATTGCCGTCACAGCAATAATAGAGTTCTGGCGCAGTTCCGCGGTCATCATACTGCTGTTTGTCTTCTACTATGTCCTGCCGATCATTGGCGTTCAAATGCCGGCGACCATCGTTGGCGCCATGGTGCTGGGGCTAAACACCGGGGGATACGCCAGCCAGGCTGTCAGGGCGGGGCTCCAATCGCTGGACCGGGGGCAGATCGAAGCTGCCGCGGCCCTTGGCCTGCCGCGACGCTGGATCCTCGCGCTGATCGAGCTGCCTCAAGCTCTGACCAAGATGGCACCGACCTTCATTAATCAGTTCATCCAGCTGGTTAAAGGAACGGCCCTCGTTTCGCTCGTCACCCTGACGGATATGACCTTTCGGGCAAAGGAGATCGCCGAGCTCGAGTATAATCCGGTGGGCGTCTACACATCGCTGCTGCTCGCCTATTTCGTCGTCTGTTACCCGGTCGCAATGTTTGGCCGGTGGGTCGAGCGTCGGATCGGCGTGGCAACGAGGTTGTCCAGTGACTTTTGATCTCGAATTCGCCGTATCGACCGTTCCAACAATTCTCAGCGTCATCGGAACCACAATCGGCGTGGCGCTGGCGAGTTGCGCGGGCGCCTCGGCATTGGGCTTCTGCCTTGAGATCACCAGGCGGGCGGCCTCCCTTGCCGGCTATCTGGTTCGCTTCGTCATCGACTTCATCCGGTCCACGCCGGTGCTGGCGTGGCTCTATTTTCTCTACTACGTCCTGCCGCACTATGGCGTCACGTTGCCGGCGCTGTTGGTCGGCATACTAGGCCTGAGCATCTATTTCAGTGGCTATCTGGCCGAGGTTTTCAAGGCGGGCATCGATGCTATTCCCGCGGGCCAGGCGGAAGCAGCTAAGGCGTTGGGACTGACACGGACCGACATTGTTGTGTTCGTGCTGGCTCCCCAGATGCTGCGCAACGTCGCGGCCCCCGTCGGGAACTATTTTGTCTCGATCCTGAAGGCCACGCCTTACCTGGCGGTCATCGCCGTGCCGGAGATGCTGGGCAAGGCTTTGGATATCGCCTCCGATACCTACCGCTATGCCGAACCGCTGACTGTCGTCGGGCTCGCCTTTCTTCTCCTGGCGCTGACGGTCGCATGGTTGGTCGGCCGGATCGAACGCAAGCTGCTTGGGCCGACAAGATGATGAACCAGCCCATGCCACAGGACAGCTCTCAAGCCCCGGATATCGGGCAACCAGTTGGGGCGGTGCAACCCGTCCAGCCGCCAGCGCTGGAAACGGTGGCGCTCAACAAATGGTTCGGCAGCTTTCACGCCCTGAAGAACATTGATCTTGCCGCGCCGCAGGGAGGGCGGATCGTGATTTGCGGCCCCTCCGGATCGGGAAAGTCGACGCTCATCAGATGTCTGAACGGTCTGGAGACCTTTCAGAAGGGCGCCGTTCGCGTCAACGGCATAGATCTCAGCCGCGACCGACGGCAGTTGCAGAGACTTCGGCGCGGCATCGGCATGGTGTTTCAGCAGTTCAACCTATTCCCGCATCTCACGGTAATGGCCAACTGCATCCTCGCTTTGAAACGCGTGCTCGGCCAATCGAAGGCCGAGGCGGCAGGCGTAGCGCTTCACCATCTTGAGCGGGTGAGGGTTGCCGACCAGGCACACAAATATCCCAGCCAGTTATCCGGCGGCCAACAGCAGCGCGTCGCGATCGCTCGCGCGCTGTGCATGAACCCCAAGATCATGCTGTTCGATGAGCCGACCTCTTCGCTCGATCCCGAGATGGTCAAGGAGGTGCTCGACGTCATGACCGACCTCGCCAGGGACGGCACCACGATGCTTTGCGTCACACATGAAATGGGCTTTGCCCGCGAAATTGCCGAGCAGATGGTGTTCATGGACCAAGGGAGCATCGTCGAGATCGCATCCCCTGCCGGTTTCTTCACCGCGCCAGGCCAGGAACGGACGCGGCTCTTCCTGGACAAGATGCTTCGCTGAATTGAGAGGGTGGAACATGGCCGGTAAGACACGCATCTGGACCCCGATCGACTATGACGCCGAGGGCAAGCAGTCGGACTGTCTGAGGCTACCGCATTCGACCGACCTTTCCGCTTATGGCTTCGTGCCCATACCGCTGGTCTGCATCAAGAATGGCAGCGGCCCAACCGCGCTGCTCATCGCAGGCAATCATGGCGACGAGTATGAGGGCCAGATCGCCCTTTGCAATCTCACCCGTGAGATCCGCCATGACCAGGTCTCGGGGCGGCTGATCATCCTTCCGGCTCTTAATTTTCCCGCTGTCGCCGCCGGCCGGCGTGTGTCGCCCCTTGATGAGGGCAATCTCAATCGTTCGTTTCCAGGCGATGCCGCCGGTACCCCAACGCAGATGATCGCCCATTATGTCTGCGAGATGTTGATCCCGATGGCCGATATTGTCGTCGATCTCCACTCCGGCGGACGCTCCCTCGAGTATGTGGCAAGCGCGCTGGTGCGACCAGGGCGGACCACCGGGGAACATGAACAACTGCTGCGCCTTTTGCGCCTGTTCGGCGCTCCAATCAGCTTCGTCAGCGACGGCACCGGCGGTGGCGGATTGACCACCCTGGCGGCGGCCGCACAGGAACAGGGCGCGCTCGCTCTGACCACGGAGCTTGGCGGCGGCGCGACTCTGTCGAAAGAGGGCTTAGCGCTCGCCGAAGCTGGATTGAAGCGCCTGCTGAAAGACCAGGGAATTTTGCGCGAGGTCGCCGCCGAACCGGCTCCGCCGACGCGGTTCATGACCGTCAAAGGCCATAGCGCTTTCGTCTATGCCCGTGACCGGGGCATCTTCGAGCCGGCCGCGGAGATCGGCGAGGAGGTCGTCGGCGGCCAGATCGCCGGCCGCATTCACTTTCCGGACCTGCCGACGCGCGAACCCGAAGCGCTGTTCTTCGAAAGCTCCGGGCTCGTCGCGTGCCGCAGGGCGCCGTCACTTACCGAGCGCGGCGATTGCCTGTTCAAGGTGATGGCCGACCTGGACGCCGGACCAGAACGGGCGTCACATGCTTAGCTCAGAGCCGAGGCTCAATCCGCGCGTGAGTGGGATGCGCTGTATCCGCTGCCAGGCGGTCTTTGCCGTGGCGGACTACTTCGAAGGCTGCCCGATCTGCCTTGACCAGAACATGCCGGCAAGCCTGGCGATCGACTATCAGGACCTTCCCAGGTCCCTGGAGCGCGTCGGTGACTGGCAGGCCTACCCCGACTGCCCGACACTGGGGGAGGGCAACACGCCTCTGGTACGGATGCAGGGCCTCGCAAAGGAGATCGGAGTCCACGCGCTCCATCTCAAGAACGAGGGCGCCAATCCTACCGGATCGCACAAGGACCGCATGAGCCGGTTTGTCGTCCAGCGCGCGTTGCAGAGCGGCGCCGAGACGGTTGCGGCTGCCTCCAGCGGCAATGCCGGCGTCTCTCTTGCCGCCTACGCGGCCCAGGCGGGGCTCGACTGCGTGATCGTCACCACACCTGCGATGAACACGAACTGGCGGCGAGCAATCGAGATGCACGGAGCGACCTTGCTGGCCGCGCAAACGCCGCAACGCCGCTGGCAGGTGCTCGCCGATCGCGTCCGCGCCGGGGACTGGTATCCGGCCACCAACTTTATTGTCCCAGCGGTGGGCAGCAATCCGTTCGGGGTGGATGGCTACCGTTCGCTTGCTTTCGAGCTTTTTCTTCAGCTGGGCACCGATGCATGCACCGACATCATCGTTCCGACATCGAGGGCGGATCTGCTTTGGGGAATCGCGCGCGGCTATTGTGATCTGCAAAAGGCAGGGCTCATCGATGAACTGCCGCATATTCATGCCGTTGAGCCCTTCGCACGCATTTCAAACGCGCTTGCAGGCGCTGATTACCGCGACCACTTTGAAGGCCATTCGGCTTTAACGTCAATCGGCGGATCGACGGTGACCTATCAGGCCCTTGATGCGATTGCCTCGTGCGGCGGATCGGCAGTGGTCGTAGAGGACGAACCGACCTACGACGACCAGAGGCGGCTGGCGCGGCGCTACGGCTTTTATCTCGAGCTGTCGAGCGCGGCGGTCTTGACCGGCCTGCGAAAGCTCGTCGCGCAAGGCACGGTCGGGCGGGACGCTAGGGTCGTACTGGTCGGCACTTCGAGTGGCGGTTGCGAATATCGCGCTTTTTCGCAAGGCATTGCCTCCGTCGACTAGTCTAGCAGAGCGTTGTTCCGGCCCGCGATCGTTTCGGGCGCTCGTCTGGCAAAATGGCGACCTCTCCAACGCCAGTGGTCGCCGGGGTGTCCGTTGAACCTGAGCGACTGAACTGCGCGATGTCCAGGGAAAGATATCCGAGTTCGTCGAACGTAAGGTTTCTGCCGAAGACCAGCTCAAACGCATCGATATCCGAAGCCGCAGGATGGCGTCATTCACCAGCTAGCGGTCCATACGATCGGCGGCGTCATATCGCCGGGCGAGGTGATCATGCTGGTGGTGCCGGTGGCGGACGAACTGACGGCCGAGGCCAGGATTGCGCCGCAGGATATCGACCAGCTCTCACTGGCCCAGCAGGTTACGCTGAAGCTGTCGGCGTTCAATCAACGCATAACGCCGGAACTGACCGGGGTCGTCAGCGAGATCTCCGCCGATCTGAGCGTCGACGAGCGCAGCGGCGCGGGTTTCTACACGGTCAGGGTCAGCCTGCCGAGCACAGAGTTGAAAAAGCTGAAAGGCTTGACCCTGGCCCCTGGCATGCCCGTCGAAGCCTTCTTTTCGACTGGCAGCCGGACAATGCTGTCCTACCTCGTCAAGCCACTGGCCGATCAAATCGAGCGGGCATTCCGGGAAGATGAAGGCTTGGGCCGGCCCAGATGAACGGTCGATTTCTGATGGTGTGCCGCCATTGATGGGAGAGTTCTATATATGCGCCGGCGGGTTTTGATCGCCGAACAGCCAGGCGTGGAACCGAATTCGGATTGCGACCCTTTGTTGCTTCGATGGGCTATGTATCCACCTGACGTCAGGACGTTGCGCGATCCGGAATTCCGCAATAGGAACGTGCACAGGGCAATACAGGAGTTCCAATTGACCAATACCGAGAGCGTCGACCCCATCGGTTTGACTGCCGACATCGTGGCCGCCTACGTCCAGAACAATCCGGTGCCGACAACGGGCTTACCCGATCTGATCGCCAGCGTACATGCCGCACTGTTGAAGCTGGAGCAGCCGGTGGTCGCCGTCAAACCCGCGCCGGTCCCTGCTGTCAATCCAAAGAAGTCGGTCTTTCCTGACTACATCGTCAGTTTGGAAGACGGCCGAAAATTCAAATCGATGAAGCGTCATTTGGGCCTGCTTGGCATGACGCCCGATGAATACAGGGCCAAATGGGGCTTGGCCAAGGACTATCCTATGGTCGCGGCAAGCTACGCCGCGCAACGGTCCGCCTTGGCGAAATCGATCGGGCTCGGCCGCAAGGCGTCCCCGCCGCCCAAAGCGGCGCGCGCAAGAAGGAAAGTGAGCGCCTAGCCGGGCGGGGCTCCTCACTGTTCAGCTATCACCGAAACATGGCGGCCGCCGCCACCTAAACGCCGTCGCCTGGATGGGCCGCCAGGCAAGCGAACAGCGGTGCGATCTCTCCCTCTTCGAGCAAACCCACGGACCGAATAAGTTGCTCGAGAGCGTCCCGCGACAGGATATCACGGCCAAGGTCATGCAGCTTTTCCTCGACGCTCAAGCGGTCCATGGGGTTGTTGGCGTCGCCCAGCGGGAGCGGCACGTCAACGACGCGCTCGCGCCGCTCGGCAACCATTGTCACGCGCGCCGGCGTGCGCTGCGGAAAGATGCCGGCCAGGTCGTCGGGATAGCGGATCTCGACTTTCGCCGCGAGCGCCACCACCTCCGGATCCGAAAGCGAACACGGACGCAAAGGCCGGAAGGCCGCCGCGCCGCGCAGCGCGGCAAGTGCTGCGGCAAAGGGCACTGAAAACTGCCCGCCCTCGAGCGAGTCAGGCGCGATTTCGTTGGGCAGTTTTCGCGCTTCGGGAAAGATCTCGACGATCAACCGATCGATCGGCTCCCCTGGATCGCGATCCGCAACGAGCGAGAGCACGGCATCGATGACCGGATGCGTATAGCGGCAGGCCGCATAGGGTTTGAGATAGGTCTCGGTGATCAGCCAGCGGCTGCCAAGGTCGGCGGTGATGGCGTCGACATCGTAGGCGTGGGCCCGGTCCAGCAAGTCGATCGAGCCGGTCATGCCGGCACCGGCTCGATCGACCGCGAACAGCGCCGTGACTGTCGACCAGGGGCTGCTGCCCTTGACGGAGCTCGCCTGGCAATCGCCCTGCGGCAGGTTTTGCGGCGCTTCGGCGCCTGCTATCGCGATTGCGTGTGCGAGTTGGGAGGCTTGCATGCCGCGCAGCCATCCGATGGCGGTCGCGACGCCGAAGCCGGTCCACTGACCACTGGCAAAGCTCATCGTGTCGGTGAAGCGGCGCGCAGCGGCGATGCGCAAGGCGACATCGTAGCCGAGCGCGGTCGCGGTGAGCACATCATGGCCATCGCTGCCCAGCTTTGCTGCTTCCATCAGCACGGCGGGAACGATGGCAGCACCCGGATGGCCCGCCGCAAGACAATGGCCGTCATCGACGTCGAGGGAACTTGCCGCCGCGCAATTGGCAAACAGAGCGCCGAGCGGATGCAACCCGGCACCGGCGAACCAGGCGTGCGACGCACCTGGTCCAAAGCAAGCTCTCGCGGCAATGCGCGACAGCCGCGCATTGTCGGTCGGCGCGCCGCCGACGAGGGCCGCGATCGTGTCGAGAATGGCGCGCTGCGTCTTCTCGACGACCGAGTCCGGCAGGTCCTGGTACCTGGTAGAACAGGCAAATTCGGCAAACCGCTGCGCCACAAACTGCATCGCTTCCTCCCAATGTAGCTATACCTAGTATAACTAGTTGACAGAAATGGAAAGACCGACGCGGGGAAAGTCGCGTCAGCCACAGCCGCGCGGAACCCTCGCCGTCAGGATGTTTTGATCGCCGATCGGACCGTGGAAGACTTCACCGGTGTCGCTGAAATCCGCTTTGAGATAGGCGGATTTCGCCGCAGCATTGCGGGTGTTGACGGCAAGCATCAACTGCCTGATATCGGGACGTTCCCGCCGCAGCCACGAGATCGCCAGGCCGACCCCGGCGCGGCCGTATCCCATGCCTTGCAAGGTGCGGCAGATGCGGAAACTGTGCAATGTGACCGCGTCTCGTGGCGCCCACGGCGGCAGTGCCTGCTTCTCGCGAAGAATGAAGAAGCCCACCGTGTTGTCGGCGGCGGCAATGGCAAAGGGATGCTCGAACTGCGGATGCTGGCTGTTTTGCAGTTCGTCAAAGACAGCATCCACCGAGCCGGCGAACTGTTCCTGTTCAGCATCGAGCAGCAACGTCTTGATGGCGGGCCGATCGCAGGGCGCCACGCGCTGCAGGCTGATCCCGTCCAGGCGCGGCACGATCGACGAAGCCCCCGCTTCACCCAATGCCGGCCCACGGGATTTCGATGGCGACCTCATGACTTTGTCCTCGCTTCATACGCCGGCCAGCGGGCGGTCCGGGCCGACCTGGTCACCATGGCTTGGAGAATCCCTGACGCCATTGTATCCAAAGCACGCCGCAACTTCCCACGGCAAACAGGCTGGCGAGACCGAGAAAGATGTGACGGGTAGGAGCACCCGGCATGAGAGCCGGCAGTAGGTAAATCAGAACTGCCACGAGCCCGATTGCAGCATCGATATTGCTGCGCACGCGGCCAACCATCGGGCTTGGTACAACCTTCAGTATCGTAACGTCCGCGCCGGCACGCACCATCATGAAGGACAGGCCGATGAGACCTTGCCAGAGCACAGCCTCGGCCATGGTTCGGGAGGTCGAAAAGGCCGCGGTCGCGCCAGCGAGCAACATGGTTCCCGCGGCAAGGAGGAGCTTTTCCCTTGCCACACCGGAAAGCCAGGCAAGGGTGAGGCTTCCGATCAGGCCACCTCCGGAATACATCGCCGCAAGCCAGCCATAGAGGGTGGCTGGAAGCTTCAACTCGTAGCGCGCGAAGCCGGCAAGAAGCGCATTGGAGGCATGTGCCGATGCGTAGGCCAGCAACAGTGCAAGGCCCGCCGACCTGAGACGGGGGGTCGCTATGGTCTCCCGAAGACCTGCCATAAAATGCGCAATGTGGAGACCAGGGCGTTTCGGTCCGGTGACATCCTGGTCATAAAGGAACGTCGCGAACAGGGCGGCCAGAAAGGAGGAGGCCGCACAAATGGCCAGACTGCCGGCCACGCCGACAAGTATCAGACAAAGCCCGGCAATTGCGGCACCTGCTATATTTCCGATCTGGCTGGAGAAAATGCCCATGGACACGGTGCGCATCAGCACTCGTGCGCCAGCCAGCTTTATCAACGCCTGGCTACTGGGATAGGAGAGAAGTGAACCGACCGAGATGAGGCTAGCGGTGGCGTAGAGGACGCCGATCGGTGTGTGTTGTGGAGAACAGAACCAGGCGATGACGGCAAGCAGGCCTACGCCCGCGCCATGAATTGTCTCGCCCATCATGAACACCCTGCGCCGGCGGCAGCGGTCGATCTGGGGTCCGAGGAACGGCCCCACGGTGAAGGCCAGCAATTGCCAGCAGATCAAGACCCTGCCGACCGAGGCGATTTCACCAGTGATCTGCAGCGCGAACCACGACACCAGAACGATGTACATGCTGCGCGCGCATTGCATGGCGAGAAGCATGGCGTAGATCGGCAGGATGGACCGGCTTTGACACAGTATCTTCGGACGCCGATGGTTGAGCCTCTGACTTCGAAACTCCATGGCCTCAGCTCCCTCTACCGCGCGGCCCGGCCCGCCGGGCATGGCTGCCGGGCGGCCAGTGGCAGGGTTGTTGCCGGGGCCGCCTGGCGATTGCGCCACCAGCGCTCGGGCAAAACCGTCAGAACCCGTTGCGCTGTCCGCCGGCCGCATCACTCCCTACCGGCCTGCGCCAGCACTTCCTCCAGTGTCCTGCGCCCCCAGCCGAAACGGGACCATGCCGGCATCGGCTCGGTCGGTGCGCCGACCGTGACCGGGTTGGCACGCAATGGACCTGGCCACCCGGCAACCGTTGCAAGCCATTGCTGGTCGTAGACGGTTTCGACGTAACGGTGACCCTCGTCGGGAAACAGCACGACCACCTTCTTGTCCGGGTTGTTACGCGACCACCATTCGGCAACCCTGTAGGCCGCGCCGCTGGTCGGGCCCATGAAAAGCCCGTGCTCGCGATGAAGCTGATGCGTGGCGTCAAAGACTTCTGCCGGCGCGAGCCAATGGACCTCGTCGAACTGGCTGTGCTCGACATTGCCGGGAAGAATGTTGCCACCGAGCCCGCTCAGGTTGAGCTTGCCGCTCGGCTGGCCAAACAGCACACTGCCGGGCGTATCGACGCCGATTGCATGGAGCTCGGGAAACAGGGTGCGCAGGTAACGCGATGTCCCGCTCATCGAACCACCCGATCCGACCGGACCGACCAGACAGTCCAGCCTGCCGACCCTGTCTATCAAGTGTTCGGCAATTTTCCCGTAGGAGAGCGGGTTGTCGCGATTGTCGTACTGCGAGGGCCAGTAGCTGCCGGAAATGTCGCGCAGATACTCATGCAAGCGATCGAGCCGCGCTTGCTGCAACCCGCCAGAGGGCGCCGGGCTGTCCACGACCGTCACCTCGGCGCCGAGTTCGACGAGGCGCCTATGGAGATGGCGATCGAGCGCCCAGTCGCTGACCAGGATCAGCCTGTATCCATGCTGAACAGCCAGCATGGCCAAGGCAAGACCAAAGGTTCCCGATGAGGATTCGCAGATTGTCCCACCCGGTCGCAACCGTCCCTGTTCGACGGCGCGCTCGAGCATGAACCGGGCCGGCAGGAGCTTCATGAGAAAGAAGCTGGCGCCGAAGAGGTTTGCGCCGAGCGGAACGAGGCGCGGCCCCTCGAAATCCTCCAGCCGGCGCATCAGCACATGGATCGACATCGAGCTTTCCCTTCGCCAGGTTGTCAGTGACGGAAGATCGCCGCCTCGAAGCCGGAATGTCGCAACGCGTCCATCGCGCCGTTGATGTTCACGGATGCGTCTCGGTCAAGCGCATCAAACATCAGCCCGACAACCGTGCCGCTATGGGCGACCTGAATGCCAATGGCGTCGAAACGGCTCCCGACGGTTTCGATCTCGTCCAGACCCGGCTTTGGCAGGAAGCGCTCGTTGATCCGCGCGCTTGCCGTCGCGACCCTACCCAGCATGCGGACGTCCGCATGCTTGATGGCTGTCCGCAGCAGACTGCGCAGCGGCCTAAAGGTTTCGATTTCCAGGGCGTCATAGCGCGCCGGCCGATACTCGAGCGTATCGATAGTCACCTCGGGCGTTGTTTCGATGCTGATCAGATGGATTGGCGGCAGCGGCCTGCGGAAGGCTTCCATGACGATGCCGTCGCGATGCGCAAAAAGCACAGCCTGCTGTTTGAACAGGGTGGAGTCACAGGCGGTTTCGGCGCTGACAGCGATGCGCATGACCTCGTCCGACGCCGGTTCGATCTCCAGCCAATCCAGGACTGCCTGAATGCTCGCCAGAACGTCGGCCGTCGACGATCCCATGCCGCGCCCGACCGGGATGTTGCTGTCAATAGCGAGATTGCCGCCGGTCCCCGGAGGGCCGAACCTTGCGATCGTCAGTTCCGCGGCCCGCCTGGCCTTGTCGCACGAGCCCGGCAGCACACGAATGCCACCGCCGTCGCTTGCGATGAACGTCGCCCTGGATTTCAGCTGGCGGCAGGGCAGCGAAACCAGCGCGCGCCGCAGGCGGGCGCCATCGTCCTCGAACAGGCCCTGAACCAGCTCGCCATGGTGGCCGACAGCCACGCCAAATCCTGCTCCGTCCAACATGAGCGACACTCCTGAAAAGCAACGTATTAGTCGGCTCTGATGTAACTTCTGCCGTATGCTTTCAGCCGGGGCGCCATTGCGCAACAACGAACAAAATAATCTTATTTGTAACGTACATGACGCGTTATTTATTCTACACTTCACCAGTATTGCGGACAGATCACAAGGCAGGGTTGCCTTTAGCCAGAGCGCCAGCATGGCATGCGGTCGTCGCCCAGGATCGACTGGACTTCACCCTCTGAAATGATCAGAAGGGTCTGCGCGCCAGTGCGTATCCGGCGAGCCTGACGGTGCGGATGGCGGCGGCCCGCGAGCACTGGCTGATCAGCTTTCGCAGTTGAGAGATATGGACATCGACCGTGCGCGCGCCGACACCCGCGGCTGCTCGCCCAGCCAACGCCAATCAGTTCTTCACGGCTGAGTACCTTCTCGGGGTTCTCCAGCATGTGGCGCAGCAACTTGAATTCGATCGGCCCAAGCGCGATCTCCTTGCCAGCGCACGAGACGCGATGAGTCGACCCGCATTTCGACATCGGCGTACACGAGGGGTCGCCCACCGCGCGTCGCCGGCCCTGGCGCCTGGCCAATGGCGAGCCTGGAGCGCAGGTAGTGGAGCAGCTTGGCCGGCGCGAAGGGCCTTACGAAACACTCGTCGATACCCGACTGCAAGAGCTGGATATGCTGCGCTTCAGCGCCGGGATGAACCAGCGCCACACAGGGGAGGGCGCCCAGCAGGGCATCCTGCTTCAACCGAGCGCTTTGTGCCGCCACCTTGTTGTCTGGCCGACAGTCCAGCAACACAGCCTCGACTGGCCTGTCGGAGACGACTGCCAGCACGTCATCGACGCAGGGGGCCAGCATGCTGGCGAAGCCATCGACCTCGAGGATGTGGCCAAGGAGAAGATAGAAGTCCGCATCCTGCGAGCAGACCGCAATCAATGGTTTCATAGGGCAGCTCAGTCTTTCGCCGCGATCCAGGGCGATTTCGCAGATCGAATCCGGCGCGCCGGACGCCAGAATGGCAGATCAGGTCAATAATGACAACAAAGCCTCTCCCGCTCTGCGCCCGCGAACTGCTGAACGTCGCTGCGCCGCCCGAGACCGACACCTCGGAAGAGCCGGCTGACTTCCATCCGTCCTGCCCCTGCTGCGGCGGACGCATGATCGTGATCGAGGTGTTCGAACGATGGAGGCAGCCGCGCGGACCGCCACACGGTTCCCCGTCGACCGGGAGCAGCACGCCATGACCCGGCATGGCATGGTTCAGCCTTCGGCTGCAGGCACTCTGCCTCCGGCAACGGATCGACGCACGTCCATGGTGATTTTCGTCTCCGACAGAGCCGCTCCCAGCCGCCCACCGTCCCGACAACACCGCACGCAGGCGCAACGAAGCGGTCTGTCCGCATTCACCCCAGAGCTTCCCGACACCGGTCGCGCCATCGCCGACATCTGCAAAAATCCGAAATCTCCATAGCCATCGCCTGTGGCCCGCGGGTTCCTTCCTCGGGGACTTTCGTACGCCTGCCGGCGCCCGAAACTCTTCACGAAA
>NZ_AZUY01000053.1 GCF_000513935.1 Mesorhizobium sp. WSM3626 | reverse complement strand
TTTCGTGAAGAGTTTCGGGCGCCGGCAGGCGTACGAAAGTCCCCGAGGAAGGAACCCGCGGGCCACAGGCGATGGCTATGGAGATTTCGGATTTTTGCAGATGTCGGCGATGGCGCGACCGGTGTCGGGAAGCTCTGGGGTGAATGCGGACAGACCGCTTCGTTGCGCCTGCGTGCGGTGTTGTCGGGACGGTGGGCGGCTGGGAGCGGCTCTGTCGGAGACGAAAATCACCATGGACGTGCGTCGATCCGTTGCCGGAGGCAGAGTGCCTGCAGCCGAAGGCTGAACCATGCCATGCCGGGTCATGGCGTGCTGCTCCCGGTCGACGGGGAACCGTGTGGCGGTCCGCGCGGCTGCCTCCATCGTTCGAACACCTCGATCACGATCATGCGTCCGCCGCAGCAGGGGCAGGACGGATGGAAGTCAGCCGGCTCTTCCGAGGTGTCGGTCTCGGGCGGCGCAGCGACGTTCAGCAGTTCGCGGGCGCGTGCGATGCTGGCCTTGCGGGCGGAGCCGGCGAGCAGGCCATAGTGCCGGATGCGATGGAAGCCACGTGGCAAGACGTGGAGCAGGAAGCGGCGGATGAACTCGTCGGTCGTGAGCGTCATGAGCTGCTGCCGGTCGGCGCCAGGGCGACGATAGTCCTTGTAGCGGAAGGTGACGCCGCTCTCGTCGAGGCGGATGAGGCGGCTGTTCGAGATCGCGACCCGGTGGGTGTAGCGCGACAGGTAGGCGAGCACCGCTTCCGGGCCGGCGAAGGGCGGCTTGGCGTAGACCACCCAGCGCTTCTTCCGGACCGGCGACAGGTGGCGCAGGAATGCCCGCCGTTGCGCGAGATGAGCAATTGCGCCGAAGAAGGCGAGCCGGCCAGCGTCGTGCAGCGCGATCACCCGGGAGAGGAACAGGCGGCGGAACAGCTTGCCGAGCACGCGTACCGGCAGCAGGAAGGCCGGACGCGACGATATCCACCGGCTGCCGTCCGGCGCGATGCCGCCGCCCGGCACGATCATGTGGACATGCGGGTGGTGGGTCATCGCCGAGCCCCAGGTATGGAGCACTGCGGTGATGCCGATGCGCGCGCCGAGATGCTTCGGATCCGCCGCGATGGTCAGCATCGTCTCCGATGCCGCCTTGAACAGCAGGTCGTAGACCGCCGCCTTGTTGTGGAAGGCGATGGCGGCGACCTCGGCGGGCAGCGTGAACACGACATGGAAGTAGCCGACTGGCAGCAGGTCGGCTTCGCGCTCGGCGAGCCATGTCCGTGCGGCCGCGCCCTGGCACTTCGGGCAGTGCCGGTTGCGGCAGGAGTTGTAGGCGATCCGCCATTGGCCGCAGTCCTCGCAGGCCTCGACGTGACCGCCGAGGGCGGCGGTGCGGCAGTGCTCGATCGCCGACATGACCTTGAGCTGCTGCAGTGTCAGATGCCCTGCATGGGCGGCCCGGAAGGCGGGTCCGGCAGTGCGGAAGATGTCGGCAACCTCGATCGAGGCGCGCACGCTCAGCCGTCGGGCGAGATCTCTTCCGGCTTGAAGAGGCCAAGCTTGTCGAGCGGGCTCGTGACGGTGCGCACCGTGCGGGTTGCAACCTTGGTGTAGAAGGCGGTGCTATTTAGCTTGGCGTGCCCGAGCAGGACCTGGATGATCCGGATGTCGGTGCCGTCCTCCAGCAGGTGGGTGGCGAAGCTGTGGCGCAGCGTGTGCGGCCCGACCCGCTTGGCGATGTCGGCCGCCTGCGCTGCCTCGACGACCACGCGATAGAACTGGCGGGTGCTGATCGGCTTCATCGCATGCTGCCCCGGGAACAGCCAGCCGTCGCGATGCATCACCCCCTGCTGGCGTCCGACCTTCCACCACTGGCGCAGCAACAAGAGCAGGTCTTGCGACAGCATGGCGTTGCGATAGCGCCCGCCCTTGCCACGCTCGACGCGCAGCAGCATGCGCTCGCTGTCGACGTCGGCGACCTTCAGCATCGACACCTCGGCGACGCGCAGGCCGGCGCCATAGGCGACAGACAATGCGGCCTGGTGCTTGAGACAGGTGGTGGCGTTGAGCAGCCGGGCAACCTCGTCGCGGCTGAGGACCACCGGCAGCTTGCGCGGGTGCGCCAGACGAACGAGCTTGCGCGCCAGGTCGGGACGATCGGCCGTATGCGTGAAGAAGAAGCGCAGCGCCGACACGATGCTGTTCATCGTCGGCACGGGAACACCGTCGTCCTGTTGCTCGATCTGGAACCGGCGCAGGTCGTCGGTGGTCGCCGTGTCTGGTGAACGCCCGAGGAACGTCGCCAGGCGTCCGATGTCGCGGAGATAGTTGCGCTGCGTCTCCCCTGAGAAACGCCGCATGTTCATGTCGTCGATCAGCCGCTGACGAAGTGGACTGATAGGTGCATCAAGAACAGGATAGGGCATGGTCAGGCTCCTTGTTGAAGAAGCCCGTGATGCTCTGCCGCTGCCGAACCACCCTCAATGCGAGCGCGACGTCCAGCTCGTGATCTCTACCTCACCCCACGCGCCCATCCCGCGCAGCGGGTTCGTTCACCGGCCCGTTCTCGGTCACAGCCCAGCAGGTTTGCGCCATACAGTCGAAGGCATCGCGCACCACCTCCATAGGGGAGCCCGGCCCCGTGTGATGCTTAGCTTTTGACGTCGCGATCGAACAGCCTGATACCCAATCGACCTCGAGCGCCTTCACCTGATGGCTCACCGCGCCCTGCGTCAGGGACTGCTCTTCCGCCCATGGCGTTCCGCCGTCTCGAAGGGGGTACGGTTGGGACCCTGTTGGCGAAGCGCTCAGGGATGGCTGCGTATCTCCTGGGCGATCGCAGCAAGCTTCGCGCTTGTTGCCAAGGGCGGGCCTTGATTGCGGTCACCTCATGGTGGAGGAAGCGCCGACGACTCAGCGAAGGAACTGCTCCAGTTTCTCGCAAGGGCCGAAGCATAATCAACCGTTTCCCTTTAGCCTCGGTCCATCTACCTGGCTACAAATGTCTACGGAAAGCTGCGGCTTCAGTTTGCGCCAGCGTTGGGTGCCGGCTCCTCAGTGAAGATTGCGTCGGTTGTCCGTCCAATGGAGATCAACTCTTAGTATCCCCGGCGCGTCCTGTCGGGTCGACAGCCTCTGCCACGGCTTCTTTCTTGGCTCTTGGAAGCACGGTCATCAGGAGGATGAATGCAGAGAGGATGAGGCAGACCGCATTGGTGATAATGATGGGCCATTCGTCTTTCATCAGGCCGAAGGTCAGCCATAGCGCAAAACCCAAGACAGTCAGCACGTACATCGGCGCCGAGATACTGTTAGTGTCGCGCGTTCTGATGATTTTCCAGGCCTGCGGCGTAAAGCTGGTCATCGAACATATGGCTGCGAGATATCCGACGATCGTGACAATTTCCATCGAAAGTCCAATCTTAGGAACGTCCGGCTCAGAGCTTATTCGCCTGCGCGAGACTCGAAACGCGGACGACGCCGTGCTGGCTTGCCAACGTGGGCGTGGAATCCGTGCTCCGCGCTTGAGACACACCCGAAATCTGTTGGTCGCCCGTGTCGTATGTCGTGGTCTTCGATGACCGGGGACGTTTTAGGGGAAACACCGCGAAGCGCAGATCATTCTGAGATCCGTCAGATGAAGGATCACCAAGCTCCTGGAGCCACCATGACCCGGCGTGACGAGTGGCCCCGGAGCGATAGCTGACGGCGCGATCATCAGCCCGCTCCTGAGGGGGTGCTCGCAGGTGCCTCGACAGTTCACCCGCAATTGCATTGAGCTTTGCTTCAAGGCTGTCGTTGAACATGTCGCCGACCATGGTCATGCCGGAAGACCATTGCGACGTCCCGCCGAAGTCGGCATGGCTGAAGTGGGCCATGGTTCCGCCACCGCGGCGCAAGTCTTGAAAGACCGCCCTCACTGCCTCGTCGCAAACGCCGTGTTCGCGTGCAAGCCTGGCCGTTAAATCAGCGTCTTCCCGGGCGCTTGCCATCGAATGTTCACCTCAGTTTTGTCCCCGACAAAACTGCACGCGGCGGTCTTGGTTCCAGAGGGTGGGGTGGCCGCTCTCGAAAGGGGGCAATACTCCGGCGCAGTCTTTCCCAAAAGAGGAACTGGGCCGCTGTCACAAGGAACTTAAGGGTGAGGCCGGCATTGAGAGTGTTCTGAAGTCAGGTTCCTCCAACAGGAAATATTAGCATGGCCAAGACCGCTAGACAGTCGTCGGGCAAGCCCGCGACGATCCATGATCAAAAGCTGACGCGCGGTAACGGGGGGGAGCTTCACCAGGTCGCGGAAGGGGATGCCGATACCGACATCCTGACTACCGCGCAAGGCGGTCCCGTGGCTGATGACCAGAACACATTGAAGATCGGCGAGCGCGGACCGGCGCTCATCGAAGACTTCCATTTCCGGGAGAAAATCTTCCACTTCGACCACGAGCGAATTCCCGAGCGCGTCGTCCATGCGAGAGGCTATGGCGCCCACGGCTTTTTCGAGACCTACGAGTCGCTGGCCGCCTACACGCGCGCCGACATCTTTCAGCGCGCCGGAGAAAAGACGCCGGTTTTCGTGCGCTTCTCCACTGTCGCCGGATCGAAAGGTTCGTTCGATCTCGCGCGCGACGTTCGCGGGTTCGCGGTCAAATTCTATACGCAGGAGGGCAATTGGGATTTGGTCGGCAACAACATTCCGGTGTTCTTCATCCAAGACGCTATCAAGTTTCCGGATGTCATCCATTCCGTGAAGCCGGAGCCCGATCGCGCCTTTCCGCAGGCCCAGTCGGCCCATGACAGTTTCTGGGACTTCATAAGCCTCACGCCGGAATCGATGCACATGATCATGTGGGTCATGTCCGATCGTGCCATCCCGCGCTCCTTCCGGTTCATGCAGGGCTTTGGGGTCCACACCTTCAGGTTGGTCAATGCGAAGGACGAATCCACCTTCGTCAAATTTATCTGGAAGCCAAAGCTCGGCATGCAGTCGGTGGTTTGGAACGAAGCCGTCAAGATCAACGGCGCCGACCCGGATTTCCACCGGCGCGACCTGTGGAATGCGATCCAGTCCGGTGATTTCCCGGAATGGGAGCTCAACCTTCAGCTATTCGACCAGGAGTTTGCCGACAGTTTTGAGTTCGACGTTCTCGACCCGACCAAGATCATTCCGGAGGAAATCCTGCGTCCGATTCCGGTCGGTCGCCTAGTGCTCGACCGTATGCCCGATAATTTCTTCGCTGAGACCGAGCAGGTCGCGTTCATGACGCAGAACGTGCCGCCGGGCATTGACTTCTCCAACGACCCCCTACTACAGGGCCGCAACTTCTCCTATCTCGATACACAACTCAAGCGGCTGGGCAGTCCGAACTTCACGCACATTCCAATCAACGCGCCCAAATGCCCGTTCCATCATTTCCAGCAGGACGGCCACATGGCCATGCGCAACCCGGTTGGACGCGTGAACTACCAGCCGAACTCGTTTGGCGAAGGACCGCGCGAATCTCCCGAGCGCGGGTTCAGGTCGTTCGCCGACGCGGAACAAGGCCAGAAAGTCCGACTTCGTGCCGGGAGCTTCGCAGACCACTACAGCCAGGCGCGCCAGTTCTTCAACAGCCAGACCGCCCCGGAGCAGCGCCACATCGCCATGGCCCTGACCTTCGAGCTCAGCAAGGTCGAAACGGTGGCCATCCGCGAGCGCATGGTCGCGCATCTTCTCCACATCGATGAGGGACTCGCCGAAACCGTTGCCGATAAACTCGGCATGAAGGAACTACCCCAGCCGGCGGACGCCGCTGTTGCGCCCCGCGACGATCTCGAACCGTCGCCGGCGCTCAGCATCATCGACAACGGGCCGGAGAGTTTCGCCGGCCGCAAGGTCGGAGTGCTCGTCGGTCCCGGCGCCGATGCCTCGCTGCTGAAGAAGTTGCAGTCGGCGATTGAGAAAGAAGGCGCCGTCATGGAGATTGTCGCGCCAAAAGTCGGCGGCGTCGAAGCCGACGACGGAAGCTGGATAGCGGCGAAGCACATGATCGACGGCGGGCCTTCAGTCCTGTTCGACGCTGTTGCGCTCATCCTCTCTGAAGAGGGAGCTGAGCGCTTGACGGGTGAGGCTGCTGCGCGGGATTTCGTTGCCGACGCTTTCGCCCACTGCAAGTTCATCGCTTTCACTTCGGGGAGCATCCCGTTGTTGCAGAGGGCCGGTGTCGATCCGCAAGCCGACGAGGGCCTGATTGGGCTCGATGATCCGAAGGCTGTCGCCAAGTTCATCGGATCCTGCCGCAAGCTTCGGCTCTGGAGCCGCGAAATGGCGGTCAAGCTATAGCAGGCTCGACACATCCAAAAAGGAGTTCCGCAGTGCAAATTGTTCGAACTGATGTCTCGCGCGCGACCTCGCCAACCGGAGAGCCCATCCTGCGTGTTGTCTTTTATGGTGAAGGCGGAGACTGCGTCACGGTCGATATGGCGAGTGTCGAAGCTGGCAACGACGACGCGGCTCTCGATCGGGCGCGGGCTATCTTGGTGCAGACAGCCACTTTCGGCATTGCGGCCAAGGACTAGGACGCAGCGGCAACTTCGATGAGGTTGCCGTTACCGCGGCGAGCAATGGCAACGGCGATGTCTACATCATCGAGTGCCGTGACGGTGATGGCAGTTGGCAGGTTCCGCCGTCGAGAATGCCGAGCTACGAGGCCGCCCAGGAAGGGGCCATTCGTTGTGCGATCGAACTCCTTATGGATCTCGAGCCGGGTACGGACCTTTGACCGGCTGGCTCGTGCCCATTCGGGATGAAGGCGGCAACCTCCTTTACGCCATCGACGTGCAAGCTTTGGTTGTGACTGCGTTTAGCGGCGTGGCAGGCTTATGGATCTCATCTTCGTTTCCCCAAGCGAGTGCTTTGGATCGAAGCGAAGACTTCTGCCATCACGCCGCGCAAAAACTGGGTAGCGGCCGTGAAAACATGCTTTCGGCACACAGGCCTGACGATCGCTTTGCTAGGACTGTTCCTATTTAGCGCGTTGGGCATGAGCTGGTCGGGTCGTCCCAGCCTACAATGAAGAGCACGGCTCTGCAGCGATCGGCCTGCTGGCCTATCTCACCAGCGGAGATTTTCTTTCGGCGCTGTTCGACAACTGGGATCGAACGCCTGCAATGTCGGCCTACGTGATGCTCAGCGCGATACCGTTTCAACGCGGCTCGGCCGAATCTCGCGATCCTGACCGGCCCGACGATGAATTACGGGCTATCCATCCGAGGCGGAACCCGGTTGTGGTTTTATTCCTAGTCGCTGGGCATAGAGCTGGCCGTGCTGTTCGTCATCTCCTTCGCCCTGCACGGGTGGTCAAGCCTCGGCGTGGCGAACCAGGCGGCTGGCCACAGTGGGGAGGTCCAGCTACCTTATGGATGCCAACCTCTGGTTTGAATCTTTCCAACGACAGCAGTGCTGGTCCTCTCGTCGATTTTTCTACGGCACAAAGGCTCGCCGGAATCGAAGCCTGCTGGGCGCGGCAAACGCCAAGACGGGAGCGTAAGGCGTCGCCTCACCGGGGTACGCTAATCGTCCGAGATCAGCCGATAGTGAAAACAGTCCCGGGGTGGTCATTGAAGAATCGGCCTTCGCGAAGGCGTTTCGGAATGCGGTGTAGATCTCCACAGGAACACCCTCGTAGTCATAGCGCTTGCCGCTCGCAAGGAACCACACGGAGAAAACCTCGCTCTCGGGATCGTATTCGCTGTTGCGGATCGACCTCGAAGGCATGGAGTCGAACCCTAGACGAGCGCCATCGGCATGTAGCGGATGATAACCTTGTCCTGCCGAAATCTTCGTTCGAGTTCCGCGCGGCGGTCGTGCCAGTCCGCCAGATCGATTTCCTCCGTCATCACCTCGAAGATAATGATGTCGTCTCTTTCAGATTCCGCGCCTTGCCGCCACAGGCCCTCTGCAGGCGCCTGAAGATAAGCCGTAACGCCTTTAAATCGGCTCGCCAGTTCCTCCTTGATCCGATCGAAATCTTCCCGCGGAAAGGGCTGGCCGCCGTTGTCGGCTCGGGGAAGCAGGATCTGAATAAGATGCATACGGCCACTCGCTGAATGGCAGTCAACGCTTACGAAGTCGAGGCGTTCCTTTGTGCAAGAGGGAGGCTTCGCTCAGCTATTCACTGAGGGCAAGGGCGCTACGCCTACCGCATCAGGCGCGCCGCGCAGAGCATCCTCGATCTTCTTACAGCTCGAGCCTGCGCCTCCTTGCAAGTCATTTAAAGCAGGTTCCGCAGGCTTGGCCGGCGCCGGTTCCTTAGACGCTGCCCGAAGGTGAATGTTGACGGCGTCGTCTCAATCCCTGGCTTAGCTCACCTTGGCGAAGCGGACCTAACCCTCGCTCACCTTCTCGCATCTTCGGCATCGCCGAGACCCCAGAACCGGCTCTCCTGGGTTGAAGAGATACCTACGTCGAGCATGTAATGTCCAGCAGTGCCGAGGCCGTCCCCCATGGGGTACCGTGGCCCATGCCTGCAATCATATGTGTCTCGATCTTCACTTCTCCAGCTTCGTCAGGCCAGACCTGCGTGCTTCGTCCGCGCTCGCTCGTGGGAAGGGTCGGCGCCCTGTCGAGTTTTGTGCACGCCGCGCCACTGCGCGGCGATGGACTCCGCGTTAATTGGCGCCACGGTGTGATCGGCGGAGCTCTGCCGGATCGTAATCCTGGGCCACTGCCCGGAGGCATTCCGGACAAGCCGCTGCAAAACGGGAGCTGCCGCCATTCGAACCAGCCGAAGAATACCAGGTGCCCGCATGGTGGCATAAAAGCCGTCCGGAGGGAGCTGGCGGGCCAAGCGTTCGGCTCCCGCATTTACCGGTTCGGACGATCCTCTGCGATAACGTTGTAGAGCACACAGCACGCCAACAACGAGACGACGCCGCCTAAGAGATCACTGGCCGTCAAACCAGAAAAATAGACGAATTCAAACGCTGACACGGTCGGCCCTCTACCTTGCGAAATCCACCAAGATAGAACCGATAAAGAACTATGATGTTCCATGTGGCATTTCGGCACCAGACGCTTGCACCGGTCTTGCGAAGAGATCGCCGGTACTCTCCACCTAGGTCCTGATGGGGATCAGGACTAAACTTTGCGAGGCTAGAGGATTTGGGGTTTCTCGCTCGCGGATCTTACGTTCAACTGATGCGATGACGCCATACCGCGAGCGGGACCGCTACGGCGCGTTCGCCGTTCAGCTGCTCATCAGTGCCGCCTTTAGCCTCGCCATTGGCCTGGGAGTCTCTGTAGGCCGTGCGCTCGCCCGTTACGTCGGCCCGCCTTGCCGCGCTTAGTTTGGTATTCCAGATAACGTACCAAAGGGGGCATTTGCACTGTTTCTAATATAAGCCCATGATAAGCCCGCCGGGAGTATCTCCGGCATGACCCGGCTGCCGTAAGGTCCCTCCAAACACTCCGTGGCAGCCGGGTCGCCTCTTCGGAACGGCCAAGCCAGGTTCGAGTTTGGGGATAAGGTCGACAAGACCGTCCCGTGGCTCAAGCCGGAGACCTTTTTTCGCGCTAGAGCCTGGCGGCAAGCACTACGTGTGGACCGGAGACGAAGGGGGATTCATTGACGTTCAGGTCAGCGCCCCTGGTGGCATCACGTTCGCAAACCCGGCTGACGCTCCGAAGAAGAAGAAGTATGAATCGCGCAAAGTGGCCAGCACGTATTCGGGCGCCGGCGCCACCATTTCTCCGGGATGAACTCGAAGCCGGCCGCTGCCCGGCAGCTTTAGGCTACCGGGCCTTTTTTATAGATCTGGCCAAAATCTCGTCAGTAGTCGCTGCCTTGCACGACAACGCGGTGATGGTGGCGGTGATGACGGGAGGTTTTGACGACCACGGCGGTGGTGGAGTGGCGATAATGGCGTCTGCCGTGATCGTAGAAAGCGACCCTGCCGTGGTGGCGGTGATGGAGGCGGTGCCCATCTTTGATAACGATCGCGGTACCGTGGTGATGATGCCTGTGATGCGTCCCGACGACGACATCAGCTTCGGCAGCCGATGCAACAGCCGGAGCGGCGATGCAGAACGCCAGGGCGGCGAAGAGCATGGTTTTCATTGCGAAGATCCCTGTTTGGTTTAATTGCCCCTTCGCGCCGTTAACTTCCTGCCGGCGGACTTTGTTCCGGAGCCACCCCAGTGATTCAGGACATGGTGAATGTTTTGCAGTTTCGGCGACATTTCTGAGTCAGCCAGCGCTTTCGGTGCCCGTTTTATTGCGCGGTCATGGGGAGGGTGAGCGTCCGAGCTTGAACCCTCTCTAGGCACTGAACCGGGATGTCGGGCCAAGTCCCCCTGGCGCATTGCGTCTTTGTAACGCCCACAGCGGCCTCGCCTTGCACGCTGGCCGCTTGCGTGGCCGAAGATCCCAGAAGGAATGTTTGCGTTAGGAGCGCCGAGAAGGCGGCAACTTGAAGGAGCACGGCGGCAAAGGCAATTTTCTTGAGCATGCGAGAGAACGCTGTTGATGCCGGCCGGTTCCGTACGTGTCGGGTCGGTCAAACATTCAGCGAGAGGAACACATATTCCCCGCGCGGCGATTTCTTCATTCTGAGGCCCACCATGTCCAAAACCATTGCTGATGCGATTCGCAGCCGAGTGACGTTTTACATCACGTGCGGTCTTCCCATTTGCAATCATTCGCTCCAGATCGACCTGGAGGCGCTAGGCGCCCGCCTGGGGCTCGACCATGCGCCATGCATGGTGTTCCGCTGCGGTCAGTGCAAGGAGGTGGGGAGGGGCCCGCGGCCGGTATTCTTCACCTGCATCCCAGGCCCCGCCTCTCCGCCAGAGAGCGGGCCCACACGCAATTGGCAATTCAGGTCTGCGCGAGCCGCCCGGCCGAGCACCGCCGCGCACGACTATGCGCTCAGCGTCGTGCCGACGAATCCACCGCAAACCTTGTACCGCTTCGCTGTGTTTGGCGATTACGGCTACACCGACGTCTCCGGCGAGAAGGCCATTTCGGCGATGGTCCATGCCGGAACGTCGATTTCATTCTCACGGTCGGCCACAACGTGTACGCGCCGCAGCTGCTGGATGCTGCAGTCGGCCAGCGATACCAGACTACATCGGCAACTAGCAGGGCGCGTACGGGAGCGGCAGCAGCATCAAGCCGCTTCTTTTGCACCGGGAGTCGGCGAGACGGCCGCCGGACTTCCAGGCGGCGCCCTTGATATTGCCTGTGGTTGGTTTTGTACTCACCAAATCGCGTCCTGAGGCCAGAGCGGAGCTGCTCCTTGAAGTAAAAGGCGGCTTTCATGCGCGGCCATGCCGACGCGGACCGTTCGCTTTCGGCCCAAAATCCGGTCCTTTCATAGCATCGGTTGAACAGCAGGTTTGCGCCACAGCGGCCTCTTAAATCGGCGTTGGCCCGAATTGCTGCTTCCGGCCGGTACCGGATGCTCGGCCGCTAGGCGTTCGCGATTTGGAAGTACTACCATGGAGCGAGCGTCTTGAGGCGACGTAGGTCATCAGCGGCCTCGGCCAGGAGCCAGTCGCGGAATGTCGTGACTTTGGGCAGCATCGACGTCGCCTTGGGACAGACGATCCAGTAGGTCTTGGACAATCGCAGAGCCGTGCCGAACGGCCTGACAAGGCGCCCGTTGATGAGATCCCACGCCGCAAGGGTGGTGCGGGCGAGTGCAATGCCTTGGCCGTCGACAGCGGCGTCTATAACCATGCTGGCGCGGTTCAAGACCGGTCCGTGGGAAAGTTCGGCATCGACCACGCCAGCGGCCTTGAGCCATTGCGACCAGTCCTTTCGGTCATCAAGATGCAGCAACGGAAATTTCAGCACATCGGACGGCTCGCGCATCCGCTGGTGCAGTCTGGGACTGCAGACCGCGAACAGTTCCTCGGAGCACAGGTGGACAACGTCATGCCCCACCCAGTTCCCATCGCCATGCCGCACCGCAAGATCGACATCCTCTCTGGCGAAGTCGACGTGATGCATGGTTGCGGAAATCCTGAGATCGATGGCTGGATGCGTCTCCGCAAACCGGCCAAGGCGGTTGACCAACCATTTGGCGGCAAAGTCGGGCGACGTGCTGACCGTCAGCGCTCCGGCCCGTGATAGATGCTGGATGCGCTGCGTGCCGAGACTTATACGGTCAAAGGCATCGCGCACCACCTCCAGATAGGAGAGCCCGGCCCGTGTGATGCTCAGCTTTTGACGTTCGCGATCGAACAGCCTGATGCCCAATTCGAGCTCGAGCGCCTTCACCTGATGGCTCACCGCGCCCTGGGTCACGGACAGCTCTTCCGCAGCCCTGGTGAAGCTCTCATGGCGTGCCGCCGCCTCGAAGGCTTTGAGGGCATTTAGCGATGGCAACCGGCGAGCCAATTTCGCACCACGTCATGAGAAAAATTGGGGCTAGGACGAGAAACCATGCTTTGCACACGCCAGTAGATTGAGGCATTGCAGCGCCAGAGGTCAATATGGATGCGGCGAAAGGATGAGAAATGTTCAATCACCCGCTGACCGAAGCGCGGAGGCCCTTGTCGTCACTGCCGACATATGTCCGTCACATCGCCAACAATGTGACAGGAGCGATTGTGATGGTATCGCGCTGGATCCAACTCCACTGCCAACGCGAACAATTGGCCGAGCTCGAAGACCATCAGCTTGCAGACCTGGGTCTTACTCGTACTCAGGTTCGGAAAGAATGTGCAAAATGGCCTTGGCAGGGCTAACGCCAGAGGGCGATATGAGTGATGGCGGTCTCGGTCGACGCGTGGCCGTGGTGCCCATGATGGACGGGCGTATAATGCAATGTATCAGGCAGTTACGAGAGGTCGTGTGCGAAAAATCGCACACGAAAGTTCGCTTCTCTTCTTTTTCGTTCTCACGACGGAGCCGCCGACAGACCATTCTCCTCTCGACGATATTAACCGCTCCAATGCTGATGTTCACCGGATATCCGAGAACCGCATTGCCCGCTGCGGCGTCCAGTTGCTTGGGGTTCCTGGAAGCTTTTCGAACTTTCTGGGTTGCGCCTCAGCCCGGATTGCGTGTGCTTATGGGAGAATTTCTGTAGGGTCGGTCGTTTGCAAGCTCGCGCTCTGATCCAGCGCGTGCGGTTCGTTTTGCGCTCGTGTTTTGCCAGGAACAGAGGTCGTCCGTTGCTTAGCAGCGCGAGTGCGTCGCTTCTAAAGCGTGGGGAGACACGAAGCCAAGGTGTCCATCGTGGCTCGCCGCGGATCTTGTCGATGAGCCCCATGCCGGGGGGAAATTTGAATGAGCGAACTAACATATTGATTTTGCTGGTACGCCCAAGGGGCGTGACGGTTCGGGCCAGAACAATGACCAATCTGCAATCGTGGGAGTTTTCGAGCCAAGCGGTCCGTAGCAGCATCGCCGCGAAAAGTTGCAAACTTCCCCCGGGGCCGTCGGCTTTTCCACGCACCGTTGAGGTGCCGACCGCTGGGCTCCGGTGTTGGGCAAAAGCGTAAGAATTCCCATTTTTCGGTCGGCGCCGGTTGCCGCCCGCCGAAGTCACATTCCCAAGGTTTGGCCTGCATCCAGGCGAAGGAAAGCCGCCGAGGAATTGCTGCGCACTGCGTCCTGGAAAGCGTCGACGGCCGAGCCGTGCGTCACATCGACCAAGAGATCCGCGGCGCGCTCAACCTCGTCGGCGGCGCGGTCAATGCGCTCAAGGCGCTTAGCCAGCCTCTCATGCAGCATCGCAAGCCGAGCGGCTCGGTGGAGATCGGCGCGCTCTTCGTAGTTCGAGTCAAGTGGTTCGAACAGCATCGTCATGGTAGCGGCTCCTCAACGCACGCTTGTGGGTGGAGCGATTTTCAGCAGACGCCGACGGGCGGCTTTCGCGCGCGCTTGCCCGGCTCGTATGCGGCTGCAAAGGGCAAGGCTGATCGCAATCCCGTGATTGTCGTCGAGCATCCCCTTTGCCTGCTTGACGGAGAGCTCGGCTCGCTTGACGCGCTGCCTGGCCGCCGCCATTTCCAGAACTGTAAGGTCAACCATTTTTCGGCACCCTTTCGGTTTGCCATCCCTTCGCAGAATCAACAGGCGCCGGCAGCATTGGTTCCTGCGGCGCCGGCGCACAGGTGGGCGTCGTGAGTGGCTGAGCGTAAAGTCGGCCGGCCGCGGCGATCGCTGACACCAGATGAGCACTCGCCAAGCTGCGCGGCCGCGCATGTCGTGCCAGGCGCAAGCACGACAAGATCGCCGACACCATCGACGGCCTGTTGACGAATGGTGATCTGCCCGCATGGAACGGCGACGACCCGGCAAAGATCTTGGCGGCGCTGCTGCGGCGCATGCGCTTCGACCTGAAGTGAATTTCGGCGTGACGCTAAACCGTAACGCACAAATTCCCGCGCTACCTTCGAAGCACGAAGGCAACTAGTTCGAGCAGCACCTCAAACATGGCGGCAGGAAATCGACATCGCCGCACGCGTTGGCCTTGGCCAGTTCCACCGGTCGGTTCTGAATTCCTCGAAGCGCCTCCGGCTTCGACGAACGCTTCGCCGAGATTGAAGCCCGCGCGGCCAAGCTCGAGCGAGCCCTTCGAAATCGACGAATTGATCGAAGATGGCGGCAGAACAGTTGTTCGCCGGATCATCCGAAATGGCGAAGTCTCAGATCGACCCACTACGTCACCATCGCGCCGATCTTCCGCGGCGTGTTCGATCACACGCGCACATATCTTCCTGGCGACATGGTGAGCCGCGCCGGAAGCCTGTGGTGCTGCGACACCGAATGCAAGGGTCCCTCCGACGTCAACAATTCCTTGGCGGTGAAGCGCGGACGGGACGCCGCTAACCATAAATGAGACCCAAGGACTGGGGTTCAAGGCGCACCAGGCCGCGATCCGGGAGCGCGTGCTGCGCCGCGTGTTCGGCCAAAAAGTTGAGGCCAGGCTTGCGGAAGTCAACCGTGGGGCAGCCAAGCGCAGGGCACTGGACGAGAAAGGCAGTACCGATGAGCAATGACGCCGGCTACACCCAAGCCCTGGTCACGAGCTGCGTGCAGGCGCTGATCAATCACCTCGGTCGAGTACCCAACGAGCGAGAGCGCGATCTGCTCGCCACAGCCATCACCCGGCATCTCCATGAGCGCCGCCAGGCCGACGGACAAAGCGACAGCATCATGCTGCCATGAATGACCTCCGCGATGCTGCCCATACCGCAGCCGAAAAATACCCCGCGCATCTCATGGCCGATCCCGACACGGACGCGCAAGAGATCCCGGCCAAGCTTGAGGCCTTCGTAGAAACGGAGTTAATGCCGATCGCCGACAAGGCAGTCGAACTCGTCGAAGGGCATATCGCTCCACTAGGCGCCACGAAGCACTGACATGGCCGTCGCCGATCAGACAGGGGGCGGGCGGGTGACAATCGAAACCGCAAACGAGGGCTGTAACCGCTCGGTGCTTATCCAGGGATTTTTTTGCCGGGGCTGATTATTTCGGCGCAAATGACGTCGTGGTGGTCGGTGCCGTTCGCGAGAGCCCATTCGGATCTTCGGGCGTCGGATTGACCGTCAACGGCGCCGCCGCGACGGAATGGAGCGCACGTGAAGCAGTTTTGGCGTTCATCTCCGGCGGCCGGCTAAATTTCTTCGTCTGCCAGGCTGGCGCGCTGGTGACGGCCGATATCGTCTACACCGGCAGCGCCGGAGCTCAAGCCGCAAGCCTCATCGTCTGGACCCTTGGCAATGGTTTGAACGCTGCGCCGGTTGATGGGGTGACGTCGCTTCAAGCGCAAAGCGCCAGGAGATCACCGGCGCCGTCCCGGCGATCGGTGTTTGCGAGCCGACGATCACCAATTTCACACAAGAAGGGTCGGCATCGGACGCCGTGGTCGAGGATGTCGATTTCACCAGCCCGACAGGCAGCCATCGCATCGTCGCTTGTCACCTGGAAACGATGGAGCTTGGCCAGGGCGAACACCGTGCTGAGCGCCAGCGCTGCAGCAACAGGCGCGAATCTCTTCGCATGGGTGATCAGCGGCACGACGGCGACGCCGCTCAACGTGGTCTCGTCTGCTCAGGCGACAAGTGGATCGATTGCGCTCAATGACATCGAGACGAAAGTCGCAGGGGCAGCTATTGCTTTGGATATCTGCTCCCCGACGATCGCCGACTGGACAGAGAGTTGGTCGGGCAGTGAGACTGTCGTTGAAGAGGCCGACGTGAACAGTGCGACAGGCAACCACCGGATCCTGGCCTGTCACTTCGCCACGATATCAGCGTCAACGACACAGGATCTAACCCTGACGCTTTCGGCCTCCCAGGCTCACGTCGCTCGGTGCCATCAGCTTCGGGCCTTGAACCTGGGGTCAGATCACCCCAGGATGCAGCACCTGGCCGATGTCGACGGTTGGCAGCCTGGGCTCCGTGTGAACCGCGCTTTTGATCGCAACGCCGACGCCCGCAACGGTGGCAAGCGCGACAAAGGTGGCGAACGCCACGGCAAGGCGAGCGCTCTTTTGAGGCACCTTCACGGCGTGGGTCAGATCGTCGAAAACGGTTTCCATCAGCGAACGCTAAACGATCCCTTTCCAACAACCAGTTAACAGCGCCGTTCGGTATCCAATTGCTACCATGGCGGCCAATTGGGCAGTTGGCGCACCATCCACTCCTGCCAGCCATCCTTCAGCGCGACCAGGGCGGAGCATATTATCGCGATCGTCAACAGGACGTAGGCAAACACCTCTACCGGCATGTCCATCCAATGTGGTGGCCGGACGGGAGCCTGGGTCCATGTAGCCGATGATATTTCGCCAGCAAGACGCTGTGCTTTTCTGGCTCTTTTCCTATCGAGCAGTTGTTGCGCGAATTGCTGCCGTGTCTGCTCCGATGACGAGAGCGAGTTCTCCTGAAGCCAAGCTTTGAACTTTCCGGGGTGGACACGTACCCTAATTGCGGGAGAGCCCCGGCGACGTTGCTCAGCTTCGGACGCTCTGAATTTCTCCCACCACTCGTCCCAGGTCGGCGGCAGATCACCGGCTTCCGAAAGCTTTAGGATGAGAGCGTAATCACGGGGGTTGTAGACCGGCACGGCCGGCCATTGATCGGTGCCCGTCACCGCCGCGCTTTCCTCCAGCCGGCCGCTTGCGCCTCAGCCTCGCTGCAGAACCAGCGCTCGCCATACTGCGGGCTGATCTTCGTCTCCCAGTAATGCTCCTGGCCGGGAACGTGGTAGATGTGCTCTCCGGTGTTGATCGAGATGTTGCCTTTGATGATGCAGGTGAGGTTGCCGAGAAGCCCGAAGCCGGTTGACTGTTCGCTGACCGTCTCCACCTTATCGGCATTGGCGGCTCGCCAGTCCCAGGGCTGATCGAAGCGGCCCTGCCATAGGCCTCGCTTGGCCGCCTTAGCGGACGCCTGCTCGGTTGCGAAAGCCCCCTTCGAATAGCGGGGCCAGTCTAGAGCGAGGCCCTGTGCGACAAGCCACTTCTGGACGCTTTTGAGATCGGCTCGGTAGCAATCGCCGACAAGCCGGCCGTATCGGTCGCGATCCACGAAGCCGCAGTAGAGCGGTCTCGATGCAGCCAGGAATTCGTCTAGGGCCTGGGCAGCTTGTCGACCGCAAGGATATTCGAAGCCCTTGGCGTCATTGCAATACTGTTTGCTCTCCGGCGCATCGATGCCATTGAAGCGAATTCGCTGGCCAGCGATCTCGACAGTGTCACCATCGATGACCGCGGCGCGCCCGCCCAAAGGCGGAGGTAGAGGGTCGACCCAAGTTGATATTGCCGATGGCAACGATCCGCCATGGTTCATGACATATTGGGTGGCGAAGGCAGCGGCAGCAGCCACGGTGACCAAGACCAGCCGCATGGGCGTTCCGGACGTGCCTTTGGGCCACCTTTTAGCCTGATCGGCGCCTATATTAAGCTGGTCTTTGCCCAAAGCCCGTCTCCCGGGCAGAGAATGCTTCCATTGCGGGAGAGAGTCCAGACAGCATTAGTGAATGCTAAAGAGCAGCTGGAACCTTTGTTGCCGCAGCGTTCCGCACGCGGATAGCTCAGTTTCGTATACCTGTCGCGACGGCCCATGCCGTCTCCGAGTTCGGTTTTCGAACCTCCGTCTCGCTGAACCCCACACCTTGCAGAGCAGCTGTGATCTCGTCCGGCTCACGCGGGGTGAAGATATCTGCTGGCATGTTCATCCGGTCCATATGCGCCTTGGGAAGGAAGCCCAAAACGATTCGCCCGCCGGGCCTGAGAACTCGTGCCAACTCAGCAGATCCGGCTTTCAGGCTTTGCCAGAAGTATACTGTGTGGACGCTGAGGGCTTTGTCGAATGTCGCATCCGGCAAGGGCAGCTTTTCAACCGCGCCGACGTGAAACTCTGCTCGTCCGTCGCGCACCGCATCGGCAAACTGGCGAGCGGCAGCGCTCACCACATCGCGGGAGCGATCAACACCGCACACGAATGACGCGCCAGGGAGAAGGCGCTGCACTGCTGCGCCGCCGCCGAAACCGACTTCCAGCACTCGATCTTTCGGAACCAGCTGTAATTGATCGAGAGCGAAGTTGTTCAGCCGGGCGTTGCCCCGGTTCATACCAGCTCGGACGAGCCAGCCGGCAATACCAGCCGGCCAGGAAAGCTGCTTTGCTATGAACCTTGGCGCCATCTTATTCCCAACCCTGCCGATCATAGGGCGGTTCGCCGGCTGTGAGCAACCATTCTGTCGTTGAGCCGCTGGCTCCGACCGGCGGGCTTTTTGCGTTTCAGGAGCCTTTGACGACTTCGGGCTTCAGCCGCTCATGCCTCGGCTTCTCGTGCCACATCACCTGACGCAGATCGCGCATGTCGACCGGCTGTCCGCAGATCTTGCACTTATAGAAAAGGTCGCCCTCCTCGGAGGGCTCGTGCGGGTTGCCCTTAATGGGCGGTCCAAGGTCTGAAGGCTTCGTCATGCGGCCAGCAACATCCCGCCATGGCAAAAGTTCCGGACTGTTTTAGCTAAAGCTGATTGACTCACGGTACAGCAATCCCCGGGGGGCGACATGCCGCAATATCAGGTTGAGATCAGGGCCAGCGGATCGGTGGTGTCTTCGAGCATGCTCATGGCACAGCTTCCCTTCAAGGCGGCAGGGGCACACATGGGCCAGCCTTTCACATTATGGCGTCAGGAGGAAAACTGGGTGCGTGTCACGGAGACCAAGGGCGAAACCGAACCTTCCCTTTCGTTTGTCGGACGGCATGAGCGATTCTGTTGCGGTTCCTTGGTTGCAGGTTGGCGGCCCGCCCTCATGTCGGCTTGTCCACCAGCGGCGCCTTTCTGGTCGGCGGCTTGTAGGCATTCACCAGCCTGGCGACAGCGGCATCGACGGTCACGGGAATGCCCAGGTTGACCGTTACGCGGTTTTTGTCGAGTAGGTGCGTAACGTTGCCGATCGACTCGATGTGCTGCCCCTTCTGCACGTTTGTTGATGTGTCGATGACCGAATGCGGCTGCCCATAAGACGGGATGGAAACGCTCACCCGGTCCTCCGTCACCCCCCGCCGAACGGTCGCGGTGATGGCGACCTCATCGCCGATGTTGATGCGGGCCAACGGCGAGCTTAGGCGCCGGCCTTCACCTTCATCAGCTGCTCTCTGGCTTCAGCGACCCGTCTTTGCGCGTCTCGTACGGTGTCGCAGAGGGTGATGTCGATGCCCACGCCATATCGCTTGTTCAACATCCGTTCGACACGTGTGAGTTCGGATTCAGCTTGGTTTACACTCAGCCTGGCCTTGGCAAGCTCCATCTCGAAAATTTCAACCATTGTTTTGCGTCCGTTGCGGTCCCTTCCATTAGGAAATCGTCATATTCCGCTTTGGTTCCGGTGCCGGCGAGCGGGAACATTCCCGGGAAACAAATGTTAGTCCAGCCATGACCCAGGCTGAACCCTCAACCGATCCCTGATAGCATCCTTGTCGTCGCTGCACGCTTGCAGGCGGCGCTCGACAAGCGAGCGGCCGCGATATCGCAAGGCCTCCCTGCAAGATACAAGGAAGACGATTAACACTTGTAAGTGACCTCACGAGGCCGGCACACGACGGTTGGTGGCGTGTGTTGGAATCACCCATAATGTCGGACAAAGGGAATGGCGGTGGCCCGTTCGAGGCCACAATGGTCGCGATCATGGCATTAGCGGCACTCGGAATTGCCGTGATCTTCGGGACAGCAGCGTTCTGGCCTGGGTAGCGCAGTGTCAAGGCAAGCAGAGTCTTGTCGGCTCGGCGCCATGAAGCAAGAGGGTTGCCTGAAGGACGCCGAGCCTAACCGGCGAGATTAGCGGGGGGCCGCGTCGTCTCGCCGGCTAAGGGTTTATGCGCTCTTTAAGGCAGCTCGCACAAAGCATCCGAACGAACTAAGGGGTCAGCCGATCGGCGGTGACAGGCAATTTCGTTGCTGCATCACCGACCGCTGTTCTGGCGAGGTTCCTTAGAGGGGCTGACGTAGATGAATCTGCCTAATTGGGTTCCCTTTGATCCCAGCGCCCCCTGTATTCTAGCGGAACCTAATATGCGCCGGCTACTTATGGAAAATGAGCACACGCGGCGCCAATTTCCTCGACCGGTGGATGGCAGAGCATCTGCCTGATGCGGTGACCGACGACCCGGCCGCGATAAACGATCTAGTTGACCAGGTGATGGAAGCTGCGGACCGAGAGGGCGTCGCGGTAAGCGAGATCTATGAGGAAGTCGGCAGCGTCTTCGCAGTGATCGCGGAGGCGATGCAGCACCGCGATGGCAGTTTGCCCGAGGCTTGGCAATAAGTCGCGACTTAAGCATGATCTGCGGCATGCGCGATTGTGATCTGACCGAGCGGCCTGGCAAGGGATGGACGCCGTGGAAAGAGGGCGCCGTCGACCTTGATATCGACAAAACCTGGTGGGCGGCGCGGTGCCTGCAGATTGCGGCTTTGCTCTGGGGCGTGTCACGTATATTCCTCGAGGCGAACTGGCACTGCCTCTCGCGAATCTTATCGAGAGCCGGGTCTGGGCTACCCGAATACTCTTGAGAGCCGGGCACAGACCCTTTTGCTCAAACGGGAATATTTCCGGCAAGAGGTCGAATTGCTCAAGGCCAAGCTGGAGACTTGGTCGGCGTCTCACCGCGATCGACCTGGCGCTCGGTTTCGGTCGCCCAGCACCGTGCGTCGTCGCGGCGCAGGAAGGTCGCTGACGTAGCGATCTTTGCGACGGACTTGGACACGCCAGGAGCCGGACGAGAGTTTCGTGTAGGTGGCCGTTTTTTGTGTGCGCTCCGTGTGCACTGAGAGATCGAAACGTGGCGAAAAGGGTCGTATTCTGCGTAAATTGGTGTGCACTCGGCAGGTTCTGGTCGCGGCTATTCGCGTAGCGAGATTGCGAGGATCAGGAGCGTGTTCGACGGCAGGATTTCGATACCCGCCATGCCCGGCCCGCACCAGTCCACGGGAGGCGCCAGAGTGGCAAATGTGTCATCACGGGCTTCGCCAGCCCGCTCCGCCCCCAACAGGGCACAGTGGAGAACCTGTGAGCGTCGGGTTGTGTCGGGCCAAGAGCCTGCACCAGGCCGAGCTTGCAGGACGGTGCAAAGCGCTTTATAGAGCGCGCGGCCGATTGAGGGCGGCCACCCGTTTTCAAAGGTCGCCCCATGTCGGATAACGTCTCGCGTCTAACCGCCTTTCTCGCCGTTGTCCTAGCCCTCCTTTGTGCTGGTTTCCAGTTCCACAACGGCCACGCCATTCCCACGCTCTACTTCATGGTCGGTGCAATCCTGGTGACGGCGTTCACTCACCTGAACGTTCGCAGAGGACTGATTTAGCGGTCATGCGATAAGTTCGCGCCAGTTGCCTTTTTCAGTGGACGCTTTGAGCGTGATATCCAACGGGATCGGTGCGCTGGCTGGTAGGCGATGCAGGGATTGACCCTGCGACCACTGAATAAGAAGGTGGTCCTGGCTTTGTCCTGGCCCGTTGCAGCCGCGCGCAAGGCGCTGTTTCACTCGATCTTTGGCAACCGATGCCAAAGGTCCGTCTAAGCTAGGGCTTTTCTGCAAGGATCGCCGCGGCGGTTTGCTCGTCCGTGATCAAAACATCGACGACACCGAGACGCAGCACCGCGCGCAGCACCGGAACCTTGTCGAGGCCACCGGAGGGCAGGATGACGGTGTCGATGTCGCGCAGGCTTTCAGGAGCGAGGCCTATCACACGATGGTTGAGCGGGTGATCGACGAGCTGTCCATCGGCATCGATCCAGTGGCCGCAAATATCGCCGACGGCGCCTGCCTGGTGCAGCGATATGAGATCGTCCTCGCCTATCAGCCCGATCCGAAAAATGGTTGCGTCCTTATGCACCGCACCGACCGAGACGAAAGCGGCATCGACGTCGCGGGCATGTGTGAAGGCGTCTTCCAGAATCGACTGGCGCATCAGCAGATCGCGCGTGGCCTCGGTATCGGTGAACACCGGTGCGGCGATGTAGAAACATTCCGCCTCGTAGAGCGCAGCGAGCCGCGACGCCATCTCATAGATGTTGATCGCCGACCCGCGCGTCAGTCCGCCGAGCAAGGAAACGACGGACATCCCTTTGACCGGACGTACAGTCACCGACCGGAGGCTGAGTTGGAGCGTGCGACCCCATCCGACGCCCACCGAAATCCCGTCGCGGATCCTGAGCGACAGGGCTTGCCCGGCGGCGGCTGCGATGACTTGGGGTAGCAGAGCAGGATCGGGCGGTGTCGGAACCACGATCGGATCCGAGACGCCGTAGCTATGACGCAACCGGTTCTCCAACTCAATGCAGTTCGCCACCTTCGAATTGATGCGGATCTGAACTATCCCCCGCTCGCGGGCCTGCGCCAGCATTCGGTTGACGCGAAGGCGAGTTAGGCCAAGGGACTTGGCGATTTGGGCTTGCGTGAGGTCTCCGACATAAGCCAGCCAGGCGGCGCGGACGAGGAGCCCTTCCTCACGATCGGTCGAGACGGAGCTGGTTACGGCATGGCGGCCATCACGTTTTTTTCGGGGTGGTTTCTCCATCACAACATTCTGTCCACTGCGCGGGCTACGAACGGCTCGGCGGCGCCGTGTCCGAATCGATATGAAGCGTTGGTTGACTTTCTGGCATCGTCCTTAGCACCGGTGATAGCGGTCGAAGGACAAGCCCAGCGGGGCATCATGGCAAATCGCGTCGATGATGGCAGCCGTCAGCGGCAGGTGATCGCCCGGAAGTAAACCTTGCGCCATCATTTTCTCCAATGTTTGGCCAAGATCCAGCGCCAGTTGCGCGCCCTCGACCGTGTCCGAGCTCATATGTTCCCGCTTGGCTACGGAATAAGGCAAGCCGCGGCCAAGCAAGCGTCCCATGCGGCCATTGCGGCCGGCTTGGCAGGTCACATAAAGATCACCGGAGCCAGCCAGTCCCTGCACTGTTTCGATTCTTCCGCCCAGGGCTTCGACCAAAATGGCCATCTCGGCGAGCGATTGCGAAAAAAGGGACGAGGCAAGGTTGTGCATGAGGGCACCATTTGGCGCCTTGTGGTCGCGCTCCAGCAGTCCGATCGGAGCGCCAACCGCCAGCGTGTAGAAATTCTTGAAAGCGGCGCAGATCTCGACACCGACGAGATCGGACGACGGTCGCATGTGATAGAAGGGAGCTCGCAGAATGTGGGACGCCGCAGCAATCTGGTCCGGATCGTGCCCGGCCACAATCACTGAGGTATCACGCTGTGCCGCCAGCTCGCCGGCAATGCAGGGTCCGCCGACAGCCATCACTGGGATCGTCAAGGCGGTGCGCCGTTCAATCTCGCGAGCGAGCAGATGTGGCAGGATTTCAATGCCTGCGTCGCTCGCGGCGAGTCCTTTTGTGATCATCAGTATCGGCACTGGCGACTTGATGCTCTCAGCAATGCGGTCGATCGCCCAGGGAACGCCGGCCGACGAGACGCCGAGTACAAGCAGATCGGGTCCCTCCTTCATCGCTGCCCCGAAGGCAGTCCAGGAACAGGCGGTTACTGCGCCAGGTAGAGTAATGTTGAGGCGCGGATGATGACCTGTGCCCGCCACGGAGCCAATGATTTCCTCATCGAGATGGGTGCCAACGAGAGTGATGCGGTTACCCGCGTGAGCGGCCGGAAGGGTCATGGCAGAGCCCATGACGCCGGCGCCGAGGATAACGATCCGCGCCATTCAATTGCTCTCCTTGTCCAGTCTTTTGCCGCTGTCTTGATCGAACAGGTGGATTCGGTCAGGCGTCGGCTCCAGATGGATCACGGCTCCGGGAGAGAGTTCCATGCGATCATGCAGCACCGAGCAGATCGTGCTGTCGCCCATGCTTGCAAAGATATGAAGCTCGGGGCCGGTTGGCTCCACAACGTTGACCGTCGTCGGGATGCCGCTCCCGTTGGCCACCGGTCGAAGATGTTCGGGGCGAATACCATAGATCACCTTCTGCCCGGGCCGGACCGCAGCTTTCGGCGGCAGCGGGAGAGATAGCTTGTCTGTCCGCACCACCCAGGCATCGCGCTCGGGCGCCACCTCGCCATGGAACAAATTCATTGCAGGCGAGCCGATGAACGAGGCGACAAAGAGATTTGCGGGGTGATCGTAGACATCGAGCGGCCGCCCGATCTGCTCGACGTGGCCGTCTCGCATGATGACGATGACATCGGCCATGGTCATAGCCTCGATCTGGTCGTGCGTGACGTAGACGGTGGTGGTCTTCAACCGCTGATGGAGTTCTTTGATTTCCGTCCGCATCTGCACGCGCAGTTTGGCGTCGAGGTTGGACAGCGGCTCGTCAAACAGGAATACGGTTGGATCGCGCACGATGGCTCGGCCCATGGCAACGCGCTGCCGCTGGCCGCCCGAAAGCTGGCGGGGATACCGTTCGAGGTAGGGAGTGAGGTTGAGGATCGACGCCGCCCATCCCACCTTCTGATTGATTTCTTCCTTGGGGCGTTTCTTCAACTGCATGGAAAAGGCCATATTGTCGAAGACCGTCATGTGGGCGTAAAGCGCGTAATTCTGGAAGACCATCGCGATGTTGCGATCTTTGGGATGAAGAGTATTGACGACCTTGTCACCGATGGCGATCGCACCGGACGTGATTGGCTCAAGACCGGCTATCATGCGTAGCAGAGTGGACTTGCCGCACCCGGACGGCCCCAACAGCACGACGAACTGGCCATCTTCGATCGAAAGATCGAGCCCAGGGATCACCTCGACGGCGCCATACTCCCTCCTTATGTTGCTGATGGTGACAGAGGCCATAAATTGCGATCCCTTCGATTGCGCTTACCCTGTTGGCTTGGCCTTGCGACATACCGGCGGCGATCCAATACGGTTCACCATTCGCTCTCCAGGAACTCTTCAAGGAGCCCCGCATCGGCGGCCAGATTGACAAAGGACCAGCGGCCACGGATTTCTCGCGAATAGCGAATGGCGTCGTGCCAAAGCTGTCGCGGTAGACCTAATTCTGCTCCGGTGAGCGGCCCTCCCGCAGCCTTGAGCGCCGCCTCCATGCGGGCAACCGGCGTTGCCATCGGACGAAGCTCCCGGCGCAGAGCCGGCCAGATTTCCCAAAGTTTGCGATTGAAGGCTTCCGTCTGGCTGTGATCGAGTGCTGTCTTCTTCATCTCCGCAATGCAAAGTGGCCCAAGCTGCGCCCCATAGCGGGCCAGCATCGCGGTCTCATCGACAAGGGTCGGCCTTGCCTGCGGCGGCTCTTCCGTGTCCATCAGCCTGGCTTGCAGACGCGCCATGACCAGCGAGGCAACCCCAACCTGCTGACCGTGAGTGGTACCAGGATGATGCTCTCGCGCGAACATGTCGATCCAGTGGGAGATTTGGTGCTCTCCCATGGAGCCGGGATGGGAAACGCCGGCGAAGCAGACGCCCATCGAGCATAGCGTCAAGACTCGCTGGAGGTGCCCGACTGCGGTGATGTCATGCCTGGCAAGGCCAGACGCATGGGCCAGCATGGGTTCCTCATCGCCCGCCTGCAGCAAGTAGGGCACGTCGGAATAGTAGGTGCCAAACAGCCGATGCGAGGCCCACCAATCGATCTGCGCGGTGGAACGGCAAAGGCTGTCGCCAAGTCCGGCGGCGCTGAGCCAGGTCGGCGCTGCGGCCGAAATACCAAGGTCCAGGAAGATGCCGCGCGGAGCGTGCGAGGGCAGCGAGATTTTGAGCCCTGACGCCAAGGTCACGGACGCTGTCGAGGCGCCATAGCCATTCATCGACGCTGCCGTGCCGAAGACGGCATAAGGCCGGTCGTCAAGGAAGGTTGCTTGCTTGCAGCTGTCGTTGAGGACGCCCGATCCCACGGCCACGACCCCGTCGGCGTGCCGCGTTCTTTCCCTGATCATCTGGATCGTCGCCTCGTCGCAGGCGAGATCGTGAGGCAGCACGATTTCGTCGACATGGGCGATGGCACGCAGGGCCTTGGCAACGCGCCGACCCATCACTTCGAGGGTGTTGACGTCCGACACGACAGCGATGCGGCTGCCCAGCGTCAGAGGCGCAACGAGATCCGCCTCGCGGCCCTCGGTTGTTTCCAGCAATTCGATCGTTTGGAACGGCAGGTCGGCGGCCGCGCCTGTGTTGGGATCCTTCCACTGGCCTGCGACAACATCCTCGATCAAGGCGTTCCAGTTGATCGTTTCAGCCATGGTCAGCCTCCATGAAGGCCGCGAGCCGCCGGTTCCAAGCGGAAAGCGTTGGCCAAAGATCGGCGTGAATCGCAAGAAGTTCGGCATAGCGGCAGGCACGACCCACATCGGGTTCGAAGGACTTAGCTGGTTCGCTGGCCATCGTGAGCGACGCTTCTGCGATCGTGGAAAACCAGCCGACCCCCTTTGCCGCTGCCATTGCCGCGCCGAGCGAGGAGGCTTCCACGGTCGTAGAACGTTTTATGGGACGGTTGAGTGCATCCGCCAGAATCTGCATCCACAGGTCGGACTTCGCTCCTCCGCCGATCGCGATGAAGCGGTCGATATTCTGAGCAGCGGCGGCAGCGGCCCGCTGACTTGTCGCGGCTTGGTGCAGCGCTATTCCTTCCAGCACGGCGCGATAGAGGTCGCCGCGGCGGCTCGAGCCCGAAAGGCCGGCAATTACGCCGCGGGCGGCGCTGTCCCAGTGCGGATCCATGACGCCCTGCCAATAGGGCAGGAGCATTATGCCGCCTGCGCCGATCGGGCTAACCGCGGCTTCGGCCTCAAGCGTCTCCAGGGGGCCGCTGGACCCACACAGCTCGGCGCCGAGCATTTCACGCGTCATCCAGTCGACGAGAAAAGTGCCGGCGCGAAGGCACGTTTCGTAGATATATCCGTCTTCGGCGACCGCCGTCTCGGTGCGGAAGGCCGGGTCATGGACGTAGTCGATGCCGAAGCTGCCGGAGACGACCGCGGTGCCGAGGTTTATGTAGGCGCATCCCGCTTGTAACACACCAGCGCCCGTGCCGGCGCATTGACCGTCGCCGCCGCCGGCGACGATCGGCGTGCCCTCCCGCAAGCCCGTCAGCATGGCGGCTTGCGGGGTCAATTGGCCCAAGATGGTGCCAGGCCGCGCCAGATCCAGCATCAGTCGCCGCGCGACCCCGGCCGCGTCCAATAGTTCGTTCGACCAGTCCATGGTTCGCATGTCGAGCACGCCCATCGGGTCTGCGGAGGCGGTCGACGTTATCCATCGGCCGCTCAAGCGAAAGACCAGGTAGCCGTGCACCTCGGCCATGCGCTGCACCTGGGCAAAGATTTGTGGCTGCTCCTCGCGAAACCAGATCATGCGATAGAGGCATGGGATCACGTCCAGCGGCTTGCCGGATATCGCATGGATGCGTGCCGCGCCGAAGAACTCGCCGAAACTGCGTGCCTTGTGGCGGGCACGCTCATCGAGCCAGAGCGTTGCGGGCCCGATCGCTTCCCCCTGCTCATCGAAAAGGCCGAAGCTTTCGCGCTGGTTGGAAATGGCTAGGCCGGCAATGCGTGCCGGCGAAACTGTTGCCGTCACGGTGCGGAGCGCTGTAACCGTCGAGGCCCACCAATCGGCCGGATCCTGCTCGAAATACCCGGGACGAGGGTTGGACATTGCTATCGACGCACGGCCCTCCGCCACGGCGCGACCGTTGCGGTCCCAGGCAATCGCCTTGGTCGCCGAGGTCGAGGAATCAATGCCGATGACGAGATCCGGAACCATTGCCGCCATTTTGCCAAAGGGGCGAGGACGGTCGAAACCGCCCGTCGCCGAAATCACTGGAGTATCCCGCTAAAGGCCGGCATCCTTGACCTTGCCGTCGACAATACCGGCAATGGCATCCAGGCATGCCTTGGCGTCGCCGCCATAGTCCTGGCCCGTTAGCAGCTTGCCGAGCTCAACCGGGATGTCATTGTTCGACAAATCTGCCCAAATCGGCATGTCCGGCTCCGATCCCATTTGGTTGTCGATGGTGTATTTGATCGCGTCGAAATGGCGTGTGGTGCCCGGTCCAACAACGGCTTTCGCCTTGACCCGAGGGTCGGTGAAGGAGGAATTGCGCATCGGCGAGGCGCCGCCGCCCAGCGTCGACACCCGTGCCATCACGTCCTTCGAGCAGACCCATTGCATGAACAGCCATGCTGCTTCCTTGTTCTTGGAATATTGCGACAGCGAGATCGTGGAACCGCCCTGGTGGCCGACGGCCGGGATCTCATTGAAGCCGCAATCGGCGACGGCGCGACGGCCGGGGACCTCTTTGGGCGCCGGCAGAGCCTCGAACAGTCCTTTGACCTTGGAATCGTTGGCATCGAAGCCGGGGAAATCCTCGCCCCAGGTGATTGCCATGGCGGCCTGTCCCTGTGTCAGGGCCTGCCCCTGACCATCCCAGGTCCATGTCGTGGCGGAGGGCGGCGAGTTCTTGACCAGCTCCTGGTAGAATTTTAGCCCGGCCACCCCGCGCTCGTCGTTGCCGACAAACTTCTTGTCCTTGTTGAAGATCGAGCCGCCATGCCCCCACAGTGCGAAGGTCCAGTCGCATTCGAGCGAATAATGGCCGGACTTGGCCTGGCAGGCCGTGCCAAAGATGCCATTGCCCTTTTCTGCCTCTGTGAGCGCCTGCACGGCCTTGAGATAGGCGTCGAGGTCTGTCGGCAACGCGATGTTGTGTTTGTCGAAAAGGTCTTTCCGATACATCAGGATGAAGATCGGGATATCGAAGGGAATTCCGCATTGTTTGCCATTATACATAGCGATGCCATCGACAAGCGGCTTGGAGAAATCGTCCCAGTCGAAGTTTGGCATCGCCAGTTCTTTGTTCTGGCCGTAGTATTCGCGCGGATCGATGACATCCTGAGCAAACGTCGCCATCCAGGACTGGTCGAGATAGTAGACGTCATAGGTGCCCAGCTGGCCCTGTACGTCCTGCGTAGCCTTGGCGAGAACCTGTTCCAGCGGGACGATCTCGACCTCGACCTCAATGCCGGTCGCCTTGGTGAACTCACCCGCGACGAGCTGGTTGGCGACGATCGTTGGCGGCGTCGCTTCCGAAGTGTAACGGATTTTCGTGCCGGCATAGGGTTTGCCGACATCGGCCAGCCACTTCAGCATATCCGTGTCCTGGGCGCGGGCTTCTTCGACCCCCAGGCCCAGCCCGGCGCGATTGGAGCGGCCGCCGCCCAGCATGGCCGAGCCAAAGGCAGAAAAGCCAACGCCAGCCAGCGCCATCTTCCTCATGAAGTCGCGTTTGGTCATTCGGTTCGCCGTAAAGTCATTGCAGGTATCGGCGATGAATGTCTTCTTGTCGTGATCTCTGAAGCTCATGATCGTTCCTCCTTTGCGATTTGTTTAATTCTTCTCGTTCGGGCCTCACTCCTTCAGCGATCCGAGGGTGAGGCCCCGGACCAGATGCCGTTGAACCAGTAGGATAAAGATGAAGCTGGGTATGATCGCGGACGTGCCAAGTGCTGTGATGTAGCCCCACTCGGTCGCGGTCGAGGTGACAAAAGTCGAGATCTTCACCGGCACAGTGCGGATCGACGTTGTCAGGAACAAAGAGAGCAGGAACTCGGTCCATGAAAAGATGAAACACAGCACAGCTGTCGCGGCGATGCCACCTTTGACCATGGGAACGACCACACGTCGAAACGTCTGCCAGCGCGTAGCGCCGTCAATCAGTGCCGCCTCGTCGACCTCGCGCGGGACATCGTCGAAGAACGACTTCAAAAGCAAGACGGCCAGCGGCAGGTTGATCAAACTGTGAACGAGGATCAGCCCCGTATAGGTGTCGCGCAATCCGAGATCCCGGAACATGAAAACGACCGGTATGACGATCGCGATTGGCGGCATGAAGCGCTGCGAGAGGATCCAAAAAAGGAAAGACTGCTGGCCACTGAACTGCATTCGTGACAGACAATATGCGGCCAGTGTCGCCAGCAACAGCGTCAGTGCCGTCGAGCCGACAGCTATGATCGCGCTGTCGAGAAGCGACTGGCGGGAATCGTAGGAACTGGCGCCCCCCTTGATCACCCCCGCCGCCTCGCCGCCCTGTTCCATGCCTATGTCGACGCGCGAGACGCCAAGCAGCGTCACGCGGTAATTGTCCGGCGTCGGCGTGAAACCGGTGTAGACCGGTCCGCTGCGGTCGAAGATCGCGGAATAGGGTTTGACGGAGGACAGAGCCCACCAGGCGATCGGGAACATGAAGATCGCCACCACCAACACGGCGAGCACGTCGCGGGTGATCATCTGGACGCGGGACGGCTCCATCAGAACCTCACCTTGAAAAGCCTGACAAAGACGTTGGACACGGCGATCAGCACAACCAGCACAATCAGCGACAGGGTCGCGGCGTAGGGGAAGTCTCCGGTGAAGTAGATGCGGCCGGCATAGAATGAAAGCGTTTCGGTAGCCGTGCCTGGCCCGCCGGCAGTGATGATGTAGACGTAGTCATAGATGCGGAAGAGATCGACGCCGCGGATCAGTACGGCGACCGCTATCACCTTGCGCAGCATCGGCAGTGTAAGCCGCAAGAATGTCTGGATGCCGTTGGCCCCGTCGATCGCTGCGGCTTCGAAAGGTTCTTTCGGCAGCGCGCGCAGGCCCGCCAGGATGATGAGCACCATGAATGGCGTCCATTGCCATATGTCTGCCAGCAGGATCGCCAGCAATGCGGTAACCGGCTGCGTCAGGATCGGCTGCGCCGGCGAGATCAGGTCGAGGGCGTAGAGGTAGAACGACAGGACACCGAAAGAGCCGTCCTGCATCAGCAAGAACATCATTCCTGTCACGGCAGGCGGCACGACCAGCGGCAGCGTCATCAGCGCCCGAAGTATCCCATAGCCCTTGCGATCGGTATCAAGCAGAAGCGCAATGAGGATGCCGAGTGCAAGCTGAACGGCCAGTGCGACGAAGGTGTAAATCAGCGTCGTTTCCAAAGAGTGCCACATACGCGTATCCGAAAATGCGCGCGCCCATTGGTGCACTCCCGCGAAATCAAGCTGCCGGGAAACGACATTGCGTTTGTGAAACGACAGCCAGACCGAATAGGCGAGAGGATAGATGCCGAAAACCAGAAGCATCACCGTGATTGGCGCGAGCCAGGGAAAAGGATGCTCGGCCGTCATGAACCGGGGCAGGGCCCAGCTGGACCCCTCCTGCGTGAAGGTTGCCGTGCTCACGGGCAAATCTCCGCTTGGTGAGAGAGATGCATTGGCCTTTCTCCCTATCGGCCAGATCGTGCAAACTTGAACTTTTGTAAGTTTGTTGTGCCTTTTGTTAAGGCAGCGTGTGGGACGCGTGTTGACTTGTCAAGTCAGATCCATGTCGGCGGACGCTGCCCTCGCACGCCGTCCATCACAGCCGGACAGGGATTGTTTTCTGGAACGCGACGGAAGCAGGAGACCGTCTGCATCGGGGTCATCGCTGCATTGAGCCAGTTGCAACTGCGATCACCGACATGGTGGTGATCGCAATGGAGACGGGGAACTACCAATAGCCGACCAGTTCACCAGGCGTGGACGCATCAATGAGAGTGGAGGCGGGCCAAATCTGTTAGCCCGGCGCTCGCCTTAATCCGGCAGTCTGATCTGCAGCTTCACGTCCGCCGGCCGGCCTTCGACCGCGCGGTCGAAAGCCGCGATGGAGTCTTCGAAGGGAAAGGTTGCCGAAATCAGCGGCTTGAGGTCGACCCTACCCGATGCCATCAGCGCGATCGCCCTGTCATATTGGTGGGCATAGCGGAAGACCGTCTCGATGCGGATTTCCTTGGTCGAGGCCGTAGCGATGTCGAACGCCACCGGCGCCACCGGTAGGCCGACCACCACCACGGCGCCGCCGGGTCGCGGCAGATCGAGCAACGTCTCCCATGCTTTGGGCGACCCGGAGCATTCGAAGACGACGTCGGCGCCCCAGCCGGCGGTCAGGCGTTTCACCTCCGCCCCTAGGTTCTTGTCGCGGATGTTGACCGGGACCACACCCTTGAAGCTTTTGGCGATGTCGAGCTTGGGTTGAGCGAGGTCTGCGACGATGGCGCGGGCACAGCCGCCGGCAAGGGCGGCAATCGCCACCATCGTGCCGATCGGCCCTGCCCCAAGCACCACCGCTGTGTCACCCGGCGCGATCTTGGCCTTGGCCGCAGCCTGCATGCCGACGGCGAAGGGCTCGACCATGGCGCCCTCGGCGAAGCTGACATTGTCGGGCAATTTGAAGGTGTAGTTGCCGGGGTGAACGACATGGGCTGTCAATACGCCATGAATCGGCGGCGTCGCCCAGAACCTGACCGCCGGGTCGATGTTGTAGAGGCCGAGCCGGCTCGCTCGCGAATTGGGATCCGGGATGCCTGGTTCCATGCAGACGCGGTCGCCGATCTTCAGATGCTCGACGCCTTCGCCTGTTTCCACGATGGTGCCAGCGGCTTCGTGGCCCAAGACGATCGGCGCTTGGACCACGAACGGGCCGATGCGCCCATGGGTGTAGTAATGCACGTCGGACCCACAGACACCGACCGTATCGATCTTGATACGAACCTCGCCCGGACCCACTGTCTGCGGCAGATCGACATCACGCAGCTTGAGTTGGTGCTGACGTTCAAGGACAAGGGCGCGAACTTTCGTCATCGACGTTAATCTCCTCTAGCCAATTGCCCCTCTCGCCTAGGACCGGCTGCCGCCCTGGTCGAACAGCCAAGCCATGGCTGGTTGGATATGGACCGCCGTTGGCAATCTATCGGACTCTGCTGGTCAGCGTCGATATGGACAAGCGAAGAAGGCTTCCACGGTCCTGCGATCGTGTATGCCCGGCTGGTCGACCACTCCTTCCAGGCGCTACCCAATTTTCCGGCGGAACTGAACGCAAGAGACGTTGTTGGTTAGCAGCGGGTTGCGGTTGCGCCAAAAGTGAGGAAATCTTGGAACACTCCTTCGAGTTTCGAACGACCCTGATGGCCGCCCCCCTCGTCAGCTATGTTGGGGTTCAGCCACCAAGCAATACGCATTGCGGCCTGATCTCCATGCCAGGTTTCATGCGATGAAAGTCTTGGTAGCGGGCGCAACTGGTCTCATTGGTGCTGCGGTATGCGCGCGGCTTAGCCAGGAAGGACACGAGGTCTATCGTGTTGTTCGGCCCAACGGATCGCGCTGTTTTTCAGGGAGCCGCGAGATTGTGTTGGACATCGCGAAGGCCTTGGATCCGGCAGACTGGCATCGCCATTTGTCAGGTGTCGATGCCGTCGTCAACTGCGTCGGCGTCCTGCAAAAAGGGCTGCATGATAGCCCACGCGCGGTTCACCAGAGCGCGGCAGCGGCGTTGTTCAAGGCATGTGCGCAAACAGGGGTCACGAAGGTCATCCATTTCTCTGCAATTGGGGTGGACCGCCTACAGCTCTCCCCGTTTTCGTCCAGCAAGCTAGCGGGGGATGAAGCGCTAACGGCCCTTGATCTTGACTGGGTCATACTGCGGCCCGCTGTCGTACTCGGACGACCCGCCTATGGAGCGAGCGCACTGTTTCGCGGGTTGGCCGCTTTACCACTTCTCCCGGTGATGCCGAATACCGGGCGCCTCCAGGTCGTCCAACTCGAAGACGTCGTGTCCACGGTCGAATTTTTTCTGCGCCCCGACAGTCCTTCCCGTGTGGCGGTGGAACTGGCCGGGCCCGAGGCACTCTTGATGAGCGAGGTCATCGACCATTATCGTCGCTGGTTCGGCTGGAGAAAAGCTCGAGAATTTGTCATTCCGGGCGGGGCTTCCAGGGTGCTCTACCGCTTGGGCGATCTGGCAGGCGCGCTCGGATGGCGGCCACCGATGCGGACCAACGCCGCGAAGGAGATCACGCGAGGTGCGACGGGCGACCCTGAGCCGTGGATGAGGATGACCGGGCTCCAGCCGTCGAGCCTGTCAAGCACACTTGCGACCAACCCCGCGACCGTACAGGAACGATGGTTTGCTCGCCTCTATTTCGTCAAGCCAGCGATTTTCGTCGTGCTTCCTTTTTTCTGGATTATGACTGGCATCATCTCGCTTACCACCGGGTGGCGTAGCGGTGTCGAACTTCTGAGCAATACGGCAGTCAGCGCACTGGCCGAGCCGACAGTGGTGGCCGGCGCGCTTGCCGACATTGCGGTGGGCACGCTGATTGCCTGGCGACCAACTGCCCGGCTGGGACTTTGGGCAGCGATCGGGATCTCGTTGTTCTATGGGGTTTCGGGCACGATCTTGCGTCCGGGACTTTGGAACGAGCCGCTCGGTCCGCTGATGAAGATCCTGCCAATCCTCGTCGTGCACTTCGTCGCGCTAGCGATCCTGGCGGAGCGCTGATGGTCTATTTCCTGCTGAAGTTCCTCCACATCATCGGGGCCGCCATCCTACTCGGCACGGGCGCTGGTATCGCATTCTTCATGCTGCTCGCGCACCGGACAGGCAATGCTGCGACGATTGCCGCAGTAGCCCGGATCGTCGTCATTGCGGATTTCGTGTTCACGGCCACGGCCGTTGTCGCGCAGCCTGTGACGGGGGTCGCGCTCGCCTGGCAAGCCGGCTATTCGCTTTGGGAGGGCTGGATTGCCCTGTCGATTCTGCTCTACATCGTCACCGGTCTGTTCTGGCTTCCAGTCGTCTGGATGCAAATAACGATGCGCAATCTGGCGGCAGAGGCAGCAGCATCCGGCGAGCCTCCACCTGAGCGCTACAGTCGACTGTTCCGGCTGTGGTTTATCTTCGGCTTCCCAGCATTCGCAGCCGTGACCGCGATATTCTGGCTGATGATTACGCGACCCGTCATCGAATGGATCTGAGTTATCATTTGGGCGCGAACGCGGCCTGGTGGCGCTCTTGGCGTGCTGCTCTACCTTCAGATTAGCACCGGCAATCCCTCTGTAGTCACATGCACGTCATCTCCAGTTTACCCATTGGCTTCGGCCGGTGGGCATCTTTTTTGCAGGCCAGAAAAACATTGCCGGGTCGGAGGTTATTGGACCTTAGTGCAGATCAGGGTGAGTCGGGAGCATTCATCGGAACCAAACTCTTATCTGCGGATTGTTCCGCTCAGCATGGAGATGACCCCTCAACTCCGAGCGCCAAGGGCCCGCTGCACTCCCCGAGGCAGCGGGCTTTCTTGTTTGTGGAACCCGAGCCGCCCCTCCTCTGGATGGAGTAGTAAAGGAGGCGCATGTGGAACCGAAGACATTATGCGAACTGCAGGTCCCGCCCGGATTTGGGTGACGCTGCCAATCAGCTCGATGTGCTGCCCGTTCTGCACCTTCGTTGTTTGGTCGCAAATCGAATGCGGCTGTCCATAAGAAGCGATGGAAACGCTCACGCGGTCCTCAGTTACCCGCCGCCGGACGGTTGCGGTTATCGCGACCTCATCGCCGATATTGATGCCCTTGGCCATGACCCAATGACCCCGGGCCGTCGAAAGGCTTCGTCAAGTGATGCCTAGTCTTGCGTCGGCCTAATTCGGCGGCGAACTCTCCGGAGCGTGCGCCATCGGAGTTCCCAGTCGACCTGCCGCTGGATGATCCGCGATAGCTTGATGGCCCGCTCTTCGTCATCAACGAAACTGAAGTTTGGCGCCACCGCCGATGCGCGAACAATTAGAATTTTATGGCGATGCCGACGCGGAAATCATGTGTCTGAAGGGTATGGTCGAGGGTACATCCACCGCCACAATATTCGAGCGACTTCTTACCGAAGAAGGAGAAATCGTACTCGCCGCGAAGGAATACCTCATGGGTCAGCGCCACATCGATGCCGGCGCCTACGAGACCACCCACCACAGTTGCATCGCGCTCCGCGTCCCCACCCGGAAAGAACGTTTTCAGCTTTGCAGCAGTGACGCCGGCCGTGACAAACGGCATATAAGCTCCCATGTCCATCCCGACGCGTCCCTTCAACGAGCCGAACAAGCCAGTTGAAGCGTCTAGTATGCCGGGGCCGGGAATGTCGCCAAACGTGTTCTTCTTGAAGCGGTAGCCAAGCTCGCCTTCAATGCCGTAGACAACCTTGCCCGACTGGAAATTATAGCCAGCAAATCCACCAATGGTTGCCGAACCGACGCTGTGCGTAGCGCTGGCACCGATAGTCGGTTCACTGATCTTGTAATGTTCCAGCGTCCCCGCGCCAAACACGCCCGCGTATGGCCCTTGCCAAGTCCATTGCGTGGTATCGACGGGAGCTGTGATGAGATCGGCCGATAAGGCCGATGCGCTGAACGAAAGCGAAATCAAGGAAGCGAGCAACAGAGCTTTCATAGTAGTCCCCTAGCCGAAGCGCCTATTATCGAATCAACGGCAAAATTTGTATGTAGCTGAAGAGCCACACCCGCGAGCCTCAGTCCTTAGGCGGGGATGGACATCATTGGCACCGAGCGCCGCGAGCAGGGCAAGTCAGCCACGCTGCTCACAGGGGACAAGGCAACGAAGTTAATGAGGCCACCAGCGAGCGAGACCGACGAAGCAAGTCGAGAGCCTCTACCGCACGATCCTCGAGGCCATAGTGCATTTTGAATGCGGTTTGACAGAGTAGGCATACACTGCCCGCCCCCATTTCATCCCGCTTCTCGACGGCCTCAATGATTGCCTTCGCCAGCGCCTCGGCCTCGTGGATCGGTTGCGGCCCGTAGAGGGCGTTGACTATCTCGCGGCTCGGCAGCACGCCGGCCAGACACGTCTCAAAGCCCGCTGGCTCCCGCCGGCGGGCTTTTTCGTTTGATGTTCCACGGCGGCGCAGTCTCCACCGCAAGATTGCTTCCTGGCCTCAGCCTGGATCGCCAGCGCCCCCCGGGCTTGTGCTTTACATCCTAGAGCGCCCGCCGCTGCCGTGAATGGGGCGGCGTGCTGTGGGGCCGGCAGGCCCATGCTAAGAAGGGATCACATCATTAACTCTGGCCAAGTGCGTACCATGACCCATAACGCGAATACGATCATGATCCCAATGGCAAGGTATTCCAGGACCAGGCGAGAGGGCATGCACGACCGCTTTCCAGAACACGACATTTCAGGACATAGCTTCGACCTCTATGTGGTCAATCCCTCGCAACCAACGCCGCCGCCACTCGTTGACCTATGCTGGTTGATCCCAGCACACTCCAAAACTTCCCCGCTGCCGAAAGGTGGCGGGCTTTTTCGCATCGAAATTGACCCGTCTGGCACGGCATGTTGAGCATGCGGCGGGCGATTCCTCAGGCCGGCTTTTTCGTTGGTGTTTCATGGCGGCACAGTGCCCTCGGCACCGAAATTGCATCCTCCTATCAGCCTGGGTCACCCGCCCCGGGCCGGCCCTGGTTCATCCCTAGGGACGCCCGCCGCTGCCGTGAATGGGGCGGCGGGAGCGGGACGTTGCCACACCGGTTAGTTTTTGGCAGCTTGCTTGAGCGGCCTCTCAGCGGCCGGCACCAATCCAAATCATTTTAAGTACCGCTTAAGGCTTCGGAAGTCTTCTTCAGAACTAACCTCGGCTCTCGCTCACCAGAGAAACTGTTGTGCCGACGTCCTGAGCAGCGAGGGCACTTATGACCGCGACCTGCGCCAGCTCTGCCTGTTGATCGCGCGACGCTGAGGCCCAACTCGGCCCCGGCGCAGACCCGAGCGCCGGGGCTTTGTTAAGCTTTGTTAATTCCTATATCCGAGTGATCCTATGCAATCCTAGCCGTATCCGCTGGCCTTCCGCATAGGACAGCGCGAATGATTCCAGTTCAAATGATCGGGTAAGTTCTTGGTCGTTCTCGATGACGCGGACGAACCATTCGCCGCTGGGTTCCGCCACTTCGACGCGCGCCGCCACCTTGCGGAACGGAACCACGTTATCCATCGCATGCCTCCCTAGAAAGCAACGGGAAACGTCGATTTTTATGTGGCTGCCCAATCTTAGATCAAGTGGGATTCGTCCGTTGCGGACTTATGGCTGGGTATCGTCCGGCGCTCCGGTGATCTGGCTAACCGCTGCTTCCGTAAACTTGTGATCCGCAAGCCCCTGAATGAATCGTTCGGCAGGTTCGCCCCATTCGGAAGGCGAGACATTGTTTTCGCAAACAGACTTCATAAAAGCCTCTCGCAGGGCGTCGAGGTCGAAGATGGAAGGGCGTTGGCTGTCCTTATCTGGCATATGCGGGAATATGACGGCCAAAGGCGGGGCTTCAAGGGAGCGACTGCACACTCAGTTAATGTCCTTCAGGCGCGACTGTCAGGCGAGATGCGCCGTGCTGGGAAACGTTTCGCCTCGATCTCGAACTTGATGCTCGCCCGAAACACCAAATCCCCGCCCTCATCTCGCACGTAATGGCTAGCTGGCGGCAATCGCCGTCAGGCAATCTCTCTCCCATTATCTCTGCTAGAGCTTTGATCGCCTCGTGTTCAATGGCGAGGCCTTCACAATCGATCCCATCATCATCCGGGAAGATAGTGTCGTTGTCGTCCAGATCGAAATAGTAGAGTGCCATAGCCCCGAACATGGCGGCTTGGCGTTTGTTCCTCGCCCTTACGCAATTCCGGCCTTCGCGGCTGCGGACAGTGACACCCGACCTGTAGGGAGGGAGGCTGAAAGAGATCGACGACGCTCAGTAGGCGGGGGGTTTGGGGACTTAAATGATTGCCGGCCCCCAGTTGTCGATTTCCCGTGAACTGGCGTGACCGACTAAGCCGAACTGGTCTCGCTTTCCGAGCAGCCGCTCGGCCGGTAGGGAAGATAGATGGCCGTTGCCTAGAAGGATCATGGCCTAAGGACGGCAAGGATCGCGGGGTGAAGAGGTGGACAGTCTCTATCGACGCGATCCTGCATCACGACCCGGCCTGTCTAGATAGGCCCGCAAGATTATGAGCATAGCGGCCCCGACAGTGGGCGGGGGGCTGGGGTTTGCCGGAGCCGCCTGCGCAGTCAGGGTGGATTTGACCGCGCTGTCCGGAATAGGACGGCCCGGTCAAGGAGTCGGCAACTCTTCGTGCCGAGGAGTTCCTCCATTCGGCGGTTATGCTATCCGGAAGACTTACTTGCGTTCCCGCCGCGGCAGGCAACATGCTTTCAGCAATCCCATTGGCCGCAGCAGCGCTTGCCTGAGCCCGCGCTGTGGTCAGGAATGGGAATAGGAACCCGCTCCGTGTAGAGTTGTGGAGCGGGTTCCTGCTGCCTCAACCGTGTCTTATCAAAGCCGCGCTGAGGGCGGCGGCAATGCCTTGGTCGAGCAACAGTGGTGTCTACTGCCCCGCTGATCTGGATAAGCTCCAGCGGGTGTTCGATCGGCTGCGTAGCGAGCGCCGTCTAGCCAAAAAAGACAGGGAACAGCGGGAATCCCTGGCTAGGGAAGTGTTCCAGGTTTTCGATGCCGGGATCACGAACGAAGCCGACCTATTGCGGGCTATTTCCAGGCGGGTAAGACGTCCCGCTTGATGGCGGCTTCTGTGTGGCCTTGTCCATCAGTGGCGCCTTCGGCCTCGGCGGCTTAGTCACCAGCCTGACGATATCGGTATCGATGGTGACGGGAAGCCCAGGTCCACCGCCAAGCTCAAGGAGTTCGGCGAGATTTTTCTCGGCGCCATTGGCGCGCATCAAGCCCGGGCGTCGGTCCGAGGTCTCAATATCGGCGAACTCTGTCGCACTAGGGTGCAAGCGAAGCACAAGGCACAACCCCTATGTCAGCCTGATCACTTTACCCGTTGCGTCCAGGTGGCATCTGATCCGCGCCTGCCGGATCTCGGCGCCACCTTGCCTTTTATAATGTATGCGAACTGCTATCGGGGCCGAGACCGCGCCTCGGCTCAGACGGCGTGCGGAACCTGCGCTCGTCGCATGTATACTCACGACGCCGAAAGGAAAGGCGGCCGACGCAATCGCCTTACGGCAGGCGCGAACAATTGCACTCGGCGTGCCCGGTATAGCTTCGATTGCCGTCACAGCCGATGAGCGACCACCCCCGCCATACGGCCGGAGGATGCGTGGCAGGGAGATGAATTGTGGCACGCCTGCGGCCGGGGCGGTCGTGGCGGTCGTGGCGGCGGGATGACCAGGGGTATTGCCTGGAGGAGCGCCTGCTGGGGTACTTTCGGACGAGGCGCCTTGCCCACTGCGTTGGCCGCTGGCTCCAACGCTTGCGCCTACTGAGCCGTCGCCTGTTCCGACCGAAACTCCGGTGTCGGCCCCTACGCTGCCGACGCTCGCGCCAAGACCGATTGACGCCCCGCTCTGGCCGACGCCCACACTGGTACCAACCCCTACATTGCCGGCCTTGGCCCCAACTCCTGCCTCAATAGCCATGGCAGGTTGAGTCGCGATTACAATCGAGAAAACGGCCGCGACGTATCTGCTCATCGCAATCCTCCATCCTCGNCTGTCATTGACTGAACCCCTCANNCGGGGGTCGCGTGGGAAGCAGCGCGTCTGGCAGCGTGATCGTCGTCAGNCGAACGACCCGCGANTTGGGCACTTCCGCNTTGCCGACNTNCTGCTGCCNCNGGTTAAGCGANCTGCGCCGGGGCGCATGTGCNCNTGCGCGATCNGNGGGGNGTGCCTTTGCCNNGTTTTCGATATGCGAGGTGCAGCGCTCANCCCAGCGCTTGANGNNGTNGANGTCCTTGCGNGCCGAAGCGAGGTCGCGTGNCAGGTCAATGGTTTTTTTGCGCTCCTGATCCGCCGCCTCGTTGAACGCCGTCGATATCCGGGCCAATTCCTCCTTTGCGGCGTCGCGTTCCCGCCGAGCAGTTGCAAGATCACTCGCCAGCGCGTTTGCTCTTTCGCGTTCCTGTGCGAGGGCCTCGCCAGCCTGCCTTNCAGCAACTTCAGCAAGCTGGCTGCCCTGAATGGCGCCGGCCCGCGTTGTTNCTGCCAGCTTCGNGCTCGCCTCCAGCGCTTCGATGGACTGACGNGCCCCGGCGATATCACGCTCCAGGAGCCCGATTTTCCGCCGCTCCCCTTCAATCGTCTGCCTGGCCTCGGCCAGAGACCTTTCCGCGGTATCGCGTGCCGCAAC
>NZ_AZUY01000052.1 GCF_000513935.1 Mesorhizobium sp. WSM3626 | reverse complement strand
GATTTCCTTGGCGACGGTGACGCCGTCCTTGGTGATGCGCGGGGCGCCGAACGACTTGTCGATGACGACGTTGCGGCCCTTGGGGCCGAGCGTGACCTTCACCGCGTCGGCGAGGATGTTGACGCCGCGCAGCATGCGCTCGCGGGCGTCACGGGAGAATTTTACGTCTTTGGCTGACATGGTTAGCTCCTGGCAGGGCTCCAATCGAGCCCGAAAATGAGATTCAGGTGAGGGTAGGGCCGATGATCAGCCGATGATGCCCATGATGTCGGATTCCTTCATGATCAGAAGGTCTTCGCCATTGAGCTTGACTTCGGTGCCCGACCACTTGCCGAACAGNATGCGGTCGCCGGCCTTGACGTCCAGCGGNACCAGCTTGCCAGCTTCGTCNCNNGCGCCGGANCCGACGGCGATGATCTCGCCTTCCTGCGGCTTTTCCTTTGCCGTATCCGGGATGATGATCCCGCCGGCGGTCTTGGATTCGGATTCGACCCGGCGAACGACCACACGGTCATGAAGTGGGCGGAATTTCGATCGTGCCATTTTGGATTCCCTGGTGCGGATGTTGAACGGTTCCCCGTTGCCGGAGCGCGATTAGCACTCACCGAGGTCGAGTGCTAACAAGGGGGTAAGTAGGCCGTTGGCGGTTGCAAGTCAAGGCGCGAAGGACGGCGAAACCGAGCCGCAGTAACGTGAGCTGAGGGCCTCTATCAATCTTCAGAACGAGCAGGAGTATGGGCTCGTTTCTTGCATGGATATCTCTCCCCAACCGTCGGCGGCCGGCAGTGGGCTGGGCATCAAGGCCGTTCACAATGCGATCGATAAACGCCTGCTGATACAGTGCCTTGCACGGTTCGCTTTGTCGGTTTTTCGGCCTGATGCGGTTCTCGTATTCAACTGGGGACGATCGGCGATGTTTGCCGCCAATCGTCAGGATGGATTTGCTTCGAACTGCTGGCGAGGTCATCTAAAATCCACGCTGCTGGTATGGTGCGCTGGTCCAGCCACCGACGAACTGAGGATCAGACCTGCGGCTTAATGTCATGCTGCGGCGTCGAACCGCCGTTGAAGAAGTTCTTCGCCTTCTTGAACTGGTCAGTCGAGTTCGCGTTCACGAGCTGTTGGAAGTTTTCATAGTCGGGCCCGCCCTTCCGGATCCGGCGTGCCTGTACGACGCTGATGACCTCGGTGTAGTCCAGGTCCACATCGATTTGTTGCGTCGACGAGCAGCAGGATTTCAGCTCAAGGAAATTCTCTTTGAACTCGATCTGGCGCAGAACGATCGCTCCGTAATCGTAATAACCACCTGCCCCATTGTCGAGAAGGTAACTCTGGTAGGTGCATGTCAGCGCCCTGTATTGCTGCGCTTTGGCGCTGGTGCTGAAAGTGATGTCACCCATCGCGGTCAGGAAGGACTCGAAATCCGTCAGCAGCGATGCCCCGTCGGTGATGATCGCCTGGGCAACCAAGGAAAGGAACGTGGCTGAGACAGAAGTCCCGAAAACAGCTTTTGAATAACTCTTCTGGTTTTGCGCTCCGATCGAAAGATTCGGAATCTTGCTGAGAACGTCTGCCCAGATTCTGATGTCCAATTTCTTTGTGTCAATGTTAGGGTAATTGGAATGCATGTAGTCGTAAATGAGCCCGCCAATCGCCAGGAGATTGTCCTGATTCTCATTCAAGATTCCGCTATACATACGGTCACGGGTGTTCTGGCCGATGAGGTGGAACTGTACCGTCCCTTGGTCGTTGGCGATCATGTCGTCTCTCGCAGGTGCGGCGTTTGCCAGCGAACGAACCAAGGGCCTTGCATGGAAGAACTCGCGAGCGGATTTATAAATGTTGTCAGAATATTCTTGTTCGCGTTCCTTAACATCAAGCGAAAATACGTTGGACATCTTATTCTCCTATGTGAGAGCTACGGTTGCTTGGGAAGTGGCGAGGCGTCTGAGTGCGAGCACTATCAGCTGACCTTTGTGTGCCTCTTGGCTGCATAGAATGGCGGTCAACAGGGAGAGCTTTGAGAGGAAGCATCCGTTATTGTGTTTGCCCCGGCTCTGTTTGCAAGGCTGCTGCCGTGATCTCATGGCGCAACCAGCGTTGCTCCGGGTCGCGATGGCAGCGTTCGTGCCAAATGAGGGCGACCTCGTAGGGGGTCAGTTCCACGGGCGGATCGACAATCGCCAGGTGCAGCAAGGCGGCGATCCGTGTCGCGACGCGCCGTGGGACAATCAGCACCAGATCGCTCGTCGCGACTGAGGCGGCTGCCGTCAATATGTTGGAAACCAGCACAGGATCACGATCCAGGAGATCCAATTTGACCAATTCATCATGCACCCGGCCGAACCCGTCCTTGGAGTCCGAGGCGAGGGCAGCGTGGTGCAAGGTCGCGAAGGTATCGATCGTCCATTCCCGCGCCAGGGCTGGGTGATCATGGCGTAGCAGGCAGACAAAGTGGTCGGCATAGAGTGTCCGGCGCAAGTACCCCAGTGGTGCAGCATCGATCTGCCCGATGGCCAGATGGATTTCGCCTTGCTCGAGCCGCCGGAGCGCGCTGGCTAGAAGCGGGTCGGTGACGATATCGAGATTGGGCGCGTTCTCGCGCAGAAGTGGTAGGAGAGGCGGCAGCAAGATCAGCGCTTGGTGATCGGGCATCACCATTGTGGCTTTCGATCGCCATTCCCCTTGGGCACAACTGCGGCCTATCATCGCGCGGACGGCATCCAAGACTGTCGGGAGGATCTTGGCCAGGCGCTCCGCCTGCGGCGTGGGAACCAGACTGCTCGATCCACGAACCAGAAGATCGTCGTTGAAAATTTCACGCAGCCTAGTCAGCGATCGGCTCATCGAGGGCTGGCTCACGCCCGTGTGCCGAGCCGCATGCGTAACGTTGAGATGCTCCAGCAGCGCTTCAAGAGCCAACAGCAATTTCAGGTCAATCGACGCCAGCATCCGTTCTTGCCGTGCGGCCCGCCCGCCATTGACAATGTGTGGCCCCCGCTCACTCCTGTTTGAACGATCCCGACTGTAAACGAGGTCCATGCCCCTCTCCTTGTCTTTGTAGCGGTGTGCTCTTGGTAGTGGGCGTTGCGGCGCGAGCCTGCGGTTGACGACTGCGATGTCGCCCAGCTGGTTTGACGTGGTTCAAGGTCATTGGTCTTGATCAGCGAACCGATCAGTCGGTGCGGCGACGAGCGCCTCCTATGGCTTCGCGCCGGTGACGGCAGCAAAACACTCGGCACTGTGGAGGCGATCGTCGTTGAGTAGCGGGTGAACCCTCACTCGTTGCTGTGGCCGGCACGGTGTTCATTCAGTGACGAGAGAAAGTCGCCGCACCACTTGTAGACATCGTGCTCGCGAAGAACCGTCATGATCGCTGTCCAGCGGTCAATCCGGTCCCTTCGCGGCAGAACGAGGGCCTCTTCCATGGTGCGCGCCATCTCCTCCGTGTCGTAGGGATTGACCAGCATCGCTGCGTCCAGTTTCCTGGCGGCGCCGGAAAATCGCGAGAGGACGAGAACGCCCGGGTCAAGCGGGTTCTGCGCAGCGACATACTCTTTCGCCACCAGATTCATCCCGTCGCGAAGCGGAGTCACCAGACCGATGCGCGCCTTCCGATAGAGGCCGGCCAGGTCCGACTGCTCGATCGAGGCATTAATGTAGTGCACTGGCACTGAATCGACGGTTCCGAATTCTCCATTAACGCATCCCACCAGTTCGGCCACATCCTTCTCGACCGCCTTATATGCCGGTATAATTTCCCGGGACTTCGGGGTGATCTGCAGCAGCAGCGTCTTGTTCACACGTGGCTGGTAGCGCCGCAGAAAATCGCGAAAGGCGACGATGCGCTTCTCGATACCCTTTGAATAATCGAGGCGGTCGACGCCGATCACGATGTCATAGCCGGCGATCCTCGCATAAGTCTCCTGCAGACGCTCATTGCGGGCCGCATTCTCGGCAAGGCTTTCGAAATTCGCCGTGTCGATGCTGATCGGAAAAACGCCGCAGCGAAACTTGTTCCCATAGGCTTCGTGGAAGCGCTCTTTGACAATTTTGCCCTGCTTCTGGCGGGCCAGGCATTCCAAGAAGTTGCTCAGATCGTAATCGGTATGAAAGCCGACGAGGTCGTAGCAGGAAAGCCCGCGCAGCAACGTATCGTACTTCGGGACAGTGGAGAAAATGTCCGCCGGCGGCCAAGGAATGTGCAGAAAAAAGCCGATCCTGTTGCTGCACCCGAGCTTACGGAGCTCTTCCGCAAGCGGAATCAAGTGGTAATCGTTCACCCAAACGACGTCCTCATCGCGCAAAAGCGGCTTCAGCAGCTCTGCAAATCTCTTGTTGACACGATAGTATCCGGCCCTTCGTGCCTCGGAATATTCGGCGAGATCGGGACGACCGTGGAAGATCGGCCAAAGAACACTGTTCGCAAAGCCGTGGTAATATTCGTCTAGATCGTTCTTCGAGAGATAGACAAGCTGGTAGTTGATGCCGTCATCGTCCCGCGGTGTCGGCTCCGGGCCGTCCGGCGCCACCTCATTGTCCGACCAGCCCATCCAGAAGCCGTCCTGTTTCTTGAGGACCGCCTTCAGCGCAATGGCCATCCCGCCCGTGGGCGGTGCCCCGTCTTTTTTGGGCAGCGGAACCCTGTTGGATACAACGATCAGTCTGCTCATTTTCATCTCCTGCGGCTGTTGCAGAAAAAATAGAAGCTCATGCCCCCAGTTTCTGCCAAGTTGATAGATCTACGACAAAGTACATTACAAGTTACTGGCTACGTTAATGCGGTAAGCGGCAGTGCTGTGTAAGCATTCCAAACCATGATGATCTCCTGAGTTGTGCGTTTATACAAATCCATGGGGCAACAAATCCATCTTCACGGTAGGAATGTCAATTTTTTCGGGGTTTCAGATGAAATGAGGCTGAATCCGATCACGTGCGCTGCAGGCGCGGAACGCCTCATGAGACCAGCCTCAAGGTCGCAAGGGGAGGGGATCCGCAGGGCTAAGGGCCGGCTGTCGCACGGGCGAGCAGCCAAACGAGTAGGACCAACACTCTGAGCAAATCGGAGAAGACGGCCGGACATGCGAAGCTTGGCGAGCTCGGTCCTGGTTCACAGCGGCAGTCCCGTCTAGCACCTATGTATCTGCGCTATTATGTCATGCGCCCAACGAAGATTGTCCCGCCTGCGGACCCTGCCTAATTTGGCTGATCATCGGGGAAGCCAAGCTGCATCAACAGGGGTAAGCATGAAGAAGATTCTCGTTTTGAGTCAGGACGCTTCAACGAGAGAACTGCTCGTGGACCTCTTGTCCAAGCAGGAGTTTAGGGTCCGTGCGGTCGAAAACGGCCAACAGGCCGCCGGCAAAATGGTTTCTGAAGCGATTGATCTGGCAATTGTCGATCTGAGCCTCGACCGAGAGGATGGCTTGCAATTCGTTCGGGATTTTGGCGCCAGCAGGGACCTTCCGATCATCATCATCAGCGCCGACCACCTAGCCGAGTCCGACAAGGTGGTCGGTCTCGAAACCGGCGCCCGCGATTACATCACTAAGCCCTTCGGCCATCCGGAGTTCCTGGCCCGCGTGCGCGCCGCCGTGCGCCAGCGCCCGGGGCGTGAGCGAAATGCGATCTTTAATTTCGATGATTGGCAAGTCAGCACCAAACGACGCCGCTTGCGCCGAGGGACGGATCTTGAAGTCAAGCTCACCACGGGTGAGTTCAACCTGCTCTTGGCCTTCCTCAAGAACCCAGGCCGGGTGCTTTCGCGCGAGCAGCTTCTGCGGGCGACAAGGGTCTATGATCAAGAGGTCTATGACCGCAGCATCGACGTGCTGATCCTGCGCCTTCGCCGTAAGCTGGCACACCCCTCGGCCCTGCAGTACATCCGTACCGAGCGCGGCGCTGGGTATGTTTTCGAGAGCGCCGTGGACGTTGAGGAGCTCAGGACGCGCAGCTAAGGCGGCGCCCTTCCTTATGTTGCCGGCCTAACCGGCTAAGGTGGCTGAGAAGCTCTTCCGCGGCGCACCCGATCAGAGCGTCAACTGATGCTTGCGCGCATTTCCGTCGTGGCACGTCGCGGACATTGAGCTGTGTGGACTGGTGTAACCATGGGGCAACGGCCAGTGTCGGGTTTGTCAGGCCCACGACGCTGTCACGGTCGATTTGCATCCGGCTAGAGACAAAGGCTTTTGGAAAATACGTTTCCGAGTTCTTCCCACGCCTTTGGCTCGATTTTTGCTCTCCTCCCTCGCGACACTGCAGATGCTGCCCAGGACGCGCCTTACCCCTTTTAATGGGAAGCCGCTCATTTCGCGCACAGTCTCGGGTTAGGAAAAGGAGAGGCTTGTTGGGGATTGGGTGGAACTTTCGGTATGCTGCACTCGGATTTTGTCTGCTCACCTCAATGGCGATGGGGCAGGACAATCTGCTTGATGACGCGAAATCGCTGTTCAGCCCCATTGCCAAGGACCCGCCGGTCCTGAACAGCAATCCGGCGACTGCAGAGAAGGTCGAACTGGGCAAGATGCTGTTTTTTGAGCCGCGGCTCTCGGAGTCGCACAACATCAGCTGCAACACCTGCCATCAAATTGGGTTCGGCGGGGCAGATGGCCGCCCCACGTCAATTGGCCACAATTGGCAGCACGGCGGCCGCAACGCACCAACTGTGCTCAATTCGGTGTTCAACATCGCTCAGTTTTGGGACGGTAGGGCAGCCGACCTGACGGAGCAGGCCGGTGGACCCATCGCCAACCCGATCGAGATGGGAAGCACCCCTGCGCGCGCTGTCGACCAGCTCAAGGGCATTCCGGGCTATGTGGATGCATTCCGCAAAGCCTTCCCAGAGGAAATCGATCCTCTCAGCTACAACAACATCGGTAAGGCGATTGCCGTGTTCGAGGCGACGCTGACCACACCCAATGCGCCGTTCGATCGATATCTCGAGGGTGACGAAAAAGCGCTCACCGTGGAGGAGAAGAAAGGCCTCGGGCTTTTTATCGGCAAGGGGTGCGCTTCGTGCCACAGCGGCGTCAATGTCGGGGGCGGCATGTACGCTCCTTTTGGCGTGGTCGAGAAGCCGGGCGGGGACTTCCTGCCGCCCGACGATGAAGGTCGCAAACGGGTGACAGGAGAGTTGCAGGACCAATATGTCTTCAAGGTCCCTAGCTTAAGAAACGTCGAACTTACTGCCCCGTACTTCCACAGCGGCCGTGCGTGGGACCTGGACGAAGTGGTGGCGGCGATGGGCACTGCCCAGCTTGGCACCCGATTGGCCCCTGAGGAAGTCTCCAGTATCGTGGCGTTCTTGCGAACACTAACCGGCGAGCAGCCGCAGGTAACTTACCCCACCCTGCCGCCGAGCGTCGCCACGACACCTCGCCCAGCGCCGTGATCGCTGATGGGTTGATTTTGCCTCCGCGGCCGGCGGTGCACGACGCCCCTCCCGTCAGTTCAAGAGCGCGGTATCCCGGCCCCAGGCGGCGACCGAGCTTAGCAAACCGTTTCGCAGGGGATACCGTCCTTGTCTCGGTCCAACTTGCCTCCCCATGAGCAGTTTGCGAGGTACCAATTGGCTTCATCACATGAGCTGATTTGAGAACATGTCCGCCGCGGCTGACACGAGTAGCCGGTCTGCGCGAGCAGCCTGCGGCTGACGAATCCTTGTGTTGTCGGGCTCGACGGCGCCGGGCCATCTGCATGCTCCGCTCGCCACTCCCAAGGCGCTTGAAACTTGCCGGCCCATATGCCGATCTTCATAGCTTCCGCCTTCGATTGTTGCTGAGCGTATGCGCCGTGGCTGTAGCGGGGCCAATCCAGGGCCTGGCCGTGCTCGACCATCCAGGCGGATAGGTTAGCACCATCTGAGCGCAGGCATTCGCCGACGAAGCGGTCGTAGCGATCCCAGGAGACGAACCGGCAGCTAACTGGTCTAGATGTTGCCAGGAACGCGTCTAACGCCTCGGCCGAACGGCGCCCGCAGGGATAGTCGAGCCCCTTAGCGTCGTTGCAATACTGCTTACTCTCAGGCGCATCGATCCCGTTGAGGCGAATGCGCTGACCGTGGATCTCAATCGTGTCGCCATCTACGATGGAGGCGATCCCGGTGATCGATGGAGGGCTCGGGCGGGTTAGATTCGACAGACTGGTCTCGGGCTGGCGGTCGCTTTGCTGTATGGCCGACAGGAAGGCTAACACACCAGCGGCAGCCACACTGACAAAGATCAGCCGCTGTGGAACGAGTGCCCAACGCCGGGCGCGTCTCCGCTTGGCGGCGGTGCGCTTTCGGAACTGGTCAAGCCGATTGTAATGCCGAGATTTGTCCAAAGCCCATTCCCCTGGGGGAAGAATGCGTCGATCCGGGCGGAGAGTCCATAGTTGTGCCGGCCTCATACGAAGCAGCCTGAAGGCCGATGCCATCGATGGAGCCAGCGGTGTCACGTGCCCTTTGCTTTGGCCTTGATTACCAATGCGCGATAGTGCGGCGGATTCTCGGAACACTGCGCATGGTACTTAGAATCCTTCCCGCCGAATGCGCTTGGACCGCAAAATGCTGCCGCGGTGGTGAGCCGCGATCGCGAAGCCGACAACTTGCCCCGGATCGGTCAAACCTGCCAGAGAAGGGGGACGACTCGTTCGGTGACCCGGAGTCCGCCGCGCCTCACAGTTCTGAATGCACTTTAGTCATGTGCAGCAACCCTCGTGGGATCACAATCTATCGAGATGCGCGTCCAACTGAGTGAGGATTGCATCGAGCGAAGGCCGATCCCTGTAGTAGAGGGCGCGGGTTCGCTCATAGGCGTCGGCGTAGATTTGCCGGGTCGTGGGCTCGCTGAGGCGAAACGCCTCGTTCCGCCGCAGGTCCGGCTCGTCCCCGCCGCGGAACCGATCGGCTTTGTGTGCGCGGTATGCCGGGCTACCGATAAAGGCCTGGACGCCATCGTCCTCCAGAAGGCAGGAGACGTCATAGTAGTGACGCATGAAGTTGACAGGCATCTCTCCGGAAGCCTGCTGCTGGCGAAACTTGGTGGAAAGGGTCTGTAACTTTTCGACGAAAGTGTAGCCGGGCTCATAGCAGAGAACATCGATGGCACGGTTGTCGATCAGGTCCGGCACGTCGGATGCGACCGCACGATCGTAGGCCCAGGAAGAGATGAGGCGGGCCTGATTGGGCGCTACCCGATCGAAGCCCGCTTCCAACAGCACGCCAGCCTTGAGCCCCGCGGGCAAGGGATTGAGCTCCCGATAGATCAGACGAATTCCAGCACCCCGCATCCGACCCGTGGGATCGTCAAAGGCCTGATCACGCTCGGCGCGCAAAAAACCGGGTATGTCCAGTCGAGGAACCAGACCGTTGAAGAATTCCCGGCGCTGTTCGATGTGGACCGGCTTGTCATGATTTCTGCCGGTCGGCAGAGTGTCCTGCGGATGAATTAGAATGTCGATGTCTTCAGAGAAGCGGTGGATCAGCTGATATCCCTTCGACAGCGAGGTGCCGCCCTTGAGCTCGAACCGGAAACCGAGCTGTTGCAGGCCCCAGAGGGCATGCATGATCCAGTAGTCCTTCTCAACCAAGCCGGAATCAATCTTCATGTCCGCGGCGACGACCGTGATCAGATCGCTGAAGTCGGCGAGGTCGTGTAGAAGCGGCACGGGAATCAGGTCGCTTCCAGCGCTTGGCTCACCAGCCGCTCGGCGCGAACCGAACCGAAGTCCCGCGCTGCCTTGGCCAGATGCGCGGGATTCATGTCGCGGGCGCGCTTGAGGGCGCGAGGCAACACCTCGGCCTTGCTCTCGGCAAGACGATCAAGGTTCTGGAGAAGGTCGACCAGCAACACTTCCTGGGTCAGTTTCGCGGGCACCGAGGGCTTCTTGCGGAAGTCGTAGAAACGGCCGTCGAGCCGAAAGCGTCCGTGACGCTTGAGGTTGTAGACCACCGGCTCGTTGTAGAGCTGGGTCGTGCCCACCCCCAAGCTGTTATAGGCGCTGGGGGAGACCATCAGAAAGCGATCGTCGTTGAGGAACGTCTCGACCAGCTTTTCCGCCACAGCCGGAGCCTTGCCGAAACGCGTATTGCGCGGAGCCATGTACAGTCCACCCGACACCCTATCGAGCCGACCTTCCTCGACAAGCTGACGTAGATGACGGTCGACAGCAGTGGACCATTTCGCCAGGTCCTTGCGCCGATAGACCTGCCCAGGCCGCAACCGCTTCTTCAGTTCATTCAATGCGGACATCGTCAAATCCTTTATCCTCCACATAGGCCGCTGTGCCGCATTTTGCAACGTTTTTTGTTTAAAATTCATGCATGCGAGCAGCCGGGGGCGCCCGCTATCGATACGTTGAATCTCCGCTCAGGGTGTGGACGTCGAGCGGGTGGGGTGTGGGAGTTTTGGTTTCAAGTATCCTGCCGACGGTCGGACCCTGTCCATGCTCGTCCCACTGCGCAGCTATCGCCGTGGCGACGCATGTGAAGTTTCATGGGCGCACCGCCGGTCAATGATAGCGATGGACTACCGACGCTCACCGCGTGGCCCAATGCGTGAGGCAGAATCCCTGTGGCTCGCATGCCGCCGGCCCACCTTCACATCGGACCAGATTGTGGCGAACGCACAGACCGCAGGCAGGCGCATTGTCGAAAACATGCGTAAGTTGGTCGAGTAAAGGGTGTGCCCTTCCCGGTCTCAACGACCGTTCGGGACCGGCGACCGCAAGGTGGTCTGGCAAAATCATCTAACATATAGTCTACTGTTTAAACCGAAGACTGGAATAAGGAGTTGGAATGGATCCGAGCTTGTTTAAGCTTCCCTGGGAAGCGCTTCTGACGCTTGCAAGCGGCTATGCTGCGTATTTCGTGGCCAACGTTGGTGTAAGAGAGCATCATAAAAGTATCGATATAGCGTTATCGACACTTGTATTTGGCTTTTTTGGGGCGTTTTCTTATGAAGTTCTTCGCAGATTTATCGTGTCCGACATCCTGGCCTCCTCCATCCTCTCTTTTCTGCTCGCTTCCTTACTTGGAGGCCTGTGGAACAGGTATGGGCGCGGTCTTCTAACGTTGGTTCTGAGAAGTTCAAACGTCAGTCACAGCGATGACCTCCCTAGCGCATGGCTTGCACTGTTCACTCGAACCGAGACGTTCGCCAAGCAAATCAGCGTGAAGCTGAAGGACGGTACTTGGCTAAAATGCGACGATGCTGCACGTTTTGGTAAGAAGCCAAATGGTCCCTTTGTGTTAGGAGGGTCGGGCGACCTGCTGATGTTTGTTACTCATCAGCAGGACCCTGGCGGAGAGTTCTATGAGTGCCCAGACGTTGAAAGTGGTGAGTGGGGACCAGAGATCACCTATATTCCGAAAGAGCAGATAGCCCGAATAGACATCCGCCGCACATAGGATCACTTCTTTTTTGGGGCCGGTGCGGGCGTCCTGGGTGACTCGCTCGTTGGAGGCACATAGTTGCCCTGCTCCTTTGCAGGAGGGGTATAATTCTTCTGTTCGGTTTTCGGTACGTAGTTTTCGTTGAGTTGGCGACCACCTGCGCCAGATTTTGACTTGTCTTCAGGCATCTTTCTTCACCTTTTCTATTCGCGAGCGGAAGCTGACGGGCTTTTGGCCCGCCAACTCTAATTAACTCTTTTTTATGCGCACTCAGAAAGGGCCAACAAATTGTCGTTCCACTGGCCATCCGCGTGAGTACGGACGTATTTCCCGTTCGGGCCGTTGACCACAGCGACATCAGCGCGCTTTCCGCCTACGGACGTGTAGAAAGTATGGGTGCTCGTTTCGATCCACTGGATCACTTGAGATCTCGACCACTTCCCTGTGGCGTTGCCGAGATTTGTAATACCCTCGTGCTTGTTCTCACGAGGGACTTTGTTGATGCAAGTAACCTGCACGTCTGCCATTGCAATTGCTCCTTTCGAGCGCTTTGCGGAGCAATTGAGAATGGCAGGGCTTGGGAGGATGTCTGACCATTTCGCAGCTCCTGTGGCTTGCCAAGTTAGCCTCAGGGCGCTAGCTACCGACCTGCCAAGGAGCGGACTCGCGGTCTTAATCGTCCACTCGGCACCACACGACCGTGAGTACGCAACAGACAGAGGCAGACGGCGAATCACCGTCTGCCTCTTTTTTACGCAGAAATAGGCTTGTGTAAACGGCTAGTAACCTTTTGTTAACAATATTGGTCGCGATAAGGTCAGCAAGGCTGACTTACTTCGCGTCCACTGGCTCAAGGGTCGCTGTGACCCAGTATGCGCCATTGTATGGGGCGGTCGGCACAAATCTCGCTTTGTCCCTGTCAAAGGTCGATGAGGCGGCGCGGCACGGAGCCTCGATCGTGATCCTGCCGGAATGCTGCACGACGGGGCTTGTCTTCCCTGACCGATCCCAACTGCTTTCGATCGCCGAGAGCATAGACGGCCCGAGCGTAAAACCGTGGTGTGAGATTGCCATGCGCCTGAACATCTATCTGATCGCCGGGATGGCGGAACGGGATGGAAAACAGCTCTATAATACCGCCGTGATCGTCACGCCCGGCGGGGCTGTTTCGCGCTATCGCAAGGCGCATGTCTTTGGCCGCGAGAGGAGCCTTTTCAGCCTCGGCGAGCGACTCGTCTGCATCGACACGCCTTGGGGGAGAGTGGGATTGGCAGTCTGCTACGATCTCTGGTTTCCGGAAGTGACCCGCGCCCTGGCAAAAAACGGTGCAACGCTTGTCGCCTCTCCGAGCAACTGGTCCGTCCCACCACGTCAGTCCCAGGATGCCCCAGACGCCGCGCCGATGGCGATGCACCTGGCGATGGCTGCCGCCTGCAGCAATGAAATCACCATCGCCTGCGCTGACCGCACCGGCGAGGAGGGTGGCGTACGTTTCCTCGGCCAAAGCTTCATCGTCGGCCCCAATGGCCGCCTTCTGGCAGGCCCGGCTGGGGCAAACAGCGATGACTGTCTCCTTCGGAATGGCCTGGCTCGGCGCTGACCCGCACCATGGTGCAAAGCCACATGGAGACACGCCGTGACGACCTCTACCGAAGTGAGGTTGTGGCGCTCGGCACCGGAGGCAATCGGGCGCAATGAGCCGTAGGCTGAGTCACGCACATTGGGGAGCATTCGAAGCGAACCTGAAGGACGGTCGGATCGATTCTGTCTCGCCCTTCGGCCATGACAGCCACCCATCGCCTCTGATCCAGTCCGTTCCGAGCGCCGTGCACGCCGCCTCGCGCGTAGCGCAGCCGATGGTGCGCGAGGGTTATCTGCTGCGAGGGCCAGGCGACCTGTCCCGGCGGCGCGGAGCCGAGCCGTTTGTTCCGGTAAGCTGGGAGGAGGCGCTTCAGCTGGTCTCGCAGCAACTGCGCAGCGTGAAGGAAGAGCATGGCAACAAGGCGATTTTCGGCGGTTCGTATGGATGGTCGAGCGCGGGGCGGATCAATCACGCCCGCACGCTTGTCCATCGTTTCCTGTACGGGTTCGGCGGTTGCGTCGATCAGGTGACCAATTACAGCTGGGGTGCGGCGGCAGTGCTGCTGCCGCACATTGTGGGCGGCATCGAAGCCGTTGCAGGGCCTGTCACCGACTGGCCGAGCATCATCAAGAACACGAAGCTCATGGTCCTTTTCGGCGGCGCGGCCGAGAAAAACATGCTCGTCACCACGGGAGGCGCCGGTAACCACGAAAGTCCGGGCTGGCTCAAACAGGCGCGGGACGCAGGTGTCGAGTTCGTGTCGATCAGTCCTCTCAAACGCGACTGCGGTGACTGGCTCGGTGCCGAATGGCTGCCGATCAGGCCGGGCGCCGATACCGCCCTGATCCTGGCATTTGCGCACACCCTGATTGTCAATGAACGTGTCGACCGCGCCTTCCTGAACAAGTACACAGTCGGCTACGAGCATTTCCGCGACTATGTCCTCGGCATGGCGGACGGCAAACCGAAATCCCCGGCCTGGGCTGCCAGCCTGACGGGGATTGATGCGGACAGGATTGCTGGTCTGGCCCTGCGCATGGCCGACGCCCGCACGATGCTTTCTGCAACCTGGTCATTGCAGCGCGCCGACCATGGCGAACAACCGTACTGGGCACTCATTGCCTTGGCCGCGATGCTTGGCCAGGTCGGACTGCCAGGCGGCGGATTTGGCTTCGGCTATGGTTCGATCAACGGCATGGGTACGCCGCGTCGACCAACCAGTTCTCCGGCGATGGAGGCCGGCAGGAACCCGCTTGGGCTGGCAATTCCAGTGGCCCGGATGGCGGATCTGCTGCTTCAGCCGGGCACGACTATCCCATTCAACGGCAAGACCATAACCTTCCCCCATATCAAGCTCGTTTACTGGGCGGGCGGCAATCCGTTCCATCACCATCAGGACATCAACCGCCTGGTCGAAGCCTGGGACAGGCCAGAGACAATCATCGTGCATGAGATCTGGTGGACAGCGACGGCGCGTCAGGCGGACATCGTATTGCCCGCAACGACCACTTATGAGCGAGATGATATCGGTGCGTCACCACACGACCGGTTCATCGTCGCGATGCCGCAACTGATTGAACCGGTTGGCCATGCGCGCAACGACTACGACATCTTCAGTGATCTGGCAGGCCGGCTTGGCTTCCAGGAGCACTTCACAGAGGGCCGCGATATTCGTGGATGGATCGAGTATGCCTACGATCTATGCAGGTCCAGAGCTCGAACGCAAAACGTCGATCTTCCTGAGTTCGAGAAGTTCTGGAAAGATGGTTTTGTCGAAATGCCTGCGCCGGATGAGGACTTTGTTCTGTTCGGCGATTTCCGTGCCGACCCCGTGGCTCACCCGCTTCGCACGCCATCGGGGCGCATTGAAATCTTCAGCGAGACGATTGCGAGCTTCGGTTATGAAAATTGCCCTGGCCATCCTGTCTGGTTGCCTCCGAAAGAATGGCACTCGGCAAAAGCCGCTGAGCGGTTTCCGCTTCACCTGATCTCAAATCAGCCTTCGACGCGACTTCACAGCCAGCTCGACGACGCAAAGCTGAGCCGCGAGTCAAAAGTGGCTGGGCGCGAGCCGATTCTGATCAACAGCATCGATGCAGCGGCCCGAAGCATCGAGAATGGCGACACCGTGCGCGTCTTTAATGACCGCGGCGCATGCCTCGCTGGTGCATTGCTTTCGAGCGATGTCATGGAGGGTGTTGTGCAACTGGCGTCAGGCGCCTGGTACCACCCTGAAGCGTACGCGACACCGGGGTCGCTAGATCTTCATGGTAACCCAAACGTGCTGACGCGCGACGAAGGCACATCATTCCTCGGCCAGGCCCCCTCGGCTCAGTCTGCTCTCGTTGAGGTGGAAAAATTCACTGGCGAGCGGGAGGCAGGCCATTTTGAGATGCCCGAGGTTAAGCAAAGCCAATGAGCGTGAGCTGCCGGTATCAGCTGCCTGCGGGCTGGTTACCTGCGGTCTCATGCAATCATCGGGTTCGCCAGACCATACGATATCATACGAGGGATATGGGTTGGCAAACCAGCCGCTACCATATCGATTTGTGTACAAAACGCTGACCCTCCGCAGTCGGTGTTTACCGCTAGGTTACGAGGCAGTTCGCCGAATCGCTTCAAGAAGCCGATTCAGCCACTCCTCGTGCCACTTGTCGGCGGAATGGGAGCTTAGCGCCAGGGGCGCGACGGCGGCCCGGTTCAATCGAGCCGTCTGCGAGCGGCTGAAGCCTGGTGGATCGTACATCATCGTAGACCACGTTGATTTCCTTAGAAGTCTCACACCCTCCGGGCCTCGAACCCTGAAGGATTTTGCTCGGCTGGTCCGAGTACGCGGCGCCGCATCTGCAAAGAGATCGCACATGAACGCTGATTTGTGCGCTTCACCGAAAGCCTGCTCAATGAAAGTGCGAAATCGCCAGGCTGGCTCAGGTTGGCGGTGTCGCCACCGTAATCCGTCCCTATCTCGAGGCCCTGACTGCGAATGGCTAAAGAGATCAAGAACGTCGGTGCTTCGGTGCGCGCGCGCTTGCTGCAACTATCCAAGGCAAAGGTCAAAGCTTCAACCTTGTTCTGACCCGCTTCGCCCTCGAGCGGCTGCTCTTCCGGCTCAGTCAGTCACGGCATGCCGACCGCTTCGTGCTCAAGGGCGCAATGCTGATGATCGGCTGGTTCGATGATCGCACCGCGGCACGCGCGACCTGGATCTGCTGGGGTTCGGGGACCCGCGCCCCGAACCGATGTTGGCGATATTTCGAGAGATCTTGGCGAGACGCAGGCGACGGGCGCGGCGGTTTCCGCACCGCCGAGCAATGGTCGAAAGTCAGGCCGCTGTTCGTGGCCGAGTGATCCTCGGCAAGGCGGGCGGCGACGATCTGGACGCCGCCGCTCGCCCGCCCTTTCAGGCAGAATCGACTGCCCGGCCAAGTCTCCCGCCAGCGCCGCGCCGCTCCGATTTTCAGCGTCACCCCCGACAAGTTCGCCCGCTCAGCAGACGCGCCCGGTCGGCGGGTTATGGCGCGTGCTGTCTCGGCGCGATGTCGATGTCGGCACGGCATTTGAGCGTTCGCGACCCTGTCGCCCCCCGGACCATCTGCCGGCTGCATCGACCCGGTTTCCAGGCCGTCTCCAAGCTCTCCAAGGACCATTCCCCTGCCGCTAGCCTGATGACCTATGGGCGGATCCGGCCCGCCCGAAACCCTCGGCCGCCAGCTTTTTTCCCCGCCGCCTGCCGCGGCTTCCTCGCGCCGCTTCGCTTCAAAAAAGCCGTCCGCTCGGGTCCTCCGCTGCCGCTGCGGCCTTTGCAGGGTCGGGCGGTCCGGACGCGCCCATCACGGTCCGCCATCGCAGGGGAATGGTCCCCGGCGAGCACCAAAGGGAGACTTCCAATGACCGCGATCGGCTACGTCACCAAGCAGGACAACGGCGGCTACAAGGGCCAGCTCAAGACGCTCAGCGTCCGCGCCGACATCGACATCGTGCCCAATCAGGCCAAGAGCGCCGACACCCATCCCGACTTCCGGGTGCTGACGCAAGGCGTCGAGGTCGGCGCCGGCTGGATCAGGATCGGCGAGGCTTCCGGCAAGGATTATGTCAGCCTGTCGATTGCCGCACCCGAGTTCGGACCGCGCAAGCTCTACGCCAATCTCGGCCGCGCCGCCGGCCAGGATGACGACGACACCTACGCCGTCATCTGGAACCCGGTCGACTGACCGGCAGGTCAGAGAACTCCCGCGCCGCCGGCGGCGCGGGAGCGTTTTCGAAGGCATCCAGCCGCACATCGCCCGCCGCAAGGGTGGCGAAAACTCCCAGCCGACTCTTCGCCCGTCCCGCAAGCGCTCTCGCTCGTGGATCATAAACGAGGCCGGAATGGCGAGATCTTCCTGCACCGTTCCTGTGTCCCGATCGACCGGGCCGATCTGTGGACCGCCGCCGATCACGGCCAGCTCGATGTGTGGCCGAACGAACGCGAGCATGGGCGGGCTGCAATGGGACTAGCGCATGTCATTCAATTGCATCACATTAAGCGCAGAAGGAGATGGTCATGGCCGCAAACGCGCTGGTTCAGACACGGATCGATTCCGATGTTCGGGACCGAGCATCCGCGGTTCTGGAAAACATGGGCCTGACGGTTTCGGACGCGGTCCGGATTATGCTCACCCGCACCGCGAATGAAGGTGCGCTCCCCCTCGAACTGCTGACCAACAGCGAGGCACACGATGCCTGGTTCCGGGCCAAGGTACTCGAGGCGTTGGACGATACCCGGCCCGACATCCCGGACGATCAGGTTGAAGCCCATTTCGCCGAGCGACGCGCCGCTGGCCGGCGCAGGACCGGCGACCTGAAATCGTGAAGCTCGCCCGGTCGGCTTTCGCGTGCGGCCGCCATCGCAATCGACGAGCGGATCGTGGCCGCGACCCGCCGTCTTGGCGACTTTCCCGAGAGCGGCAGGCCCGGCCGCGTATCAGGAACTCGCGAACTCGTCATTGCCGGCACGCCTTACATTGCCGCCTATCGTGTGGTCGGTGAAACGATCCGCATCCTCCGCGTACTGCACGGGCACAACAGTGGCCGGACGACCACCCGGAGAGCTGATAATCACCCTTTCGCCATCACGCGCGCCTGACCCGCGAGGCCGCCAACTCGGCGGCGGGATCGTCAGACGACGAAAGACAAACCTAAAAAGGGATGACATGTCGGAAATGCTTTACCCTCACCAGGCGAAGACTGTTGGGCAAGCGCACGCCCTCGTGAGGCATGGCTGCAAAACAGGCGATTGAGGTCTGGGTTGATGCGCCGTCGCGCCAGGGTGAATGGAATGCTGTGGCTGAGCGCGCCTCTGTGCGCTGCAGCAAACCCTTTCGACCCCCATGCCGCAAATCGCTTTTCTTCACTGCCGACTAACAAAAAGCGCTGACCGCAAGGCCAGCCCTTTTTGTCTGGGCAGGGAAGCCTCAGTTGGCAATGCAGAAATACTGTTCGCCGTCATAGCCGGTGAATGTGCCGGTGCGGGGGTTGAAGCTGCGATAACGGTACGAGCAATAGACATACCATTCATGCGTCCACGGTTCGGCATAACGGCCGGCGTAGACCACCTGCGGCTGCGCGTAGTAGCGGCGAACCGGTGCCGGGCGCACCCGCAAGCCGCGATGATAGTAATCGCTATCGTAGTAATCGCGCGGCGGCGGCCAGTCATTGGCCAGCGCGCCAACGATCAGCGCGCCAGCGGCAAGGCCGAGCACGCCGGCGGCAACCGCGTCGCCGTGGCCGTGATGGCCGTGAAGGCGCCAATCACCCGCATTGGCAGCGGGCAAAGTCGAGAGGGTAGTGGCGATCACGGCGGCGGACAGAACGGCCGTCTTGAAAATTCGGTTCATGTCGATCTCCTTCTTGCCGGCCCGTGAATTTGGGAGATGTGGTCCGGCGATACCGTGAACAAGCAAGCGGCGTACCTACTTGAATTTTCTGATTTTGCGCGTCTCTGACCGTCGGCATTGTCAACTTGCCGACCTTTTGGGTCCCGATCCGACAATCGACCCACTCCAAAATGCGCCACAGCAAACGCTCCTCCGGGCATGTCAGCGGTTCCTTGCTGCCATTGGCACCTGTCGTCTCCCAAAGACTTTTACGACACAGTGCCAAGACACCCAGGCCGGCAACCTATCAACTGCGGCAGTGGCCACGATGACCACGGTGCAATTAGGAGCAGTCACCAGCCCTGACGGAAATCTTGCTAATTGGTGACAAGGGTGGCGCCGATGGTCGAATTCGACGCCAACGCGCTTCGTGTCGACCGCATTCGCGCAGAGCTGGAATATGGTGGGCTGAGGCTGAGGACGATGGCCTCCGTTAGTGGCGCCCGGATCAGTCTCACGATCGACATCGGCTTCGGCGACGCGATGGAGCCCGGCGCGGAGATGCTGGACTATCCATCCATGCTGGACTTTCCCACGCCCTGGCTGCGGGCCTATGTGCGGGAGACCGTCATAGCCGAGAAGTTCCAGGCGATGAAGGATTTCTACGATATCTGGATTCTCAGCGGGTCGTTCTCCTTCGACGGCGACAGGCTCCCAAGAGCGATTGCCGACACCTTCGCGCGGCGCGGAACAGCGATAGAAGCAGCGACAATGGCGTGCTTTAATCGAAGATGTCGCCCACGATCCGGGTGATCTAGGGAGCGTTGCCGCAGATCTTGCACAGTTCTTGATGCCTCGCGCCGCCTTAGCAGCGAAGTTGGACCTGCTTCGTAGAAGTCTCATACCCTCAGCGACGAACATAATCGTTATTTGCCAATGGGTTACAAAGCGGTTCGCCCAAATTGATTCAAGAAGCTGATCCAGTCACTCGCTGACCGCATTCATCTCTATCGAATGGGCAGCTTTGCGCCCAGTTCCGGCCGTACAGGCGCTCTGACGATCGACCAAAAGCTGCCAATCCTGCGAGGGGTGGTTAATCAGCTCCTCCTATCGCCCCATTGGATGAACGTCAGCCAAATCCCTCACTTATTTGCCGGGACACTTTCGGAGCGTGAAGCTTAATGACAGACTGTTGTCTAAGCCGATGAGTCGGATCACGAGAAAACCTGAATAGCTGATTGATGTCTGACGTAAGTTTCCGCTGGCTCCATTTGTCAGATCTTCATTTCGGCATGAAAGGCCAAGCACCGCTCTGGGCCAACCTCAAGCATCATTTCTACGACGACCTTCCTCTGTTGCATCGTCAGTCGGGGCCGTGGGATCTCCTGATCTTCTCCGGTGACATAGTGCAGAAGGGCGACGCCGAAGAATTTAAGGGCGCAACGGCTGCGCTTGTGGAACTCTACGGAAAGTTGACGGACTTGGATTGCTCGCCCAAGTTCATGGCGGTTCCGGGGAACCATGACCTCGTTCGCCCAAGCGCCAGCGATATGTCCGCGATGTTGCTGCAGGACTGGTCGAAGAAGCACAATGTCCGCGATGATTTCTTGAACAACCCTACTGGTCCCTATCGAGAAACCATTAGGAGCGCATTTGCTAACTACCAGGCCTGGTACGAAGCGCTTGGCGCGGTCGGGATATCTGTCGTTGATGCGGCCCATGGCTTCCTGCCTGGTGATCAGGTCGTCAGGTTCGCCAAGGACGAGAGGCAGCTCGGCCTGATCGGTCTAAACTCCACATGGCTTCAACTGAGCAAGGAGAACAAAGCCGGCGATCTGCACGTGGACCATCAGCAGCTTTCAGTGATACTGCCGGATGCGGAAGGCTGGTGCCGCGCAAACGACTTCAATCTTCTGGTCACCCATCAACCGGCAGAGTGGTTGACGCCAGGCAGCTTGGACACATGGAAGAAGGAGATCGCTCCGCCTGGCCGTTTCGATCTCCATTTATTCGGTCACATGCACGAGCCTCTCTCAAGCAGCCTGTCGCAGATGGGCTCGTCCCCGGTGGCTATATTTCAGTCGCCGTCCCTTTTTGGCCTGGAGCATTTCGGCGACGGTAGGACCCAACGCATCCACGGCTATAGTGCCGGCGCGCTTGTCATAAACGAGAAGGGCCGGCAGCTCAGGATCTGGCCCCGGACGTACCAAGCCACGAGATCAGGCCAGGGTCGGGTCACTCCCAATTTCGAGTTCATCTTGCCCGATAATGAGAGCACGGTGACGCAACTGCCTGACAAGCAAGTGATCAAGTCCGCAGCCGCTGGGGTGGTGAGTTCCGTCTCGCCTGTCGCGCAGGCAGAAAGAGAGGAAGCATTCGTCGCAACGGCGTGGACAGAAAAGACGAACCTCCTTTCAAGATTCAGGCATCACCTTCTGCCACCCGGGCCCCACGCCTTCGTCAGGAAGGAGGAGCAAGACATTGCTGCCAACGCGCTGACAAAGCGTGCATTGTGGATTATTGCCGATTGGGGGCTGGGTTCGGACGAGTTTGTGTCTTCCGTCCTGCAAATGCATGAGATGTCGGACTGGCCTGTGTTCCGGTTCGACTTAAGCGAAATGTCCGCCGGCAGCGATCTTGCCCAGGAAATCGAGGCCAGGCTAGGCTTCAAGATCCAGCAGATATCGGACGAGCTTGCGACTGGCGACGCGGCCGTCCTGCTCCTGGACGATTTGGTCCTGGGAGAACGAGTGCAGGGCACGATGCCTAGAGAGGCGGAGCTAGAGGCGCTTTCCCAAGCCATCCTCGACTATTGCCCCGGCATAGCAATCCTGTTGCGCACCAGTTCTGATCCGGCGAATAGCCAGTTCGGGAAGGTCAAGATCGGAGCCCTAGACGAGCCCGATCTCAAAGCCTACATCGCCAATAGTCCAGAAGGCGGCATCGAGCTGGCGGCTCAGGATGCGGTTGCCAAATTGCTGCTCATCACCGGCGGCGTTCCTGATCAGGTCGACCAAGCGCTAAAGGCACTACAGGTCGTAACTTTGTCCGAGCTGGTCGCGAGCCATCAGGAGACTGGCGAGAACGAACCTTCAAGCGGTTCCCAGGGTCTCCGGCGAGCGATCGAGGACCTGGGCGCCGCCACTCAGCCAATGCTGCAGCGCGCTCTGCAGATGTTGCAAGCGTTGGCAACATTTCCTCATGGAGCTCAATTCGAGCACATTAAGCGATTCAACGGGGTCAACGGATTCTATCCCACCAATGCAACCGAGCTTCGCCACCGCGCGCTTATAGTCACTTCTACTCTTCCGGGACTGGAGCAGCAGAGTCAGGCTGAAATCCGCAGGATATTGACCGTTCCCCGCACGGTGCGCGACGTCGTGCGTGGGCAGATGTCCGAAGAGCTTCTCAATCAGCACAACAGGCGCGCGGCGGAATTGTATTTTGGCTCAAATTGGCGAGCTGGGTCCACCAGTTGGCCCCCTGACCGAAAGTATTCCAGTCCGAAGTGCTCGCACCATGAGATCGCGAATGCTTCGGCTATTCTATTGCGCCTACTAAAAACGGCGTTGCGGGCCGGCGACATGGAGGAGGTTATCGCGCTGATGCACCTGAGCGCAGCCTTTGCCGACGCTCTCAACTCAGGATCACACTACTACGGTGCTTCCGAATTCTCCTCGTCGTTCTTGCACACGGCACCGACCGATGTCGCCGACGATATGGTCGCTCGGGTTCGGCTCAACTATGGCCAGGCGTTGCGGCTGACTGGAGAGCGGTCCAGAGCGATCCATATATTGGAAGAGCTGGACGCCTCACAGTTTGATAGATCAGATCGCGAATCCCTCTGGCTTTCGCTGGCGTTGGCTCACGGCGGAGATCCGAAGGCTAAGGAATACGCCGAGAAGCTTCTCAAGGCCACTAAGGACAACTCTTACAAGCTGCAGGCGAGATCGATCATCATCCAGAGCGAGCCCGCAAGCCCGGAGCGCACGGCCAAACTCGTGCGGCTGCAGCTAGAGGCGCGCAAGAAAAAATCGCATATCGTCGCGAACAATCTGGCACTTCAGTTGGCAAGCGAGAGCGACGACAAGGGAGTTGCGGACAGGTATTTGATTGAGGTGCTGAGCCCAAAGAAGGATTCGGACGACATATACAACCTGGCGAGGGCCGCGGTCAGTTTGGCCGAGCGAGTCCTCGAGGGCGGCGAAGCGCTTTCGAATGCAGACCATTCCCGGCTCATCGCGGCCTACCAGTACCTGTTCATCCAACGGATACCCTCGCTTTTCGACAGGTGCCACCGGGCACTCTGGAAGAGCTTTGCCAGACGCCGCGAGATGAATAACCTCTTCGCGTTGTTCCGTAACAGCTCATTCATCTGGAGGATTAGGGGCGTGGGAGAAAAGGAGGAGCAGTACATCTCTTCGCTGGCGTCGATAGCCAAGGAAGATGATAGTGCAATTCCGGAGAATCGTGACGGAAGCTATTTCAAGGCGCGCTTACATTCCACTGCCAGCGCTCCACTTGCGATTGAAGGCTGACTGGCGGTCGCGGCCGGCGGCAGGCTATGCCAAGGCTGCAGCGGCGATCTGGACGAACCGTCCACTGTCTCCGGTGGGCCGCAAACCGCCTTAACCTGGCCGTTCACCGCAAAAACGGATGTTCTGAAGACGGACATTCTCCACCCTCAGATTGCCGAGCGTGGGATTGTCCAATTGTTACCTTGGAACTTCCGGAGGCTTCCAGGATTACAGCATTCACCGTCCCGACGTAGGACATCTGCTCATCGAGGGCCTTCCCGAATGCGCTACATGAACGCATCATTATCGCAGCATGGAAAGGCGGCTCCCTACCATAACGTCTTCATCCTGTGCACGACTAAAGCTGGTTAATGAAAGCTTCCCAACCGAGCTTCCCCAGTGCCTTGTCGACGGCGGCCGTCAGCTCCGCGTTCTTTGCCTTGAACATTGAATTTGTGGCAGAAAAGCCATCATAGCCGAATTTGGCAGCCCCGGGCGCTGCGAGTAGCCCGCACCACTCGCGGATGATATCGACCTTTGCGAGTAGCTGCTCTCTCGAATAGCCTTGCCCGGTTTGCTGGCCGTGGAAAATCTTATCGCGGGCTTTCCAAGCGTGATCGAGCGCGGCGTTGAGTGGCCCATAGCGATCGCCGAATTCGTCCTTGAAGCGAAGGCCGGTCAGCCGCTGTATCCCACCGCGAAAGCCTGTGTGGGCTATGCCCTTGTTGTTGGCGAGCGCTTGGCGCACAGACGAGGCCTGATCCGGTCCGATCGCCGAGGGTTGGAATACCAGAAAGGTGCAGATCTTCCGTTGTTGCCGCTCGTATTTGATCCACGCGAGGCAAAACGCATCGACACCGCGAGTCTCCAAGCCGGATCCCAGCACGTATTCGATGATATTGAATTCGTCTTGTAAAGTTCGACGCATAATATCCTCCTGCCCGATGTCACCCTAGATTACTCCGGGTTCGGGCGCATCCAGCCTTCGGCGGAGCTGGCTCTGGAGCATTGCCCCGAGGCGTGAACCCGTCACGACCATTCGGTCATAATTCCTTGCGCAGTAAGGAGCGCGTGTGCGCGAGATGCTAAGAGGCGCCTTCCGTGTGGGCGAGGCATTCCGCGTCGCGCTCCGCGACGTCACGACGTGTCCCAAAACCCGGACGCGGGATCGGGTATGGTCAATTCTCGGAACTCTTTCGTCTCAAAGACAGCTGGAGCGCCCGTCGGCCTATGCGTTGAAATCTTCGATATGGACGCAAGGGCGCTCGAAGAATTGTTCAGGGTTCAGCGCAATCCAACCGTCAGCTCTGGAGCTTTCCGGTCAGCGCGACGTTACCTTTAAGACCATACACCGCCTAGCATGACGGTCCGCAACAGGTCGTAAGCCAATCGGCGGCTATCTGCACAACTGCAGCCTAGACCTGACGGTCCCGAAACGGCCCCACAGCGGGCATAAGAGATGATATCCCGGTCGCAGCGTACTGGGTGAATGCGAACGGCCGTTGGGGTGGATTATGACCGGCAACCAGATGAGGTTTTACTCCATTATGCGGAGCGGATGTTGGACTAACGTCCTCGCCTTGATTCTTCGTTCTTACGAGCACTGGAGGCTAGGTTTGAGCCAGGATGTGAAAAGCGTAGTCGGTCAAGATCTTTCAGTTATCTCGGAAACGCTCGCCGACCGCTATCGTGCCGGCGTCGGTGGCCGAACGCATTGGCTGACCTATCACCTCCACAAAGGCCGCGTAACGGAGTTCGGCGAAGCCCTTATCCAAGCTTTGGCTTCCTGCGAGTCTCGGTTGCCTGGTTTGGGCGAGCGTCTGGTCGATGACCTAATCGATACAGGATATACCCCTACGGCGCAGGACCCCGCGGCATGGAGAGCGGGCTTCCAGCAACTGCTGCAGAAGTTCGCCGAAATCCTGGTGCTTAGGGTGTTGCTCGAAGCACCTTGGCCCGCAGGCGCACAATTCCAGCATGAACCAGCCAATCCCACCACCGGTCGCCGGCCAGAACTCGCCGTTGAACTCGAAGCGCGTGTCTATCTATTCGAGGTCAAATGCCCCTCCCTCGTCGATCATCAGGCGGCACGGGGTGCGAATCCGCGACAGATCCCCGCCCGCTCCGTACTGGGAGATACCCTTCGCGCCAACCCGGATCCAAACCAGCCCGTCACGTGGCCCCGTGACAACGTCCTGAAGGATTTTCTCGAAAGCGCCGATGGCAAGTTCTCCGGCTTCTCCGCGAAGGAGACGATTGGTGTGCTCGTCGTTTTCTGGGACGCCTATGTGTACGAACCCATTTCGGCGCTAAACTACCCGCGATCAGGTCTGCTGACCGAGCACTCCTTCTATCAGGTAAATGGTGTGCGGGTCCCGTTTGATGCTGTCGACGGGGTGATCATCATGAATCATCTCGCAGTGCTCCATGCCGGCGCGCAGGAGCAGGGTCACGCGCATAGGCCGGGCTATTTTCGGCTCGATCATGTTGATGGAGGCCTGCCGAACGTCTGGTGTCAGAATATCGGCGGCACGCAGCTCGATCCATTCCTGATGGAAGCGCTCGACGCCATTCCCGTTGAGGACGCGGAGCCGGTGGAGTACCAGCCTCACGAGTTCATTATGTGGATCAACCTACCCGATTGATCGACGGATTCCCCGCGCGCCATAAGCTTTCACCAGCAGAGTGCTCAAGAGACTCGCGTACCGTAGTCGCGCTCCAATCCACATCACGACGCCTGCAATGGGGCCGTTGACCGAACGTCGGCTTTCTCAGTTTCCCGGTCAGAACCGGACAGTCAGCAGACGGCCCCGAACCGGACAGTCAGCGGACGGCCCCAAACCAGCGTGCTCATACCCTTGCTCAAAAGGCCTTTATCGTCTCTTTTCGTGCGATAAGGCAGAGACGGACCTTGCATTGAAAACTATTCCTCCTTCTTCTCCTTAGGTTCGCCAGACCATACGAGATCATACGAAGGATATGGGTTGGCTAACCATCCGCCAAACCATTGATCTTCCTCATGAATCCCACACCCTCAGCGACTAACATAATCTTTGTTTATCAATAGCTTACGAAGTGGGTCGCCAAAGTCGACTCAAGGAGCTGATTTAGCCACTCGCCGATCGCATTTATCTTCTGCGGAATGGCAGCTTTGCGCTTGGACCATTGCATTCTCGCCCATGCGCGTGTTGAGCAGGCGGGCTCCGGCGATGCCAGCGTTTAGCACGGCGACGTTATCCGGCGCGAGGTTTTCGGCCAGGAAGTCCGGCCAGCGAGCATTCTGGTCGAGACCAGAAGACGCGCCGTCGGTGATCGAATCGCCGAACGCGACGACCGCTTTCGCGCTTGCCGGCGCCTCGACCAGAACGTCGCTGAGGAAAATCCGCGTCACGGTCCTTGTCGGCTGGCTGATTGTCGCATCGGCCACTTGATTGCCGGATCCGATGTAGCCGGTCGCTTCAGCGTCCCAATGGAAGGTATCGACTGGCACGGGGCCGCCAACGAAGAATGACACAATAAGGTCGCCGCGCGCGGCCACCTTGAAATCTATTGGGTCACTTGCCGCGGGCGCCCGGCTGGAATGTTCAGTTGCTGCGCGCCGCTGAAGGTGACCGCCTGATCGGTGCGCGGGTCGATGGAGGCGCCGTCCGCGCCGGCAGCGCTATATGGACCGACCCGATCGCGAGTGGGCTCTTTCCATATTCGTTCGACAGAACGATGCGCAGTCGGTCGCCTCCAAGGCTCACCCGCACTTTCTCACGGACAGTCTGGTTCAAAAGGTTGAAGGGCAAGAAAGCGGCAGCGGAAAATCGCCTTGCCAGCTGGGTTGAGTGCTTGCGGCCCAGGTGGCGACCCATGTTGAACCTGCTGCAAGCGCATCAGCGGTGCCGCCAGCGGCCGCCGCAACCAGTGCCAGGGCGCCTATGGCGGCATTCCGAGCCACTCGGCCAATGTCGGCTCGCAACTTTTGTTTGAACAGCATGTTCAACTCCTTTTTCTTCGAGATTGCGCTTCAATATTTCTGGCTCAAGCACGCTCCCAAACCCTGGATCATGCAGTTGCGCGGCCATGAGTGGGTATGTGCATCGGAAATAAAAGCCGCTGAGCGAGGGAGTAGAAGCACGGGATATGCCTGGATATAAATCGGATCAACTGCCAACGAAGTGTGCAAGGTCGGTCGACCCGGGCCAGCCAGAAAATGAGGAGGGCGATCTCCGGCACCATCGCCTCGACGCATTCGTGCTTGGGTTGACGTGGGAGTCGACGAATTGGAATGAGGCGATCGAAATTCAAGACTTTTCTAGACTTGTCGGCGAGTTTGAGCCAGCCACGAAGGCTGAGCGGGGCGAGCGCAAGAAACGCGGGGCGAACTACTCTCAACATCTCGTCCCCATGCCGCAATGTAGAAGTGACGGATTAATCAGAGGATGAACGCACGGGAGATGGTCAAGCCCACAGGCATAAGTGGGAAGGCCCATGGCAATTGGGTCACCAACGTTTATTGCGTTCGGAGCGACAAGCCGCTTCGCAGGTGACTAAATCCGGAAAACTCGTTGCTATCTGCCGACAATAGGCGAGCAGCCTTTGAGGGGTCAGAGATGTTGACATAAAGATGAAGCTTCCCAAGGATCGCTGCCTGGTCGTTCAAAATATCGTCCCTTTGCAAGTCTGCGCTCTTTGCCCTGCAATTGCGGTATTCGGAGCTGCTAAAATAAGCTATAAATCGACCAAAGTGGGGATTGGGTCTCCTCAATGATAGATTCAGAGGTATTCGACTTTGTTGAGCGCTGCAGGAGGCACACCGCAGCCGGGGCGCTTTTGGGCGACCTTCTCGATACTGTAAAAAATCTTGGATTCGAACATCTTATCTTGAGCGGCGTGCCTTTGGGCGGGCAGAAGCTCTCGCCGATGGTGGAATTGAACGGCTGGCCTAGAGGCTGGTTCGAGCGCTATGTCGAAGCCGAACATGCTGCCGTTGATGGCGTCTGCATCTATTCGGCAAAGACGCTGAAGCCGTTCCTTTGGTCGGAAATTCCGGCTAAGTGGTCTGGGACGGAGGCGTCGCGGCGCGTCGCCGGTGAGGCGACGGAATTCGGCATCTGGAGCGGCTTCGCCGTGCCGATGCTGAGCATCCATCACTGGCAATCCGTACTGTCATTTGCCTCCTCCGCCAAGGCCTGCAAAATCTCGCCGCGCCAGCAGGTGCAACTGGTCACCATGGCGGTGTATGCCGGGATGACGATCCAGGCTTTCTCACATGACGACGAAGACGATGAAAGCCCGTTGACCGATCGGGAAAGGGAAGTGCTCCTCTGGGCCGCGGCCGGCAAGACGTCATCGGAAACCTCGCAAATTTTGGGCTTAAGTGAGAGCACTGTGAAATGGCACGCCACGCGGGCCCGCGAGGCTTTCGGTGTGGCCACCACCACGCAAGCCGTCGTCGAGGCCGTGCGCAGGCGTTTGATCCACCCTTAACTGCGTCAACTGTCCGATCGGACAGGTGACGTACATTAGACAGGCTGCAACTATTCCCCCAAGAACTATCGGGGATCGCGCTATGATTGCGGCTCATGTCATCAATGCGCAGAACAAGCACCTATACGAAAACGAATTCGACGAATTTCTGCGCCGACGGCACGACTTCTTCGTGCATCAGAAGGGCTGGCGCCCTCCGAGCCCGGACGGCCGCGAGCTAGACCAGTTCGATACGGACGCAGCCACCTATCTGCTCGGTATTGAAGACGATCGCGTTGTGACCTCGGCTCGGTTGATCCCAACGAGCGAGCCGCACATGGTCTCGGAGGTCTTTCCTCACATGTGCGAGAAGTCGGGCGTGCCAAGACGACCTGATTGGGCCGAGTGGACCCGCACATTCGTTGTGCCGGACAAACGCTCGGCCGGTTTGCGGGGCACGCTGACCCAGCTTTGCTGCGCGGTGATGGAATACGCCCTCGACGAGGGCCTGAGCGCGGTCGGCGGCGTCCAGGAAACCTACTTCATGCCCCACCACGGCGCGCTGAAATGGCACGCAGAGCCGCTGGGCATGGCCAGGGAAGAAGACGGGGAATGGTACATCGTTGCGTATATCGAGGTGAATGAAGCCGCTCTGAACAGCGCAAGAAAGATTCTTGGCATCACCCACACATTGTTGGCTCGTCGTGGAACGCAATTGCCATTTATGCGCGGTTCACAAGAAATTAGCAAAGTATCCGGCGGATACGATCAACCAATAAGCTGAGCTCGACCGAGAAGTTGTACATGGCTCTAAACGAACTTACAGGGAGTCGTTTCCCTGGCGGAAACAATGGCGCCCGATTCATCGCAAGTGTCTTACGTCGGCTCAGCAGTCTATTCGGGAGGCAAATCGTCAATTCTAGATACGCGCAAATTGGATCCTGTTCCGGTCAGCGCTCTAAGGATATTGCAATGATGACAGTCTCTCTTCTCAGTGAACCGAATAAACTTATCCATTTTGTCACCATAAGAGCCCTGTTATTCATCATGTCATTTCTTCTTGCGGCGACTTTGGCTCCCGCATTTGGCTCGGAGCTTGGTCTGTCCTATATCGTCGATTCTGACGGCAACCGCATTGGAGCTACTCTTCAAAACGCCGATGGTTTGCTGCTCGGAGAAATCTTTGTCGATAGTGAAGGAAACGTTGGGTTCATCGATTGCGGTAAGACCCATGTAATATTTGATCTTGCGAAAATTCAACGTACCAGTCGAAACTGCAAATTTGCTGAATCAAAATGGTCTGGTAGCATATATCGGCATATTGTCGATGTTAAGAAACCTATTGAGTTGCAACCAGGTCAACTGTCGATTGTTGTCGGCCACCTAAAGTTTCCGAAGGTGGATTTCAATTGTGCTTCTGCAGCGTGTAGACGAACAGTCGATAATTGCGTTGCCTGCGAACCTATTGACCCCACCGATCCGACTGGATGTCTTCTCAATCCTGCTTGCGATCAGGTGCTAAACCGTATGGCAGATTTCGCGCCTGACTATACCGTTAGGCCGAGCATCCTAGGTCCGGAGATATCGAATTCCTACCTACTGCTTCTGAACAGTAGTGGCGCTTTCCAGCCTTTGTCCCAAAACGGCGCTACAGCTCTCCCTTCTGCTCCTGGAGATATCGGAACGGTGCCTCCGTCGAGCGGCACAATGCCGTCCAATGGTTTTGGGGGAGGCGGCTCCGATTTAGGACCGTCCAGCGGGGGCGACGGTGGATTAGGTGGCTCGGGGTTTGCACAATAGAGGACCAACTCAGAGGAGGCAGAGAAATGCGCGCAACTATATGGCTTATTGCAGCCAATTTCGTGGCGTTTAGCGGCAGTGCGGTCTACGGACACGATATCTATGGTGAGGCAGCTCAGCAAAGAGGCATTCTTGCAATACCTCCTGCCTATCAAAAAATAATCAAACGCCACGAGGAGCTACGAGACCCTGACACGCAATACAGGCTAGTCAAACAAGCAGTGGATGCACCACTCCCGTCGCATACACCTGCTCCATCGAAGCCAGGCGAACTGCCGAAGCCGAGGCCGTCCGGGCCGTTACAGAACATACTTGAGCAAGTTGCCGACGCGCAGGCCTTCTGGGACAGGGGAGAGACGCTGCGCATCTGTTTCCTGGACGGCAACGTCGCTGCAAGGAAAAAATTTATATCGACTGCACAAGAGATGACGAGCTACACAGATCTTCATCTAGAAACCGCGACCCCGGACTGCGGCAGTACGGGGGCACAGATTCACGTGAGTTTTACAGACGACGGGTACTATTCTTACGTCGGCAATGACGCGTTGCTTTTCGACGAGTCGCAACGGACTTTGAATTTGAGCGGAATGGGGGCACAGGGAAATTGGTCGCCAACCTGGGTGGGAATTGCGAGGCACGAAATAGGGCACATGCTTGGGATGCTGCACGAGCACCAACACCCGGATGTCGATTGTGGCTTCAAGACCGATGAAGAAATAGCTGCTTTGCTCAATTGGACACTTGCCGACGTCCAAACAAATTTCGACAAGATAAAGCAACGTCCAACGTTGGTGGTAACGCAGTATGATCCCACCTCCGAGATGCATTATCAGCTTTCAGCTAGTTTCTTCAAGAATGGCGACAGATCTCCGTGCTACATTATAGATAGGAACATAGTTCTTTCCTCGGCCGACATCGAGTTTCTCAAGAAAATCTACCCGAAATGAGATGATACTCTCTCAATTCTTACGAACTGCGTTCGCGGGCGGTATTTTGATCTGGTGCCACTATGCTCCAGGTCAGGACATCCATGAAACCTTTCCTATGGTAGGCGGGGATGTCGTGCTAGGCCCCGTTGTTCGTAACTGCGACGCGCCAATTCGTTGCTTTGCCATCCCAGATACACTTGAGGATGCGCCCGGGGATGGCCGAAGTATTGACTTGGGGAGGCTCGGGACGGCAACTAAAGGTGACTATCTTATCGGTACAGCGAGCGAACTCGGACTTGTAGTTGATGACCGACTCCGGTCTGACTACTATTCGTATTTGACGCGAGCGCAGGCCGAATATGATCAATGGCTTAGCCGGCCGGATGTCGCGGACGCGGACATCACCGGCCCGCCAGAGTTGGACAAATTACCTTCAGCACTACGTTCTGATATAATCTCTTACCCTCGACGCGAACGTGGTGCGATCTGCTCGATAGCAGTCAAAGCTCTTCGTTATGCATTGCGGAAAGAGAATGACAATTTGTCGCTTGGGATGTTGCTCCGGGCAAACTATCGTGCATCGTGCCTGACTTCGTTGTATAATGCCGGGGCAGATGCAATATTTGATCGCCTAGTATTCTTCATAGATGGTGACAAAATAGCTTGTGCTGGAATCGTGATTAAACGAAATCTGGTCCTGACTGCGCGGCATTGCTTCGCGCCAGGCGAACGAAGCTGGATGACAAGGTTTCTAATCACCGGAATTCATCCCCCCCCTTTAAGAGTTTCAGATGTGCCGGGGCGAAAGGCGATCGTACTTGCCAACGTTGGTCTTGAATATAATGTGAGACCGGTTCAAACGCCATTCAATCGAAACCTAAATGGATACGATCCAATTACAGAGCGCGACGTGGACTATCTATTGGTGGAGCTAATCGGCTACGCAGGTTCGCCAAATCTCCTCCGCTCAGGTAAGCCGCGAGTAGGAAGCAAAATACTAATTCCGGCGTTTCTCGGTGAGGTCGCCCGTTTGTACGGAGAATCCTCCTCTGCAGAGGCGGCCCACAGCTCTCTTCGTGGCGATGACAGTCCGTTGTGCTCGGTGTTGGCAGTCATAGGCTCCTGCGTGGTTCACACATGCCAGACTGATGGCGGATATAGCGGGACGCCTATTTTGCAGAAGGATGAAAATGAATATGCAGTGGTGGGTATCCATACCGGAAATTTTGGACCCGCCGCTGAACCAGCCTGCGGTTTTACGCGGGGCAAGTACTTCTCGAATTATGGGGTGGTTTTTGATGAAAGACAACTGGATGACGCCTTAAAGTGATTTAGCACTAGGCTCAGCGCCCTAAGGATACTGTGTGGAAGGGTCATTGTCCCCACACCAGAGAGGAGTGCTGGTTGCCGGTGTGAAGTCCGTGACGATCGTTTCTTTCGAATTTCGATGGAGGCCGAAACGATACTGGACGCTGTTCGCCAAGCTGAAAATCCACCTGATTCAACTTTTAAGGGAGGACTGTTATGCCAGCCATACCCAATGGCATATCCAGCGCGCTGGGCTCAGGTCAAACCGCAATCCTTGTCAGCACGACCACGGTCGGCTCGGACACCTTCTATCTCTTGAACGTGGCCACGGAAGACGAAGGCGGTCAGTTGCTCGCCAAGATCGACCAGTCAGGCAATGTTAGTTTCCCTGCGGGAGATGCCGGCGTCCTTTCCGCTGATACCGCCGCTTATACTGGCCACGACCTGAGGTCCGCGTTCAAGGATCTCAAGATCCCGGAAGGCGCAGTTGATTTGGATTGGAAATCACCCGCCGGTGCCATCATTTTGTCGCTGGCTCAGCTCAATAGCACCTTGGTCTCCGAGGCCAAAGCGTGCGTTAATACCCTTGTAACCAAGGACGTGCCCGGCACTGACGGCGGGAATCTAGCGTGCGCGTGGGCTGTCAATGAGGTCGCGCGGCGTGCTCTCGGTCGTCAGATCGGTGGAGGGCTATCCACTGCAAACATGTACCTAGTGTTGAAGGCGAAGCATAAGCAACTAAGCGTTGGTAGTCAAATGCCTGGCAACGTGATTATATCACCAACCAAAGGAAGCAACGTCGGCCACGTGGGCATCGTCGGTCCAAGCGGACAGATTTACTCCAATAGCTCAAGCCGAGCTGTCTTTTACAACAAATACACCTTGAATTCCTGGCAAGCTCACTACGGCGACTTGAAGGGGCTTCAGGTGCTATTTTATCAGCTTGATCCTGCCCAGTTTCCGGAAGGGGCAGTGGGTAGTTAATATGCCGGGCTCCGGGCAATATCCGGAGCCCACCTTCACACGGTCTACCGACAGCCTGCGACCGCCAGGCAAGACCTCGCAGATCCTCGGCCTCGCTGAGCCCACCCTCGGATAGCACGCAACTCGGGTTCGCGAGGCTTTCGGGGTTGCCACGGCCACGCAGGGCCGTCGTGGAAGCGGAACGCAGGTGCCTCATTCAGCTCCAACAGCGTCAACTGTCCGATCGGACAGGTGACGTACTTTAGAAGAACTGCAAGTATTCTTCCAACAACAATCGGGGGGAGCGCGTGATGATTGCGGCTCATGTCGTCAATGCGCATAACAAGCATCTCTATGAAAATGAGTTCGATGAGTTTTTGCGCCGCAGGCAACCAAGCCCGGACGGTAGCGAACTAGACCAGTTCGATACGGACGCGGCGACCTATCTGCTGTGCAGCACTCGAAGGTTACCTTCAAATCCTGATCGATCTTGTGGAATCCAGGGTGAGGTCACCTGTCCAATTGAGCTGGACATCGAGACGCTCGTCGAGGCGCAACGTCAAATCTCTCAAATTGCACGGACTCCCGTCAAGGGTGATGTCAACCACGTTTTCGGGCAGATCGATTGGCCCATGGGGCTGGCCTCAAGGAACTGGGGCCTGAATCTGCATCCAAAGGTGACCTCCATTGACTTAATCCCACGGGCCGACGAGGGGAGGACTGCCGCAAGGAACATCCCACGCCGGCTAGAAGTCGGCAAATGCCCATTCGTTACGGAATTTGCGCCTCACACGTTTGTCTACTGACAACCGTACTCAGCCAATCGCCGCGAAGACTTCCTGCCGTAAGATTTACGAAAAGTCGTGTTGCCGCCAGAGCGGCTATTTACGATGTTCTAAAATAACGCGTCATTATGAACGGTATAAGGGGACGGTCTATGCAAATCGGAAAAGTCGTTGTCGGTGCTATAGGCGCTGTAAGTCTTGTTGCATTGGCAGGCTGTGGCGGCGGAAAAGATTTCGTAGAAGCTCCAGAAGCCGTGCCGGTCGTTCCGGTAAGTTTAGTAATAAACTCCCTTAAGTGCGGTCTAGCAGGTGCGGTGTCAGAAGACCGCCTCAACCGTAGCGGTCTGGTTAGAAGCAAAGCCCAAGTGACGCTTTCGGTCAACGTCATCCAAGGTCGGACGGCAAATGGCGATATCGCCGTCGGCATCCCCGTTTCCACGGGCACCATTACTCCGAAATTATCCGGGTCGGTTGATCAAACCCTGACACGCAACACAACGCTGGAGTTTGCTGTCGACTTGGCCACGACCGATCCAGCCATCTGTAAGCAGACCGGGGCTGCCAATCGTGATGCGGGCTTCTCGCTTTGGCTGGGACGAGTGGTCGCCGGAATCAATCTTGCTGTTGCCGGCCCTCCGAAGGCGTCGATATCGAAGTACACATATGAGAGCGACTTCGTCCTGAAAAAGACGGGTACGGCGGGAGCCGAGATTGCAATCGTACCAGTTAAGGCGTCGGCATCCGCAAGCAGCAGCCGATCTGATATCCAAAACCTGAAAGTCGCGATCGACGCGGTGCACGTGGGGCCGCACGGTAAGGTCGGTCCCCACGGACCACAATTCAATATTCCAGGATAAGTGATGTACCGGCGCTATTTCGAAATGTCTTGCGGCATCGTGCGCATGCGCCGGTTTCACTTTCAAGCCATGGGCATTTGGGCACACCGCTAGCACTTGGTTTTTCTGTAGCACGCCCCAGCTACCCGAGGACGTCGACCTCAAGGAGCTCGGCGGAGGGTGGCGGTAGCGGCGCTTGGGACAGAGCCGTAGGGGTCCAGACCAAGGACGGTCCGATAATCTGCGAGCACTGATTGAGGCGTACGAGACAGCTTATGCTGCGTTCGGCAAGTCCTGCTGACATCGCAAAGGTAAACATACGCGGAGGCAACGGCCGGAGGATTTGAGCGGCGATGCCGTTGTCTCAGGCCGCGCTGAAGAGTGCTGGTCGGTGGTAGACGCTACATACGGCGCGTCACTGACCACATCTGAGGGAGAAGGAAGCCATGTTCTTTCCTGGTCAAGTCGTCATGCCCGACGAACTGGAGATGCTCGCCCGCGTGTGCCGGACCGCCTGCAAAGAGGAGGCTCTTCCGCTTGACAGCCGGCAGGCGCAGACACTCGCTTCCCATGTCCTCAAACAGCCGCCGTTGAAGAATGGTTTCGTCTCTCTTGGGTCCGAATCCGCCGCAAGCGGGATCATGGAACAGGTGCATGCGCCCTGACCGAATATAAGGTGGACTGGGTTCGTCCGCGAACCGCGTCACGCAAACGGACTCATCGAATGGGATCTACGGATTGCCCCGGAGGTACATGACAATGTCGACGTGACGCCGTTTGTAGTTGACCATCCCCATATAAGAGTTTCGGGCGCCGGCAGGCGTACGAAAGTCCCCGAGTAAGGCCGCGCTCCTTATGGTCGCTTACTGAACCCCTTGTAGGAAAGAGAAATGCCGTTGCATTGAAAAACCAGTCTTCCTACTGATCCTCAGGTTCGCCAGACCATACGAGACGATACGAAGGATATGGGTTGGCTAACCATCCGGTAAACCATTGATTTTCTTTTGCGATCCCACACCCTCCGCGACTAACATAATCGTTATTTGTCAAGGGGTTACGAAGCGGTTCGCCCAAATTGATTCAAGAAGCTGATCCAGCCACTGGCTGACCGCATTCATCTTCTACCGAATGGCAGCTTTGCGCCATTGCCCGTCATTCATCCGGTCGCGTCACGTCGCCAAAAGCGGACATCGCCAAACGGCGGCCATTCAACCTGGAAAGATCGTGAAACCACCATCGACGCGGATGACCTGGCCGTTGATGAAGCGCGCGCGCGGACCGGCGAGAAAGGCTACCGCCTCGGCGATCTCTTCCGGCTCTGCATAGCGGTTCAGCGATTTCTTGCTAGAATCCATGCGCTGGGGATCGACCACGCGGGTCGCCTGGAACCGTGCCGTCTTGGTGGCGCCGGGGCTGACCGCGTTGATGCGCACGCCGTCGTCCATCAGTTCCTTGGCGAGGCAGCGCGTGTAATGCACGACCGCGGCCTTCAGCGTGGAATAGACGACTTCGGGCGAGCAGCCGAGATGTGCCGCCGCCGAGGCGATGTTGATGACGGAGCCGCCGCCGCGCTGCTTCATCGGCGGCACGAAGGCCTGGCAGACCAGCATGGTGCCGATCAAATTGTTCTCGGTCAGCACGCGGATGTCCTCGAGTTCGATGTCGAGAGCGTTGTTCGGGTTCGGCTTGCCGCCCTTGGCGCCGATGTCGCCGCCGGCACAATTGACCAGCACATGCACGTCACCGAGATCAGCCTCGATCTTGCGCTTCATCTCGGCTACCGCCTTCTGGTCGCCAATGTTGCCGGTCACCGACATGACCTTCCTCCCATGACGCTTCAGGCGCTCGACCACTTCGCCGAGATTGGCGAACTCGCCATATTTGGCCGGCGCTGTTTCGTCCATGTCGTGGATCGCGACATTGGCGCCGAGTTCCGCCAGGCGCTCGGCCATCACGCGACCGAGGCCACGGCCGGAGCCGGTTACAAAGGCGGTCAATCCATCGAGTTCACGCGTCGTCACCAGATCTTCTCCACTTTCACCAAACCAGGTTGTGCATGTTGGCGGCGCTGCGCCGGATCATTTCGAGCTCATAGGATACCAGGGAACCGTCGTCTTCGCGCTCCCAAGGGGTGCGGTAGTCGGCATCGTCGGGCAGCCGATTGCGCTGCGCGGCTCGCAGGCAGGCGGCAAATTCGCGCGCCGTCTTCGGCGGATAGCCGTGCCACCAGTCGTCGCTGAGAAAGCGGACATGCCGCGCCTCCAATGCGCCCGGTTCGAGAACGGCGGTCATGCGATCGTGGTGTTCGGCAAGAAGTGCGAACAGTTCGGGAAATGGCACCGCGCCATCGCCGATGGCGCAACGGATCAGCCGATAGCCTTCGGTCGTGAATTGCACCCGGTAATCCTTGAGGTGGACATGACGGACATGCGGTGCGATCCGCCTGACAAAATCAAGCGGCGCTTCGCCGACGGGGAATGTGTTGCCGGTGTCGAAGGTGACGCCGACGCCTTCGCCGCCGAGAGCGCAGAAATCGACGAGTTCCTGGCTGGTGAAGTCCTGGTGGTTTTCGATCGCAAGGACATGGCCTTCGGCAAGCGCGCGGGGACCCAATTCCTTCAGTCTTTCTCGAATGATGCCGGCGAACTCGCTCCACTTCTCACCGGCGGCGTTCCGGTCGCCACACAGAACCGGCGTCAGCGCGGTTCGGATGATCTTGGCCCGCAGCAGGCGCGCGGCCCGAAATGCCTCGTCGAGCGGTTCGCCCACCAGAAGGCCGCCGCTGACGATCGACGTGATGCCGAGCCCGGCGAGCCTTTCGCGCAGCGCGATGACCGCGTCGTCGGAAAGCTCCGTCAGCCATGGCACCCAGATCTCCAGCACCCGCGCGTCGAGTTCGGTCGCGAGCGCGATGAAACCTTCCAGCCCTGCCGGCTTGGGATTGGCGCGTTGCGTGCCGCGGGCCTGGAGGCCGAGATGATAGGTCAGACCGTAGGGGTTCAGGCCGACCTGGAGCATGGAGCGATCCTTTGATTGGGGTGGGGTCATCGCAGGCCGGCGTCCACGGTGATCGACTGCTTGGTGATCATCCGGCTGTCGTCGGCGGCGAGGAAGAGCACTGTTCGCGCGATCTCCTCGCCGAGCAGAACCCGGCGGATCATCTGGCGCTGCACGACCTGGTCGACCGACGCCTGCGTCTTATACCAAAGCTGCCGTTGTCGGTCGGTGATGACGGCACCCGGCTCGATGGCGTTGACGCGGATGTTGTCGGGGCCAAACGCCCGCGCCAGCGCGAATGTTAACCCGACCACCGCAGCCTTGGCAGTCGCATAGGGGGCCATGTCCGACGCGCCGAAACGCCAGGCGATCGAGGAAAAATTGATGATCGAACCAAAGCCCAATTCGTTCATGTGCGGATGCACGGCCTGGGCGGCAAAGAAATGGTGCCTGAGGTTCACGTCCTGGGCATGGTCCCAGTACTCCAGCGTCACGTCGGCGACTGGGTGGCGATTGTCGTCAGCGGCGTTGTTGACCAGCACCGCTACAGGTCCGAGGCGGTCGCGCACCGTGCCGATCGCAGCCTGGAGGGCGGCAATATCGGTCACGTCGCAGCGGATGAACAGCGGCGTGTGCGCTGCCGTGGTGGCGAGTTCCCGCGCGAGCTCCTCGCCAGCCTCCTGCTGCAGATCGAAAAACGCGACGCGTGCGCCATTGGCGGCGAAGGCTCGGACCGTATCGGCGCCGATGCCCGACGCGCCGCCGGTGATCAGCACGACACGGTCGGCCAGGCTCGGATAGGTGGCAAAGGACAAATGCGGAGCTCTCTTCAGATCAGGCGTTGGGTTGTCGGGTCGAACAAGCACGCGCGCGCCATGTCGATGCCGAGCGTCACCGTCTCACCCATCCGTGGCGTGCCGTCGGGGTCGAAACGACCGGTGATCTCCTTGGCGCCCAGGCGCAGAACGGCCATGGTCTCCGCACCTGTCGGCTCCACCAGTTCGACCACGGCATCGATTTGCGCGATGCTTGGCTTGCGACGCGCAAGATCGGGATCAAACCGGTAGATGTGCTCCGGCCGGACGCCGAGCACGAGCTGTCGCGGCGTATCGGATGGAAGCGTCTGGACGATCGACAGGCTGACCGTCTTGCCATTGGCGGTCTGCAAGGCGACGGCTGGGCGACCGCCTTCTTCGCTCAGTTCGGCCGGCAGGAAGTTCATCGCGGGCGAGCCCATGAAGCCCGCGACGAACATGTTAGCCGGACGGTTGTAGACCGTGGCGGGCTCATCGAATTGCTGGACCGAGCCCTGATGCATCACGGCGATGCGCGAGGCGAGTGTCATCGCCTCGACCTGATCGTGGGTGACGTAAACCGTGGTCTTGCCGACGCGGTGATGCAGCTTCTTGATTTCAGTACGCATGTCGACGCGCAGCTTGGCGTCGAGATTGGAGAGTGGCTCGTCGAACAGGAACAGTTTCGGATCCCGCACCAGCGCCCGGCCCATCGCGACGCGCTGGCGCTGGCCGCCTGAAAGCTGTCCGGGCTTGCGCTCAAGCAGCGGCTCGATCTGCAGGAAGGCGGCGACCCGCTTGACGGCCTCGTCCTGCTGCGGCTTCGGCACTCGGCGGCTTTCCATGCCGAAGGTGATGTTCTCGCGCACCGTCATCGTCGGGTAAAGCGCGTAGGACTGAAACACCATGGCGATGTCGCGGTCTTTCGGCGCAACCGAATTGACCAGCCTTCCGTCGATGCGGATCTCGCCGGAGGTTACGGTTTCCAGCCCGGCGATCATCGCCAGCAGGGTGGACTTGCCGCAGCCGGACGGTCCGACCAGCGCGATGAACTCGCCGTTCTGCGCCTCGAGATCGATGCCCTTCAGCACCTCGACCGCGCCGAAGTTCTTGCGCAGGGATCGGATGGTCAGTGTCGACATGCGATGCCCTTCTTCCGGGACGGGACGATCGGCGACATGAGACAGGCTCCGCTCACTTGATCGCGCCCTGGGTCAGGCCGCGGACGAAATACTTGCCGCCGAAGAGATAGATTAGCAGCGGCGGCAGCGCGCCGATCAGCACGGCGGCGCTCATGACATCGTAGGCGCGTACGTTGGTGCCGCTTGCCGTCAGCGCGACGAGCGCGGCCGTGATCGGCTGTTGCTGCCCGGAGGTGAAGACGACACCGAACAGATATTCGTTCCAGATGCCGGTGAATTGCCAGATCACCGTGACGATGAGGATCGGTGAGGAGAGCGGCAGAATAATCTTGCGGAAGATGCGCCAGAAGCCTGCACCGTCGATGCGTGCCGCCTTGATCAGATCGTCGGGGATGCTGACGTAGTAGTTGCGGCAGAACAGGGTGGTGAACGAAATGCCCTGTATAACGTGGATGAGTACAAGTCCGTAGACCGAATTGCTGAGGCCCAGATTGCCGAGGATGAACGCCCAGGGCATCAACGAGATCTGGCCCGGAATGAAGACGCCGAGCAGCATGCAGGTGAACAGCGCTTCCGAACCCTTGAAAAGCCATTTCGACAGGATGTAACCGTTCATCGCGCCGACCGCCGTCGAGATGATTGTCGCAGGGATCGTCATTTTCAGGGAGTTGTAGAAGTTGCGCTGCATGCCCTCGCAGGTGCCGCCGATGCAATAGGTGCTCCAGGCCTGGCCCCAAGCTTCGAGGCGGAAGCTGCGTGGCAGCGAGATCAACCCGTTGCGCGCGATCTCTTGCTGATCGCGGAATGAATTCAGCACCACGACCAACAACGGGACCAGGTAGATCGCCGCGAAGATGACCAGCAGCCCATAGATGACGAAGCGGGCGAGGAAATGCCTGCGTGCCGCAACTGTGGATGCGTGATGATCCTGCACCTGGTCCAGCGAGACGTCAGCCATGGCCGGCTTCCTTGCGCCGGCGCCAAACCACCCAGAACGAATAGGGCACCAGCACCACGGCAAGAGCGGCAAGCATCATGATGGCCGCCGCGGCGCCTTCGCCGATTTGGCCGCGTTGGAACATCAGGTCATAAACGTAAATGGCAGGGAACGTGGTCGAGATACCCGGCCCCCCTTTCGTCAGGGCCGCCACGAGGTCGAAGGTCTTGATGGCGAATTGGATCTGGATGACGGCGACCGCCAGGAAGATCGGCGCAATCGTCGGCAGAAGCACTTTGCGATAGATGCGGAAGGTCGATGCGCCGTCGATCTGCGCGGCCTTGACGAGGTCCGAATCCACCGAGCGCAGACCCGCCAAGAAGAGCGCCATGGCAAAGCCCGAGGACTGCCAGACACCGGTGATGATCACCGCATAGATTGCATAGTGTCGGTCGCTGGCGAGTGCGAAACTGAAATTCGTCCAGCCCAATGCGCGCACCATCGCCTGGATACCGTCGGTCGGGTTGTAGAGCCAACTCCAGACCGTGCCGGTGACGATGAAAGAGACGGCCAACGGATAGAGAAAGATCGTGCGCCAGACCGCTTCTCCGCGCACGCGCTGGTCGATCAGGATCGCCAGCAGCAGTCCCACCGCCATCGAGCCGACGATGTAGAAACCGCTGAAGAGAAAAAGGTTGTTGTAAGCGATGTTCCAGCGCCGGTTCGCCCAGAGTGAGGCGTAGTTGTCCAGGCCGACGAAGCCGTAGGTGGGGAGCAGCGAGGAGTTCGAAAGCGAGATGTAGAGTGTCCAGCCCGTGAACACGAAGACGTAGACGAAGCTCGCCACAAGTGACGGGCCGAGCACCAGCAAGGGCATCGCTGAGCCCAGCCGCTCGCGCCAGGGGCGGGCGGGCGCCGGGGTCGGTAGGATCAGGTCGTGATTTGACATTTGCGGCGCGGGACTGGGATGGAGGATGGCCGGGTGCGGATGGAAATTGCGCCCGGCCGTTCCCGTCTACTTCTGTGCTTCGGCCGCGTCGGCCATCGCACTGGCGCCGTCCTCGGGTGACATGTCGGGAGTCGCTACGAACTCGGTAATGGCGTCCATGATCGCGCCGCGCATCTTCTGCGGGATGGTCATATTGTGCGCCATCGAGCGGACCAGCGTGCCGTCCTTGATGGAAGCCTGCAGATCCTTCTGCGAGAGCTGCTGGCATGGATTGAAGCCCTTCGACAGATCGATATCAAGGCGCGCGGGGATCGAGCCCTTGGCCTGATTGAAGACCGTCTGGAAGTCGGGGGACAGGATCAGGCTAGCAAGCAGCTTCTGGCCGTCGATGTAATCCTGATCCTTTTGCTTGAAGAACACGACCGAGTCCGAGTTGAGGATGAAGCCGGGCTTGCCCCAATCGGTCGGTGCCTGGGCGCAGACATAGTCCGTGCCTTCCTTGAAGCCGGCGGCGGTCAGCAGGCCGATCGTCCAGTCGCCCATGATGTGGAAAGCCGCGTCGCCCTTGCCCACGAGCGCCGACATCGAATCCCAGTCGCGGCCAACCATGCCCGGATCCATGTACTTGGTTGTCATCAGGCGCATCTGCTGGAAGGCCTTGACCATCCCCGGGCTGCGCATGGATTCGACATCGCCCTCGACGAAGGCCTTGCGATAGAGATCGATGTCCTGGCCGTAGAGCACCACCTCGAACACCGTCGAATCCGTCCAGTCGGCGGTCGAATGCGAGATGCAGATCTTGCCCGAGGCGACGATCTTGTCGCAGGCCGCATTGAACTCGGCCCAGGTCTTGGGCATTTCCGCCACGCCGGCGGCCTGCATGACCTTCGGCGAGGCCCAGAGCCAGTTGATGCGGTGGATGTTCATGGGAGCGGCGACCCATTTGCCGGTTGGCTTCATCACCGGAAGCAATTCCGGCGCGACCACTTTCTCCCATCCTTCCGAGGCCGCCAGCTCGTCGAGATCAGCAGTCATGCCGGTCTCGTTCCACTCGGCGATTTCCGGGCCTTTAAGCTGCACAGCGGGCGGGGCGTTGCCGGCGATCACGTCGGCACGCAGCTTGGCCAGCGTATTGGCCGTGTGACCGGCGATCGAGGTCTGTTCCCATTTGCCGCCCTTGGCGGTGAACATCTCGCCGAGCTTGGCGATCGCCTGGGCGTCCGATCCAGTCGCCCATTGGTGCAGCAGGTTCGTCTTGGGTTCAGCGAAGGCTGCCCCGGCGACAAAGGTGCACGCAACAGCGGCCGCGAGGGCGGTCATGACGCATTTCATAGTTTCACTCCCATATCGTGTTGCACGGTTCGTATCGACCGCTTATGGCCGCGGTTTGAAGCCGCCGCCGGCGAGATGCGTTAATCTCGAGTTCTTTTCAGGATGACATATTGGAGCTATCAGTCAACGATGTTTATGTTGATCTATGACAAAACCTTCGCTTAGAAGCTGGCTGATCGACAGGCCGTCCGCATCGCCGGAGAGCATGATCGTGCGTTGCCTGAGCGAGCGCGGCGCCCTCTCGGCGTCGCAGATCACGCGCGTCACCGGTCTGGCGCGCTCGACGGTCTCAACCGCGCTCAATGGCTTGAGAAAATCGGGCATGGTGATCGAAACCCCGACCAGCCGCGAGGGGATTAGAGCCATCGGCAGGCCAGCCGCGGCCGTGACGCTCAATCCGACAGCGGGTACCTGCGTCGGAATTCACCTGGGACTTCAGCAGATACGGCTGATTGTTGCCGATGTCTCGCATTCCGTCATTGCCGAACAAACTATCCCCATGGCGCTGGACTACCAACCGCAACAGGCGGCCCAGATGGCCAAATCGGCAATTGCCCAATCTTACGAGGAAAATGGTCTGCCGGTGGCGGGGCTCCTGGGGGTTGGTATTTCCGTCTCTGGTCCTGTCAGCCGCGATGGGGTGGTCCTGCGCGCGAGCATCGTTCCAACATGGGCCGGCGTCAACATACGAGACGTGTTCGGACCCGTCCTGGAACAGCCCATCTTCGCCGACAACGAGAGCAACTGTTCCGCCATCGCGGAGCTGATGTGGGGTGCGGCAATCGGCCATGACGATTTCGTGCTGTTCAAGATCGATCTGGGGGTCGGTGGCGCCATTGTCCAGCATGGCCGGCTGGTGACGGGCATCGCCGGTGGCGCCGGCGAATTCGGACACATCAGCATCGATCCTGGCGGCGATCTTTGTCGGTGCGGCAATCGCGGATGCCTGGAACTCTATGCAAGTTTTGCCCGGCCACTGGAACAGATTTCGCGTGTTGTGCGACGGCAGGTCACCATGGGCGATGTCATCATGATGGCCAAGGAGGGCGACGTCAGGGCGTTGCGGATGATCGAGGATACCGCCGAGATCGCCGGCCGGGGTCTCGGCTTGATCGGCTCCGTGCTCAATCCGCCGCTCATCATCATCGGGGGCCAGATGGCGTTGGCGGGCGACATTCTGTTGACGCCGCTGATCGCGTCCTATGAACGCCACACACTCATCAAGTCCCGCGATGTCGCTCCGGCCCTGCGCACGCGCATCATCGTCGGCAAGCACACCGAGAACGATGCATTGCTGGGCGCGGTCGGCCTGGTGCTGAGACACCAGACGACGAGACTGTCGCTCGGCTGATCTTGGGTCACGTCGCGAAAGCGGACCTAGGACGTAGTGACGATTTAACGGGTTGGGATTCCCAAGGAAGGGCAAATCAGATTCAACGCTGATTTTTGGAGGT
>NZ_AZUY01000006.1 GCF_000513935.1 Mesorhizobium sp. WSM3626 | reverse complement strand
CCCTGCGCACGCAACTCAATGCCGCCGCGCCGGTGAAGAAGACCGACAAGGGTGAGGCGCCTGCCTACAAGCTGTCGGTCAACGACATGGTGATCAAGGCGATGGCCATGGCGCTGAAGGCGGTGCCGGATGCCAATGCCTCGTGGACCGAGAGCGCCATGGTCAAGCACAAGCATGCCGATGTCGGCGTTGCCGTGTCGATCCCCGGNGGCCTGATCACGCCGATCATCCGGCATGCGGACGAAAAGACGCTGTCCGTCATCTCCAACGAGATGAAGGATCTGGCCAGCCGCGCCCGCAGCCGCAAGCTGAAGCCGGAGGAGTATCAGGGTGGCACGACCGCGGTCTCCAATCTCGGCATGTTCGGCATCAAGGACTTCGCCGCGGTGATCAACCCGCCGCATGCGACGATCCTGGCGGTCGGCGCCGGCGAGGAGCGGGCGGTGGTCAAGAACGGCGAGATCAAAATAGCCACGGTGATGTCGGTGACGCTGTCGACCGATCATCGCGCCGTCGACGGAGCNCTGGGNGCCGAACTGCTGGTCGCCTTCAAGAAGCTGATCGAAAATCCGATGGGCATGCTGGTCTAGGAAGGAAAAGGCTGTGCGGATATTCTTCACCAGCCTTTTTGCCTTTCTCATTTCCGGGTTGGCCGGCGGGCTGATCGCGCAATGGTTGGCCGTCGCCACCGGCGCCGAGGAAGAATACATCATTGTCTTCATGTTCTCGGTGCTGGTGACTTTTGTCGTCACCTTCGTCTTCTTCGTCGCGCAATTAACGAACGATCCGGTCGCGGCCGTGGCGACCGCCGGAAAGTGGACGCTGATTGTATTTGTGACGCTGCTCCTCCTCTTGGTCGCGCTGATCCTCTACAGCGACAGCAGCGCCGCGGTGGTCAGGAGAGACATGCCGGTGGTTGCCGGTCTCGGTCTGCCGGGCCTGGTGACGATCATCATCCATTGGTTGTTCGTGCGCTGGCGCGTGAAGCGCGGTGTGGCAGACATAAAGGCGGGTTGAACGGATGAAGACGGTTCTTTGTTACGGCGACTCGCTGACATGGGGTTACAATGCCGAAGGCGGGCGTCATGCGCTCGAGGATCGCTGGCCAAGCGTGCTGCAAGCTGGCCTCGGCGAAGGCGTTCAGGTTATCGCCGACGGCCTCAACGGCCGCACCACCGCCTTCGACGATCATCTGGCCGGAGCCGACCGCAACGGTGCGCGGCTGCTGCCGACGGTGCTGACGACGCATGCGCCGATCGAACTGATTGTCATCATGCTCGGCGCCAACGACATGAAGCCATGGATCCATGGCAACCCGGTTGCGGCCAAGCAAGGCATCCAGCGGCTGATCGACATCGTGCGTGGCCACGACTATCCGTTCGACTGGCCGGCGCCGCAGATACTGATCGTTTCGCCACCTGTTGTAAGCCGCACCGAGAATGCCGATTTCAAGGAGATGTTTGCCGGCGGCGATGACGCCTCGGCACAGCTCGCAGGGCAGTATTCGGCGCTTGCCGACGAAGTCGGCTGCGGCTTCTTCGATGCAGCCACTGTGGCGCAAACCACACCGCTCGACGGTGTCCACCTCGACGCCGAAAACACGCGAAACATCGGCAAGGCGCTGACTTCGGTCGTGCGCGTCATGCTGGAATTGTGATTGAAGGAGAAAAACCGTGGCTGAGAACTACGACGTCATCATCATCGGCTCCGGTCCCGGCGGCTATGTCACGGCGGTGCGTTCCGCCCAGCTCGGCTTCAAGACGGCGATCGTCGAGCGCGAGCATCTCGGCGGCATCTGCCTGAACTGGGGTTGCATTCCGACCAAGGCACTGCTGCGCTCGGCCGAGATCATGCACTATTCGGATCACCTGAAGGACTATGGCCTGAAGCTCGACGGCAAGATCAGCGCCGACACGGCGGCAGTGGTCGATCGGTCGCGGAAAGTGTCACTGCGGCTCAATGGCGGCGTTGCCTTCCTGATGAAGAAGAACAAGGTCGACGTTATCTGGGGTGAGGCCAAGCTATCGAGGCCTCCTTCCGGTGATAAATTGGGTGAGATCGTTGTTTCCAAGACGGCCAAGAAGCCGATGGAACCGCAGCCGCCGGTGCCGAAAGGCGTCAAGGGCGAGGGCACCTACGCCGCCAAGCACATCATCCTGGCGACCGGCGCCCGGCCGCGCGCACTGCCCGGCATCGAGCCGGATGGCAAGCTGATCTGGACCTATTTCGAAGCCATGGTGCCCAAGGAGATGCCGAAGTCGCTGCTGGTGATGGGTTCGGGCGCCATCGGCATCGAATTCGCCTCCTTCTACCGCACCATGGGCGCGGACGTAACGGTCGTCGAACTGCTGCCGGCGGTGATGCCTGTCGAGGACGCCGAAGTCTCGAAATTCGCGCAAAAGCAGTTCGAGAAGCAAGGCATGAAGATCATCCTCGAAGCCAAGGTGACCAAGGTCGAGAAAGGGGCGAACTCGGTCACCGCGCATGTCGAGATGAAGGACGGCAAGATCGAGAAGATATCAGCCGACCGCATGATCTCGGCCGTCGGCGTCCAGGGCAATATCGAGGGCCTCGGCCTTGAAGCACTCGGCGTGAAGACCGATCGCGGTTGCGTCGTCATCGACGGTTACGGCAAGACCAATGTGCCTGGCATTTACGCCATCGGCGATGTCGCCGGCCCGCCGATGCTTGCCCACAAGGCCGAGCACGAGGGCGTCGTGTGCGTCGAGAAGATCGCGAATTTCCCCGGTGTTCACGCCATAGACAAGCTCAAGATCCCTGGTTGCACCTACTGCAATCCGCAGGTCGCCTCGGTTGGCCTGACGGAAGCCAAGGCCAAGGCCGAAGGCAAGGACATCCGCGTCGGCCGCTTCCAGTTCGCCGCCAACGGCAAGGCGATCGCGCTTGGCGAGGACCAAGGCTTCATCAAGACCATCTTCGACAAGAAGACCGGTCAGTTGCTTGGCGCGCATATGGTCGGCGCCGAAGTCACCGAATTGATCCAGGGCTTTGTCGTGGCGATGAACCTCGAAACGACCGAGGAAGAGCTGATGCACACGATCTTCCCTCATCCGACGCTGTCGGAGATGATGAAGGAAAGCGTGCTCGACGCCTATGGCCGCGCCTTGAACGCATGATAGATTCGCCGCAGGAGACTCAGCTTCGAAAGTCGCGAGATCGCGACGGCGGGGCAGTTCGTTTCCGGATGCATTTTTACTGGCGCAAGGAGAAGGCATATGCACTTGAACGGCGTGGGCTGGATCGCAGCCATCATCATCGGCGGCCTGGCAGGCTGGTTGGCCGAAATGGTCATGAAGAGCAACACCGGCATATTCATGAATATTATCATGGGCATCGTTGGCGCTGTGGTGCTGAATGCCATCCTGCAGGCGCTCAACATCGGCGTGTTCGGCGTCGGCTGGACCGCCTATCTGATCACCGGCTTTATCGGTGCCTGCCTGCTGATCTGGGTCGGTCGTCTGGTGCGCCGTTAGTCGATATCGCTCCGGCTATGCGAAAACGGTTGTGGCGGCATGCGCCGCTGCCGCCTTTTTCTTTGTGTTGAAAAGTCCTAGATGACGTGAAAGTGACGATCGCCGACGGGCGGTCGCGAGAAAAGCCAGGGTTCAGATGGTCACTGTCCTCGACACGATCGCCAACGCGCCGCGGCTGCGGCATCCCGAGAAAGCGCACAAGCCCGACCAGGAGGTGTTGCGCAAGCCGGACTGGATCCGCGTCAAGGCGCCGGTCTCGAAAGGTTATGCCGAGACGCGCGAGATCGTGAAATCGCACAAGCTGGTGACCGTATGCGAAGAGGCCGGGTGCCCGAATATCGGTGAGTGCTGGGAAAAGAAGCACGCCACCTTCATGATCATGGGCGAGATCTGCACACGCGCTTGCGCCTTCTGCAATGTCGCCACCGGTATCCCGACCGCGCTCGATCCCGACGAGCCGGCCCGCGTCGCGCATGCCGTCAAGCAGATGGGCCTTACCCACGTCGTCATCACCTCGGTCGACCGCGACGATCTCGCCGATGGCGGTGCGCAGCACTTCGCCGACGTCATCCGTGAGATTCGGGCGGCAACGCCTCTGACGACGATCGAAATCCTGACGCCGGATTTCCTGCGCAAGGACGGGGCGCTGGAGATCGTCGTGGCGGCCAGGCCCGACGTCTTCAACCATAATCTCGAAACTGTGCCGTCGAACTATCTGAAGGTCCGGCCGGGCGCCCGCTATTTCCACTCGATCCGGCTGCTGCAGCGGGTCAAGGAACTCGATCCGTCGATTTTCACCAAGTCCGGCATCATGGTGGGTCTTGGCGAGGAGCGGAATGAAATCCTGCAGTTGATGGATGATCTGCGCTCGGCCAATGTCGACTTCATGACCATCGGCCAATACCTGCAGCCGTCGAAAAAGCACCATCCGGTGATCCGTTTCGTCACGCCCGAGGAATTCAAGTCCTTCGAGACGATCGGCAAGACCAAGGGTTTCCTGCTGGTGGCATCGAGCCCGCTGACGCGCTCGTCGCATCACGCCGGCGACGATTTCGCCCGGCTGCGCGCGGCGCGCGAAGCGCAGCTCATGAAAGCGCTCTAATGCATGTTGCCCAAAAGTGAACTCGGTTTTGGGAGAACGACGTGCATAAAGACAAAGACTCCGAAGCGCGTCGCATGAGTCCGTTTCGACGCGACGCGCTTTAGGGCAGGGTTCATGCCGAAATTCGAAGCCAACCGCCGCGTCGCCCACACGCCTGAGCAGATGTTCGCGCTGGTCGCCGACATCGAGACGTACCCGCAATTCCTGCCGCTTTGCGAAGCGCTGACGGTCCGCTCGCGCAAGGAGCGTGACGGACGCACCATCCTGGTGGCCGATATGAGCATCGGCTACAAGGCGATCCGGGAGACCTTCACGACGCAGGTGCTGCTGAAGCCCGAAGAGAACGCAATCGATGTGAAATACATTGATGGCCCGTTCAAATATCTGAGCAATGTCTGGCGTTTCGAGCCGGACGGTGCCGGCTGTACAGTGCGCTTCTTCATCGACTATGAATTCAAGAGCCGCATCCTGGGTGCGCTGATGGGCACGATGTTCGACCGCGCCTTCCGCATGTTCGCCGAGGCTTTCGAAAAACGCGCCGACGTCATCTATGGCAAGACACCGGCGGCCTGACTCGCGCCAAGAGCCTGCAAGCCGAGCTCGAGTGCATGGTTGACCGTTTCCCGGCGGATGAAGTCACGGCCATTGTCGGCAAACAGCTTGCGTTCAGCCGTCACCGGCTGGCCGTTCACCGCAACGCCGAACCAGACCAGCCCGACCGGCTTTTCCCTAGAACCGCCACCCGGACCGGCAATGCCGGTGACGGCCAGGGTCAGCCCGGCGCGTGAAAGGGCGAGCGCGCCGGCTGCCATTTCGATCGCTGTCTCGCGAGAAACCGCGCCATGCGCGTCAAGCGTGGCGGCGTGCACGCCGAGCATGTCCATCTTGGCTTCATTGGAATAGGTGATGAAGCCGCGATCGACCACGGCCGAAGAGCCGGCAATGTCGGTCAGCGCGGCAATGATCATGCCGCCGGTGCAGCTTTCCGCGGTCGCCAGCATGATGCTGCGCTCCCGGCAGGCCTCGAACAGGGCGATTGCCAGGTCGCTGTTGGTCATTCCGGAACCTCGCCGGGAAACACCACGCTGGCGGTTGCGATCGCCGCGATGCCTTCTTCGCGGCCGACGAAGCCGAGCTTCTCGTTGGTTGTCGCCTTGATCGAGATGCGGTCGGCGGAAATGCCCAGCATCTGGGAAAGGACCGCCGTCATCGCCTCACGGTGCGGGCCGACACGCGGTGCCTCGCAGATCAGCGTGATGTCGGCATTGGCGATGCGCCCGCCGCGCTCCCGCACCAGTCTTGCCGCATGTTCGACGAATATCCGCGACGCAGCACCTTTCCACTGCGGATCGGACGGCGGGAAGTGCGTGCCGATGTCGCCGGCCCCGCAAGTCGCCAGCAACGCGTCGGTCAGGGCATGCAGGCCGACATCGGCGTCGGAATGGCCCGACAATTTTCTGTCGTGCGGAATGGCGACGCCGCAGAGCGTGACATGGTTGCCGGGCTCGAAGGCATGGACGTCATAGCCATTGCCGGTGCGGATGTCGGGAAAGTGCGCCCGCTCACTGGAAAGTCGCTGGTGCGCCATGGCGATGTCCCGTGCCCATGTGAGTTTGACATTGTCCGGCGAGCCGGGAACGAGCTTCACCGGCATTTGCATCCATTCAGCGATCGACGCGTCGTCGGTAAAGTCGGTTCTGCCTCTGTTATAGGCTTCCTCATGCATCGTCATGATCGCGAGGAAGGGAAAGCCTTGCGGCGTTTGCGCCGCGTGCAGCCCGCGCCTGGGGACTGTTTTGCCGACCATGCCGGTGGCCGATTCGCGTTTCAGCGTGTCGGCAACGGGCAAGGCGGGAAGCGCGCCTTCGCCCTCGCCGATGGCCGCGATGGTGCGGTCGATCAGATCCATGTCGACAAAGGGGCGCGCGGCGTCGTGGATGAGGACCTTGTCCGGCGCGTAGCTTCTTAGCGCGTGCAATCCGAGCCGAACCGAATCCTGTCTGGTCGCCCCTCCGGCGATTGCCGTCACCCGATCGGCATCGGTGCCGACCGCTTGCCGAAAAAGCTCCTGGTCCTCGGCATGAATGGCCACGACGATCCGGCCGATAAGTGGGTGCGCCAGAAAAATATCTATGACACGAGCGATGACGGCACGTCCGCCAATTCGTTGATATTGCTTCGGACCATCAGTCTGTCCGGCACGCGCGCCGCGACCGGCCGCGACGATAACCACCGCGACTTTGCCACCCGGATCCGGAGCCTGATTTTCAGTTGCGCCAGTCATTCAGTCTGGTCCTAGTCGCGGCTAAGGCCGAAGGCCAGCATTTTCCCAATTGCGCCTTAATGTGGCGTCATTCCGCGTTGCACATTTCTCTCGATCTGGCTAGAGAATGTGCAACGAATGGACATGCTTGGTTTTTGTGCATGATTAACTTGATCAGATTGGCCGCGCCTCTCGACGTCGGCGGCGTGAGAATCCGCAACCGCGTCTTCCTCGCGCCGATGTCCGGGATTACGGACGAGGCGTTCAGACAGCGCGCCCATGCGCATGGCGCCGGCCTGGTCGTGTCCGAAATGGTGGCCAGCGGCGAACTCGCCAAGGGCAGGGCCGGCTGCGACCTGCGCATACGTCATTCCGGCCTGCCCGTCCATATGGTGCAGCTTGCCGGCCGCGAAGCCATGCATATGGCTGAAGGCGCACGGATCGCCGCCGGCGAGGGTGCCGACATCATCGACATCAATATGGGCTGTCCGGCCAAGAAAGTCACCGGTGGCTATGCCGGCTCGGCATTGATGCTGGACCTCCACCACGCGCTCTCGCTGATCGAGGCCGTGGTCGCCGCCGTCAAGGTGCCGGTGACGGTCAAGATGCGACTGGGTTGGGACGACGCCGCACTTAACGCTCCCGTCCTGGCCCGCCGTGCCGAGCAGGCGGGCGTCAGGATGGTCACGGTTCACGGTCGTACACGCTGCCAGTTCTACCAGGGCAAGGCGGATTGGCGCGCCATCGCTCGCGTCAAGGAGGCCGTTTCCATCCCGGTCGTCGCCAATGGCGATGTCTGCTCCCAGGCTGAAGCGTCGGTCATTCTCGAACAGTCCGGCGCCGACGCCGTGATGGTCGGCCGCGCCCATTATGGCGCGCCGTGGGTCGCCGGCAGCATCGCTGCGGCTGCCGGCGGGACATTTTCATCCGGCATTCCCGAGACCCCGCAAGGGCTCGCCGACTATGTCGTCGCCCATTACGAGGACATGCTGGCGCTTTACGGCATCGAGAGCGGCCTGCGGCAGGCGCGCAAGCATCTGGGCTGGTATCTCGATCGACATGCCGGCGGTGTCGCTGGCGAGAGTAGAAAAGCGATAATGACCGCACTCGAGCCGGCTCGCGTCATTACCTTGCTGCGCGATGTGTTTTCGCGCGATCCGCAAACCTTGAACCTGCGGAGCGCCGCATGACCGCCACCGCTGGCCAGGGCACCGAAATGGCCGATGCCGCCCAGATCGTGCTGAACACGATCCGCCGCCCGGTGATCATGCTCAGCGAGGAAGGCTTCATCACCTTCGCCAACGCCGATGCCGAGGATTTCTTTCGCTCCAGCGCGACCATGCTGGCGCGCAACACCCTGTCCAAGCTCATACCCTTCGGCAGCCCGTTGCTGACGCTGGTCGACCAGGTGCGCGAGCGCCGCGCGCCCGTCAACGAGTATCGGGTCGACGTCTCGTCACCGCGCCTCGGCATCGAAAAGGTCGTCGATCTCTATGTCGCGCCGGTGCCGGAATTTCCGGGCTCCGTCGTCGTCATGTTCCAGGAGCGGTCGATGGCCGACAAGATCGACCGGCAGATGACGCATCGCGGCGCCGCGCGCTCGGTGACCGGCCTGGCGGCGATGCTGGCGCATGAGATCAAGAACCCGCTCTCCGGTATCAGGGGTGCTGCCCAGCTGCTCGAACTGTCCGCATCCGATGAGGATCGCGCGCTGACGCGGCTGATCACCGACGAGACGGACCGCATCGTGTCGCTGGTCGACCGTATGGAGGTGTTTTCCGACGAGCGGCCGATCGATCGCTACCCCGTTAACATCCACGTCGTGCTCGATCACGTGAAAGCGATCGCAAAGAATGGTTTCGCGAAGAAAATCAAGATATTGGAGGATTATGATCCTTCATTGCCTCCGGTATTCGCCAACCGCGACCAGCTGATCCAGGTGTTCCTCAACCTGATCAAGAACGCCGCCGAGGCAATCGGCAGCGATCCGCAGGGCGAAATCGTGCTGTCCACCGCCTTCCGGCCCGGTATTCGGGTTTCGGTCCCGGGCACGCAGGACCGCGTATCGCTGCCGCTGGAGTTCTGCGTGCGCGACAATGGTTCCGGCGTCTCGGAAGATATCCTGCCGATCCTGTTCGATCCCTTCATCACCACCAAGCCGAACGGCTCGGGGCTGGGGCTGGCGCTGGTGGCCAAGATCGTCGGCGAACATGGCGGCATCATCGAATGCGATTCGACGCCGCGCGCGACAACGTTCCGGGTCCTGATGCCGGCCTGGAAGGAAACGGCGCTGGGCGCCGATCAAGACGGCGAAGGAGACCGCAAATGACGGTTCGCGGCAATATTCTCGTCGCCGACGACGATGCGGCCATCCGCACCGTGCTCAATCAGGCCCTGTCGCGGGTCGGTCACGAGGTGCGCGTCACCTCCAACGCCTCGACCCTGTGGCGTTGGGTGGCGGCAGGCGAGGGTGACCTCGTCATCACCGACGTCGTGATGCCGGACGAGAACGCTTTCGACATGCTGCCGCGCATCAAGAAGGCGCGGCCGGAGCTACCCGTCATCGTCATGAGCGCCCAGAACACCTTCATGACGGCGATCCGCGCTTCCGAAACCGGGGCCTACGAATATCTGCCGAAGCCTTTCGACCTGACCGAACTCCTCAACATCGTCAATCGCGCGCTATCCGAGCCCCGGCGGCCGAAGATCGATGCCCGGCAAGAAGAGCAGCCCGAGACGATGCCGCTGGTCGGCCGTTCGGCCGCCATGCAGGACATCTACCGCATGCTGGCGCGCATGATGCAGACCGACCTGACGGTCATGATCTCGGGCGAATCGGGCACCGGCAAGGAACTGGTGGCGCGCGCGCTGCATGAGTATGGACGCCGCCGCGGCGGTCCATTCGTTGCCATCAACATGGCGGCGATCCCGCGCGACCTGATCGAATCGGAATTGTTCGGCCACGAGAAGGGCGCGTTCACCGGAGCGCAGAACCGCTCGACCGGCCGCTTCGAGCAGGCAGAGGGCGGCACGCTGTTCCTCGACGAGATCGGCGACATGCCGATGGAGGCGCAGACGCGCCTGCTGCGCGTCCTGCAGCAGGGCGAGTACACGACGGTCGGCGGCCGCACGCCGATCAAGACCGATGTGCGCATCGTCGCTGCAACCAACAAGGACCTGCGCACGCTGATCAACCAGGGCCTCTTCCGCGAAGACCTTTTCTATCGCCTCAACGTCGTGCCGCTCAGGTTGCCGGCGCTGCGCGAGCGCTCCGAGGATGTGCCCGATCTGGTGCGCCATTTCTTCAAGCTTGGCGAAATGGAGGGGCTGCAGACCAAGCGTATCTCTTCCGGCGGCATCGAACTGATGAAGCGCTATCCGTGGCCAGGCAATGTGCGCGAGCTGGAAAACCTCGTTCGCAGGCTCGCCGCGCTTTATTCGCAGGACGAGATTTCCGCCGAGATCATCGAGGCGGAGCTCAAGACAGGTGAGCGCCCGGTGGTACCAGGCGCCGGCAACCTCATTCCCGACGATCTTTCCATTGGCCAGGCAGTGGAGCACTTCCTGCAGCGCTATTTCGCCTCCTTCGCGGGCGAATTGCCGCCCGCCGGTCTCTACGAGCGCATTCTGTCCGAAGTCGAATATCCGTTGGTGCTGGCTTCGATGACGGCAACCCGCGGCAACCAGATCAAGGCCGCGGAGCTCTTGGGCCTCAACCGCAACACCTTGCGCAAGAAGATTCGCGAATTGGGCGTCAACGTCTATAAGTCATCCCGCCAGACCTGAGCCGGCGCCGGGCACACGATCTTTTCAGGGGACCGAACGGGGAAAGAGTCCCGTCGCCGTCACACTTGTTGCATAATCGCCACAATGCGTTGCATAGATCGGATGCAATCACTGGCTCTACACGGCGACATGGCTCCGCAGACACCTGTACTCAACCAACCGCTTTTCAGCGAACCCGGCGCGCGCGACGGACGCCGGCTGCTGGCGCTGCCCGGCGTGATCGCGGTCGTCGGCGCCCTGGCCATGGCGGCTATTTCGTTCGCTATCCTGGTCGGAGCGACGCCGATTGCGCCGGACGCCAAGGCAACCTGGGCGCTGATCGCACTCAACGCCGCCTTCGTGGTCTTCCTGATTGCGCTGGTCGGGCGCGAGGTGCATCGCATCGTCATGGCCCGCCGCCATGGCAAGGCGGCTTCGCGCCTGCATGTGCGCATCGTTGCCATGTTCGCGCTGGTTGCCGCCATTCCCGCCATCATGGTGGCGATCATCGCCTCGATCACACTCGATATCGGCCTTGATCGCTGGTTCGAGATTCGCACCAAGACAATCGTCAATTCTTCATTGTCGATCGCCGACGCCTATGTGCAGGAGAACGCGCGCAACCTGCAGGGCACGACATTGTCGATGGCCTACGATCTCGATGCCTCCCGCTCGCTTTATGGCCTCGATCGCACGGGCTTTCTCGATCTCATGAACAAGGAAGCCGTAGGCCGCTCGCTGGCGCACGCCGCGCTGATCAAGCCCGACGGCTCCTTCGTCATGAGCGCCAAGACCGATGCCGATTTCGCCATGCCGGAACCGCCGGAAGGCGCGGTTGCCACTGCCACCGACGGCAAGCCGGTGCTGATTGAGCCGCGCACGCGCAACATCATGGGCGCCATCGTCAAGTTGCGTGAGATCGAGGGCCTCTATCTCTACACCATCCGGCTGGTCGACCCAGAGGTGATCAAGGCGCGGCAGATCGTCAGGTCCAACACCGACGAGTATCGCAATCTCGAGGACAACAGGCGCACCTCGCAAGTGGCATTTGCGCTGCCCTACCTGTCGCTGACCCTGATCATTATCCTGTCGGCGATCTGGACCGGCATAGCCGTCGCCGACCGGCTGGTGCGGCCAATCCGTCAGCTGATCGGCGCCGCCGACGAAGTCGCGACCGGCAATCTCGATGTCGCGGTGCCGGTGCGGCCGTCCGATGGCGATGTCGCCTCGCTTGGCGATACCTTCAACAAGATGCTGCTGGAGCTCAAATCACAGCGCAACGAGATCCTGTCGGCGAAGGACCTGATCGACGAGAGGCGGCGTTTTTCGGAAGCCGTGCTTGCCGGTGTCACCGCCGGCGTCATCGGCGTCGACCCTTACGGCATCGTTACCATCGTCAACCGATCTGCCGAATCGATGCTGGCCATTTCCGCCAGCGCGGCACTTGGGCAAAACCTTTCCGCGCTCCTGCCGCATGTCGGCCGTGTCTTCGAGATCGGCCGCAAGTCCGGCAAGCCGGTTTACCGCGAGCAGGTGACTTTCTATCGCGCCGGCGCCGAACGGACCTTCAATGTGCAGGTCACCATCGAGGCCGGCGACGACGGCTCTGAGGAAAAATCCTATGTCGTGACGGTGGATGACATCACTGATCTGGTTCAGGCCCAGCGTTCATCCGCCTGGGCCGACGTGGCGCGGCGCATCGCCCACGAGATCAAGAATCCACTGACCCCGATCCAGCTTTCCGCCGAGCGTATCAAGCGCCGCTATGGCAAGGTCATCACCGAAGACCGCGAAGTTTTCGACCAGTGTACCGACACCATCATCCGGCAGGTGGAGGACATCGGCCGCATGGTCGACGAGTTCTCGGCTTTCGCGCGCATGCCAAAGCCCGAGATGAAGGCCATCGACCTGCGCGAATCACTGCGCGAAGCTTCCTTCCTGGTCGAAGTCAGCCGCGCCGATATCATGTTCGAGCGGATATTCGGCAATGAGCCGCTCAAGGGCACTTTCGACAGCCGGTTGATGGCCCAGGCCTTCGGCAATGTGATCAAGAATGCGGCCGAAGCGATCGACGGACTGGAACAGAAGGACGGTTCGCACGGCATAATCCGGATTCAAGCCGGGCGTCAGAATGGCGCGATTCGCATCGACGTCATCGACAACGGCAAAGGCCTGCCGCGCGAGAATCGCCAACGGTTGCTGGAGCCTTATATGACCACACGTGAAAAAGGCACCGGTCTTGGTCTCGCTATCGTCAAGAAGATCGTGGAGGACCATGGCGGCAGGCTGGAGCTCAATGATGCACCTGCTGATTTCCATGGCGGGCGCGGCGCGATGATCAGCATCATCCTGCCGCCCGCAGCCGCCGCACTGCCGCGCGGCGAAAGCAGGGCGGACCACGAAAGAGAAACTGAAAAGGTCGATAATGGCGTCTGATATTCTCATCGTCGATGACGAGGAAGACATCCGGGAACTCGTCGCAGGCATCCTGAGCGACGAGGGTCACGAAACCCGCACGGCATTCGATGCCGACAGCGCACTGGCGGCCATCGCCGATCGAGCGCCGAGGCTGATCTTCCTGGACATCTGGCTGCAAGGCTCGCGCCTGGACGGATTGGCGTTGCTGGACGAGATCAAGACCATGCACCCGAACCTGCCCGTGGTGATGATTTCAGGCCACGGCAACATCGAAACCGCGGTTTCCGCCATCCGTCGCGGCGCGTATGACTTCATCGAGAAGCCATTCAAGGCCGACAGGCTGATCCTCATTGCCGAACGTGCGCTCGAGACCTCGAAATTGCGCCGCGAGGTTTCCGACCTCAAGCTGCGCAGCGGCGAGACCTTTGACCTGATCGGCATGTCGTCGGCGATGAGCCAGTTGCGCCAGACCATCGAGCGCGTCGCGCCGACCAACAGCCGCGTGATGATCATTGGTCCCTCCGGCTCGGGCAAGGAGCTGGCGGCCCGCGCCATCCATACGCTGTCGACCCGCAAGGGCGCGCCGTTCGTGACGCTGAGCGCCGCCAACATCACGCCCGAACGCATGGAGATCGAACTGTTCGGCACCGAATCGAACGGCGTCGAACGCAAGGTGGGAGCGCTGGAGGAAGCCCATCGCGGCATTCTTTACATCGACGAAGTGGCCGACATGCCGCGCGAGACGCAGAACAAGATTTTGCGCGTGCTGGTCGAACAGCAGTTCGAGCGGGTGGGCGGCACAAAGCGGGTCAAGGTCGATGTCCGCATCATTTCCTCGACCTCGCAGAACCTGGAGGCGATGATCGCCGACGGGCGCTTCCGCGAGGATCTTTACCACCGTCTCGCCGTGGTTCCGGTCATGGTGCCGGGGCTGGCCGAGCGGCGCGAGGACATTCCCTATCTCGTCGACAATTTCATGAAGCAGATCGCCCGCCAGGCCGGCATCAAGCCGCGGCGTATCGGCGACGACGCGCTGGCCGTGCTGCAGGCGCACAATTGGCCGGGCAACGTGCGTCAGCTGCGCAACAATGTCGAGCGGCTGATGATCCTGGCGCGCGGCGAGGACGTCGACGCGCCGATCACCGCGGATCTGCTGCCGTCCGAAATCGGCGATGTCATGCCGCGCACGCCCAACCAGTCGGACCAGCACATCATGGCGCTTCCGCTGCGCGAGGCACGAGAGCAGTTCGAAAAGGACTATCTGATCGCCCAGATCAACCGGTTCGGCGGCAACATCTCGAAGACGGCCGAGTTCATCGGCATGGAGCGCTCCGCCTTGCATCGCAAGCTGAAGTCGCTGGGCGTCTGACGCGCGGCGTCCGTCAGACGCGCCTGGGCCAAGCATTTGCCGGTTACGGCGGCGACGGAATCGCATAAGAAAGCCCGAGAATTTTCCAGGGGTCGCCAATGCCGCGCATTGCCTATGTCAACGGGCGCTACGTCGCTCATGCCGACGCTTCCGTGCATATCGAGGATCGCGGCTATCAATTCGCCGACGGCGTCTATGAGGTCTGCGAGGTGGCGCGCGGCTTCATCGTCGACATGCCGCGCCACCTTGCCCGGCTGAACCGCTCACTGACCGAACTGTCGATCACCTGGCCGGTGACACGCAATGTGTTGCCGCTGATCCTGCGCGAGGTGGTCAACCGCAATCATGTCGTCAACGGTCTGGTCTATGTTCAGGTAACGCGCGGTGTCGCCAGCCGCGATTTCGTCTTTCCGGCGGCGGACACGAAGCCGGCCTTGGTGGTGACCGCCAGGAAGGCGGATCCTGCCGCCGGCACGAAACGGGCTGAGACTGGTATCGCGGTCATCACCGTACCCGAGAATCGCTGGGACCGTGTCGACATCAAGAGCACCGGGCTGCTGCCCAATGTATTGGCCAAGCAGAAGGCCAAGGAGGCCGGCGCCCAGGAAGCCTGGTTCGTGGACACGGATGGCAACGTCAAGGAAGGTGGCTCGTCGAACGCCTGGATCGTTACCAGGGATGGGGTTCTGGTCACCAGGCCGGCCGAACATGGCATTCTGCGCGGAATCACGCGCACCACCATGTTCGAAGTCGCGGCGAAACTTGGCCTGAAGATCGAGGAGCGTGGATTTTCCGTTGCCGAGGCCAAGACGGCTCGCGAAGCATTCATCAGTTCGGCGACGACTATTGCCATGCCAATCGTGACCATTGACGGTGATCCCATAGCCAATGGGCACCCCGGCTCAATAACACTTTCGTTGCGGCAGGCCTTTTTTGACATTGCGGAAAAAAGTCCAGCCTGATAACCGCACAGGTGGAATGAACATCAATATATCTCGTTCTGCTTGTCGTTACTGACGGCAAGAGGGTGTTTGCGCGCTTGACATGTGCCCGTTAATTTGGCGCATTGGCTGCAAACCGAAGGGGATCGGCGAAAGACAAAAACAATGGCGGAACGATCGCAAAACCTTCAGGACCTGTTCCTGAATTCAGTTCGCAAGAGCAAGAACCCGCTCACCATCTTCCTTATCAACGGCGTGAAGCTGACCGGCGTGGTCACTTCCTTCGACAACTTCTGCGTCCTGTTGCGCCGCGACGGCCACTCCCAGCTCGTCTACAAGCACGCCATTTCCACGATCATGCCGAGCCAGCCGGTTCAGATGTTCGATGGCGAGGAAAGCCAGGGCGCCTGATTGGCACGTGAGAAGGACGCGGACGGCACGGTTCGCGGAAAACCAGCGCATCATCCCGGGACGGAAGCCAAGGGTCCGACCCGGGCCGTTGTCATTGTGCCTGTGCTTACCCGCCAACCGCGTAATGACGATGACACGAGCCGTCCCCGGCTGACGCGCTCGGCCGAGGCGCGCCACGACGAAGCAGTCGGCCTTGCCCGAGCCATCAACCTTGATCTAATCCATACAGCGGTCGTAACCGTCAACGATCCACGTCCGGCGACGTTGCTCGGCAGCGGCAAGGTCGAGGAGTTCGGTCAAATCGTGAAGGAGGGTCATGTGGAAGTGGTCATTGTCGACCATCCGCTGACCCCGGTGCAGCAGCGCAATCTCGAGAAGGAATTCAACGCCAAGGTGCTGGATCGCACGGGGCTGATCCTGGAGATCTTCGGCGAGCGGGCGCGCACCAAGGAAGGCACGCTGCAGGTCGAGCTTGCCCATCTCAACTATCAGAAGGGCCGCCTGGTGCGTAGTTGGACCCACCTGGAGCGTCAGCGTGGTGGTGCCGGCTTCCTCGGCGGCCCCGGTGAAACGCAGATCGAATCCGATCGGCGTCAGTTGCAGGAAAAGATCATAAAGCTGAAGCATGAGCTGGAAACCGTGCGCCGCACTCGCGACCTGCATCGCGCCAAGCGCAAGAAGGTGCCGTTTCCAGTGGTGGCGATCGTCGGCTACACCAACGCCGGCAAGTCGACGTTGTTCAACAAGCTGACCGGAGCAGGGGTGCTGGCGCAGGACATGCTGTTTGCCACGCTTGATCCCACACTGCGCCGCGTGCGCCTGCCGCATGGAACGCCGATTATCCTTTCCGACACGGTGGGCTTCATCTCGGACCTGCCGACGCATCTGATCGCGGCTTTCCGGGCGACCTTGGAAGAGGTGGTCGAGGCCGATCTCGTCCTCCATCTACGCGATATTTCCGATCCCGATACGGCGGCTCAGGCCGAGGATGTCGAACGCATCCTCGCCGATCTCGGCGTCGACGCCAGCGACACCAAGCGCGTGATCGAAGTCTGGAACAAGATCGACCTGCTGGACGAAGGCAACAGGCAGCGGCTGCTCGCCGACGGCGCCGACGGCAGCAAGGAGCCGCCAATCGCAATATCGGCGATATCAGGCGAGGGCATCGATGCGCTGAAAGCGATCATCGAAACGCGGATGGCCGGCGAGCTGCAAGATCTGACGGTGACGATCGAGCCGGCCCAGTTCGGGCTTCTCGACTGGCTCTACCGCAATGGTGATGTCGTTTCGCGAACCGACAATGACGACGGCAGCGCCACCATCTCGCTCCAGGCCACGCAAAGCGCCCGTGAAGAGATCGAAAGCCGGTTGCGCCGCAAAAACAACGGCTAACGCACAACAATTCCAGGGAAAGTGTATCGCGGTTTTTGCCTGGGATTGCCGAGCTACAGGCTTACTTCGCGGTTTTTGCTTCCTGCCAGAGCGCTTCCATTTCCTCCAGGGTAGCTTCCTCTAGCGAGCCGCCTGATTTTTCCAAGGCCCGCTCTACATAGTGAAAGCGCGAGCGGAATTTTTCGTTCGTTCCGCTCAGCGCTGCCTCCGAATCGAGCTTGAGGTGACGACCGAGATTGACGACGGCAAACAACATGTCGCCGAACTCATCCTTGATCTCAGCCGTTTCGCCCTTGGCCAGAGCCTCGCGCAGCTCCCCGATCTCTTCTTCGATTTTATCCAGGATGGGAGCAGCCTCGCTCCAGTCGAAGCCGACACGGGCGGCCTTTTCCTGAAGCTTCAAGGCTCGCGTCAAGGCGGGCAGGGCGACCGGAACACTGTCCAGGAATCCCTTGCCATTGTCCTCCGGGTCGAGGCCACGCGCGAGGCGGGCTTGCCGCTTCTCGGCCTTCTCCTGCGCCTTGATCTTCTCCCACATGCCCTTGGCCATGCCGGCGCTGCGAGCCTTCTCGTCGCCAAAGACGTGCGGATGGCGGCGGATCATCTTGGTGGTGATGGCCTGGACCACGTCAGGGAACGCGAATTCACCGACCTCCTGCGCCATCTGGGCATGGTAGACGACCTGCAGCAGGAGGTCGCCAAGCTCGTCGCGCAGGTCGTCGAGATCGCCGCGCGCGATGGCGTCCGCCACCTCATAGGCCTCCTCGATCGTATAGGGGGCGATGGTGGAGAAATTCTGCTCGATGTCCCACGGGCAGCCGGTCTTCGGCGCGCGCAACGCCGCCATGATCTCGATCAGGCGTGAAATGTCCTTCGATGGCGTCATGTAGCGGATGCTACAGCGCGAACCGCGGCACTGCCAACGCTGTCAGCCGGCGAGGGGACCTTGTCCACAATTGCACCGCATCCGCTTCGTCAGTCGAGCACGGAAACGATCGCGTTGGCGAGGTCATCCATGCCGTCCTCGGGCAGGCCGGCCACGTTGATGCGGCTGTCGCCGACCATGTAGACAGCGTGCTCGGCGCGCAGCCGTTCGACCTGCGCTTCCGTGAGGCCAAGCCGGGAGAACATGCCGCGATGGCTGGCAACGAAGTCGAAACGGTCGGAGTTGGATTGCCGGCGCAGCGCCTCGGCGAACGCGACCCTAAGCCTCAGCATACGCAGGCGCATCTCTTCGAGCTCGGCTTCCCAGTCGGCACGCAGCGTGGCGTCTTCCAGCACGATGCGCACCGCGGCCGCGCCATGGTCCGGCGGCATCGAATACATAGCGCGCGCCGCCGACAGCATCTGGCTCATCGCGACGTCTGACTGCGCGCCGTCCCTGGCCAGGACCATCGCCGCGCCGACACGGTCGCGGTAGACGGCGAAATTCTTCGAGCAGCTCGACGCGACAACCATTTCCGGGACTTTCGCGGCCAGTAGCCGCAAGCCGAGGGCGTCGGCCTCGAGGCCGTCACCAAAGCCCTGATAGGCGATGTCGACAAACGGCAGCAAGCCACGCTCGACCATCAGAACCGTGACGGCCTCCCACTGAGCCGCGTCCAGATTGGCGCCGGTCGGGTTGTGGCAGCAGCCATGCAGCAGCACCACGTCGCCGCTGCCGGCCGTCCGCAATGCCGCCAGCATGGCGTCGAAACGAACCGCACCCGAGGCCGCATCGAAATAAGGGTATTCGCGAATCCGCAGGCCGGCGGCACGCATCACCGGCATATGGTTCGGCCAGGTCGGGTCGGAGACCCAGACTGTCGCGTCTGACCGTGTGCGCTTGAGCAGTTCCGCCACCAGCCGCAGCGCGCCGGAGCCGCCGGGCGCCTGTGCCGCACGGATGCGCGACAGGTCCGCACCCGGACCGAAGGCGAGCTTAGCCATCACAGTGTTGAAAGCGGTATCGCCGGCAAGGCCGAGATAGGTCTTTGTATCCTGTCGCTCCAGCAGCCGCTTTTCGGCCTCGCGCACGGCGCGCATGACCGGCGTCTTGCCGTCACGATCCTTATAGACGCCGACGCCGAGGTCGACCTTGCCAGGGCGTGGATCGGCGCGATAGAGGCCGATCAGCGCAAGAATTTTGTCGGCGGGAGCTGGCTGCAGGTCTTCGAACATCATTATGGTTCCGTTGGCGCGGCGGAGTGATACGCAAATTGGCCAGGTTTCACCAGAGGTTTCGGTGCGCCGACGCGAAAGGCGGCACCTGTTGGTGCAGCTTCCACAAACTTCAGAGAAAGCATGCTCCATGCTCGTCCGTCTGACCATGATCTGCGCCGGCGCCACGGCGGCGACCCGGAAAGGATCGTTTCCTTCGGATGAACCGCTGGAGCCACGATCGCGGGCATTGGCAAAGGCGATGCGTGGGACGCTGCGTCGGGCCGACCGTGTGTGGACAGCGCCGGCGCTTCGCGCCTGTCAGACCGCGGAGGCGCTATCGCTGGATACGTCTGTCGATCCGATGCTGGCAGACCAGAACTACGGTCGATGGGCAGGCAAGAGCTTCGACGAGGTGCAGGCGCTACAGCCGGACGAGATCGCCGCCTGGCGCACGGATCCGAATGCGGCCCCCTGTGGCGGTGAATCGCTGGCCGACGTTGCCCAACGGGCCGCTGGATTGATGGATCGATTGATCGCCGAACGTGGTCACACGATCGCTGTGACGCATGCCAGCGTCATCCGCACCGCGATCCTGCATGTTCTCAGCGCGCCGCTTGCCGCCAGTTGGAAGATTGACGTCGAGCCGCTGAGCATCACCGATTTTCGCAGCGATGGCCGCAGGTGGATGCTGCGCGCCTGCGGCGTAACAGCTCTCAAACCGGCAAAACCGCTTGGGGCTGAGACGCGAGCCGCGGCGATATCCTCCAGCAAAGAAAAGTGGCGCCCCCGGGATTAAAACCCCCACATGCTCCGTAAACAGGACATGAAACCGTCGATGCCACGCTTTGACATCATAGGACAGCTCGGGCCGCTGCGGCGCTACGCGCGCTCGCTGACGCGCGACGGCGTCGAGGCCGAGGATCTCGTGCATGACGCGCTGGTGCGCGCCTATGAGCGGCGCGGCACCTTCCGCTCCGGCGGAAACCTGCGGGCATGGCTGCTGTCGATCGTCCACAACACCTTCATCGACCGCATGCGTTCGCGCCGCTCGGAAGCGGCACGTCTCGAACAAGCCGGATATCTGGCCGACGGCAGCACGCCGGCGCCGCAGGAACATTCCGTGCGCCTGGCGCAGGTGCGCGAAGCCTTTTTCAGCCTGCCGGAAGAGCAGCGCTCGGCGCTGCATCTGGTCGCCATCGAGGGGCTCTCCTACCAGCAGGCCGCCAACGCCAGTGGCGTGCCGCTGGGCACGCTAATGTCGCGTATCGGCCGGGCGCGCGCGGCCTTGCGCCAGATGGAAGAGGCGCCAGCGCGCGGCAAAAATCATCTCAGGATCGTTGGAGGTGACTCATGACCGCTCTTGTCGACCCGGTTACGGACGCCGATCTCGACGCCTATGTCGACGACCAGCTTGATGTCGCCCGCCGCATCGAGGTCGAGGCTTTCCTGTCCGCGCGTCCGGATGCGGCCGCGCGCGTGATGTCGGATCTGCGCACCCGCGACGAACTGCGCGTGGCGCTGGCCGGCTCCGAGGGCATGGCGCGGCCGGCGACGGCCGATGCGGCGCGGCGGCTGGAGAGGGGACTTGGCCGGGGTCGCATCTTCGGCGTGCTGCAACGCGCCGCGGCGGTCGCCGCCTTCGTTGCCGCCGGCTGGCTGGCCAACGGTATCGTCGGGCCGATGTCGGTGACAAAGGTCGTCGCTTCGCCACAGCCGCCCGCTTATGTCGACGAGGCTGTCCAGGCACACAGGACGACGTTGCTGCGCGAAAACATGCCCTCGCAGACCGAAGCGCCCAATTACAATGCCGGCGAGATCCGCGCCGCCACCGCCATCGTCATGCCGTCGCTGCCGAAGGACTGGAAGGTCCGCGACGTGCAGATCTATCCGTCGCGCTTCGGCCCGAGCGTCGAGATCGCGGTTGAAACGAAGGAGATGGGCCTGGTGTCGCTGTTCGCGATCCGGCCGGGCACTTTCGATGTGGTCAAACCGACCGTCGCGCCCTCCGGCGATATCTCCTCGGCTTATTTCCAGATTGGCGATGTCGCCTACGCGGTTGTCGCGAAGAGCGGGGTTCATGATCTCGACCGCACCGCCGAAACGCTCGCCAGAACGCTTTACTGACCCATCCACAAAGGAGACCTCAAAATGAATACGCCCAATCTTGGATACCGCGTGGGCACGGGCGCCCGGACCGGAGCCGTCTATGACGAGGGCCTGCGCCAGCACATGCTGCGCGTCTACAATTATATGGGCCTCGGCCTGGTGGTTACGGGCCTTGTCGCCTTGCTGGTGTCGTCGACGCCGTCTCTCTATGTGCCGATCTTTTCCAGCCCGCTGAAATGGGTGGTGATGCTGGCGCCGCTCGCTTTCGTGCTCCTGTTCTCGTTCAAGATGCAGACCATGTCGGCGGCAAGCGCGCAGGCAATGTTCTGGGCCTTCTGTGCCGTCATGGGCCTCTCGCTGGCCTCGGTGTTCCTGGTCTTCACCGGAACCAGCATCGCGCGCACCTTCTTCATCGCCGCGACCATGTTCGGTGCCACCAGCCTCTATGGCTACACGACAAAGCGCGACCTGACCCAGTTCTCGTCCTTCCTGATCATGGGTCTGATCGGCGTGGTGATCGCCAGCATCGTCAACATCTTCCTCGGCTCGACCGCACTGCAGTTCGCCATCTCGGTGATCGGCATCGCCGTGTTCATCGGCCTGACCGCCTGGGACACGCAGACGATCAAGGAGCAGTATGCGGAGAATTTCGATGCGGAGTCGCGGCAGAAGCTCGCCGTCTTCGGCGCGTTCTCGCTCTATCTGAACTTCATCAACATCTTCCAACTGCTGCTGAATTTCACCGGCGAGCGGGAATAATCCGAACCGTAGCAGGAAACAGCTGGCATCTTGCCGTGGCCGGAGGGAAACCTCCGGCCACTTTTTGATCTGAGACGGCGCCCGGCTCGTGGCGCCATCGAAGTTCATCGCGACTGTGTGAAATGCTGCGTCCGCCGCCTTGAGTTCACGCCTGGCCATTTGCTAGCCTGCCGGCCACCAGACGAACCGCGAGGACATATGGAACAGGACAGCCTGACGCTTCATGGCGACGGCATATCGGCGACCATTGCCGGGCAAGGCGCCGAACTGGTTTCGCTAAGGGATGCGCAAGGATTTGAGTTCCTGTGGCAGGCCGGTCCGGCCTGGCGGCGCCATTCACCAGTGCTGTTTCCGATCGTCGGCCGGCTGGAGGGCGATCAACTGCGCCATCGCGGCCAGACCTATCCGATGACGCAGCACGGCTTCGCCCGCGACAAGCCGTTTATGTGGGCGGAGAGGGCGCCTCGATCCTGTACGCTGGTGCTCACCGATGACGCGGAAACCCGAACCCACTACCCATTCGCATTCCGCCTGGCCGTGACCTATACACTGGGCGAGGGGCAACTCGACATAGGATTGGAGGTCACCAACTCCGGCGACCAGCCGATGCCGGCCTCGATCGGGGCGCATCCGGCTTTCAATTGGCCGCTGCTGCCGGATCTGGCCAAAACGGACTATCGGCTGACCTTTTCCGATGACGAGCCAGCGCCGATCCGCCGGCTGAAGGATGGCCTGCTCACCGCGAAGCCGCAGCCAACGCCGGTCAAAGGCAATATCCTCGAACTCTCCGAACGGCTGTTCGACGAAGACGCCGTGATCATGGACCGGCCGGTCAGCAACAGCGTTCGCTACGGCGCCGAGACTGGTCCGGCGATCGAGGTCTCATGGCAGGGATTTCAGGAACTGGGCATCTGGTCCAAACCAGGCGGCGCACCGTTCCTGTGCATCGAGCCTTGGCACGGCACGGCCAGCCCGCTGGATTTCGATGGAGAGTTCACCGACAAACCGGGCCTGATGCTGATCGCGCCGGGCGCGAAGCGTTCGCTGAGTTACCGGATCAGGCTGGAGCAGGGGCCTCGGTAAAGTTTCCTGTAGGCTGGACAGGGGCCGTATTCGACCTCAGGTCGGGTTTCAAACCTGCCGGACCACGGCGCCGATCACATTGACGAGGAGGCGCGCGGCGGTCAGCGCCGACAGGCCGTCAATGTCGGCTGGCGGATAGAACTCCACCAGATTGAATCCGGCGATCCTCGCCCGCTTGCCCAAGCCGGCAATAAGATCGATGACCTGCGTGTAGGTGAGGCCGCCGGGAGTACGCGCTGCTACGCCCGGCATGATGCTGGGATCGAGGCTGTCAAAGTCCAGGGTGACGACGACCCGCGCTCCCTCCGGGATGTGCCTGAGCGCCGCTTCGACACCCAGGGTGTGGACCTCGCGCGCGGTGACGAAACGGCTGCCATAGTGCCGCGCCGCTTCGATCTCCGTGAGGCGTGCGCTGCCGACGCTGCGCAGTCCGACCTGCACCATGCCGGCGACGTGCGCCATCTCGCTCGCCCGGCGCATCGGGCTGGAGTAGCCGTGGCGTTCGCCATGCACCTCGTCGCGCCAGTCGATATGGGCGTCGATCTGCAGGATCCAGACAGGCCCGTGATCCGCGAAGCCGGTGAGGAAGGGAATGACCACGGAATCGTCTCCGCCGAGCAGGATGGGCACGGCCGGCAATGACAGGACCTCGCGCGTCTTCGCCTCGATCCGGGCGCGGTTGCCGGCATTGTCATGCATGGTGGTCAGGATGTCGCCGGCGTCGACGCAGCAGATCGGCCTGCCGTCGAACAGCGGGCCGCCGAGATCGAAATCCCAATGCTCGATGAGCGCGGCATCACCCTGGCTTGCAACACGGATGGCATCGGCGGCCAAGGCATGGCTGCCGCTGTCTTTGCCGGGATAGGTGCTGCCGTGACCAGCTCCGAAGATCACTGCGCGGGGCGCCGTGCCATCGGCGAGGCGATCGGGCAAGCCCAGAAAGGAAGATCGAGTGGTCATTTCTGATCGCCTTCAGTCCCGCCGACGCATGATGAGCGGATTGGGGCAGGGTAGTTGCTTTGTATGCCGGATTCCATCGTCGAAATCTTGATCCCATGCTGGGCCTGCATTGGGTTCATTCCCGGCGTTCCGCGCCGGGTGACCCTTTCGATCTTTCCTTGACCACCGTTTGGCACGGAACCTTCCAGCGCGAGCATCGTAAACGACGAGAGGTATTGGAAGCGCAATGCGCTCGTCTTCGAACGCTCTATCGAGGAGGCAAGGTTGCGACACCGCCAAGTGAAAGTTGACGGAAATACCATTTTCTATCGCGAGGATGGTCCGACCGACGCACCGGTGCTTCTGCTGCCGCACGGCTATCCATGCTCGTCCTATCAATTTCGGAGGCTGATGCCGGCATTGGCCGATCGCTGGCGTACCTTTGCGCCGGATTTCCCGGGCTTTGGCTACAGCGCGACGCCCGACTTCTCGGCATTCGGCTATGATTTCGATGCCTATGCAGGATTTCTGACGGCTTTCGCGGATACGCTCGGTCTGTCCCGCTATGCGCTCTGGTTGCACGACTACGGGTCGCAGATCGGCTTGCGCCACGCCATCGCACATCCGCAACGCATCACCGCGTTGATCATTCAGAACGGCGACGTCTACGAAGACGTGCTCGGCCCGAAATATGCGGCTATCAAAGCCTATTGGACCGAGAAAACACCTGAGAAGCATCGTCCGCTGGAGGAGGCGGTGAGCGAGGAGGGTTTCCGGCACGAGTTTATCGGTGAGGTGGCTGACGCCGTGGCCGAGCGAATGCCACCGGATCTATGGAAACTCCACTGGCCGCTCATGGATACGCCGCTGCGTCGGCGGCTGGCCGTGGGCCTGATGGAGAAGCTGGAGGCGAATCTCGACTGGTTCCCGCGATACCAGGCCTATTTGCGCGAAAGACAGCCGCCGACGCTCATCGTCTGGGGGCCGGAAGACGGCTACATGCCGGCCGCATCGGCTCGAGCCTACAAACGCGACCTGCCGGGAGCAGAACTCCATCTCATCGAGGGCGCCGGCCACTGGCTTCTGGAGACCCATTTCGATGACGTGCTTCCGCTGGTGCGTGACTTCCTCGCGCGCATCCATCGTTCAGCGCAAGGTTTGTGAAGAAGTGCAAAAGGAGAAGGATCGATAACGACAACGCCGACAATCGCGCGCATTTGGCGCGGCCGCACCCGGGCTGGTGTGGGCGACGCTTACGAAGTCTATTTGAAGGCCGAGGGCATTCCGCCGCTTGAGAAGACCGCGCTGGGCGTCCAGCTGTTTCGCGAGGATCGCGAAGGGGAAAGCTGGTTTACCACCATCTCGTACTGGCCCGACCACGAATCCATGACGGCTTTCACCAAGGGCGAGCCAACCAAGGTCCATCATCTCGACCGCGACCCGGAGTTCCTGATCGAGCTGCCGGAGCGCATCCAGATCCATCGCATCCTGCTCGACCGGCGGAGGCTCCGCGGATATCGGAACACACAGTGAGCGTCGCGCGGCACCGCCGCGTCATGTACAATGATATGTTGGGTGCGGGCGGTTCGCCAAACCGGATGCGTTTGTCTCGATCGACGTGTCTGTATCGGGGGCGCCGTTCGAAATCCGCTGCGAGGCCGAATACACCTCAGGAGGAGTACACCTGCGGAGCAGCACTGCCTTGAGCGGACGAGGGTCAGGAGGTCGGGTGAAAATCTATGTTTTGAGTGTAGTGGAGGGGCAGGAATGGGTTCTTCCCCATCAACCCGACGACTACCAGCTATTCGCGACCCTCGGGTGCCGGAGCCAGAAGCGATGGCGTTCGCCCCGGATGAAATTCCTGCGCGAGCAAGACGACGGAACACCCCGGCTGTATTCGGATTTTCCTTGGCTTGGCGAGCACGTGCTCATTCTGAGGGGCACGGCGTTGGAGTCGCTACGGCCGATTCTCGAACCGTATGGCGAATTCCTGCCGCTTCGTGCTGACGAGCCGATATCGCTCTTCAACGTCACCACTGTGGTCGACGCGCTGGATGAAGAACGTTCAGGAATCGTCCGCTTTGACGATGGCGGCATCATGACGATCGAAAACCTCGTCCTTCGGGCCGAGGCCATCGCCGGGGCCGAGATATTCAAGCTGCCGGAGCGTGCCGATGGCGTGCGAAGATCCGATATCTATCTGCAAGAAACCATCGTGCGTCAGATCGGAGACCTCGGGCTCAAAGGCATCGCCTTTGAGTTGGCCTGGAACGACGAAACGGTCGGTCGCGACAGGATCGAATACCGCGGCGGGAAGCGGCGTGCGCCTGTCTCATCCGCGAGTTCGCTCAGAAGCTTCTGGGCCGGCCTGCTTCGGAAGGCAGGGCTGTAAAGCAGGGTTGCGAGATGGATTCGAGATGCTTCTCACGTTGTGGCGAAAGTCGCATAAGATAGATTATGGAACTAGCGCATGGGGCGCAGCCCGGGAATTGCTGCGGTTTCGGCGTTTGACGAGCAACATCGTGAACAGCACCACGCCGGCACCTCACGACCTCGAACTCATGATCGAACATTCGAACGGCGGGTTGAAAGCCGACTGAGCCGCTGTCTCTATCGTTCTGACTCGTAAGGGATTTCGATCACCATACCATCATAGGCCGGTTCGACATTGTCGGGCGTCTCAGTCATCACGGCGGTGTAGTCGAGCGGCACGTGCATGTGCGTCAGCACGGCGTTGCAAGGCGAAAGCGCCTCGATCCAGTCCAGCGCCTGGCCAAGCGAAAGATGGCTTGGATGCGTGTTGTACTGCAGCGCATCGATGACCAGCATGTCGAGGCCTCTCAGCCGCTCTGTGGTGGTCTTGGGAAAGTCGCTGATATCGGGACAGTAGGCGAGCCCGCCGATACGGAAACCCAGCGAAATGATGTCGCCATGGATCTGGGGCAGCGGCTCGAAGGTGAGGGCACCCCCCTCTCCTTCGATCACAACCGGCCTGGAATGATCGATGATGTGGGCGTCGACGATCGGCGGATAGGAACTGCCTGGCGGCGTCTCGAAGCAATAGCCGAACGCCTGGCGCAGCCGTAGCATGGTCGGCTCGTCGGCATGGATGTCGATGCGATGCCCCTGCTCCTGCACATAGCCGCGCAAATCGTCGATGCCGTGGATGTGGTCGGCATGCGGGTGCGTGTAGAGCACACCATGGATACGCCTGACTGAAGCCATCAGCATCTGCTCGCGGAAATCCGGACCGGTGTCGATGACGACCGTGGTGCGGCCGCCATTGTCGGCGATGCGCTCGACAAGCGCGGCCGTGCGCATGCGCCGGTTCCTGGGATTGGCGGGGTCGCAATTGCCCCAGTCGCCGGTGATGCGCGGCGTGCCTGGCGACGATCCACAGCCGAGAATGGTGAGGCGCAGCCGGTCGCTCATGCCTCGGGCGCCTGCTGGTCCGGACGTGGCATTTTTCCAAACAGTCGAAAGAAGTTATCGGTGGTCACCGCTGCGATTGCAGCCTCGGTGACGCCGATCGTCTCGGCCAGCACCTTGGCGGTCTGCGCGACATAGGCCGGCTCGTTGCGCTTGCCGCGAAACGGCACCGGCGCCAGATATGGAGCATCGGTTTCGACCAGCAGCCGGTCGTGCGGGACATCGGCGGCGATGGCGCGCAATTCGATCGAATTCTTGAAGGTCAGGATGCCCGAGAACGACACATAGCCGCCTAATGATACGCCAACCTCGGCGAGCCGCCGTCCCGACGAAAAACAATGCAGGATGAACGGGAAGGCGCCCTTCCCTGTCTCGTCCTCGAGAATGGCGGCCATGTCGTCGTCTGCATCGCGCGAATGGATGACGAGAGGCAGCCCGGTCTCGCGGGCGGCGGCGATATGGGCGCGAAAGCTCCGCGCCTGCGCATCGCGTGGTGCCTTGTCGTAGAAGAAATCGAGCCCCGCTTCACCGATCGCCACCACCTTCGGGTGAGTGGAGAGGCGGACAAGGTCGGCGGTGGTGACGTCGAGCTCCTCGGCGGCATTGTGCGGATGGGTGCCGACCGAGCAATAGACTTCGTCGAAAGTCTCTGCGATCTCAAGGATTTGCTGAAACCGCTTCACGCGCGTGGAGATCGTCACCATGCGGCCGATACCGGCCGCCTTGGCGCGGGCGACAATGGCCGCCCGCTCCTCGGCGAAGTCCGGAAAGTCCAGATGACAATGGCTGTCGACGAGCATCAGGCGTTCGCGTCCGTCTGTTCGACATAGCGCGGAAACACGCCCTCTGGCGCAGGCAGCGCCGTGCCGGACACAAGCGCATGGTCGGCGTGGACATGCACGAAATCGCGATTGTCCGCCGGCACTGCCAAGAGGTCGAGCAGCTTGCCGGCCGAGCCCGGAATGAAGGGCTGGCATAGAACGGCCACGCGCCGGACCACTTCGGCCGTCGTCCACAGCACCGTTTCCATGCGTTCCGGATTGGTTTTCTTGAGCACCCAAGGTTCCTGACCGGCGAAATACCGATCGGCTTCCGCGACCACGCCGAAGATCGCCGCCAGTGCCAGATGGATGCCCTGTTCGGCCATTGCCTTGCGCGCGGTGGCGAGAGCGTCGACCGCCTGATCCAGGATCACCTTGTCGGATTCCGCCAGATCGCCGCGCTTCGGCACCACGCCGCCGCAATTCTTGGCGATCATCGACAGCGAGCGCTGTGCCAGATTGCCGAGACCATTGGCCAGATCCGCATTGGTACGGTTGACGATCGCTTCATGGCTGTAGCTGCCGTCCTGTCCGAACGGCACCTCGCGCAGGAAGAAGTACCGCACCTGGTCGAGGCCGTAATGCTCGATCATGGTGAACGGGTCGATGACGTTGCCGACCGATTTCGACATCTTCTCGCCGCGGTTGAACAGGAAGCCGTGGCCGAAGACGCGCTTCGGCAGCGGGATGCCGGCCGACATCAGGAAGGCGGGCCAATAAACCGCGTGGAAGCGTACAATGTCCTTGCCGATGATGTGTGCATCAGCCGGCCAAAACCGCCAATTATCAGCTTTTTCATCGGGATAGCCGACGCCGGTAATGTAGTTGGTCAGCGCGTCGACCCAGACATACATGACGTGCTTTTCATCGCCAGGTACCGGCACGCCCCAGTCGAATGTGGTGCGCGAGATCGAAAGGTCCTTCAGTCCCGACTTGACGAAGCTCATCACCTCGTTGCGGCGCTCGGCCGGACCGATGAAGTCGGGTTGGTTTTCATAAAGCGCGACGAGCTTGTCCTGATAGGCCGACAACCGAAAGAAATAGCTCTCTTCCTCGACCCATTCGACCGGCGTTCCCTGTGGCCCATAGCGAATATTGTCGGGACGGACCTCGGTCTCTTCCTCGCCGTAGTAGGCTTCGTCGCGCACCGAATACCAGCCGGCATAGCCGCCCTTGTAGACGTCACCATTGGCGGCCATCGCCTTCCAGATCGCCTGCGAAGCCGCGTAATGCCGCTCCTCGGTGGTGCGGATGAAATCGTCGTTCGAGGCGTTGAGCGCGGTCGCCATGCGCTTGAATTCGGCCGAGTTGCGGTCGGCCAGGTCGCGCGCCGAAATGTCTTCCTTCTTTGCCGTCTGCAGCATCTTGATGCCGTGCTCGTCGGTGCCGGTGAGGAAGAAGACCTGCTTGCCATCGAGCCGCTGAAAACGGGCAAGCGCGTCGGTGGCGATCAGCTCGTAGGCATGGCCGATATGCGGCTTGCCGTTCGGATAGGAAATCGCGGTGGTGATGTAGAATGTGTCGCGTGACATGAATGAACCGTCATGAATGTCTGAATGGAAGCCGTGGCGGTGGATATCGCATCGGAATGGCGATTGCCATCCCGAGACCAGTGCATGCCGCCCAAAAGTGGCTCCTGTTTGGGAGGCCAACGGCATGCACCAAAAAGGCCGTCACATTCGCATTGCAGAATTCAGGCGGTCGATCATGGTCAGGGCGTGCTGCTTCTTGTCGAGATTGTAGGTGTCCGTTTCAGATATAGCGTCCAGGGCCTCGTGCCAAGTATCGGAGAGCGTTTTGGCCCGCTTGAGATCGCCAGCCCGCGCCGCCTGGCTTGCCGCGTCCGACAGAAGGTCCAGCGCCCGGCGGTTGAAGATGTCGAACTGGATCGCCTGGTCTTTGCCCGCGACGGCCTCGGCCAGGCGGTAGGCACCGGCAATATCGCTCTTTCCCGTCGCCACCAGGCCATCGAGCGTCTGCGCGATCTCCAGCCCGCCATACTGCGTCAACAGGATCGCGCTGCGGGCGCTCCCCCCTGCCCGCTCGACCAGTGCGGCCCTCGCTACCGGATCGTCCGGTGGTGGCGGCTCCGCTGTCTCCAGCACCGCCATCAATTCGTCGGCGTCGAGCGGTGTCAGCCGCACCACCTGGCAGCGCGAACGGATCGTCGGCAGCAGACTGCCCGGCGCATGGACGATGAGAATGAACAGGGTCCGTGCCGGTGGCTCCTCGAGATTCTTCAGCAGGGCATTGGCCGCATTGGCATTCATGTCGTCGGCCGGGTCGACGATCACCACCCGGTAGCTGCCGTCATGCGAAGTCAGCGACAGGAAGCGGCTGACCTTGCGGATTTCGTCGACGGTGACGACGGTTTTGAAGCTCTTGGTCTTGTCGTTCAAGGGACGGGTCAGATGCAGCACCCCCGGATGCGCACCGGTGGCGATCTGGCGAAACAGCGGCGAGGCCGGATCGGGAACCGCAAGGTTGCCGGGCGCCTGCTCGAAGGCTGGATGCTTTAAAAGGTGGTGGGCAAGATGGAAGGCGAGCGTCGCCTTGCCGATCCCGACCGGTCCAGCGAAGATCAGCGCGTGCGGCAGCTTTCCCGCGCGATAGGCGGCGGCAAGCATGGTGGCGGCCTGCCCGTGCCCGACCAGACGTGGCGTTTCGGAAGGTTCCGGCACACCGTCCAGCGTGTCGTGCTGTTCCGGCGCGATGCGTTCGAAGATCATACCGGTGCGACCTGCCTGTTGCGCTCGGGCGCCCTTGCCTCCAGTGCCGCGAACACGGTCGCCGTGACGACATCCTCCACCGTGTCCGGATCGGCGGAGGCATCGACGACGATGCAGCGTTCCGGCTCTGCCGCCGCGATCGCCAGGAACGCTTCGCGGCGGGCCTGGTGGATGGCCAGCGTCTCCTTTTCGAAGCGGTCGGCGACGGCATCGCTGCCACGCCGCAATGTCGCCCGCTTCAAGCCCTCGGCCGGGTCGATATCGAAGATCAGCGTCATGTCGGGCATCATGCCGTTGATGGCGACCTGTTCCAGCATGGCCATGAAGGCCGGATCGATCCCGCCTGTGACGCCCTGATAGACACGCGAGGAATCCAGGAAGCGGTCACAAAGCACGATGGAGCCGCGCTCGACCGCCGGCCGGATGACCTGCTCGACATGGTCGGAACGCGCGGCAGCGAAGAGCAGCGCTTCCATCTTCGGCCCGAACGGTTCGGCGGCACCCGAAAGCAGCACATGCCGGACCGCTTCCGCGCCCGGCGAGCCGCCCGGCTCGCGCGTGCGCAGGACATCATACTTCTTGGCGCGCATCTTTGTGGCCAGCCGCTCGATCTGTGTCGACTTGCCTGCGCCTTCGCCGCCTTCGAAGGTGATGAAAAATCCGCGCGCCAACCGAGGGGCCTTTATTCCTGTTTGAGTGGGTTGTTGCGCTCTAGATAGTCCGCGACAGGGAAAACGTCCATGCCGTCGGCACTATCGAAGCCAGCCGACCGCCAGTTCCTTGACGGCGTCGAGCGCGCGTTGCGGCAACGTGCCGACGCCGATCGACTCGGCGGCGAACAACGGTGTCTCCTGGCTCAGCGTGTCGCCGATCCAGACCCGCAGTGCGCCCACCGGTTGCCCCTCCTCCACCGGTGCGGCGACCGGGCCGAAGTAGATGATCCTGGCCGTCAGCTTGTCGCGGTTGGTGATCGGCAGGAAAATGTCGATCGGACCTTTTGCCTTCAGCGTCACGCCGGATTTCGCACCGCCAAAGACCTGGGCCTCCCCGACCACCTCGTCCTTGGCGAAGATCTCGGTCCTCGCGAAGGAACGAACGCCCCAATCGAGCAGTTTGCGCGCTTCTTCGGCGCGCTCCTTGTCATTGGCCAGCCCGCTCATTGCCGCGATCACCCGTGTGCCGCCGTGGCTGACCGAAGCGACGATGCCGAAGCCGGATGTCTCGCTTGCACCGACAGCCAGGCCGTCGGCGCCGATGTCTATCGCCAACAACGGGTTGCGGTTCCTCTGCGAGATCTTGTTCCAGGTGAAATCCTTCAGGCCATAGTAGCGATAGAAATCCGGGTATTCGCGCCACAGATGCAGGGCAAGCTGCGCCAGCTCGCGCACGCTTGTCTGCTGGCCATCGGCAGGCAGGCCGGTCGAATTGACGAAAGTCGATGTCTTGAGGCCGATCTGGCGCGCGCGTTCGGTCATCTCTGCGGCAAAATTGTCCTCGGATCCGGCCATGCCTTCGGCGATAACGATGCAGCCGTCATTCGCGGCCTGCACGGTCACTCCCTGGATCAGGTCCTCGATCCGGATCGCCGATTTGAGCTTGGCGAACATCGTCGAGGTTCCCGACGGCGCGCCGCCTTTGCGCCAGGCGTTCTCGCTGACCACGAACGTATCGTCGAGTTTGAGGCGCCCGGACTTGAGGGCGTTGAAAACCACCTCCATCGTCATCAGCTTGGCCATCGAGGCCGGCGGAATGGGTTTGTCGGCATCTTTCGAAAACAGCACCGTGCCGGTGTCGGCATCGATCATGAAGGCCTGTGCGGCCTTGGTCTCGAAAAGCTGCGCTTGGGCCGGCGAAAGCGTGAGCAGGAGGCCGAGGAGAAAGAACCCGGCAAAAGGCTGTAGCAAGCGAAACTGCATGAAATTCGACCCGTTGGCCGGCCCCTCCGGCGTGCCGAAACTATCGGGCTTTTTCGCTGAGGGATCAACAGCCGGGCGGAAAGCCGGCTGTTGGATCAGTCGCGCACGACCAGCGCATCGGGCGCACCGTGGGACCATGCCGCCTTCAGCAACTCGTCCAGGCCGCCATGGCCGTCCGGATAGAGGTTGACCGCATACCAGTCATTGCCGTCGAGATCGGAGCGCTGGATTTCTATTCTGCCGAAGGGCTTTAGTGCCGAGGCCACACGTTTGGCTTCGGTAGCATCGTCGAACGTGCCGGCGGCGACATAATCTGGGCTGGACGGCGCCGCTTGGCGGCCGTTCTTTTTCCACGACCGCAGGATATCGGCGGGCGACATGCCGCTGTCATCCAGAGCGGCAAAAACATCTGCGTGATGGACGCGTTCATTCGCATATGACAGCGAGGCCATGGCGAACGGCGATTGCGGCGGCAGGCTGATCTCCGGCCGCTCCGGCACGATCGGTCCGAAATCGGGCAGCGCCAGATCGCCGAAGGCCGCCGACTGCGCGGACATCTGCCCCTGCACCGGGGTTGCGGCATCGGTCAGCTGACCTGGAAACGGCACTGCGGCCGCGCCGACCGGAAGGCTCGGCGAAGGCCCGTTCATGGCCACCATGACGCCGGTCGGCAGGCCATCCGACGGATCCGGTATGCGGTTGCCTGGATGGTAAGAGGCCATCAGGTACTGGTCGTCATTGCCGTCGAGCGGCGCGCGGCCGACATATTCGACCTTCACCTTCGCGGTGCCGACCTTGTCGTAGTCCAGCATCTGCGCGGCTCGCTCAGAGACGTCGATGATGCGGCCCTCATGGTATGGGCCGCGGTCATTGACGCGCACGATCACCGAACTGCCGGTTTCGAGGTTGGTGACGCGGGCATAGCTGGGCAGCGGCATGGTCGGATGCGCCGCCGTCAGATGCGCCGTGTCGTAGACTTCGCCGTTGGCGGTCAGCCGGCCATGGAAGGCGTCGCCATACCACGAGGCCAGACCCACCTTGGCGTACTTCTTGTCTTCTTTGGGATAATACCACTTGCCGCGCACCTGATAGGGCTTGCCGAGCTGGTCGCGGCCGCCGCCGCGCCGCATGAAGGCAGCGCGCGGACTGGCCTTCACGCCATATTCGGTCTCGGCGAAATATTCCTTGGAGCGGGTCTTCTTGTAGACCATGCCTTTCGGCTCAGGCTGCGACGCGCAAGCGGCAAGCAATGCAGCAGACGCTGCAAGCAACGCAGCCGTGGCAACGCGACGAAGACGCGGGTGCGTCACAGCCTGCATTCTTGATTGTCCCCTAAAGTCTCAACCAAAGACGTCGTATCCGACCATCAGAGGAGCCAAGCACTCACTCGACAATGCCAACGATGTCTCGGACCCCGATCCTTTGTGCGCAGGAATTGTTTATTACGGTATTAACCGATTGTGGCCGGAACCGGGCAAGATTGTGACACTGCCCGTCCTGTCGTTGGCTAGGGAGAGGTATGCCTTTGCGGAGCCTGCCTGCAGGAAGCGATCAGGCGGTCGATCTCCGCTTCGTCGGCAAGTTGCCGGCGTCGGAAAGCCGCTCCAAGGCCAGGAACAACGGTGATCGCGCCCGCGAGCGCGGAGCGTCGCGTTTCTGCGTATGCATTTGGTAGTTCTCATCAGGAAGGGCTGTTCAGTCGCCGCCCTCGGGAGGCTTCTCCCGAGGGCGGGCAACGACGGCTTACCGAATGTAGGCTCAATCCAGAACTTAACAACGCAACGCTTACGCAACTGCCAATTCAATAGATTTTGAACGTTTTTGTTCCGTTAGCTATGGCTAAAAAGTAGAAAAAACCAACCTTCTTCATGCATGGCACCGGCGGGACCGGCGCGGGCGGAATCCTCTTCTAAGAATTCTACTTCTTTCATACACCCATCTAAGCCCATTAGCTTGCTGGCGGCCGATGCTGCGAATGGTACGGTAGTGTTGAATTGGAGGCTTTATACATGTCGACCCAGAACACGAACGGCTCGAAACTCGACCAGGGCCTTGTATCGGAATCTCAAGCGCGCCGGGACTTTCTTAAGAAGGCGGGGCGTTTCGCTGCGGTTACGCCGCCGGCTGTAACTCTCCTGCTCGGCACAAGCTTGAATTCCAAGGCGATTGCCAAATCAGGCGGATCACGTCCTGGCAACGGAGGGGGGGACAAGAACCACCCCCACGCCGGCCCTCCCGGTCATCCTCAAGGCGGCCCTCCCGGTCAGGTCCATACTCAGTTCCTGTTCGAGCGAGGCCACTCTGACAACGCCGGCGGCGGATCCCACGGAGGATCGAGGGCAGGCGATCCTAACTAGCAACCAAGCCCTCTGGATAAGGCCGAAGCGCTGGCGGTATCAATCGTCACCACGGTCGAGAAGCTGAGGGATAACGGCTGATGCCCGCCTGGCCTGCGAGATCGCAAAAATTAACGGATCGTTGACCGCGCTGTCCTATTCTGAGACAGCGCGGTCTAGTCCCATCCGGACTGCGCAGGCGGCTCCGGCAACACAGCCCCCGCCGCACTGTCGGAGCCGCCACCATACTAGCCTGAAGATACCAGCAATGGTTGAATCAACTGTTACTGCAGTTGTTGCAAATAGAGCGAGCTGCGTCGGCCGCCGTCCCGCCACCAGATGCAAAAAAGCCCGCCGGAAGTCTCCAGGATGAATCAAGGGACATAACCGGAGCGTTGGAAACCCAAGCTATCTCTTAACGCGTGAGAAGCGGCCTAGAGGTTTCAAGGTGTGAGGAACGGTAGCGGGCCTGTTCGAGGCCAGCATAGGTCAACGATGGGCGGCGGGGTCGGCTATTTCGACTCCACGCCCAGCTCAGGCCGTATGTCGATTGTATCGTCATCTCCATGCAGGGCATCATGGTCCCGATTGTTCGTCTTCTCGGGCGTTTTGACGACAGCCTCTCGGGTGTCTCTGTCTTTGTCCTTGCGGGGCTTTGGACCTGGCATGTCGCGTGATGACTTCGGTTCCATATGCGCCTCCTTTAGTTCTCTCCAGAAACAAGGACGGGAGGCTCGGGTTCCAAAAACAAGAACGTCCGCTGCCTCGGGCAGCGGTCCGCTGCCTCGGGCAGCGGACTTTCGCTAGGAGTTGAGGGGACATCTCCACGCTGCGGAGACAAGGAGCAAGTTGACGTCGCGTTGCAGGCGGCTATAAGCAGCGATCGAAAAGGCAAATAGTTGCAAAGTGCGCAGCAGCCGGCATTTCTCGACCGGACGTAGAATCAAAAAAAGCGCAGCGTTTGTAATTACTTGGAGGGATGGCCGAGCGGTTTAAGGCACCGGTCTTGAAAACCGGCGTGGGCGCAAGTTCACCGTGGGTTCGAATCCCACTCCCTCCGCCAATTACCTTTCCCATACGTACCCATACATTGCCGCAATGCCTTGAAAAGGCGAGGAATATTGCGGTATTCCGTTCCCATGCTTTGCCAAACCCTGCCGCACCTACCCGGTGGAAGTCGGGTATGAAACCGGGTATGTTCCCTTTGAACCGGGTATTTCAAGGGGAAAGCAACATGCTCACAGACACGCAATGCAGGAACGCGAAGAAAGCGGACAAACCCTACAAACTCGCAGATGGCGGTGGACTACACCTGTTTGTCAGCGTGGCGGGCGGGAAGCTTTGGCGCTTCCGGTACGAATTTGGCGGGAAGGAAAAGCTTCTTTCACTTGGCGCGTACCCGGTAGTTTCGCTCATTGATGCTCGTTCGGCTCGTGACGAGGCCAAGGCCACCATCCGGGCCGGGCGCGATCCTGGCATCGCCAAGAAGCTCCGGAAGCTGGCGCACGTCACAAGCACGGCTAACACCTTCGAGGCGATCGGCCGCGAATGGTACGAACTGCAAAAGCCGCAGTGGGCGGAACGGCACGCGCACGACGTGCTGGTCAGTCTAGAGCGCGACGTATTCCCCACCTTTGGCGATGTTCCGATCAAGGATATTACCGCGGCGGAGGTGTTGGCTTTGCTTCGCGTTGTCGAGAAGCGGGAAGCGAAAGAAACGGCACGCCGTATCCGCCAGCGCATGTCGGCAATCTTCGTCTACGCCATCGCTTCTGGCCGGGCGGAAAACGACCCTGCCGCGATCGTCAAAGGCGCAATGGCGCCAATGAAGAAAGGCAAGCAGCCCGCCATAACCGACTTGGACAAGGCCCGCGAAATGCTCGTGAAGGCGGAGGCCGAGACGGCACACCCGGTGACGAAGCTTGCGCTTCGGATCCTTGCGCTAACCGCCATTCGCCCCGGCACGCTTGCGACGACGCCTTGGGCGGAGTGGCCCGTTGGCGTTGACCTTTGGCAGATACCCGCCGAACGCATGAAAATGCGACTTCAGCATAAGGAAGACGAAGCCCGCGACCATCTAGTGCCGCTGTCGCGGCAAGCGGTGGATGCAATCGCAGCGCTTCGCACGATATCGGGACGCGGCCCGCTTGCCTTCCCCAACACCCGCCATGCGCACAAGCCCATGAGTGAGAACGCAATCGGGTATTTGCTCAATCGGGCCGGGTATCATCACAAGCACGTCCCGCACGGCTGGCGAGCGACATTCTCGTCAGTGATGAATGAGCGGTTTCGGGCCGACAAGCCCGTTATCGACCTCATGTTGGCGCACGTTCCGAAAGACAAGGTGGAAGGCGCCTATAACCGCGCGCTGCATTTAGAGCGGCGACGGGAACTTGCCCAGCTATGGGCCGACCTCATTCTTGAGGGAGCAAGACCGGCCCGAGAGCTTTTGAGCGGGCCTAGACGGTAAATCAAATCACGAAACGGAGCATATATTGCATATCATTGATATCCGCCTCGAACCTCCGGGTTCCGGCAGCACCCTTGCACGGTTCGACGTGCAGCTAACCCCAGAGCTTCGCCTCTACAATGTGAAACTCATTGAAGGCCCACGCGGGCGGCGAGTTCATGCCCCCCATGCCTTCGGCGCCAACGTCGCCACCTTCGCCCCGGCCTTGGCCGACTCCTTAACGCGCGCCGCTGGCGCAGCCCTTGCGAGTGCTAATTCCGGAGTCCGTAATGCAGCGTGAAACCCTACTCGACCTTATCCAGGCCGGCGACACTGCCCGATTGGGCGATTTCTTCTACACCAGCGCAGCCAAAGCCAAAGGCACAGTCAAGGTGCGGCCCGCAGATGTCGGCTGGGAAGACCACACGCTGACCGCGGACAAGTTCCAGCGTGCCGAAACCGATCCCGCAGACATTGACGAGGCCATGCGGTGGTGCGTGCTTGTCTCCGATATTCCGGAATGCGATGGCGATACAGCCGCGTTCATGTACCTCGATGGCGAAACCGGCAGTGCGATTATTGCAGCACTCTCCGGTCCTGCCCATGACCATGCCGTTGCCATCCGCATGGTGGCCCGCGATCTAAGGGCCGAACAGACGGAGGCCCCAGCACGTAAGACAGTCACGGTTGAAGCCGCGCCAGAGCCGCGGAAGGCCGCAAACGACAACAAGCCCAAGTTCGCATCGATCGACGCGGAAACGCTGCTCGGCATGGAATTCGCGCCCATCAAATACGTCATACCCGGCTATGTGGCGGAAGGTCTTACACTGCTTGGCGGCAGGCCGAAGCTCGGCAAGTCCTGGCTGGCCCTAGACTTCGGCGTTGCCGTTGCCAGCGGCGGGCGGTCGCTAGGTGCGGAGTGCGAACAAGGCGACGCTTTGTATTTGGCATTGGAAGATAACCAGCGTCGTTTGCAGGACCGGCTTCGCGTGGTGCTACCGAGGTTCAAGCGTCCGGATATGTCGCGCCTTTCCCTGCTGACCGAAGCGCCCAAGATCGGGGCCGGATTGATTGAGATGCTCGACAAATGGCGGCAATCCGTGCCTGACCCGCGCCTTATCATCGTGGACACGCTGGCGATTGTGCGGCCGCCCAAAGGCAAGAACCAAGACAGTTATGCGGCGGACTACGAGGCGCTTTCGCCATTGCAGCGGTTCGCCAGCGAACATCGGCTTGCCGTGGTGGTCGTGACCCACGTCAGGAAGGCCGAAGCGGAAGATCCCCTTGAAATGATATCCGGCACGAACGGATTAACCGGCGCGGCGGACTCCATCATGATCCTCAATCGCACCACAGACGGCCCGAAACTCTACGGTCGCGGACGTGACGTGGAGGAAGTTGAGAAGGCGTTGAAGTTCGACGGTGGGCGCTGGTCTGTGCTTGGCGACGTCGATGATGTGAAGCGTTCCGGCGAGCGCAAGCAGATCATGGAAGCTCTGGCCGCAGCCAGTGGCCCGATGACTCCAGCCGAGATCGTCACGGCAACCGGCATGAAGCTGCCCAACGTCAACTATCTGCTCCGCAAGATGGTCGCGGCCGGCGAAGCCGAGAAGCAAGGTTACGGCTCCTATGTCTCAACCCCTCAGACTCCTATGACCCCTCAGTCTTCATCCTCACACTATCCTCCTATGGGTACTAAGACTGAGGAGTCTGAGGACTCTGAGGGGGGAACACTAGAGAGTGAAGTCCCCGATTGCGTGCCCACCTTCCTGCGGAGGGCAGCATGAGCCGTTGGCCTTACAACACCGCCGCATGGCAGCGCTTGCGGCAAGCCAAGCTATCGACTGACCCATTGTGCGAGGCGTGCGTACGGCGGGAAGTGATCGAGCCTGCCATTGCCGTCGACCATGTTGTTGCAATCGAGAAAGGCGGGGATCCGTTCCCGCCGATCGACCGACTCATGAGCCTGTGCTTGCCGTGCCACAACAGCAAGACACGGCGCGTCGATAGCGCGGATAGCAAAGGCGGCTCGCGCTTCAAGGGCTGCGACGTCGAGGGCAACCCGCTGGACGATGAAGACGACTGGTGGGCGCCTGGGGGCTTCGCATCGCCAGGTTCGACCGGCCGGGGACCGCCGTGCCCCACAAAGAAAGAATTAGTTTCACCTGAAACCAATTGGGAGTTTGTCTAATGGGCCTGCGTGGACCTGGCGCCCGCGCTAAGGGCAAATCCATCATATCGGCACCGGCCCGTGATCTGCCATGGATGGCGCCCAACCTCACCCGCGTCGAGCGGCTGGTCGCCTTCATGGAGTTCCTGCCCATCACTAAGGGCATCCTGGCCGGCCAGACTATGAAATTGCTGCCGGAACAGATCGAATTCATCGATAATGTGTACGGCAATGTCGATGAAGACGGTCGGCGCAAAGTGCGGCTGGCAATTCAGAGTCAGCCACGCGGCGGGGGAAAGACCGGTTTCCTAGCAGGAATAAATCTTGCCCATCTGCTTGGCCCGGAGAGCGAACCGCGCGGCGAAATCTACAGCGCAGCCATCGATAAGCAGCAAGCCGGTCTCCTGTATCGAGAGATGGAAGCCATAATCTCCGCTGTGCCTGAGTTCGAGGAGCGCACGAACTGCCAGCGTTTCCACAAGCGGATTGAGGTTCTGGACGGCGACGGCAAGGGCTCGCTTTACGAGTCCCTGTCGGCAGATGTCCGCCGTGGTCACGGCTTGGCGCCCTCCCTCTGGACCTACGACGAATTTGCGCAGGCCAAGACGGACGAGCTGCTGCACAACCTGCAGACCGCGCAAGGCAAGCGCAAAGAGAGCCTTGGCATCGTCATTTCGACGCAAGCGGCCAACGACCACCATCCGCTTTCCGTGATGATAGACGATGCTCTGCGGGGCGAAGACCCGACCGTCTATTGCCAGTTGATATGCGCACCGGATGACGCTGATCCGTTCGATGAGGAAGTGTGGAAGGCGTGCAACCCGGCTTGGGGCATCTTCCTAGACGAAACCGAATTCCGGGCACAAGCGGAGCGCGCCAAGCGCATGGCGTCCTTCCTGCCGCGGTTCTTGAACCTCCGCCTCAATCGCCGCGTAGAGGCGCAGGAGCGGTTTATACGGGCTGCCGAATGGAAGGCGTGCGGCGGCAAGGTCGACGTTGCCGGGCTTGCCGGACGGCGCTGCTATGGCGGTTTGGATCTTGGTTCAACGCGCGACCTTAGCTGCCTGACGCTCGTCTTTCCCGACGACGAAGGCGGCTTCGACGTGTTGCCGTTCTTTTGGTGTCCTGGCGACAACCTTCTCGAGCGGGAAGACACCGACCGCGTGCCCTATTTCTCATGGGCTAAGGACGGCTTCATAGAGCCTACGCCGGGCGCCGCAACGGACTATTCGTTCATCTCGCACCGTATGGGCGAGCTTGTGCAGACGTACGATGTGCAGGCGATCGGGTTCGACCGCTGGCGCATTAAGGATTTGCAGCGCGACCTGGCCGACGACGACATCAGTGTCAATCTTGTCGAGTTCGGCCAGGGCTACCGCGATATTTCGCCCTCGCTCGACTACATGGAAACCTTGCTGATATCCGGCAAGCTGCGGCACGGCGACCACCCGGTCATGACATGGAATGCGGCAAACGCGGCGGTGAGCCGTGACGCCGCTGGAAACCGCAAGCTCGATAAAGACAGGTCGCGAGAAAAAATCGATGGCCTAGTGGCGATGACAATCGCGCTCGGAATTGCGCGGCGGCACGAGAATGATAGCTTGCCGGCGTGTCTTATGGCGGCTTAGAGAACAGGGGAAGCACTATGAATGAAGAAACTAAAGCCGAAATTGACGCCTTGCGAAACGGCATGGTTCAAGGTCGCTCTATTGAAGAAATCGACAAAGCTTGGGACCATTACTATCGGCTGGAATCGCACTTTGAACGCTACCATTCCGCAGACAAGGCGATCATGAAAACGCTAGGGCGCCTGAAGCAGGGGCTGGGATGGTTCACGCGTGACGTACGGGAAGAAATGCCCTCGCCCTATTCCGGCTTCGGTCCAGCGCTCACCTCACTCCGCAGTTACCTAGACGGCGGCTATGACGAGAAAGGCTGGCCGAAGAAATAGCTATGCAGCCATGCGGCGGCGCCTGCTCCTGCGTGGCTGCTCCTTGCCGATTATGCGGCTCAACTCTATATATAGTGGTGGTGGCGAGAAAAATTCGCATATCTTGTGCTTCGGACCTAAAAAAGCCGCAATGATTTGCGATCCTATTGTCAGATCGGGTTTTCTGAGCGATTCGCAGCCACTAGATGTAGATTCTTTAGAAAACCGACCCACTACATATTGACTTTCTAAGCGGAAACGTGCTATAATAACTTTTTGAAGGTCGGATACCGATTCGGCATCTTCAGGTAGCGGTCGAGGCCGCTCACAAGCACCGCGCGAAAAGCGTGGAAGATATAGAAGCCGGCAACAGGGGCGCCGGAATGAATAGAGCCACAAGGCTCGCGCTGGGAGGCGCTTCAAAATCCTAAAAGTTTTCAGCCTGCCGGCATCAGCCGTGCGGGCTATTCGTGTTTCCGGCGTTAGGCCGGAAAACCCGTAGGTACCTACGGGAAAGCAAAGGGGCCGCGGTGGCCTAGGAAACGACCGCGAACCCCTCATTTCTACCAACTGTCTCGAAAGGACAAACATTACATGAACGTTCATACACTTCAGGAACAGCGTGCCGCCAAGGTAGTCGATATGAAGGCTCTTGGCAACGACCTGACCGGCGATAAGGCCGGGAAGTTCGATGCGCTCGAAACCGAAGTTCGCGATCTCGATAAGCAGATTGGGCGCGCCAAGACGCTGGCCGACTTCGAGCGTGCCGCGCCCGCCATCGTGTCGTCCGACAATATCGGTGACGGCCAGTACGAGGAACGCGCTCGCGGCTTCTCGATCACAAAGGCCATCTCTGCCGCCATCGGCGATAACGTCGACGCCGGCTTTGAGCGGGAAATGTCGCAGGAAGTTGCCAAGCGTTCCGGCCGCAAATTTCAGGGCATCGCAGTTCCGGACGAGGTATTCCTCGAGCGGCGCACCCTGCTTGCTGGCTCGTCCGCTGCCGACCTGATTCCGAACGTGCACCGGGCCGACCTCTTCATCGATCGCCTGCGGGCCAAGCTCGTTGTCGGCAGGCTGGGCGCAACTGTTCTGGACGGTCTCGTCGGCAACGTCGACATCCCGCGCCAGACCGGCTCTAGCACCGGCCAGTGGGTTGCCGAAGACGGCTCGCTCACCGAAACGGATGCCGCCTTCGATGACGTGAACTTGGCGCCGAAGACGGTTGGCGCAATGACGTCGTTTAGCCGCCGCACCCTCATCAACGCCGTTCCTGCCATCGAGCAGCTGGTCCGCAACGACCTGGCCGCTGTGATTGCCAACGCGATTGACGACAAGGCCATTGCCGGCGACGGCACGTCAAACACGCCGACCGGTATCCTGAGCACGTCGGGTATCGGTTCCGTGGCGCTAGGCACCAACGGCGCCGTACCGACCTGGCAGTCGATTCTGGACCTGATTGCCGCGCTCGAAACTGCCAACGCCGAAGGCAGCGCCTTCCTGACCAACCCCAAGGCGGTCAAGAAAATGCGCGGCACCCAGAAGGTTTCGGCAACCGACTCCGTGATGCTGCAGGAAGCACCCGGCTCGCTCGCTGGCTATGTGCTGGCCAGCACCAATCTGGTGCCGTCCAACCTGGTCAAGGGCACGTCGGGCGCGGTTGCTTCGGCCCTGATCTTCGGCAATTTCGCCGACCTGATTATCGCCAACTATTCGGGAACAGACATTCTGGTTAATCCGTATGAAACAACGGCTTACGCCAAGGGTCGGGTTATGGTCCGCGCTATGAAGGACGTCGATGTGGCCGTGCGCCACGCCGAGTCGTTCGCTGCCATCAAAGACATGCTGACCGCATAATGACCGCGGTTAGCCTTGCGGAAGGCAAGGCACATTTGCGCGTCACATTCGATAGTGACGACGATTATGTGACCTCGCTTCTAGAGGCGGCCGAAGGGTATGTGACCGAGATCGGGGTGGCGTTTGCCACCCCGGTTCAGGCGCCCGTCAGGCACGCCATTTTGCTACTTGTGAGCCACTGGTACTCAAACCGAGATGCAGCGACCGAGGCACCACCGAAGGCGATTGCCTACGGCGTAGACGCTTTGCTGCAACCGTTTAGGGAGCAAACGATATGACAATGGAAACTCGCGCGGCCCATGAGGTTCGCGCCGAAGGTCGGAAACTGGTCGGTTTTGCCGCGGTCTTCGACCAAGAGACTCGGATTACCGACTTCCGGGAAGTGATCAAACGCGGTGCGTTCGCGGCGAGCCTGGCAAGCGGCAAGGACATTCTGGCCCTGGTCGACCACGATTCCGGCAAGGTGCTTGCGAGGACGCGCAGCGGTTCGCTGCGCCTTTCCGAAAATGAGCGCGGACTCGCTTTCGAACTAGACATCCCCGACACATCGGCAGGCCGCGACGTTCTCGCCCTTGCCGCTCGTGGCGATCTTGGCGGCGCATCCTTTGGCTTCACGGTCGAAGCCAGCGGCGAAGTCTGGAGCGGCGACAAGCGCGAGCTTAGAGCCGTGACACTGCACGAGATTAGCGTTGTCCAGTCATTCCCAGCCTACAGCGGCACAAGCGTGCAGGCCCGTTCCCGGCCCGCTACGCGCACGACCGCCGATCGCCGGATTGCGCTTCTCGACCTGGAGGCCGCACGATGAACTGGTGGCCTTTCGGAAAGAAGACGGAGACCCGAGACCTGACCTCATGGGATCTCCTCCAAGGCACGACGTACTATTCGGCTACCGGCACGCCTATTAGCCCTGAGGCGGCGGCGGGCCATGCCGTGGCCCATCGCTGTATTTCGGTCATTGCGGAAAACCTCGCCAGCGTGCCGCTCGTCCTGTACCGCAAGACGGCAGACGGAGGCCGTGAGCCCGCAACGGACCATCCGTTGCATGACGTCCTACAGTCGCAGTCCTCGTCCCTGCTTACCGCCTACGAGGCTCGCGAGGCACTGATCGTTTCGTGTCTTCTCTTCGGTAATGCCTTTGCCAAGATAGAGCGTAACGGTCGCGGCCAGGTCGCGGCGTTGCATCCGATCCCGGCAAGCAGGGTCTCCGTCGAACAGCTTGCATCCGGTAGGTTGCGATATCGTGTTAGTCCGATCACGGTCGCTAGCACGGAGACCTTGCTAGCCGACGAAATCTTGCACTTGAGATACAGGCTCGACCGAACGACCGGCTTCCTCGGTCAGTCACCAATCTCGATCGCTGCGGCGACCTTTGGGCTTGCGCTTTCGCAACAGGAGCAAGCCGGTTCCGCCGCAGAAAATGCCTTCCGCCCAAGCGGTCTGTTAACGTTTCCAGACAAGCTTTCCGGCGCTGGCAAGGAAGACATTATCACCAAATTCCAGAACAGGCTGATCGGCTCGCTTAAGGCAAATCAGCCCCTAGTACTGGACGGCGGCGCCACATGGTCCAACATCAGCTTCAACAGCAAGGATTCGGAATTCCTGGCTAGCCGTCAGCTTTCCAACCTTGATGTTTGCCGCATCTTTGGCGTGCCGCCTACCGCAGCCGGCATTGTTGATCAGGCCACATACTCGAATGTCGAGGGTGAAAGCCGAGCCTTGGTTCAGCGCTGCTTGCAGCCATGGGCAAAGCGTATCGAGCAGACAATGAACGTGGCCCTGCTGTCGCCGGAAAGCCGAAAGTCGCTCTTCATCGAGCATGACTTGGACGGATTGCTCCATGGCAGTTTGGTTGACAGGTACAACGCATACCGCGTCGGCCGCGAAGGCGGCTGGTTGTCCACCAACGAGATCAGGTCGATGGAGAACATGTCGAAGATCCCGGATGGGGACCAGTTCGTCCAAGCCTTGAACATGGGGCTAGTCGGCGCGAATGACAACAAGGCGAAGATCGATGAGGCGGCGGCATGAGCGCCGGTCAGCTTCGCGAACTGGTGACTCTGCAAGACTTCGTGGAGATGGACGACGGGCATGGAAATACCATTAGCGATTGGTTCGACGTCGCTACTGTGCCTGCCAGGATCCGCTACCTCAAGGGAAGCGAGGAAGTCCTCTCCGCTCGGCTAACGGGCGTGCAGCCCATCGTCATCACGATCCGCAATGGCGGCCCTGTGGCCGTCGTGACGACAGACTGGCGCGCGCTTGATGCGCGTGCCGGAACAGCATTCAACATCAGATCAATCATTAAGGCCGAGCGAGGCGACTATATCGACCTCCTCGTGGAAAGCGGAGTCGCAACATGACCTTCAATACCGAAATTCGCGGCATGACATTCTTCCAGAACGACGACGGCAAGCGGGCCTTCACCAAGCTTGCATATGCCGACATCTACGTTCCTGAACTGCACACGAACATCAAAGGCGTGGTGCTGTCATGGTCGGCTGACCGTGGCTACGTAGCCATGGCGCCATTCGCAACCGTGCAAGGCGGTCAGCCGGTGATCCAATGGCTGCATAAGGGCGCTTTCGCAACTGACCTCAAGGAGAAGCTGTTGGACATGTATGAGCGGATGGGCGGCAAACTGCCGGCTCCGGCGAAAAAGACCCGCGTCGAGGCCATAGCCGATGCGAAGGCAGGCAAGATTGAGCGACGTGTGTTTCCGGCAACCTTCAAGATCGGCACGGCAAACGGCCAGCCGATCGATGAAGTCATTGCGGAAGCGGAGTGCGAGATTGCCCGCATGAACGAGCACCTTGACCCAGTAGACGATGCGGCAGGCTTACACGCTTTTCTTGGCGTCAGCCCTGCCGTTTCGGAAACTATGGACCAGGCTGGGCTTTGATGCATCTTGCCGTCTGCCCGTAATGGGCGGGCGGCCTGCTCAACGGAGGAAGACAATGCACGCTGACAACGACAATCTGCCCGATCGCCTGCTGAAGCTCAAAGAAGTCATGCGGATGACGAGTCTCGGGAGTAGCACGATCTATCGTAAGATGGATGCCGAATCCTTCCCTCGGCCGCGTGTCTTGAGCGAAGCCTGTGTGCGATGGCTTGAGTCGGAAATCCTCGCATGGATCACAGGGCTGCCCGTCCAAAAAGCCGCATAATCGAGCCGGGTACTTTTACGGGTATTTTGTCGCACTGGCGTTATGAATGATAAATGATATCAATATGATGTATAGATTAGATAGACGGTCACTCCCTCCGCCATATCTCATTGAAAATCACCGAGGTTTCTTCATTTTTACCTTGCGGTGTGCTCTTCATCTGCTCAACAATCTCAGCAGCCAGCGCCAATTTTGGCCAAGCTTTCCCTGGCTGCTTGGCGTTGCACAGAATAAGGCCCTGGGAAGAGTCGGCCCTTTCTGCCAATCTCCCGATCTATTCGGCCATAATCCGGGATACAGGTGAAGAACACCGGGCGCTGGTCCCTGCCCGCCTGCTTGCACTCGCACCGGAACATCTTCACCAAGTCACCGTGCATGAGCGTGCTCAAGCCCCAGGCGGGCGCGCCTAACGCCGCAAGGTCGAACTTGACGGAATGTTTGCACTTGGGATGCCGCAAGTGACGTAAAACGAATCGCATCGGCAATGGTTTTGGGCGAGGTGCGGCCTCGGAATGACAAAATCGCCGCGCGCGGAATATGTTCCTATTGGCTAAGATTTGGCAAAATGAAAAGGGCCGGAAGCCGAACCCCGCCGGGCCTTGACGCCCTGACTTAAAGAAAACGCCCGCCACGTTTTGCGCAGCGGGCGCTAGTTCATGGGAGGAAATGAAACGCGTGCGGTCAAGGGTGGCCCCCTTTTACCCTCGATGACGATACGCCTCGCCTGGTTGGATAATAAGCGCGCAGCAGTTGAAGCACCGCATTATCCGGGTTGCGTGACTTTTCCGCCACAGACGAAGAAAGCCCGGGCACCTGAGCAGCCGAGCTAAACCTGCAAATATGCAGGTTTGATGTGGGAGGATCGTGTTTCCTTTCAGTGCAGCAGCGGGGCGCCGACGACGGCCAGCGCTGCGGAGAGGGCGAGGAGCGGCAGCAAAGGCAGGGAGGCGGGTTAACCATGCCGAATCTAGATGCGGTTGGCCTTCAGCAGGCGTACGATGGACTCGCGGGAGGGCATCTGGGAGGAGCCCTTTATGTTTGAAGTGCGGAGCTTTGTCGCCAAGATGGTGAAACGCGAGCGCGTAGCTGCCAAGCAGCGCGTCATGCCGCCGATAGTGAAAACACTCGCCGATCGGCCGGTTCACATCAAACCCCGGCCCGCCAAGAACAGACCGGCTCCGCCGCAGCATCACGCCGCCAGCAACATGTAGGCTTTCAGACGCCTGCACTTTCCGCACAGGACCGACGCTCAAGGATTGAGCGCCGACGCCCGAACCTTTGTCCCTCTTTCTCCAGAACCATCGTGCGGTGCCGGTGACGTTTGCGACGTTCCGCTTGGCGGGCCTATATCACCAGGGGACGGTGCGGCCGAGATAGTCGACATAGGTCAACCCCGGGGTTCCCCGCCTGGCAAGCAGGACGTTCACAAGGCTGGGCACGCTTTCCTCGATGCTCAGCCGTCCATCTGGTCCGCCCAACTCAGTACGGACCCATCCGGGCGCCATCAGCACCATGGCACGCGATGTTGCGGCATGACGGGTCGCGAAGCTTCGCATGAACATGTTCAGCGCCGCCTTGCTGCCGCGGTAGACCTCACGTTGACCTGTTTCGTTGTTGGAAATGCTGCCCTGCCCGGACGACATCACGCCGATCAGACCGGTCGCCGGGACAAATGGCTCCAGGCTCTCGAGGACACGCATCGGGCTGAGTGCATTTGTGACCATCACGCGAACGAACTCGTCGGTCGTCACATCAGCGATCGTTTCAGCCGGGTTGTTTGTCACGCCGGCATTGACGAACACTATGTCGAATGCCCTGCCCGACAGCCGGTCGCGCAAGGCCGCGACCTGATCGGGCTCGCAGATGTCGACCGTCTCGATTTCGAGCCGGCCGTCGAACTCATCCGCGAGATCGTGCAGCTTGGTCCGGCCGCCGCTTTCCCGGATCGTGCCAACGACATGCCAGCCTTTCCTGAGGAACTCGGCCGCCATCGCGTGGCCGAGGCCGCGCGATGCGCCGATAAGAAGGGCTGTACCTGATGGGGTGTTCAGAACGTCTGCGGACATTGGGCAATCTCTTTCGTTTGCTGGGTGAACGCAGATATGGGCAAGCGGAAGCCACGCGCCAGACGCGCCAAATTCAAACTATGATTGCATCCGGCGCTATGTCTGCCAGAACAGCTGCGATAAGGCTGTGCCATGGACAATGTGGACTTGAACCTTCTCGTGGCGCTGGACGTCTTGCTTGCCGAAGGCAGCGTGACGGGGGCGGCCCGCCGGCTCGGCTTGAGCACCTCGGCGATGAGCCGGACGCTCACGCGACTTCGCGCTGCCACCGGCGACCCGCTGCTCGTCCGGGCCGGACGCGGGCTTGTGCCCACGCCCCACGCCACGGAATTGCGCGATCGCGTCCATGAGCTCAGCCGGGACGTGCGAGCTGTTCTACGGCCGCAAAACATGCGCCTGGACCTGGCCAAGCTCGAATTGACATTCACCATTCGCGCCAGCGAGGCATTCCTGGAATTCCTTTCCGGCCCGGTCGTGATTGCGGTCACCCGTGCGGCGCCCCGTGTGCGCCTGCGCTTCGCACCAAAGCCCGACAAGGACGCGCGTCCGCTTCGGGAAGGTCTCATCGATCTGGAGATCGGTTTGCTTGGAACGTCCGCGCCCGAGATACGCACCCAGTTGCTGTTCCACGACAAATATGTCGGCGTGGCCCGGGCCGGACACCCGCTTCTGACGGGTGCGGGTGTGACGCCCGAACGCTACGCCGCCTGCAAGCATGTGGTGGCATCACGGGAAGGAAATGTCGTCGAGCCGATCGATGGAGCCTTGGTGAAGCTTGGCCTCGGACGCACCGTCGTGGTTGTCGTGCCCGGCTACCCCGATGCAATGCGGATCGTGCGCCAATCGGATCTGGTCGCGACCGTGCCGCGCTCGTGTTTCGGCAATGCCGGCGCAAGCGACCATGCCGTCACGGCGGGTCTCGAGAGCTTCGAGCTCCCGCTTCTCATTCCGGAGTTCAAGATATCGGCGATGTGGCATCCTCGCATGGACGCCGACCCGGCGCATCGTTGGCTGCGCGATACCGTCATGTCGGTCTGCCGGGCGGCTTATCCCCGGCGAGGAAGCGTGATCGCGCAGCGATAGTAAGACCAACGCCAAGGCGCCGACTTGCTCAGTCCGATTGCTGTGTGCGCTCCGCGATGGCAAATGCCTGCAGGTTCCTGGCCTTGCCGATGTCCTGGTCCGCGTTCGCGATGATCGAGAAGAAGGCTGCTCTCGCAATGTCCTTCTTGGAGGCCTTGGGGTGCGCTTTCCGGGCAGCTTTGACAAGCTGCTTGGGAGACATGTCGGGCGTGACGATCCTCATGAGAGTGTCGCCGATCGCACTCATTTCGCTGCGTCCATGATGGGCGTCCCTGTGCTGACCGCAATGCCACAATAGCAAGGACAACTCGCGACCGACAATATGGTTCTGGAAATGAAAAACCCCGCCGGCAGGGACCCGGAGGGCTTAGTCCTGGGAGGACGCGCGTTGCGCTGCGTTCGACAAGCGCGCGCCGACCAAGTAGCGCCAGCTTGCGACGCGGATGTGACACCCGGCGAGTGCGTGACAAGCCGTGAGCATGACACAGGCGGCCGGCATCAAGCCTTTCGAAAGGAGAAGTGTGGTTCTGTTCGAAACTGAAGCGCGGGTGGCGCTGGCCAAAGGCAAGGCGATAGCGGTCGAATGGATATCTTTGGCATCAAGGGGCTGCTGATCTGCGCGCTGATCTTCATTCCGTTCGAGCATCTGTTTGCAGAGCGACCGCAGAAGATCCTGCGCAACGGCTTGGGTGTCGACCTGATCTATGTGCTGTTCAACGGCCTCGTCATAAAGGCAGTAGTAGTCCTGATCGCGGCGAACACGCTCGAAGCCGCTGCAATGCTGGTCCCGCAATCGGTAACGCACGCGATCGGCGGCCAGCCAATCTGGCTGCAGGTCGCTGAAATCATCGTGATTACCGATACAGGTGTCTACTGGGCACACCGTGCGTTTCACGAAATCCCCGCGCTTTGGAAGTTCCATGCGGTCCATCACGGCATCGAGGAACTGGACTGGCTCGGTGCATTCCACTCTCACCCCGTCGACTCCATAATCACGAAGGCAATTTCGCTGACTCCGATCTTTTTTCTCGGATTTTCCGAAGCTTCGATCGGGGTCTTTTCCGTCATCTACTTCTGGCACACGCTGCTCGTTCATTCGAACTTGCGAATTCCGTTCGGCCCCTTGAAGTGGCTTATCGCCAGCCCGCAGTTCCATCGCTGGCACCATGCCAACCAGCGCGAAGCCTATGACAAGAACTTCGCCGGACAGTTGCCCCTCCTCGACGTGGTGTTCGGCACCTATAATGCGACAGGCAACAAAGTGCCTGAGAAGTATGGCGTCGATGATCCGGTCCCCTCCAGCTACTTCGGACAGATTGGCTACCCACTGCTGCGCCGCGGGAAACGATCGAATCGGGCAAAGGCTGACGGCAAATATTGACCGCGGCTGTTGCCGCCCGATGTGGCTGCTTCGCGCCGAACGGCGTTCATGGCGGCAACACAACCCCACTTGTCGTGTCGGCTGATGCAGCAGAAATTCCTTCGTGGGTTGGTATCGGCGGGTGCCGGCGATAAATGTAGGTCCTGCGCAATTTGCCACGAGGCTGGTTTCGGCATGGATTATCGCGACGACGACCTCACGAAATTCGAAGCGCATGGCGCCGCTCCTTTGCCGGCCGCGGCGGACGAAGGTCAGGTGGAGCACGAGGGCGCAAAGATCTGGTACGCGACGTTTGGGACGGGTTATCCCGTGATCCTGTTGCATGGCGGCCTTGGCCATAGCGGCAATTGGGGATTTCAGGTCCCGTCATTGGTCAAGCACGGCTATCAGGTCGTCACTGTCGACAGCCGAGGCCATGGACGCAGCACCCGCGACGAACGGCCGTACAAATACGAACTGATGGCCTCGGATGTCCTGGCGGTGATGGACCGCCTGCAATTGAACAAGGCTATCGCAGTGGGTTGGAGCGATGGCGCCTGCGTTGCCCTGATCCTTGGGATGAAGGCCGCCGATCGCATCGCGGGTGTGTTCTTCTTCGGCTGCAACATGGATCCCAGCGGCACGAAGGAGTTCGAGGCCAGTCCGGTCATCGAGCGGTGTTTCAGCCGGCATAAAAAGGACTATGCCGAGCTGTCGGCCACGCCAGGTCAATTCGATGCGTTTGTGAAAGCTGTCGGCCTGATGATGAAGACCGAACCCAACTATGGCGCCGCCGAACTGGGAGAGATCGGCGTGCCCGTGGCGGTCGTCCAAAGCGAGCACGACGAGTTTATCAAGGACGAGCACGCGATCTATCTGGCCCACAGCATACCGGGATCGGAATTGGTCATGCTGCCCGAGGTTAGTCATTTCGCGCCCTTGCAGCGCCCCGACCAGTTCAATCGCGTGCTGTTGGCTTTCCTCAAAGAAATTCATCCTTGAGCCCTGCCGCCTCCGGAGTCCCAGCTCCGGGCCATGCACGCGAGACATCATTTCGCCTGCGAGGCTTTTCACGTCGAATCGGCTAGCCTTGCGGCATGAACGAGACCTCACTTTATGCGCCGGTGAAGCGTTTCCTCGAAAACCTCGACTTCGTCGTGAAAGGCGAAATCGGCGGCTGCGATATCGTCGCGCTGCGCGAGGGAGAGCCGCCGATCGTCGTCATCTGCGAGTTGAAGCTGCAGTTCAATCTCGAGCTGGTTCTGCAGGGCGTCGACCGCGCGGCTGCTTGCGATGAAGTGTGGCTGGCGGCGCGCATGTCGGCGCGTGGCAAGGGGCGCGAAAGCGATGCCAGGTTCCGCAACCTTTGCCGTCGGCTCGGCTTCGGCCTGATTGGCGTAACCGCCAATGATCGGGTCGAAGTGCTTCTCAGTCCGATCGCCGTGGCGCCGCGCAAGAATGCGAGACGGCGTTCTCGCCTGGTCGACGAGCACCAGCGCCGCCGCGGCGATCCTGTCGCCGGCGGAGGATCGCGCACTCCGATCATGACCGCCTACCGGCAGAGCGCCCTCGCCTGCGCCGCGGCGTTGGCGGACGGGCCCCAGCGCCCACGCGACCTGAAGGCGCTGACGCCGCTTGCGCCAAAGATCCTGCTGCATAATGTCTATGGCTGGTTCGCGCGCGTCGACCGCGGCGTCTACGATCTCACCGACGCTGGCCGTGCCTCGCTGATCCGTTGGCCGCAGGCCCCGGACAGTTCGCCAGGATGATCGTGAACGTGCTCTATGCCGTCGGTCAGTTTGAGCGGGATTTGCCGATCGAACCAGGGGATGCATGGTGATGGTGCGCATCCTGGACATGCGAAACCTTGGCCCGGCGATGGCGCGGATGTTGGCGGAAATCGACATTGTCTCCGACGACGATTTGCGCAATCTCGGCTCGGTCGAAGCCTATCATCGCCTGAAGTTTCGATTTGGCCGGCATGTGACGATCCTCGCGCTCTATGCGATGGAAGCTGCATTGTGCGACTGCGATTGGCGGAATCTCGACCAGGACACAAAGGTGTTTCTCCGACAACAGGTTGGCGCCGGCCAAGTCTTGGGGACGGCGTTACGCACGCCTCGCTGATCCGTTGGCCGCGGTCGTCCGACGATGAAACACGACACGGGATTTTGAACGCGCCGACCGCCTGAACACGGGAACCTGCCAGGCCTGTTGGTTGATTTTTCAGACAAAACATGCTGCTTGTCCCACCCATGAAGACACTATGTATGACGGCCGTGGCGTCCTTGGCCCTGGCTTTTCCGGCCAGCGCCATGGACAGCGCCCTGCGCGCCGGCCTCCTGAAACTCGACCCGCAAACTCGCCTCGAACAACGTTGCGACGCCGAAATCCTCGACCGCATCTCTCATGACGACCGCAAGTTCAAGGCCGACCGCGTCGTCGCATACGCCTTCGCGACGCCAGAGATGAGCGCCGACGCGATCCGGAGCCCCGGTGCGGCGTTCCGCAGCAAGGGACAATGGTACCGGCTGAAATTCAAATGCCAGACGGGGCCGGACCATATGGACGTTCTCCAGCTCCGCTATCGGATCGGGGATGAGATCCCGGAGGCCGACTGGGCGAAGTACAATCTCTACGATTAGGTTCTCGCGGGCTCGCGCCGGCATCTGGCTGCAGTCGGCGGCTGTTGAGAATCTCGCGTGGTTCCACCGCCACGAAAATGGTTTTCCAGCGTTGTCCGGTGCCGCGACTTGACGCCAGCGGACCATGCCTTTAGGCCCGTTTGGACGATCGACGACGAACACTCGACGAAGGGCTTCCAGGTCGATGGAAATTTTTACCACCGCGGGCTTTTCGGCTCTTCTTCAGGTCATCGCTATCGATCTTGCCCTAGCGGGCGACAATGCCATTGTCATCGGCCTCGCGGCGGCCGGCCTACCGGTCAGCCAGCGCAAGCGAGCCATTCTTGTCGGCATCGCGGCAGCCACCGTTCTTCGCATTTTCTTCGCCTTGATCACGCAATGGCTGCTGACCATTGGTCCCATGCTGCTTATCGGTGGCGGCCTGCTTTTGCTGTGGGTTTGCTGGAAGATGTGGCGCGAATTGCGTGTCAGCCACGACGACGAGCGCGACGCCACCGAAGCGCTGTCGAACGGCGACTTCGACAAGGATGGCGTCGTCGGCGGCAAGGGGCCCAGCAAGACCTTCTCGCAAGCCGCCTGGCAGATCGTCATTGCCGACGTGTCGATGTCGCTCGACAATGTCCTTGCCGTGGCGGGCGCGGCCATGAACCATCCGACGGTACTGATTGTCGGACTGGCGCTGTCGATCGCGTTGATGGGCTTTGCCGCGTCGTTCGTCGCGCGCCTGCTGCACAAATACCGCTGGATTGCCTATGTCGGCCTGATCATCATCCTCTATGTCGCGGTCAAGATGCTGCTTGATGGGGCCGTGCAGCAATTCCCCGGTCATTTCGCTTTTTTGGCACCCTGGTTCGGATCGGGAGGCCACTGAGCCACCCTGATGGCGTGGACCAGCCAATCGACAGGTTTGCTTGATTGCTGAACCCGTGCTATTGCGCCGCGCGTATTGGCTCCGGCCATGCGCCACAGACCGACATTTACAGCGACTTGAGGCCGGGGCACCGTTTCGGCCCGTGCCCCCATCGGAAACTTGCCTATGTCCGCCCCTCGCGTCAGTTTCGTCAGCCTTGGATGCCCGAAGGCGCTCGTGGATTCCGAGCGCATCATCACGCGTCTGCGGGCCGAGGGCTACGAGATCGCCCGCAAGCATGATGGCGCCGACCTCGTTGTCGTCAACACCTGTGGTTTCCTTGATTCCGCTCGCGACGAGTCGCTCAACGCCATCGGCTCCGCGCTTTCGGAAAACGGCAGGGTCATCGTCACCGGCTGTCTGGGCGCCGAGCCGGACGTGATCCGCGAGAAGCACCCCAACGTGCTGGCGATCACGGGGCCGCAGGCCTATGAGAGCGTGATGGCCGCCGTCCATGAGGCTGCCCCTCCCTCGCACGATCCCTACATCGACCTCCTGCCACCGCAAGGCGTCAAGCTGACGCCGCGCCACTATGCCTATTTGAAGATTTCGGAAGGCTGCAATAACCGTTGCACCTTCTGCATCATCCCGGCACTTCGCGGAGATCTCGTCTCGCGGCCGGCGGCCGATGTGCTGCGCGAAGCCGAAAAACTGGCCAAGGCCGGCGTCAAGGAACTCCTCGTCATCTCGCAGGATACCAGCGCCTACGGCATCGACATCAAGTACCAGACGTCCATGTTCGGCGACCGCGAAGTGCGGGCGAAATTCCTCGATCTCTCGGAGGAGCTGGGCAAGCTCGGCATCTGGGTTCGCATGCATTATGTCTACCCCTACCCGCATGTCGCCGACGTCATCCCCCTGATGGCCGAGGGAAAAATCCTTCCCTATCTGGATATCCCCTTCCAGCATGCCTCACCGCAGGTGCTGAAGAACATGCGCAGGCCCGCCCACGGCGAAAAGACGCTTGAGCGCATTCGCGGCTGGCGCGACGTGTGCCCGGATCTCGCCATCCGCTCGACCTTCATCGTCGGCTTCCCCGGCGAAACGGACGACGATTTCGAGATGCTGCTCGATTGGCTGGATGAAGCGAAGATCGATCGCGCCGGCTGCTTCAAATACGAGCCGGTCAGGGGCGCCCGTTCCAACGACCTTGGGCTCGAGCAGGTTCCGCAGGAGATCAAGGAGGCGCGCTGGCATCGCTTCATGCAGCGCCAGCAGAAGATCTCGGCGACGCAGCTGGCCAGGAAGGTCGGCAAACGGCTGCCGGTGCTGATCGACGAAGCGCACGGGAACTCGGCAAAGGGCCGCACCAAATATGACGCGCCTGAGATCGACGGCTCGGTCCACATCCAGTCGCGCCGGCCGTTGCGCGCCGGCGACATCGTCACCGTCAAGGTCGAGCGCGCCGACGCCTATGATCTCTACGGTTCGGCCGTCTGACCCTTCCTCGCTTTCCCGACAAATGAAAAGGGCGCCTCGCGGCGCCCTCTCAGTATCCGAGGTGATCCGCTGCTTATTGCGGCAGCTTGTCGTCGACGCCCTTGACGTAGAAATTCATGCCGAGCAGCGTGCCGTCGTCGGCGACCTCGCCGTCCTTCAGCCATGCCGAGCCGTCCTGCTTTGCGATCGGTCCGGTGAAGGGATTCCAGCCGCCGGCGATCTTCTTTTCGGTCGCTTCGGCCATCGCCTTCACGTCATCAGGCATGTTGGTGTAGGGCGCGAGCTTGACCGCGCCGTCCTTGATGCCGAGCCAGACATTGTCCGGCTTCCAGGAGCCGTCGATGGCTGCCTGCACGCGGCTGATATAATAAGGGCCCCACTCGTCGGTCAGCGAGGTCAGCTGCGCGTTCGGCGCGAACTTGATCATGTCGGACGACTGGCCGAAGCCGTGCAGCTTGCGCTCTTCGGCCACCTGCAGCGCAGCGGTCGAGTCGGTGTGCTGGACGATGATGTCGGCGCCCTGGTCGAACAGAGCCTTGGCGGCGTCGGCTTCCTTGCCCGGATCGAACCACGAGTTCACCCAGACGATCTTGGCCTTGAAGTTCGGATTGATCGATTGCGCGCCGAGCATGAAGGAGTTGATGCCCATCACCACTTCGGGGATCGGGAAGGAGACGATGTAGCCGGCGACGCCGGACTTCGATTCCTTGGCGGCGATCTGGCCGAGCACGTAGCGGCCTTCATAGAAGCGCGCATTGTAGATGCCGAGATTGTCCCCCGTCTTGTATCCGGTGGCGTGCTCGAACATCACCTTGGGAAACTTCTTGGCGACCTTCACTTCGGCGTCCATGAAACCGAACGAGGTGCCGAAGATGATCTTGCAGCCTTCGCGCGCCAGACGCTCGAAAGCCCGGTCGGCGTCGGGACCTTCGGAGACGTTCTCCAGATAGGCGGTTTCGACCTTGTCGCCGAGCGCTTTCTCGACCTCGAGACGGCCCTGGTCGTGCTGGTAGGAATAGCCGAAATCGCCGATCGGGCCGGTATAGACCCAGCAGGCCTTCAACTTGTCGGCGGCCTCTGCCGACGCCGCCAGCGACAAAGCCGCTGTCGTCGTCATCAGGGCAATAAGCAGTTTTTTCATTGTGTTACCTCTCTGTGTTAAGCCTTGGAGCTTCCCGTCTTTTTGTTGTTGTCAACGATCCGGAACGAATGGCTGCCCCAGGGAGGCCGGCGTGTTCATCATCGTCAGACGCTTGTTGCGCGAGATTAGAACGAGAACCACGACGGTTGCCAGATAGGGCAGAGAAGAAAGCATCTGCGAGGGCACCGGAATGCCAAAAGCCTGTGCATGAAGCTGGCCGATCCAGACCGCGCCGAAGATATAGGCGCCGGCCAGCACCCGCCACGGCCGCCAGGATGCGAACACCACCAGTGCGAGCGCGATCCAGCCGCGGCCGGCGGACATGTTCTCGACCCACTGCGGCGTGTAGACCAGCGACAGATGCCCGCCGGCAAGACCGGCGCAGGCGCCGCCGAAGATGACCGCCAGGTAGCGGTAGCGGATGACTTTGATGCCGAGCGCATGCGCCGATGTGTGGCTGTCGCCGATCGAACGCAGCGTCAGCCCGGTACGCGTCTTGAACAGGAACCACATTACCGCGGCCGTCAGCGCGATCGAAATGTAGAACACAGGGTCCTGGCCAAAGAGCAGCCTGCCCACGACCGGAATCGAGCTGAGGCCGGGAATGTCGAGGTTGGGCAGCCTGACGCCAGGCTGGCCGACGAAGCGCGTTCCCATCATGCCGGAAAGGCCGAGCCCGAGCAGCGTCAGTGACAGGCCGGTCGCCACCTGGTTGGTGGCCAGCGACAGCGTCATGACGGCGAACAGCAGGGAGAAAAGCGCGCCCACGGCGATCGCTGCCAGGAGGCCGACCCAGGGAGATCCGGTCAGATAGCCGGCTCCGAAGCCGCCGACGGCGCCCATGACCATCATGCCTTCGACACCGAGATTGAGCACGCCGGAGCGCTCGACCACCAATTCGCCGATCGCCGCGATCAAAAGCGGCGTCGCCGCCGTTGCGATGGTCAGGAGGATGTTGACGGTAATGTCCATCAGCGGGCTTCCTTCAACTTTGGCGCGGCCTCGAGCTTCGCGGGGGCTTCCTGTTTGGTCAGCGCCAGGCCGATCAATCGGATGCGGTAATGAATGAGCGTGTCGCAACCGAGCACGAAGAACAGCAGCATGCCCTGGAACACCCTCGCCACCTTGTCGGAAATGCCGAGCGCGCTTTGCACCGCCTCGCCGCCGAGATAGGTCAGCGCCAGAACCAGGCCCGCGGCGACGATGCCGAGCGGATTGAGGCGGCCAAGGAAGGCCACGATGATGGCGGTGAAGCCATAGCCGGGCGAAATCACGGGCTGCAGTTGCCCAATGGCACCGGAGACTTCCGAGATGCCGGCAAGGCCGGCCAGCGCGCCCGACAGCAGGAAGGCGAAGAATACCATGCGGTTCAGGCCGAAGCCGGCGAACCGCCCTGCCCTCGGACTGGAGCCCAGCACGCGGACCTCGAAACCCTTGAGCATGCGGCCCATCAGGATCCAGATCAGCACCGCCGCAACCAGGGCGAAGACGAAGCCCCAATTGGCTCGCCCGGCATCGGGCATCAGCTCCGGCAGCACGGCCGAGTCGCCGAACTGGATCGTCTGCGGAAAGCCGTGTCCCTGCGGATCGCGCCAGGGACCGCGCACCAGCCAGTCGAGGAACAGCTGCGCGACATAGACCAGCATCAGGCTGGTCAGGATCTCGTTGGTATTGAACCGGGTCTTCAGCAAGGCCGGGATCGCCGCGTAGGCCGCACCGCCGACCATACCGAGCAGAAGCATCAGCGGCAGCACCAGCGGGCCCTCGAATTGCGGAAACAGCACGGGAATGATGGAGCCGAAGATTGCGCCGAAGATGAACTGGCCTTCGGCGCCGATGTTCCAGATGTTGGCCTTGTAGCAGACCGACAAGCCGACAGCGATCAGGATCAGCGGCGCGGCCTTGATTGCCAGCTCATGCAATTGCCAGACCTGGCTGATCGGCTCGATGAAATAGATCTTGAATGCGTTGAGCGGGTTGACGCCGAGCAGCGCGAACATAATGGCTCCGGCGATGATGGTCAGCGCGAAGGCGATGAACGGCGACAGCATCGAAAACAGCGCCGAGCGCTGCGGGCGTTTGACGAGTTCGAGGCGCATCATGCCGTCTCCAGCGTGTGTTCGGCGTGGCCGGGTTCGGCGCCGCCCATCAACAGGCCGACCTTCTCGAAAGTCGCCTCGGCGATCGGCATCGGCTTGGACAATTCGCCATTGTGCATGACCGCGATCGCGTCCGATATCTCGAACAGCTCGTCCAGATCCTGGCTGATCACCAGTACGGCCGATCCGCTGCGAGAGAGCTCGATCAGGGCCTGGCGAATGTGGGCGGCGGCACCGGCGTCGACGCCCCATGTCGGCTGGTTCACCACCATGACGCTTGGCCGGCGGTCGAGTTCGCGGCCGACGATGAATTTCTGCAGATTGCCGCCCGAAAGTGCCGCTGCTTCGGGATCCGGCGCGCTTTTGCGCACATCCATCGCCTCGATGATGCGTTGCGAAGCGGCGTAGACGGCGCCGCTCCTGACCATGCCACCGGTGCCGACAAAGGCCTTGCCGTCCGTGGCATGGCGCGACAGCAGGAGGTTTTCCGAGAGTTTCATGCGCGGCGCGGCACCATGGCCGAGACGCTCCTCCGGCACGAAGGCAGCCCCCAGCAGGCGCCGCCCGGTAATGGTGAGGCCGCCGGCGTCCTTGCCACGTATGCGCACCGAGGCGGTATCCTGCTGCAAAACCTCGCCGGAGACGGATTCGAAGAACTCGCCTTGGCCGTTTCCGGCGACGCCGGCAATGCCAATCACCTCGCCGGCGCGGACATTGAGGCTGATGTTCTTGAGCGGAATGGAAAACGGCGTTGCCGGCTTGCGGTTGAGGCCGCGGATTTCGAGCAGCGGCTGCGCGGTTTCGATCCCCTCGACCGGCGCCCGCACCACCGCCTGCACCTCGCTGCCGACCATCATGCGGGCGAGCGATGAAGCGGTCTGCTCGCGCGGATTGCAGTGACCGACCACCTTGCCGTGCCGCAGCACCGTGGCGCGGTCGCAGATGCGTTTGACCTCTTCGAGCCGGTGCGAAATGTAGAGGATCGATTTGCCTTCCGAGCGCAACCGTTCCAACGTCTCGAACAGCTTGTCGGCCTCCTGTGGCGTCAGTACCGATGTCGGCTCATCCAGGATGATGAGTTGTGGCGTCTGCAACAGGCAGCGGATGATCTCGATGCGCTGGCGCTCACCGACCGAAAGGTCGCCGACCAGCGATTCCGGATCGAGCGGCAGGCCGTAGCTGTAGGAAAGCGCCCTCGCCTTGGCCGCGATGCTGCTGATCGGCGAGCCGTCATCCAGCGACAGCGCGATGTTCTCGGCAGCCGTCAGCGCCTCGAACAGCGAAAAATGCTGGAACACCATGCCGATGCCGAGCTTCTTGGCGGCGCCAGGGCTGGTGATCCGCACCGCTTGGCCGTTCCAGAAAATCTCGCCCGAATTGGGCTCCAGCGAGCCGAACAGCATCTTGACCAGCGTCGACTTGCCGGCGCCGTTCTCGCCGAGCAAAGCGTGGATTTCACCTTTGGCGATGTTGAGGTCGATATGGTCGCACGCCGTCAACGTGCCGAATATCTTGGTCAGGCCACGAACCTCAAGCAGGTTCGCCCCATCATGATTTGCACTCACAGTGCCTCCCATCCGGATTACCGGACATGTTCTGTGTTCCCGCAAGCATCGTATGCGCGGCCGGCTCTCGTGCGAAAGCAGCACGCAACTTGAAAGAGCTTCAAGAATTTCAGCGGAAACTCAAGGGTAAAGATTAGCCCTTCTCGCACAAGGATACGGCTGGCCGGCTTTTCGTGCAAACCATGCCCGCCGCTGCGGCAGGACGCTGAAAACCCAGGCTGTCGTCAGGGAACCAGGACGGTCGTGCCTGTCGTTCTACGTCCTTCAAGATCCTGATGTGCCTTGCCCGCGTCCTTCAGCGCATAGCGCTGATTGATCTTAATCTCGACAGCACCACTGAGCACAACCTCGAACAGTGCGGCGGCGGAGGCGTCGAGATCCTTGCGTTTAGCATTGTAGACGAACAGCGTCGGCCTCGTGGCAAACAGCGAGCCCTTCTGCGCCAGCAGCGACATCGAAAACGGCGGGATGGGTCCGGAAGACTGCCCGAAGCTGACGAACATACCGAGCGGCTTGAGGCAGTCGAGCGAGGCCGGAAATGTGTCGTTGCCCACGGAATCATAGACAACGTCGCATTTCCTGCCGCCGGTGATAGCGGCGACGCCGGCGACGAAATCCTGCTCCTTGTAGTTGATGACGTGATCGAAACCGTGTGCCTTGGCCAGTTCGATCTTGTCGGCAGAGCTGGCGGTGCCGATGACCGTCGCCCCGAGATGCTTCGCCCACTGGCCCAGAATGAGCCCGACGCCGCCGGCCGCTGCATGAAACAGGATCGTGTCGCCTGCCTTTACCTTGAAGGTTCGGCGCAGCAGATATTCCGCGGTCATGCCCTTCAGCATCATGGCGGCCGCCTGTTCGTCGCTGATGCCGTCCGGCACCTTGACGACCTTGCTGGCATCGATGACGCGCTCTTGCGCATAAGCGCCCGTCGTCACGGCATAGGCAATCCGGTCGCCGGGCTTCAGCCAGTCGACGCCCTGGCCGACTTCCAGCACCATGCCGGCGGCTTCGCTGCCCGGAATGAGCGGAAACCCTCCGGGCGGCGGATAGAGGCCCGAGCGATGATAGACATCGATGAAGTTGAGACCGATCGCGGTATGCCTGATCAGGATCTGGCCCGAACCCGGCTGGCCGGGATCGGCGTCTTCATAGGTCAGGACTTCCGGGCCGCCATTGGCATGGATGCGGATCGCTTTGGACATGGACGGGATTCCTTGAAAAGCGGCTGGTCAGGCCTTTTTGGCGCCGAGGTTTGGAAAGAACTGCATGAGGCCACCAATGGTTGCAAGATAGAGCCCGGTAACGGTAATGCCGATCTTGGTGAAAGTGCCGACCTGCTCGCCCAGCACGCCGATCTGGTCGTAGAAGGCGGCGAGCGCCGCCTGCGCGAGCGCAAGCGCGCCAAAGGCGCACCACAACAGTGTCATGCCGAGATTGATCGGCCGCAGCCGCTCCACCCGCACCGGATGGATGAAGTTTATCGGGACAAAAGTCAGAATACCGGCCACCACGACCACGGCGAACGAAACCCATTGTCCCGGTTCTATGACGAATAGAGTGAACACCACCATGTTCCAGACCACGGGGAATCCCTTGAAGAAGTTCTCCTTCGTCTTCATGCCGGTGTCGGCATAGTAGATCGCGCTCGACACGACGATGATGGCGGCCGAAAGGAACGAGAGGCCTTCGCCCATGAAGCCCCGTTGGTAGAGCGCGAAGGCCGGGATCAGCACGTAGGTCACATAGTCGATAATGTTGTCGAGGAGTTCGCCGGACCAGGTCGGCAGGATTTCCTTGACCTCCAGCTTTCGGGCGATCGGCCCATCGATGCCATCGACGAACAGCGCCAGTCCGAGCCACCAGAACATGGCCGTCCAGCGCTCCTCGCTCGCCGCGACCAGCGACAGGAAAGCCAGGAACGAACCGGAGGCGGTCAGCAGATGCACCGAAAACGCGCGCGCCTGCGGCCAGGTTACCTTCTTCTTCGGTCGCGGAATCCGCTCGGTGATCTTCTCGGCGATTTTCCGGGCCTTTGTGTTCTTTCTCACGGGCCCCGCCAATCCAGCTTGCAGATTTCGGCCGAGCGGCCGGCGAAATTCCAATTGCGGCCAAAGGCGCGCATCTTGCTCTTGTCGGACCTCGCCACGATGATCTCCGGCGCGATCCAGTATTCGGAATTCGTGATCACCGTATCCTTCTCGCGGTCCTTGCCCGCGATTGGCGTGACCGCCCCGTCGATGATCTTCGGTATCTGGACAATACGCGTCTTGTCCCGCGTCTCGTAGGTAATCGGCACCTGTTCGACGCCCAGGAATTTGCCGACGAGGATCGAGAGCAGCGACGTCGTCCCGCCGGCCTTGCCGGTGAAGATCTTGGTCAATGCCTTGACCGCGTAGACCGAGGCTCTGATGTCGATGAACAGGCCCGCGGTCCAGTTGCCGCGGCTCATGTAACCGGGGATTTCCATGATCAGCCCAAGATTGAGGCCGGAGAGGTCGACCTCGCCGAAATGCCCAGCGTCGATACGAAAACCCGCCCAGGTCTGGCAATAGCCCTCGGTCGGAGGATGACTGCCAAGCGACAACACGCAAGGGCAAAAAACGGTGCAATTGCAGGAGAGTACGAGCTCTCCTTTCATTGCCCAGCTTTGATCTGCCATCGAATTTCCCCACTCATAGCGAGACTACTAGCAGCGCGGCTGCCCAGACAAGCAGTATCGCACCAGCCAGCCGGGTTGGAAGACTGCCCGTCGTCTGTTTTTCAATCAGGGTGAACACACCGATCAGCGCCATCCAGAAGACATTCATCACGCCCACGGCGAACATCACCAGCATCAATGCCCAGCAACATCCCAGGCACCAGATGCCTTGCGCGGCGCCGAGCCGAAATACGCGGACGGTCTCGGCACTCCAGTTCGAAAACAGGATCGAGAACGGGTTCCGGCATTTCGTCAGGCAGGCCTCCTTGAGGCCGCTGAACTGGTAGAGGCCGGCAACCAGCAAGGCGAGCCCACCAGCAACGCCAAGCACCGGATCGAATATCCCGCCGGAGGCGGCGAATGCGTGGACGGCAAGTGTCAGTGCCGCAAACAGCATCGAGGCGGCAAGCCAGACGCAGAGGTAGCCGGCAACCAGCACCAGCGGATGGACGACTGACTCCCCTTTGATCCGCGCCGTATCGGCGATCTCGCAATAAATGCGGATCATTGGTGCCGCGGATGGCAGCATCGCGGCGATCGCCATGAGAAACCACATGAGGATGAGCGCCAGGGTATGCGGGCCAATGCTTGCGTCGAGCGGCGCTGGTGAAAGGCAGAGCGCGAAGAACCGTTCGAGGACGGCCGGTAACGGCAGTTGCGGCAAATTACGCAACAAAGCATCGCCTGGCGCGCTGATCTGGGCTTCGGCGCCGCGAATCGCAATCGCGGCAAGCAGCAGCCAGGCCAGTGCGATGCTTGCACCGACGACGACGTTGACCGTCAAGCGCGGGTTGCGCGCGACGTTTGCCGTGGCGCGGCCGGCACGATCGAGGTGGCTGAAATCATCCTGTTGGCCGGTCATTCCACTCGAATGGGCCGAATCGCCGCGTTGATCAAGCCGCATGATCTGCCCTATATGCGTCTCTTGACTGGCAGGTCTGATGGCCGCCTCGCACAGCAAGCCGGAAACCGATCTTGGAGCATCAGGAAACAGCGCGGATACTGATCGCAGGCACGGGGCCGGCGGGATTGATCGCCGCACTTGCCTTCGCCGATGCCGGTTTTCCGGTGACGATTGCCGGGCCCGAGGTTTCGGCTCCCGATGGCCGCACCACGGCGCTCATGACGCCTGCGCTGAAAGTGCTCGAACGGCTGGGCGTGCTCCAGGACATCGAGTCCAAGGCCGCACCCTTGAAGGTGATGCGCATTGTCGATGCGACCGGCCGGCTGATCCGCAGTCCCGTCGTCACTTTCCGCGCCAGCGAGATCGACGAGGAACAGTTTGGCCTGAACCTGCCCAACAGTGTCCTTGGACCCGCGCTTGCCGGCAAGGTGGCCGAGCATTCCGGGATCGAATGGCGCAGATCGATGGTGAAGACCTGGCATCTCGGCGCCGCCAAAGCTCATGCCGCGCTGGCCGACGGCAGCGAAATCGATGCATCCCTTGCGGTCGCCGCCGATGGCCGCCTGTCGTCGGCCCGCGAGGCCGCGGGCATCTCGACGGCGGCGCGCGCCTACCCTCAGGCGGCGCTCGTCCTCAATTTTGGCCACAGCCGCGAACATGGCTTCACCTCGACGGAGTTCCATACCGAGACTGGCCCGTTCACGCAGGTTCCGCTGCCGGGCAATCGCTCCAGCCTTGTCTGGGTGGTCAAGCCCGAGACCGCCAGGGAGCTTGCCGCGTTGGACGACGCAACGCTCTCGCTGCGGATCGAACGAAAGATGCAATCGATGCTCGGCCGGGTAACCGTGGAGCCGGGCCGCCAGATTTATCCATTGTCGACGGTGACCCCTCTGCGTTTCGCGGCGCGACGGATGGCGCTTGTCGGTGAAGCCGCGCACGTATTCCCGCCGATCGGTGCGCAAGGCCTCAACCTAGGCATCAGGGATATCGACGATCTGGTTGGAATCGCAACGGAAAATCGCGGAGATCCCGGCGCTGCTGAGGCCCTTGCAGCCTATGATTTCAAACGCCGGCCTGACATCCTCGCGCGGAGTAGCGCGGTCAATCTGCTCAACGTGTCGCTTCTTTCCGATATGTTGCCGGCGCAAATGGCGCGTGTCGTCGGTCTCGGCGTGCTTGGTGGTTTTGCACCGCTTCGCGCCTTTTTCATGCGCGAAGGGCTGCGTCCCGGCAGCGGCTTTGCGGCCCTTGCGGGCGGCCTTCGGAAGCCGACGCGGCAGCGGTAGCGATTTTGCGGGCTTTGCCGCGGTACGTTCATCCAAAACCTTTGTTGCGCATTCCGCGTATTTTGAAGGCGCTCAGACGCCCGGGATTGAATTGATGCGGAGTCTGCGCCAAATAAAGTCAAGGAATTCAGTGGTGAGTACGATGAAAACGGCCAAATTCGCGATCGGACAGGTGGTTCGCCACCGGCTGTTCCCGTTCCGAGGCATCATTTTCGACGTCGATCCGCAATTCGCCAACACCGACGAATGGTACGAAGCCATCCCCGCTGACGTGCGGCCGCGCAAGGACCAGCCGTTCTACCACCTGCTCGCCGAGAATTCAGAAACCGAATACATCGCCTATGTCTCAGAGCAGAATCTGCTCGAGGATCAGTCGGGAGAACCCGTCCGCCATCCGCAGATCAAGGAAATGTTCGACAAGAAGCCGGATGGGCGCTACGCGCCGAAACGACAGTCCAGGCACTGACTTCCGGCATACTGAGACGGACAGAAAAAGCGGGGCATGACCCCGCTTTTTTTGACTCGATAATGACCCCGATGGCGGATCAGTTCGCGGTCTTCGCCTTGTCCTGCTCGTCCTTGAGCTTCTTGGCGAAGTCCTGGTTGTTCTTGGCGACGAAGTCCTGGAGCTTCTTCTGCCGGTCCTCGATGTCCGACTGCTGCAGCGGGGGGCCGTCATAGGCGCCGCTGAAGCCCTGCAGCGCGATCTTGATCGGGTTGGCCTGGTTCTGGAAATTGATCGAGGTCAGCGTGATCCCCTGACCCTTCTTGAACGAGGCGACGAGCTGGTCGGTCAGCGGCACTTCGGCCACGCAACGATCCGGGAAGCAGATAACATAGTCGAGCTTCTGCGCCTTGCCGGTGTCGATCTGCAGGCCGATGCCGGGAGGCACGAGGCGACCGGTCGGGACCGTCACCTGGAACACCTTGCGGTTCACCTTGCCCTTGAGCTCGATCAGGCTGACGCCGGTGACGAGCTGGCCATTGCCAGCGGTGACGATGTTCTGGACATTGCAGATGTCGACATCTTCCTGCTTGGTGCAGGCCTTGAACCAGCCCTGCGGAATCTGCGGCTGCTGCTGCGCGGAAGCAGAGGGAAGTCCTGCGCCGAGAAAGCCAACCACGCCTGCGGCCATGACCGACAGGCGGTACGCGTTGCTGTTCAGGCTCGTCATGTCGTGTACTTCCTCTCAATGATCCCGGGACCGGCTTCTTCGTGCCGTGTGGTCCAGCTACCTGTTGCCAAAATGAGGCAACAGAATGACTTCGGACGGCGTGTTACACTGCAAGCGGCGTCGAATCCAGCCCGCTCACTTGTAATTCTTGACGACGCCATTGGCCGCCACGCAGTTGCCCCATGCTAGGGTGCGGACCGAATCATCAAGCCGACCTGTTAAGGAGACGGTCATGGGCCGCGTTCTTGTTTGGCTGGTCACCGCACTATCGTTTTTCACCCTGTCGTCGCCACCGGCGCTGTCGGAGCCGAAATACGCGATTGCGATGCAGGGCGAACCGGCCCTGCCGCCGGACTACACCCATTTCAGCTACGTCAATCCCGACGCTCCGAAGGGTGGCAGCATCACTTATTGCGTGGTCGGCAGCTTCGACAATCTGAACCCTTTCATCCTGAAAAGCCTGCGCACGACGGCGCGCGGCATGATGGACACGATCTTCGGCAATCTGGTCTTCGAGCCGCTGATGCAGCGCAGTGCCGACGAGGCTTTTACCCTCTACGGGCTTTTGGCCGACACCGCCGACATGGACCCCGAGCGCCAGAGCATCGAGTTCCATCTCAACGCGAATGCCAAATGGTCGGATGGTCAGCCGGTGACGCCGGAAGACGTGCTGTTCACTTACGATGCCTATACGCAGAAAGGCCGCCCACCCTACAGCGACCGCATGGCCAGGATCGCCAAGCTCGAAAAGACCGGCGACCATAGCGTGCGCTTCACCTTCAACGACAAGGCCGATCGTGAGTTTCCCCTGATCATCGCGCTGACGCCGATCATCCCCAAGCACGCTTTCGACATCGACACTTTCGACAGAACGACGCTGAAGCCGTTGATCGGAAGCGGTCCCTACAGGATCGCGCAGGTGACGCCCGGCCAGCGCATCGTCTTCAAGCGCAACCCCGACTATTGGGGCAACGGCGTTCCCGCCAAGCGGGGTTTCGACAATTACGATCAGATCACCATCGAGTATTTTCTCAACGCCAACGCCAAGCTCGAAGCCTTCAAGAAGGGGCTTTGCGCCATCGACGACGACGGCGATCCCGTGAAACGCGAGCGCGACCTCGACTTTCCCGCCTTCCATAGGGGTGACGTGGTTTCTGAAACCTTCGACACTGGCATTCCGCCTGTCGTGACCGGTTTTCTGTTCAACACGAGGTTGCCGAAGTTTTCCAACCCGGTGGTTCGGCGCGCGCTCGGCATGCTTTACGATTTCGAATGGGCCAACAAAAATCTGTTCGGCGGCAAGTACACGCGCACGATGAGCTATTGGCAAAATTCCGAGCTTTCCGCGCTCGGCCATCCGGCTGACGACAGGGAAAAGGCGCTTCTGGCGCCCTACCCCGGCCGCGTGCCGGCCGACGTCATGGACGGCACCTGGAAACCGCCGGTGACAGACGGTTCGGGCCAGGACCGCAAGGTGCTGAAGATCGCTTTCGACCTTCTGAAAAGCATCGGCTACCACGTGAACAATGGCACGATGATCGATCCCGATGGCAAACCTTTTGGTTTCGAGATCCTGACCGCCTCGCAGGACGAAGAGCGTCTGGCCGGCATCTACCAGCGCACATTGGAGAAGATCGGCATCAACGTCAGCATCCGCAGCCTCGATGGCGACCAGATCCAGTCGCGCAAGCAGCGTTTCGATTTCGAAGTCCTGATCGGCTCCAGCGGCTTCAACAATTCGTTGTCCCCTGGCATCGAGCAGATCGGGCGCTGGTCGTCCGCCGCGGCCAGGACAGAAGGATCGTTCAATCTCGCCGGCGTCGCCGATCCGGCGATCGATGCCGCCATCGACGCAATGCTGCGAGCCCGTTCGAAGGAGGATTACGTCGCGGCGGTTCGCGTTCTCGACCGGCTGCTGATCTCCGGCAATTACATGGTGCCGATGCAATACAACACGCAGCAGTGGCTTGCTTACTGGAATTATCTGGAACATCCGCGAAAGACGCCCATATTCGGTTACCAGTTGCCGACCTGGTGGCGCAAACCGAACTGAAAACCCGGAGATAGAGATGAGCGAAGCGAACGCCATAACCGTCGATGTGGTGTCGGACGTCGTCTGCCCGTGGTGCTTCATCGGCCAGAAGCGGCTGGACAAGGCGGTCGCCGCGGCCGGAGACGTCGAAGTTCATATACGCTGGCGGCCGTTCCAGCTCGATCCGACCATTCCGCCGCAAGGCAAGGACCGCCACGAATACATGCTGGCCAAGTTTGGCAGCGACGAGCGCATTAGCGAAATTCATGCCCGCATCGAGCCGCTTGGCGAGGCCGAGGGCATTTCCTTTGCCTTTGACGCCATAAAGGTGGCCCCAAACACGCTCGACGCGCATCGGTTGATTCGCTGGGCCGGTGCTGCCGGCGAGGACGTTCAGAACCGGCTGGTGCGCCGCCTGTTCCAGCTGAATTTCGAGGAAGGCGTCAACATCGGCGACCATACGGTGCTGGTCGAAGCTGCCCGCAAGGCCGGCATGGACGCCTCGGTTGTTGAAACGCTCTTGCCGAGCGACGCCGATGTCGAAGCGGTTCGCACGGAAATCGCCACCGCTTCGCGCATGGGCATCACAGGCGTGCCGTGCTTCCTGCTCGAGGGTAAATATGCCGTGATGGGCGCGCAGGACGCGGACACGTTGGCTGATGCGATCCGTCAGGTCGCGGCGGCCAAGGGGCGTGGTGAATTGGAAAAGGCCGACTGAGGCCAGCAGACGCCACTTCGCCGCCATTTTGGCCTTGCTGATGAAAGAACCAGCCACCGTTGGCGCGCTGGTGCGGATCAACCCCTTGGTTGATGACGGGACAGGCGAGTTTGGCGACGTCGCTGCGGCAAGGAATCAGACATTGAGGGCAGGGTATTTCGGGAATTCTGGCCAGGCCCAGTAAGAAAATCCCCCGCCTCACACGACTTTTGAGTCACAAAGCCGTGTACGAAGCTTCCCTAAGGGAAGATCTACCGCGGCCACGGCCGTGGTGCCTAAACGGCTGAAATTCCTTGAAATGTTCTGATCATCATCCACGATTTTGATGTCAATTCGATCTTAAATCTGTTGCCTCAGGGCAACGGCCGCGGCGGCTTTCTGATCGGCCCGGTTTAAAATTAATGGAAAATGATCAATTGGTGTTACCATCCGTAACAAAACAAAAAAGGTTTGGGCGGGATCGTGATTCGGATCGGCAGACGATCGCAAGAGTCAGTACCGGATGGACTACACCGCGACGCCGCAGGGCAGTCGCATTTGACGCCGGTATCCTCGATGCGCAATTTCTGGGGGCTCATGCGGGCCTACTGGGTCTCGGACCGCTGGAAGGAAGCCTGGACGCTGACGCTGGTGATCGCGCTGCTCACCGCGCTGTCCAGTAAGGCCAGCGTGTGGTTCGCCATGGCTTCGGGCGAATTGGTGAATTCAATTGCCTTCCTGCACGACGCCGCCAACACCCGTCCGCTGGAGACAATCCTGACCAACGCCGGCGTGCTGGTGCTGCTCGTCCTGCTCAAGGATGCCGGCTTCACCGGTATTCGCAATCTCGTCTCGGCAACCTTGCACCGCAAATGGCGTGGCTGGCTGAATGACAAATTCAACCAGGCCTTGCTCGACGGCAACCATACTCATTTCCATGCTCAACATGGTTCCGCGGACGGCGGCATCGTTGCGCCCGACAATGTCGACCAGCGCATCCAGGAATCGATCAAGGACATGACCGGCGGTGCGATCGGCCTCGCCATGGGCGTGCTGGGGCTGGCGACTTCGCTCTACTTTATCGGCCAGAACCTGCTGCAGTCGTCGGTGGAGGTCAAAGGTCTGGAGTTTCTTGGCAGCTATGGCAGCGCTGTTCTGGCCCTCCTCGCGGTTGCCACTTACGTGCCCCTCAACACCTGGATCGCGGTCAAGCTCGGCAGCCTGCTCGAACGTCTCAATATTCGCATGCAGAAGGCCGAGGGAAGCTATCGTAGCGAACTGACGACATTTCTGCGCCGCAGCTTCCATGTCGCCGCCTCACATGGCGAGGGCGTGCAGAAAATGATGCACGACCGGCTCTATGTCGACATCGATCGCACCTGGGGACGGCTGAATGTCGTCAACACCAGCTATATGTCGTTCGAGTTGATCTACAATTTCATCGGCGCCCGTATTGTGGCCTATGCTCCTGGCCTGGTGCCGTTCATCCACAGCCGCCTGGACTATAAAGGCTACATCACCGGCTCTGAAATGGTGGGCCAACTCATCAGCCAGTGTTCGTGGTTCATTCACGTCATGCCCGCCATCGCCACGCTTCGCGCCAATAGCCAGCGTGTGACGGAGCTCGCCAACGCGATCGAGAATGTCCAGCACCCACAGGAATTCTACAGCCAGAGCGGCCGTTCCGACTTCCACTACGCCAGCCAGAATCCGGTTTTCGGCCTGACCATCCAGAAGCTGGAGCTGGCGCATCAGGGCGAGGACGCGACGCCATTCCTCAGCTCCGCCAACCTGCGCTTCCGGCGCGGCGAATGGACCTTCCTGAAGGGCGAATCCGGTTGCGGCAAGACCTCGCTGATCAAGGCGATCAACGGTTTGTGGCCCTACGGCCGCGGCACTATCGTCTTCCCCGAGGGCGTGAAGAGTTTTTATGCCGCCCAGGAGGTCAAGCTGCCGCAGGTATCACTGAAGCAGCTGGTCTGCCTGCCCGGCTCCGAACGCGATCATGGCGATGCCCAGGTCGCGTCGGCGCTGCACAAGGCTGGCCTTGGCGATTTCATCGAACACATGGCCAATGAAAGCCGCGAGGGCAAAAGCTGGGATCAGGTCCTGTCGGGCGGCCAGAAACAGAAGTTGGTGGTGGCTCGTATCATACTGCAGCAGCCGGGACTGTTGTTCCTCGATGAGGCGACCGGTGCTCTCGACCCTGACGGCAAGATTGCCTTCCACCAGGCCATCAAGGACAACTGCCCGGATGTGACGGTGATCAGTGTCATGCACGAAGCCGTGGCGCCGAGATCGGCTGCCGGCACCGAGTTCTACCACTCGATGGTCTTGATTGCCGACGGCGTCGCCACGAAGAAGCCGCTCGCCCCGAGCCTGCCTCTCGAACTCACCACGATCCTGGCCCAGCCAAGGCCGGTAGAGGACAAATGGACGCGGTTCTCGCGTCGGCTGAAGCAGAAATAACGACGACGTCACCGGGACTTGTCGCGTTGAACGGCACACGGTGATCACAGTCTCGCGATCGGCGCCGTTCGGCACTGTTTTCCTTCCTCACCGCGATTGACTCGGCAAGGCGCGCTCCTATGTTGCGCCGGCTTGCAGACAGTCAAAAGCGAACCCGCAAGCGGAAAGGTCACCGCGCCATGCCTGGCGACAGTCACAGTCGAACGCAACCGCCGTCCGCCTAGACGTGACCTGAATGGTTCATGTCCTGCCGGACGGCAAGGAGTGAACCATGAACGATTTTTCCCCGGTAGCGGACGACGAGGCCATCGCCATCGCCTGCATCCTTGCCAATGACCACGTCGCCGACGTTGTCGAGGCGCTCAATCATGAATCGCGCGAAACCGCGACGGAGCTGCTTTGCGCCGTACCCTTCGAACGGCTGGTCGAGATTTTCGATCAGCCTGAGCTTGAGGGCGCGCCCGAACTGGCGGAGGCCCTGCCCCGTCCCAAGGCGAGCAAGCTGCTCACCGCCATGTCGGTCGACCGCGCGGCCGACATCCTGCGCGAGCTCGAAGATCCGGCACGCTCCGAGCTGCTCGGCGCATTGGTGCCGCCGCTACGCGCGACCCTGCTTTCCATTCTGGGCTATCCTGAAGGCAGCGCCGCCTCGATCATGACGACGGAGTTCGTCAGCGTTCCCTCCGACTGGACCGTCGGACGCACGCTCGATTACATCCGCAAGGTCGAGCGGACGCGCGAGACCGTGTATGCAATCTACATCGTCGATCCGCAAACACACCTCCTGGTGCGGTCGACGGGCTTGCGTCGGCTCATCGCCGGTGAGCCGGACGACTCGATCCTGTCGGTGGCGCCCGACCGCATGCCGGTGACGGTCAGCCCGCTGATCGACCGCGAAAACCTGGCGCAGACGATCTCCAAATACGATCTGCTCGCCGTTCCGGTCGTCGACCACGGCAAGATCCTCGGCATCGTCACCATCGACGACATCATCGACACGATGATCGAGGAGACCACGGAGGACGTGCATCGCTTCGGCGGCATGGAGGCTCTGGACGAGCCGTATATGAAGATGAGCTTCCTCGCCATGATCAAGAAGCGTGGCGGCTGGCTCTGCGCGCTGTTCATCAGCGAGATGCTGACGGCCAATGCGATGCAAAGCTATGAGGGCGAGCTGGAGAAAGCGATCGTGCTGACGCTGTTCATCCCGCTGATCATGAGCTCCGGCGGCAATTCCGGCTCGCAGGCGACCTCGCTGGTCATCCGTGCGCTGGCACTGCGCGAGATCGGCCTGCGCGACTGGTGGCGGGTGGCGTTGCGCGAATTGCCTACCGGTCTCGTGCTCGGCGCCATGCTCGGCGTCGTCGGCGTCTGCCGCATCGCGCTCTGGCAATATATGGGCTTCTACGACTATGGCCCGCACTGGCCGCTGATCGCCACGACTGTCGGCGCCGCACTGGTCGGCATCGTCACCTTCGGCTCGCTGTCGGGGTCGATGCTGCCTTTCGCCCTGAAACGGGTCGGTTTCGACCCCGCCAGCGCATCCGCGCCGTTCGTCGCCACGCTGGTCGATGTCACCGGACTGGTGATCTATTTCTCAGTGGCGCTGGTCATTCTGCGCGGCACTCTGCTGTAGCGGTTTGACTACCGCCGCCGGCCAAGGCTGGCGGCGGCGCGTCGACAGGCGAGGCGTCAGATGCGCTCGCCGTCCTTCACCCGGTAGGTCGGCTTGTACATGGTGACGAGCTCTTCTGCCGCGGTCGGATGCACGGCCATGGTGCGGTCGAAATCATCCTTGGTCAGCCCCGCTTTCAGGGGGATGCCGAGCAACTGTGCCATTTCCCCGGCATCCGGCCCCAGTATGTGGGCGCCGAGAACCTTGCGCGAAGCGCCGTCGACGACCAGCTTGATCATCATCTTTTCGTCACGGCCCGACAGCGTGTGCCGCATCGGCCGGAAGCTGGCGCGGTAGATTTCGATATCGGCGAAGCGCTTGACGGCTTCGTCTTCCGATAGGCCGACCGTGCCGATTTCGGGTTGCGAGAAGACGGCGGTCGCGATCGTGTCGTGGTCGGGCGCCGTCGGATTGCCCTTGAACGCCGTCTCGACGAAGCACATCGCTTCGTGGATCGCCACCGGCGTCAGCTGTACGCGGTTGGTGACATCGCCAATCGCCCAGATATTGTCGATGTTGGTGCGGGAATACCGGTCGACCTTGATCGCACCGGTCGCGGCGGCCATCTCGATGCCTATGCCCTCCAGGCCCATATTCTCGCTGTTGGGGATGCGGCCGATGGCCAGCATCACCTGGTCGACCGTCAGCACCTGCCCGCTGATGAGCTGCGCGTCGAGCCGCCCGTCCGGCCGCCTGCTGACCGATTCGGAGACGGAATGGCAAAGGATTTTTATCCCCTTCTTTTCCATCGTCTCATGCAGCGTGCGCCGCAGATCCATGTCGAAGCGGCCAAGAATTTCCTTGCCGCGATAGACCAGCGTGGTGTCGACGCCGAGCCCGTGAAAGATGTTGGCGAACTCGACCGCGATATAGCCGCCGCCCTCGATCATAATCGTCTTCGGCAGTTCCTTGAGGTCGAAAGCCTCATTGGAGAAGATGCAGTGTTCGTGGCCGGGCAGTGCCGGATGCGCCGCCGGACGGCCGCCGGTGGCGATCAGGATCTGATCGGCGGTGACGGTGCGGTCCTCGCTCAGGAGATGGATCACGTGCGGGTCGACGATCATCGCCCGCGAATGAAAGGTCTCGCCGCCCGAACCCTCGACGTTCTTCTTGTAGATCGCCTCCAGGCGGCTGATCTCGCGGTCCTTGTTGGCGACCAGCGTCTGCCAGTCGAAACTGGCTCCCGGCACCGTCCAGCCGTAGCCGGCGGCGTCGGCGAAATGCTCGGGAAATTGCGAGGCATAGACATAGAGCTTTTTCGGCACGCAGCCCCTGATGACGCAGGTGCCGCCAAAACGGTATTCTTCGGCGATGCCGACGCGCTTGCCGAGCGCTGCCGCGACCCGTGCCGCCCTCACCCCGCCGGAGCCTCCGCCGATGACGAAGAGGTCGTAGTCATAACCGGCCATGAAGCGGCTCCTTGAACGCCAAAAATGTGAGTGACAGGTAGGCCGCAAACCACCAAAAGAAAAGCCCGGACAGGCCGGGCTTTACAGATGGCCGCAAAGGCAGCGTTTGAAATGCAGGATCAGTTCTGCGTGCCGTCGGCGGGAGCCGAACCGTCCGCGGGTGCGGCGCCATCCGCCGGGGCCGCATTGTCGGCCGGAGCGGCGCCATCGGCGGGCGCAGGCGCAGCCGGCGCCTTCGCTTTTGCCGCCGCCGCCAGCGTTTCGCCGACCTGCTGGGCAAGATCGCGAGCTACGCCGTTCTGCCAGATGTCGGCGGCCTTGACGAGGTCGCGCGTCACGGTCGGGCCGCTGTCGAGCAGCTTCTTGCCGGACTCGGAGCTGTAGAAGGCCGCGATGTCGGTGAGTTCCTTTTCGGAAAACACTTTCGCATAGGCAAGAGCCGCTTCCTTCTCGAGATCCGCGCGGCGCGAGGCCATCGCCAGTGCCTTCTCGTTGATCGTCTTGCCGATCAGCTCCTGCATGTCAGGGTTCTTCTGGATGAGCTGCGATTCGAGCGCCGCGGCGGCCTGCGGCAGGATGCTGTCGAACGGGTCGGTCGCGTGGATCGCGGCAACCGCGGCGCGTGCGGCCTTCAGATGCGATTCCGTGACGTCCTGCGCGAAGACAGGCGAGGAGAACGCGAAGACGGCCGAAGCCGCCACAAGGACGGAAAGACGGCGAACCCGGTTATGCAACATCATGATCGGTAGAACTCCCTGGTTTTCGGGCGGCATGGACAGTTTGGATACCGTCGCCGCCGGCGATGATGGCCGCTGACGCCAGCCCGATGAAAAGACCGTGCTCGACCACGCCAGGAATGGCGTGGAGAGCATTCGAAAGCGCTCTTGTATCCGGAATGCGGCCAAAAGATGCATCGAGGATAAAATGGCCGCCGTCTGTAACAAAAGGCTGGCCTCCCGTCATCCTCAATGTCACCGGACCGGAAAGGCCGAGATTTCCAGCCGCCACGGCCACGGCGATCTCGGTCGCGCGCAGGCCGAACCGGTTGACTTCGACGGGAAGAGGAAACCGGCCGAGCGTCTCGACCATCTTCGAACGGTCGGCGATGACGATCATGCGCCGCGAGGCCGCGGCCACGATCTTCTCACGCAGCAGCGCACCGCCGCCGCCCTTGATCAATGTCAGCTCCGGGTCGACTTCGTCGGCGCCGTCAACGGTGAGATCGAGTTCGGGCGTTTCCTCCAGCGTCGACAGCGGCACGCCGAGTTCGCGGCACAGCGCAGCGGTGCGTTCCGACGTTGGCACGCCTGTTATGGTCATGCCGGAGGCAACCTTGTCGGCGAGCAGCCGCACGAACTCGTCGGCAGTGGTGCCGGTGCCGATGCCGAGCCGCATGCCGTCGGTGACTTGGGCAAGGGCCGCCCGCGCGGCCTCGACCTTCAATTGCCTCGCATCCATGCCGTTTGCTGCCCCGAAACCTAATGCATGCCGCCCAAAAGTGACCTCGGTTTTGGGAAACGACATGCATGAAACAAAGACCCAAAGCGCGCCGCAGGGAGTCCGTTTCGACGCAACGCGCTTTAGCGTTTCGGGCTCCTAGCACTTTTGCCGGCCGGGTCAAAGCCTTTGGCGGCGGCCCCACCAGTCTGCTTGCCTTAAAGCGTCGCAGCCGCTATCGCCTGCCGATGCACAAATCTGCGCAGGATGGATCATGAGTCGCCCGATCATCGTGTTCGACCTCGATGGAACGCTGATTGACACGGCGCCGGACCTGCTCGACAGCCTCAACCACAGCCTGGCGGCCAGCCAACTGGCAGCCGTCGACGAAGCCGGCTTCAGACGCTTCGTCGGCCATGGCGGCCGGGTGATGATCGAACGGGCGCATGCCGCGCAGCAACGATCCCTCAAGGTTGAGGAGCACGACCGGCTGCTGAAACTGTTCCTCGATCACTACACCGACAATATTCCGGGCAAATCCCGGCCCTACCCCGGCGTGATCGAGGCGATTGCCCGCTTTGAGAAGGCCGGCTATCTGCTGGCCATCTGCACGAACAAATACGAAGCCAACTCGCTGGCGCTGATCGAAGCGCTTGGCTTGACCAGGCATTTCGCGGCAATTGCCGGGCAGGACACGTTCGCGTTCCGCAAGCCCGATCCGCGTCACCTGATCGAAACCATCAAACGGGCCGGCGGCGATCCGCACCGCGCCTTGATGGTGGGCGATTCGCAAACAGATATCGACACCGCCAAGGCCGCCGGCATTCCTGTCGTCGCCGTCGACTTCGGCTACACCGACCGTCATGTGCGCGAGTTCGAGCCCTCGGCGGTGATATCGCATTTTGACGCATTGACGCTCGATCTGGCGCAAGGGCTGATCGGCGCCGCCGCGCACTGAGCGCCGGCGATGAAAATGTCTCCGGAACGGGCCCTGGCGGGACCGCAAATCCGATCTGTGTGAGAACACCAGACACTGCCTTGACTTAACGGGCCGGCCTCCCTTATATCGCGGCTCGCTTGGCCTTCGGGCAACGAGCGGGCGATTAGCTCAGCGGGAGAGCACACCCTTCACACGGGTGGGGTCGCAGGTTCAATCCCTGCATCGCCCACCATCTGTTTGCTGGGCATCACATCGGCAGCTACAGTCCGCCCCTTCAGCGTTCTGCCTTTTTGCGCAGGCATTGAAACGTCGGGATGCAGGCACGACGACATGACGCCAATGTTGCATCGCCATGAATATTGAAGCGGCCATCGTGGGTTTTGGCATAGGACGCTTGTCTTGCCGCAACTGCAAATCCTTGGATCGGTGACCCGGCATGCCCATATGCGGAACAAACCTGCATGGCAGCGAGTTTCCCTCCGTCGAAACTTGAGGGAAAACCATGTCCAGATTTCTGCTTGCGACCTCCGTCGCCGTTCTTCTCGCCGCCGGGCCTGCCTTTGCCGCAGATGAAACTCCGCTGCCGCCACCCAATGCCAAGAAGCTGTCGGAGATCATCGCCAAGGTCGAGCAGCGTGACGGGTTTCGCTACGTGAAAGAGGTCGACTGGGACAAGGACGGCTACACCGTCACCTACTACACCTCGGACAAGGCAAAGGTCGAAATCGACTTCGATCCTGTGACGGCCGAACCAAAATAGGATTCGCAGGGATATCCTCGTCGCGAATGCGCTACCTACGAGCATTCTCAACGACGAAACGGGAGCCCAAATTGTCTATCCTTGGGGTATGTTATGCGCCGGCGCGGGGCCGCGCCTTGGGCAATCCTATTGGCTTGGGGGTCATGATGCGATGTTTCGTTAGAACTTATTTGCTGTCCGTGCTCGCCATCGTCCCAGCCGGCAGTTTCCTTGCCGTTTCTCGGGCGCGGGCCGATGGGCCGTCCTTCGACTGCGCCAAGGCAAGCCTGCCGGCGGAAAAAGCGATCTGCGCCGACCCGCAACTGTCGGCGATCGATCTGCTGGTTTCGAAGGCGTACAAGGGTTTCGAGCCAGCGTTCGGCGGCGACAAGCGCAAGATTGCCCGCGGGCTGATCGCCGACCGCAATGCCTGCAAGAGCGATACGGCCTGTATCGTCAGCGCGCTTAACAACGCCTTGCAGACCTATGGGAATGCGCCATCCTGGGTGCAGGACTACAACGTCGCGCTGATTGGCAAGAAGGCGCTCGAAGCCGCCGGGCGAAACCCCGGGCATAACGATCAGCCCTTGCCCTTAGCAATCGGCCAATGCGCATCGACGCACATCAAGACGCTTACCACGCGCCTCGGCGACGATCCGCTGGAAACGGCCAGTCCCGACGCGGGCAGCGCGGCCACGTTCACCAATGGTGGCGGGGCTGTCTCCTATGATCGCGAGCCTGGATTGGCTGCCTCGAAGGTTGGAGAACCGGTCGTCATGTGCTTGATCTCGATTCCCAGGGACTGCCCCAAGGACGACGACCGTGGCCGGGTCTATTATTCCGTCGACCTCGTCGCGAAAGGCTCCTGGGCTCTGCCGGATTCGCAGCATATGTGCGGCGGCGCCTGAGTGGCTGGTCCGCCTGCGTCGGGCCACGACGCTGGCCAGGTCTTCCGTCTCCCCTTGCGTCAATTCGCCATTGATGGCTGACTGTAGGATGAACGGGCTTCACGGGGGTGGGCATGTCGACTGCGAAGCACTTGATGAAGCGCGTCCTGATGATGCTGGCCGGTTATCTTGTCGCCATACTGGTTGGGCTGATCGCCGTAGTGGCGATCTATGCGGCGCTGAGTTCCCTGCCCAACGCGCCCGCCTATTTCGACCTCATGGGCGTATCGCCGATCGCGGCCTTGGTGGTGCCGCCGCTTGGCATGTTCATCTATTTCCTGACGGTTGTGCTGACCGCGCCACAGACACTGATTTTCGCGCTGATCGCCGAGTTTTTCTCCCTGCGCAGCGCCCTGCTGCACATGCTCTTCGGCGCCGCCGCAGCGGCCGGCGGCTTCTTCCTGATCTGGCCGAGCGCGGCGGAGGAGGTCGATCCGGAGCGCTGGGCCGATATCGGCATCATCGCCGTCGCCGGTCTTGTGGCCGGGCTGGTCTATTGGGTGATCGCCGGGCGCGACGCCGGTTTCCGGCGCCCGCTGTCAGAGAGTTAGCGATTAGCTCGAGGGCGAGCGCACCGCCTCGGTCGCATCCAGGGCCTGCTTTAGCCGGGAATCGCGGTCATAGACGTCGCTGAAATACTCGACCTTGCCGGACATGTCTGGCCAGGCGGTGAAATAGGCGACATAGACCGGGATTTTGCGCGTCACATCCTCGGTCGAGTGTCCGTGCTTCAGCTTCTCCGCGATATAATCGACCGAGGTGCCGAGCACCGCCGCCGCCATGCCGCGTGGATCCTGCAGGCGTACGCAGCCATGGCTGAGCGCGCGCATATCCTGCTTGAAGAATGATTTCTGCGGCGTGTCATGCATGTAGATCGCATGCTTGTTGGGGAACAGGATCTTCAGTTCGCCCAACGCATTGGCCTCGCTCGGCTGCTGGCGCACATTGTAGGGAATGTTGGCGCCATAAGCGCCCCAGTTCACTGCCGACGAAGGAATGCGCTTGCCGCGTGAATCCGTCACCTCGTAGCCGGCACGGTCGAGATAGCCGGGGTCGCCGCGCAACCTCGGCAGCATTTCGTTGACGATTATCGACTGCGGCACGCCCCAGTAGGGGTGGAAATCGACCTGCTTGATCTGATCGTAGAAGAAGGCCGTCTGGTTGGTAACCCGACCGACGACGGCACGCGTCTTCAGCTTTTCCTGGCCGTCGTCAATGTAACTTGCGGTGAAGGCGGGCTGGTTGATGAAAACACGCGGACTGCCGAGATCGGAAGGCAGCCAGCGCAGTTCTTCCAGCGCCACCTCGACCTTCAGCAGCCTGTCGGCCTTCGACGTCCCGGCCAGCGTGGCGACGGTGCGCGGTCCGATGACGCCGTCACCCTTCATGCCCTCCTTCTGCTGCACCGCCTTGATGAGCGGGACCAGTTCGGGAACATAGATTTCGCTGGTCGCCAGCCGCGACAGGACCTCGCCATAGCTGCCGCCCATCTCGTCGTCGAGATTACGCGCGATCAGCGACAGGAGCTTTGGCAGTTCGGGGCTGGTTTCGCCTGGCTTCAGCAGCAGCTTGGGATCGACGACGATTTCGTTCTCGGCACTCGCCTGCAGCGATTCCAGTTCGACGCGCAGCGCCTGATACTCCGCATTCTGCGGATGGCGCGATTCCAGATATGTACGAACTTCCTGTGTATGCGCCAGTGTCTTCAGCACGCCTATCATGTCGAGCGGCTTGGCCGGGAAATCGTAGTAGCCGGTCATACGATTGGGCTCGACGCGGCCGCTCTGGGCGTCATGAGCGTAACGCAGGACGCGTGCCGACAGCGCCATCTCGAAACGGACGAGTTCCTTTAGCTTGGCTGCGTCGTCTGTCGAGGTCGAACTGGTGGCTGGCACGTCGACGGTGTAGTCGGCAGGCGTGAGGCCGTAGCTGGCAGCCTCGCCGAGCACCCGCACGGCATCTTGCGCACGGTTGTTGGGGCTGGTTCCGTTCACCCAGATGAAATCCGGGTTGGCCGAGTAATAGGCGATCAGCGCCTTGGCGATGTCGGGCTCCGCGTAGAGTTCGTAGTCGCTGAGGCCGGCAATGGCATCGTGGAAGGCAGCACCGGTGGCCGAAGGAACGAAAGCGGCATCTTGCGGTGTCGCCGGCTGCGGCGCGGTCGCTAGCGTCGAGAAGTCGACACGCACCAGCCTGTCGGCCTTGTAAGTATAGTATGACGGACCGCTGATCCTCACGCTACCGCCGTCGCCGCTGCCGGCCGGCGCCTTCGGCTTGTGCTTTGGCGGAGGAGGCGGAAATTCGCCCTTCGGCTCGTGCCTGATGCCGCCGCCGAACAGCATGTCGAAAAGCCCTTGGGCCCCTGCCTGAGGCATGCCGAAAGCCAGCGTCGCCGTAATCGCCACCAGCGGCATCACGGTTGCTTTTGTACCGAGGAATTTCATGGATCACCCGCTCCGGTCGCAACCGGTTCCCGTTCCGCACGACAAACCGTCCCGCTCACCGCATGGCGGATGTAAGGCGCGACTATACCGATTCATACCGATTTCGTTAAGCTTTCATAAATTTCGGCAGGGCTGTTGCAGAACGGTTTCACAACATCGTGACGGCCGGCGCGACCGAACTGTCGCCCCCGGCCACGGGAAGCCTCGCGCCTCAAGCGTTTGCGCCGCCGTCGATGGTCAGCGCGGCTCCGGTGACGAAACGGCCCTCCGGTCCGGCGAGCCAGGCAACCATGCCGGCGATATCCTCCGCCTTGCCGAATCGCGGGGTCGCCATCTTCTGGCGCTGATGGTCGGCATGCGGGCCGTCGGCCGGGTTCATGTCGGTATCCGTCGAGCCGGGATGAACCACATTGGCGGTGATGCCGCGTGACCCGAGGTCGCGGGCCAATGCCTTGGTCAGACCGACCAGCGCCGCCTTGCTGGCCGAGTAGGCTCCCAGGCTGGTGTCGGTGACCCGCTCGGCCAGATTGCTGCCGATTGAGATGATCCTGCCGCCCTCGCTCATGTGTCTTGCCGCCGCTTTCGAGGCGATGAACGGCGCCCTCAGATTGACCGACATGGTTTCGTCGAAATCGGCAAGCGACAGCGTATCGATCGGCGCCGCACGCCAGATGCCGGCACTGTTGACCAGGATGTCGAGCCGGCCGAAGGCGGTCACCGCATCGGCAACCGCCTGGTCTATGGCCTCGGCATCACGGTTGTCAGCCTTGATCGCGATGGCGCGACCGCCCTTGGTCTCTATCTCGGCGACGACGGACCGAGCCAGTTCCTCTCCATGCACGTAGGTCAGCGCGACATCGGCCCCGTCTGCCGCGAGCCTTCGCGCGATTGCCGCGCCGATACCGCGGCTGCCTCCGGTGACGAGTGCCGCCTTGCCGTTCAAACTTCCTGATGACATCGATTTCTCCATTTATGTAGCGATTGATACATAAATATCTGCCAACCTTGCCCAGTCGCGTCAACTCATTTATGTATCGATCAGCACAGAAAAGAGCGTCATGTCGGAAAGAGGCCGTCCCCGCACGTTCGACCGAACCGCGGCCCTGCGGCGCGCGATGGATGTGTTTTGGGCCAAGGGCTATGAAGGCGCGTCGATCAGCGATCTCGCCGCCGCGATGGGCATCTATTCGCCGAGCCTCTATGCCGCCTACGGTAGCAAGGAGGCCCTGTTCCTCGAGGCGACCGATCTCTATTCCCGCGTGGAGGGCGCCGACATCTGGCTCGCGCTGGAAGAGGCGCCAACGGCGCGCCTTGCGATCGAGCGGTTTCTGCGCCGCACTGCAAAGGCCTATTCGCAGACGGATCGCCCGCAGGGCTGCCTGATTACGCTGGGTGCGCTGCACGAAGACTCGAGCCGAGGCGCGATCTGCACGGATTTGCGGCGCCGCCGCGCCGAGAATCTTACCGCCCTGAGGAAGCGTCTCGAGCGCGGCGTGGCCGAGGGTGAACTGCCCGCCGGCTTCGATTGCCGTGCCGCGGCGACCTTTTTCGCAACGGTCCAGCACGGCATGTCGATCCAGGCGCGTGACGGCGCTTCCCGGGCCGCCCTGCTGGCGACGGTGGCCGGGGCAATGGCCGCCTGGAAGACCATGGCCGGCACAGTCGAGGCGTGACAAACACCGTTCGTTGTGCTCGAAATCCGCCTTGCCAGCAAACCTGCGGCCGGGAGGGACGACAGTGAAAAAAGGGTATCGCGAACTGCTGGATGAGGCCAACGCCGAGATCGAAGTGGTCTCACCCGAGGAAGCGGCGGGACTGCTTGAAGACGAAGACACCATTTTCGTCGATCTGCGCGATCCTCGAGAGATCGAGCGTGACGGCAGAATTCCCGGCGCCAAGCATGTCACCCGTGGCATGCTGGAGTTCTGGATCGATCCCGAAAGCCCTTACCACAAACCCTTCTTCGCTTCGGGAAAAAGCTTCGTCTTCTTCTGCGCCGGCGGCTGGCGTTCGGCGCTGGCCACCAAGACCGCACAGGACATGGGGCTTTCACCGGTCAAGCACATTCTCGGCGGCTACACGGCCTGGAAAGCGGCCGGGTTGCCCGTAGAGCCGGGGGAAAAGAAGAAATAGCCTGAAGCTCAGTGGAGCAGCGACGGCCCGCGCTGCGTGGCCACGAAGTCGACGGCGCGTTCAACCACACCCTTGTCGACCAGAATGCGGCGATGGCCGAGCCCGTCGGCCCAATGCAACCGCACATGATCACCGGCGCCGGCATAGCGTCGTGCGTGTTCAGCCGGCACCTCCCGGTCGTCAGGCGCGTGGATGACCAGCGTCGGCACGGGCGCCTGGGCAAGCTGGCAGTCACCGGTGAATTCATGCAGCGGCCGGCCGGAGAGATATTCGACGCGGTCAGCCATCGCGACTTGCGAGCGGGGACCGACATTGAGCATGCGGCTGAAGTCGTCGAAGATTGCCGGCAGTGAGCTTGGCGCCGCGATCAGCACAAGACGTGCGGCCGCCAGTGGGAGGATGTCCTTGACGGAGCCGGCGATGGCATTGACGGCAACAGCGCCTCCGAAGGAATGGCCGACGGCGGCCACGAATGGCCCGAACCATTCGCCGGCCACTCTTGCGGCTTCGACGGCGTTGACCATGTTGAGGTGCCTGCCCTGCGAATGGCCATGACCGGGAAGATCGAGCGAGACGACCTTATGGCCGGCAGCGCGAAACCCTTCGATCAGCACGCGCATATATTCGGTACGCGAGCGCCAGCCATGGATGACGAGAACGGTGCCGGCAGGCTCGCGGCCCGGCTCGGGGCGGAATTCATGCACCATGACGCAGCCGGTCGCGGTCTTCAGCCGGTGATGCCGCGCCTCGGCCATGAACTCCGCGGCGCGGTCGATAGCGCGGCGCTCGCCGTCGGTCAGCGTCCTGGAGTTTGGCGTACGGCAGAACAATTCAAAAGCCGCGCGTCCGGTGATGCGCGGCGCGACATGTTCGGCCGCACCAAACACACCTCGGATGACCTTCAGCCCGAATGATGCCATAGTCAGGATCCATCCATACGTTCAAGCATGAACATAATAGTTCAAAGATGAACAATAAACAAGAGCTACCCTGGGACAACCCGCGTTTTCGCAACTGGGTCGCGGTGGCGCGCGCCTGCCATGTGCTGGAGCGCACGCTGGCGGTGAAACTCGCGCCGCTCGACCTGAAGCCGGCGCAGCTCGACGTGCTGATGAATCTCTACCGCCATCCCGGCATGTCGCAGCACGACCTTGCCCGCAAGCTGCTCGTGGGCCGCTCCAACATCACCATGTTGTTGCCGCAGCTCGAGACACGTGGCCTGCTGCGGCGCGAAGGCGACGAGAAGGACAAGCGCGTCTTGCGGCTTACGCTGACCGAAGCCGGCGAGGCGCTGCTGATGCAGGCGCTGAAAGTGCATATGGCGCTGATCGAGAAGGCGATGAGCCAGTCGACGCCGGAGCAATGCGACATGATCGGCGACCAGATGCGCAAGATCTATGACGTGCTGAACGAGGCGTGACCGCCCTTTCAGTAGATTACCACATCGATTTTTTCGCCCGTTCCGGCCATTCCCTGTCGTAGCTTTCGCCGTCGATATTCTTGCGGCTGGTGATTTCCAGGATCTTTCCGGGTGTCGGCAGCGACTTCGGATCGACATGTCTCTCCGGGTTCCACAGCTCCGACCGCACGATCGCCCGGGCGCACTGGAAATAAACCGAATCGACATCGATCACGGTGACCGAACGCGCCGGCCTGCCCTCGACCATGAACGACGCGCACAGCGCTGCATCCGTGGTGATATGCGCCCGGCCGTTGATGCGCAGCGTCGTGCCGGAGCCCGGCACCAGGAACAGCAGGCCGACGCGCGGGTCGCGGATGATGTTCTTTAGCGAATCGGCACGGTTGTTGCCGCGCCGGTCCGGCATCATCAGCGTTTTCGCATCGACGATGCGCACGAAGCCCGCGAGATCGCCGCGCGGCGAACAGTCCAGCCCCTCCGGACCGCTGGTCGCGAGCGCGACGAAGGGCGAGGCTTCGATAAAGGCTGCGTATTCGGGAATGACATGGTCGAGTTCCTTGACCACGGAGGCTTCGCCGGGCAATCCGTAGAGCGCTTCGAGTTGTTCGACTGTGGTGATCACCGACATTTTCCGTCTCCCGATCCGCCGCCCCTACTCCCGGCACATGACGTTTTGACGACGCAACGGCGGCTAACGATCGCGGCTCAAGCCCTTTTCGGCGAGCTCCGCGAGATAGGCGTTCCAGCGTGCGTCCTTCTCGTGGCCGAGCGTGTGCAGGTAATTCCAGGTGAAGATGCCGGTGTCATGGAAATCGTCGAAGGTGATGCGCACGGCGTAATTGCCCACCGGTTCGATCTTCAGGATGGCCACGTCGCGTTTGCCGGGAACCGTCACTCTCTGTTCCGGCGAATGGCCCTGCACTTCCGCGGAAGGCGATGCCACGCGCAGCAATTCCGCCGGCAACTCGAACGGCTGATGGCCGGGAAACGTCACGGTGAGCAGCTTGCGGTCCCTGGAGACCCTCAGTTCTTTTGGCGCTGTCATGGTCGATCCTGCCTGAATGCCCTTCCCTACGCTGCTTCGCCCCGTACGCAAAGGCGTCAACGGTGTCCGACACGCAATGTCGGTCGCGGAATGTTACCAAGGATCGAGGCAAGCTATCTTGAATGGCGGGCTGGATCGTATCACATAGCAATATATAACGATGCCGATAACGGCCACGGAAACGTTCGAACATGAACATGATCGACCCCTTCGGTCGCACGATCAGCTATCTCAGAGTGTCGGTCACCGACCGCTGCGATTTCCGCTGCACCTATTGCATGGCGGAGGACATGGCCTTCCTGCCCAAGAAGGACCTGCTGTCGCTGGAAGAACTCGACCGGCTCTGCACCGTGTTCATCGAAAAGGGTGTCAGACGGTTGCGCCTCACCGGCGGTGAGCCGTTGGTGCGCAAGAACATCATGCATCTGGTGCGCCAGCTTTCGCGGCACCTCGAGAGCGGCGCACTGGAAGAACTGACGTTGACCACCAACGGCTCGCAGCTTTCGCGCTTCGCCGCCGAACTCGCCGATTGTGGTGTCAAGCGCATCAACGTTTCGCTCGATACGCTCGATGCCGACAAATTCCACGCCATCACCCGCTGGGGTCATCTCGACAAGGTCATGGCCGGCATCGACGCGGCTCAGGCGGCGGGACTGAACGTCAAGCTCAACGCGGTGGCGCTGAAGGATTTCAACGACGCCGAATTGCCCGAGATGATGCGCTGGGCGCATGGCCGGGGCATGGGCCTGACCGTCATCGAAACCATGCCTATGGGTGAGATCGATGCCGACCGCACCGACCAGTATTTGCCGCTGTCGCTGCTGCGCGCTTCGCTCGAGCGCCAGTTCACGCTGACCGACATCCCGTTCAAGACCGGTGGCCCGGCCCGCTATGTCCATGTCAGCGAGACCGGCGGGAAACTCGGCTTCATCACGCCGATGACGCATAATTTCTGCGAAAGCTGCAATCGGGTCAGGCTGACCTGCACGGGCACGCTCTATATGTGCCTTGGCCAGGAGGATGCGGCCGATTTGCGCGCGCCGCTGCGCGCGTCCGAAGGCAACGAACTTGTCGCCGACGCTATAGACGAAGCCATCGGCCGCAAGCCGAAAGGCCATGACTTCATCATCGATCGCCGCACCAGCCGTCCGTCAGTGTCGCGGCATATGAGTGTCACGGGCGGCTGACCTTCTCGTCTTTTTGTGCGAGAATTGCCCTGCAATCATCGGCTTCGGGGCAGACATGCGGTGGCTCTTTTCGACCGTGATATCTCTCGCCGTGGTCTCGGCGAGCACTGCGTTTGCCGAGCAATCCACCTACGTGAACGAGCGCTTCGGCACCGTCTGCACTTTTCCCGACGATGTCTTTACCGATCGCCAGCCCGAGCCTGAGAATGGCGACGGGCAGGTGTGGCTGAGCGCGGACGGCGCCAGCCTGACATGCTCCGGCATATTCAATGTCGATGAGGACACGCCGAACGGGTTCATTGCCGGCGAAAAAGCGAGCAACGAGCCGGGCTATATGGTGACCTACAGCAAGGCCGGCAAGGACTGGGCGGTGCTGTCGGGCATGAAGGATGGAAAGATCTTTTACGAGCGGCGCCTGTTTGGCAGGGATGGCGTCATCCGCACGGTCTGGATCGATTATCCGTCGGCGCTGAAATCGAAATATGACCCGCTGGTCGGCGTCATCGCCGGCAGCCTTAAGGGGCCATGAGCCGTAGGTGGTCATGAGCATTTTAGCCACACGGCAAACAAATCTTTGTCCGCAAATGTCCGTCAGATTTACTGGTGACGGTTTCCCGCCTAGCCTCCATTCCCTAGCGGCTCATCGCTTTCTCGGGGGATAACATCATGCGCCAACTTCTTCTTTCTTTCGCCTTGCTCGGCTTGGCCGCCCTGCCCGTGGCTGCCCAGTCGATCGGCGGCACTTACACCGTCGCCGGCACCAATTTCGACGGTTCGTCCTATGACGGCGAAGCCACCATCACGCTGACCAGCGGGACCACCTGCGCGATCCATTGGGAGACGGGCGGCTCATCCTCCGATGGCATCTGCATGCGCAACGACAACGCATTCTCCGCCGGCTACGCAATGGGCAAGGATATTGGCCTCGTCGTCTACAAGGTTGAGGATGACGGGTCGCTGCATGGCCTGTGGACCATCGCCGGCAAGGAGGGGAATGGCACCGAGGTGCTGACGCCGAAGAAATAGGGATCGCCTCGGCTGTACAGGTGTCGGGAGGCAATGCCGCCTTCCGAGAGAATTCGTGCCTGATCCAGGATGATTTCACGCCGGCGACGATGGGTATCCGGTCCTGGCCCAGCCCTTTGCTGTTGCTGTTTCGTTGCGGGCTGTTACAGGCTTGCATGCCAAAGCAACCGGTAGATGTCTTGCCCCTTTCCCCAAATCTTCGCGGCGCGTTGTTCATGGTGGTGGCGATGGTTGGCTTCACGCTCAACGACGCCATTACCAAATACTCTTCCCAGTCGATGAACATGGCGCAGGTCATGCTGATCAGAGGGGCGTTCGCCTCGCTCTTCGTCGGCCTGCTGGCCTGGCAACGCGGAGCGCTTGTCCAGCCTCGCCTGATGCTGCAGCCGCTGGTGGCGATCCGTGTGCTGAGTGAAGCGGGCGCTACCGTGTCCTTCCTTGTCGCCCTCGCCCATTTGCCGATCGGCAGCGTTTCGGCCGTCTTGCAAGCACTGCCGCTGGCGGTGACGATGGGTGCGGCGCTGTATTTCGGCGAAGCGGTCGGCTGGCGGCGCTGGTTGGCGATCGCTATCGGTTTTGCCGGGGTTATGATCATCGTGCGGCCGGGTTTCGAGGGCTTCAGCGTCTATTCTCTGGTGGCGCTGGCCAGCGTCGTGTGCTGCACGGTGCGGGACCTCGCCACCAAGCGCATCCCCCAGGCCGTCCCGACGATGCTGGTATCAACCGCCACCGCGCTTGCCATGACCGTCGTCGGCGCCTTTCTGTTGACGCCGCTGGGCGGCTGGACACCGATGACAGGCAAAAGCACGGCGCTGCTGGCGCTGGCGGCAGTGCTGGTGCTGATCGGCTATCAATTCATCATCATGGCGATGCGTTCGGGCGAGATCTCCTTCATCGCGCCGTTCCGCTACACCGCGCTCCTCTGGTCGATACTGCTTGGCCTGATCATCTTCGGTGACATACCGGACATGCCGATGATCGCCGGCGCGGCAATAGTCGTCGGCTCGGGCCTCTATGCGCTTTATCGCGAGCGCATCGTCGGCCGGCGAAGGATCGTCGCCGAAAGCACCGGCCCGGCCATGGCGCCGGAAGGACTCTAGCACTCCCTTGAAGCCGCTTGCGATTTCCGGCGGCTGGCGTACAGGCTGGATGGCATGAAGCGCGATGTCACGGGGATCATTCTGGCCGGTGGCCAGTCGAGACGAATGGGCGGTGGTGACAAGGCGTTGTTGCCGCTGGGCGGCGGCTGCTTGCTTGACCAGGTCCTGTCGCGGTTTGGTCCGCAGTTCGAGACCCTGGCGCTTAGTGCCAACGGCGACCCGGCACGGTTTGCCCGTTTCGGGCTGCCGGTGCTGGCCGATACCGTTGAAGGCTTTGCCGGGCCCCTTGCCGGTATCCTCACCGGCCTGGAATGGGCCGCTGCCGGCAGGCCTTGCAAGGCGGTCGTCACTGCTGCCGGCGACACGCCTTTCCTGCCGCTGGATCTCGTCGATCGTCTGGCGGCGGCAGTCGATGAACGTCCCGGTTCGATCGCCGTCGCTTTCTCGTCAGGCAGGCGGCATCCAACCTTCGCGCTATGGCCGACCGGATGCCGCGAAGCCTTGCGGCATTTCCTGGTCGACGAAGACAACAAGCGGGTTTCGGCCTTCATCAAGCGGCACGACTATGTCGAGGTGGAATTCCCGTTCCTGCAATCCGCCGGACAACCAATCGATCCTTTCTTCAACATCAACGTGCCGGACGATCTTGCCCAGGCCGCGCGCCTGTTGCAGAGCATGACGCCATGAATAGACGCGTCTTCGGCATCACCGGCTGGAAAAACTCCGGCAAGACCACACTCACCGAGAAGCTGGTCGCCGAGCTTGTGCGGCGCGGCTGGAAGGTCTCGACGGTCAAACACGCCCATCATGATTTCGACATCGACAAGCCAGGCGCGGACAGCTTCCGCCATCGGCAGGCCGGCGCAACCGAGGTCGCGATCGTGTCGGGCAATCGCTGGGCGCTGATGCACGAGTTGCGTGGCGAGCAAGAGCCGCCGCTGGACGCGATCCTCTCGCGGCTTGCCCCGTGCGACATCGTGCTGGTCGAAGGCTACAAGCGCGAATCCCACCGCAAGATCGAAACGAGGCGACTGGAAGCGAAGGACCGGACGCCGCTTGCGGCGGGTGATCCCAATATTGTCGCCGTCGCCGCGGATTTTGCCATCACCGACAAGAGCCTGCCGGCGTTCGACCTCGACGACGTAGAATCCATAGCCGACTTCATCGAGCGCACGACCGGCCTCGTTGCTTGAGATGTAACGTAAGGGCAGAATCCCATTACCGATTTTGGCGGTTTTGCAGTTGCTTTTTTCTTGGAAAGAGTGGGAGTATCGGCCCAGCGGTCGGTCAAAAAGCACCGCCCCACAGAGCCGTTTCGGAACGACGGCCGGGACCATAAAGAGAGGACTATCATGCGTATTGCACTGCGTATCGCGCTCGCCGCATCGGCTGCGCTGCTGACGCTCGGCGTAGCCCAGGCCCAGGAAAAGACCCTGCGGATCGGCACCGAAGGCGCCTACCCCCCATTCAACAACCTCACCGCCGATGGCCAGCTTGTCGGCTTCGACATCGACATCGCCAAGGCGCTTTGCGATGAGATGAAGGTCAAGTGCACCTTCGTCGCCCAGGATTGGGACGGCATCATTCCCGCACTTCAGGCCGGCAAGTTCGATGCCATCGTCGCCTCGATGTCGATCACGCCGGAGAGGAAGGAGAAGGTCGACTTCTCGCACAAATACTACAACACGCCGTCGGCGCTCGCCGTGCCGAAGGATTCGCCGCTGAAGGGCGTGACCAAGGAAGACCTCGCCGGGAAGAGCATCGGTGTCGCCACCACGACCACCCATTTCAACTATGCCTCGAAGACCTACACCGACAGCACCGTCAAAGGTTATCCGAGCAGCCCCGAGGAGCAGGCAGATCTTGCCAATGGCCGTCTCGACGCTATCGAGGACGATATCGTCGTGCTGCAGCAGTGGCTTGATTCGCCTGACGGCGCCTGCTGCAAGATCCTCGGCCAGCCATCGCCGCAACCGGTCGAAATTTTTGGCCCTGGCGCCGGCATAGCCGTTCGCAAAGGCGAGACCGACCTGGTCAACAAGCTGAATTCCGCCATCGACGCCATCCGTGCAAACGGAAAATATAAGGAAATCAACGACAAGTACTTCAAGTTCGACGTCTACGGCGCCGAGTCCTGATCATCATTGCCAAGGCGGCAGGGGTCTCCTGCCGCCTTTCATCTCAGGAGCGCCGTGGGGATAAGACCAGTCAATGCCAGCCCAAAGCATATGGACACTGCTGAGTTGGGGACCCGAGGGCTGGAGTGACGATATTGCCTATGGCGCGTTGGTCACCATCGCGCTTGCCCTTGCAACGCTGCCGATCGGCCTGACGATCGGCTTTTTCGTCGCCTGGGCCAAGCAGTCCGAAGAACCGTCGCTGCGGGTGGCCGCCAACATCTACACCACCGTGTTTCGCGGCCTGCCGGAACTGGTGACGCTGTTCCTGTTCTTCTTCGGCATGCCCATCCTGCTGCAATATGTCATCCGCCTGTTCAAGCCCGACGCGACGGTCGACGTCGACAGCTTCATCGCCGGCATGATCGTGCTGTCGCTGATCTTTTCCTCCTACGCCAGCGAGGTATTCCTCTCCGCCTTTCGCGCCATTCCCAAGGGCCAGTATGAGGGCGGCTACGCGATCGGCCTGTCGACATGGCTGACCATGCGCAAGGTGATCCTGCCTCAGCTGCTGCGCATCGCCTTCCCCGGCCTCGAGAATTGCTGGCTCAGCCTGCTCAAGGACACCGCCCTGGTCTCGGTCGTCAACCTCGCCGAAACCCTGCGCAACGCGGGGGTGGCGGCGCGTGTCACGAAACACGCGTTCCTGTTCTACAGCGTCGCGGCCCTGGTTTTCCTCGTCCTGGCGATCCTGTCGTCGATCGCGACCGGGTTCATCTTGCGTTCGCTGGGACGGAGGGAGGCACGATGAGCGTCAGCCAAGCTATCTCCGTTGACCGGCCGCCGCCGCAGGCACGCGGCTGGTCGCGCACCCGTATCGTCGGGTACGCGCTCGTCGGCCTCTGGATTCTCTTCGGCCTCGGTATCCTCGCCTATCTCATCTATGCCTGGAATGGCGAGTTCTTTGCCAGATATGCGCCTGCCTATCTGCAGGGGCTGTGGACCACGCTGTCGCTCGTTGCCATCTCGATGGTGGTCGGCGCGATCTTTTCGCTGCCCGTCACCTATGGCCGCATGTCGAAGAGCCGTTTCCTGTCCGGCCTTGCCTATTGCTATGTCTATTTCTTCCGCGGCACGCCACTGCTGGTCCAGGTCTACCTCGTCTACTATGGCTTGGGTTCTTTCCGGCTGCAGCTCGAATCCATCGGGCTGTGGTGGTTCTTCCGCGAGGCCTTCAACTGCGGCGTCTTCGCCTTTGCGCTCAACACCGCGGCTTATCAGGCCGAGATCCTGCGCGGCGCCATCGAAAGCGTGCCCAGGGGCCAATGGGAAGGAGCCGCCTCGCTCGGCCTTCACAAGCTGCAGACGCTGCGCAAGGTTGTCCTGCCGCAGGCGTTCATCGTGGCATTGCGGCCTTACGGCAACGAGCTGGTTCTGATGATCAAGGCTTCGGCGATCGTCGCCATCATCACCGTCTATGACCTGATGGGCAACGCGAAGCTCGCCTACGCCAAATCCTTCGATTTCCAGGCCTATGTTTGGGTCGCCATCGTCTATCTTGTGATGGTCGAAATCCTGCGCCACGGCGTCGAATGGATCGAGCGCCGGATCACGATCCACCTAAAGCGCTGAACCGTTCCTGATAGGCCTGTGCCAGTCGATGCGGCGGTGCGCGCCTTGACGAATTCGTCGCATGGCCTAGAGCTTCCGCAGCTGAAATCTCTGTTTCGCCGGAAGGACAAGGCATGGCATCGGTGGCATTTCTCGGTCTTGGGGTCATGGGCTATCCCATGGCCGGACACCTGAAGAACAAGGGCGGCCACGACGTCACCGTCTACAACCGCACCCAAGCCAAAGCCGAACAATGGGTCACCCAACATGGCGGCAGCCTTGCCGCGACGCCGGCCCAGGCCGCCGAGGGCAAGGATTTCGTCTTTTCCTGTGTCGGCAATGACGATGATTTGCGCTCGGTGACCACGGGGTCGGAAGGCGCCTTCAAGGCGATGGAGAAAGGCTCGGTCTTCATCGACAACACCACGGCGTCGGCTGAAGTCGCTCGCGAACTGGCGCAAGCCGCGCAATCGGGCGGATTCTCATTTCTCGACGCACCGGTCTCCGGCGGTCAGGCCGGCGCCGAGAACGGCGTGCTGACCGTCATGGTCGGTGGCGATGAGGCTGCGTTCGACAGGGCCAGGCCCGTCATCGACGCCTTTGCCCGCATGGTTGGACTGATGGGGTCGGCGGGCGCCGGCCAGCTCACCAAGATGATCAACCAGATCTGCATCGCCGGATTGGTGCAGGGACTGTCGGAAGGCATCCATTTCGGCAAGAAGGCCGGCCTCGACATCGAAAAGGTCATCGAGGTGATTTCCAAGGGTGCGGCCGGTTCGTGGCAGATGGAAAACCGGCACAAGACCATGAACGCCGGAAAGTACGATTTCGGTTTCGCCGTCGACTGGATGCGCAAGGACCTCGGCATCTGCCTGGCGGAAGCCGACCGCAACGGCGCCCGGCTGCCGGTGACCGCGCTTGTCGACCAGTTCTACAAGGACGTGCAGGCGATGGGCGGCAAACGCTGGGACACATCCTCGTTGCTGGCCCGGCTGGAAAAATAGGATCGCGATGGCCGAGCTTTCGCCCCAATCCAATGCCGACGAAATCGTCGCGCATCTGCGCTCGATCGCCTCGGAGGAAAATCGTCTTGGCATGCTGCGCTACGGCATCAAGATCGAACGTGCGCTCGGCATCTCGCACGGTGTGCAGCGGCAGATTGCCAAGAAAATCAAGCGCAACCACGAGCGCGCGTTCGCGCTGTGGCAGACAGGTATCGTGGAGGCGCAGTTCATCGCCTCCGTCACGGCCGACCCAAAGCGGTTTTCCGCCGCGGATGCGAGGCAATGGGCGTCGAGTTTCGACTCCTGGGATATCGTCGATGGCGTCTCTGATCTGTTCGTCGACACGGATGCCTGGATAGAACTGATCAGCGAATTTGCGGCCGATGAACGGGAATTTGTTCGACGCACGGCTTTTGCCATGATGGCCTGGTCCGTCGTCCACCGGAAGAAAGAGCCGGAGGCGACTTTTCTCGCCTTCTTGCCCATCATCGAAGCGCAGGCCACCGACGCCCGCAATTTCGTGAAGAAGGGTGTGAACTGGGCCCTTCGTTCGCTCGGCAAACGGTCCATGGTTATGCACGGTGCTGCCCTTGCTGTCGCCGAAAGGCTCGCGCAATCGACCGACAAGACCGCGCGCTGGATCGGCAAGGATGCTGTGAAGGAACTATCGGATGCCAGGACAATCGAGCGCCTCGCCGCCAGAAAGACCTGACAGGTTGAGGAGTGCTGCGGCCGGTTCTCGCCGACATGTGATGCGGCTCGAGCATTGACGCCACCGACGGCGGCGTCTTTACTCGCCCGCAAAGGATGCGGCCATGACCCATTTCAAATCAATCCTGGCGCTTGCTGCCGCGCTTGCTCTCTCCACCGCCGGCGCTTCGGCCGAAACCACGCACATCTTTTGGAAGGATTTGCGCCCGGTAACCCAGGCGGTTGCCGAAGACGCCGGCCTGCCGATGATCGCGGCGAAACTGCCGGACCACGGCGAGACGCTGTCGGTTGCCCTACAGGGCAAAACGATACAATTAGCCGGCTATGCATTGCCGGTCGATCGCGACGGCGATCTCGTCTATCAGTTCCTGCTGGTGCCTTGGACCGGCGCGTGCAGTCACATGCCGACGCCGCCGCCCAATCAGATCGTGCTGGTCACGCCTGCCCGTCCCTACAAGATGTCGGAAGCCTACCAGCCGGTCGCCGTTGCTGGTGCCCTGAATCCGGAGATGGAGAAAAGCCAATTGTTCATTCTCGACGGCGTCAGCGTCATCCAATCCGGTTACGCCGTGCGCAAGGCAGATGTCAAGGCCGTCGACACGGTGCCGGATTCCATCGTATTGCCGGTGAACTCGCCCTGGAGTTTCCTCAACAAGAAGAAGAATTGAGTTGCGAGATCAGGCCGCGTTGGCGCCCGACTCCTTGTCCAGCACCATGTAGTCGAGCGGGATTTCGGTCGTGTATTTGATCTGCTCCATGGCGAAGGACGACGACACGTCCCGGATCTCGATCTTGGCGATCAGCCGCTTGTAGAAGGCGTCATAGGCGGCGATGTCGGGCACCACGACACGCAACAGGTAATCGACGTCGCCGCTCATGCGATAGAATTCGACCACCTCGGGAAATTCCTGGATGACCTCGGAGAACCGGCGCAGCCATTCATGGCTGTGCGAATTGGTGCGGATCGACACGAAGACGGTGACCCGCACATTGACCTTTTCGTGGTCGAGAATGGCGACGCGCCGCTTGATGACGCCCTCCTCTTCGAGCTTCTGGATGCGCCGCCAGCACGGTGTGGTCGACAGGCCGACTTTCTTGGCAACGTCGGCGACCGCGAGCGTCGCGTCCTCCTGCAGGAGGCGGAGAATTTTTCGGTCAAGGCGATCCATCGGAGGCTCCTGGTGGAATAGTTTCGCTATATTCCCTTTTATTTGGGCCGTTCACAAGAAAGAAATTCTGCTGCCTGCGCCGAAAGCGAGTGATTTCTTGCTGAATGCCTAACCGAGGCGATAGCGGATTTCCGACCGCAGGAAAGGCAGCAAATCCATTTCAAACCAAGGATTCTGCTTCAACCAGCCAGTGTTGCGCCAGGATGGATGTGGCAGTGGCAGCACTTTGGGGCCGACGGAACTCTCCCAGATGGCGCGCCAGTTCATCACTGTTTCCGTCAGCGAGGGGCGGCGCGCCGCGCCCATGTGCCAGGTCTGCGCATAGATGCCGATCGCCAGCACCAGGTCGATCCGCGGCATCGACGCCATCAAGGGCGCGCGCCAGGCCGGGGCGCACTCACGCCTCGGCGGCAGGTCGCCGCCCTTGGCGTCCTGTCCGGGAAAGCAGAAGCCCATCGGCACAATGGCGAATTTCTCGATGTCATAGAATTCGTCGCTGGTCACACCGAGCCAGTTGCGCAGGCGGTCGCCGGAAGCGTCGGTGAATGGCATGCCCGACACATGCACCTTGGTTCCGGGGGCCTGGCTGGCGATCAGGATGCGGGCGCTGGACGAGGGTCGCAGCACCGGACGCGGCTTGTGGGGCAGCGGCTTGCCGACGGGAGTGTCGACGCAGATGCGGCAGGCGCGGACCGTCGCGGCGAGCCTGTCCAGTTGGACGCTCAAGCGGCGGCACTCGGGCGGCTGGAGACGGCCTGATGCCAACGTAGCACATTGGTGCATTCCTCCGGCACCTTGATGCGTGCCGGCTTCATGAAGTCGATCGCGATCAGGCCGGTGATGTCGGCAATCGAATAGCTGTCGCCGGCGGCGAATTCGCGGCTGCCCAGTTCAGCGTCCAGCAGCCTGAGAAAATCCACCGCCTTCGGCTTGTTGGCCTCGCCCCATTCGGGGATCTGCGGGATTTCCCATTCCTTCATGGCCGGATGGATGTGGCGGAAAGCTTGCGTGACGCTGCTGAGCAGGTTGAACTCCATCCGCCTCTGCCACATCTCGACCTGCGCCTTGCCAAGTGCGCCGCGCCCGAACAATGCCGGCTCGGGATAAAGCTCCTCGAAATAGCGGCAGATAGCGACGGATTCGGTGAGGATGGTGCCGTCATCGAGCTCCAGAACCGGCAGGCGCCGCAGCGGATTGCGCGAGCTGACCGGCTGCTGCTTGTGTTCCAGTGCGCCCATGTCGATGGGCACCAACGGAACCGTGATCCCCTTTTCAGCGAGGAAAACGCGAACCCGCCGTGGGTTGGGCGCACGACCGCCGTCGAACAGCTTCATTTCGATCCTCCTTTTCCTTCCGCCAGACATGCTTCACCAGAAGCGAAATATCTCGCGCACGGCATCGCCGATCGACGCCAGCATGCCATGTTTTCGCTCCACGACATCGCCGTGGTGGCTGTCGCGCCAATCCTGCGGCTGGTCGAACGTGCCCGCCCAGATGCCAATCCTTGCGGCGCGCGCGGTGGCTTCCTCGCCTTCGAAGTCGCCATAGGCGACGGCCCAGCCCGCCTCGACCTGGGCGCGGTTGAGGTCGGTGCCGCCGGCCTTGCAGTCGCCAAGCAACCGGCCATAGCGATCGCGCTGCCAGCCGCTGCAGGTGACCGGCCTGCCGGCGATCAGCCGCACCAGCGATTGGCGCGCCTGAGTACCACAGGCATAGTCGGCGCCGCTCTTGCGGCAGGTCTGGGTATACTCTGGAGCGTCGATGCCGCGCATGCGGATGCGCTCGGCGCCGAGCGTGATCGAATCGCCGTCATTGATGATGGCCGTACCTTGCGTCTTGCGTGTCTCCACCCGGTCAAGACGCACCGCAAGCAGGATCAACAGCCCCAGAATGATGACGGTCAGCCCGTAGTCCAGCGGCTTGCGCCACAGGCTTCTGCGGCGAGGTGCCGCGTACCGCGGGCGCGACCTTGGCGACCAGGAACGGCTCATATGGCAAACGGTTGGTTAATCATTCGAACGTAGCTTAACACCTTGAAATCGCTGCGCGCATAAATTGAAGCTTTTGATGCCCTTGCAACGCTCGAACACAGCGGACAAGTTCATTGTGGACCGCAGGAAACGGCATCGCAACAGCGATGTCGCGCGCGCGGTGCGCAAGACGCGCGACCGTCTTTCGCAGCAGGCCGGGAATCCCGATTTCGATCGCGAACTGCTGAAGCTTCACGCCCGGGCCATGACAAGCGGTGCCGTCGTCATCCCGCTGCTCGTCCTGGTGATCGCCGCGGCCGGCCGTCTGGCCGGTGTCGGCAATGAGATCGGGCTCTGGGCGTTGTTTACACTCACCTGCTATACAACAGTCGTCTTCATGGCGCGGCGCATCGAGCGCACGGAAGCTTCCGAACTCAACTCATTGCAAACGCGCAGGGAATTCCTGGTCGGGCATTTCCTTTGCGGCCTAGGCTGGGCCTGGTTCGTCTGGCTGGGCTGCGGCGCCTGCGAGGTCGACCAGTTCCAGGTGATCAAGGCGGTGGTGCTCCTGTTCGCCATGGCAGGGACCGCGCTCATGGCCTCGTCCCTGATCGGCGCCCTGCTGGCGACCTTCGCGTTTCCGGTGGCACTCTACGCCTATGCCGCGACCAGATCGTGGATGCCGGTCGAGGCGATCATGGCCGGGCTGCTCGTCCTGTCGCTGCCTTTCTTCGCCTATATCGCCAGTCACCTCAATCGCTTCTCCCTGCTGCTCTTGTCGTTCCGCTCCGAAAAGGATGCGCTGATCGCCGAAGTGGAGACGGCGAAATCGATGTCGGACGAGGCGCGGCGGCGGGCAGAGGACGCCAACCTTGCAAAATCGCGTTTCCTCGCTTCGATGAGCCATGAATTGCGCACGCCGCTCAACGCTATTCTCGGCTTTTCCGAGGTGATGGCGAACGAGGTGCTGGGGCCGATGAGCAATCCCACCTATCGCGACTATGCCCATGACGTGCATGATTCAGGCCAGCACCTGCTCGACCTGATCAACGAGATCCTCGACCTGTCGCGCATCGAGGCCGGCCGATACCAGCTCAATGAGGAGCCGGTGATGCTGCTCAACATCGTCGAGGATTGCTGCCACATGATGGAGCTGAAGGCACGCAACAAGGATATCCGTGTCGTTCAGGATTTCGAACAGACATTGCCGCGGCTGTTCGCCGACGAGCGCGCCGTGCGCCAGATCGCGCTCAACCTTCTGTCCAACGCCATCAAATTCACCGCCACCGGCGGCGAAATCCGCGTCCGGGTCGGCTGGACGGCGGGTGGAGGACAGTACATTTCGATCAAGGACAACGGCCCCGGCATTCCCGAGGACGAGATCCCGATCGTGCTTTCAGCCTTCGGCCAGGGGTCGATCGCCATCAAGAGCGCCGAGCAAGGCACCGGGCTTGGCCTGCCGATCGTGCAAGGGCTGCTCGCCATGCATGGCGGCGAGTTCGAGCTTCATTCCAAGCTGCGCGAGGGCACCGAGGCGATCGCCATCTTCCCGCTGAGCAGGGTGATGGAAGAACTGCCGGCGCTGCCGACCGCCGCGGTCGCCGCGCGACGGCGGTAGCGGATCTATCAGTTGCGGTGTGCTTAGCCCCGCACAGCCGCCGCCATGCCTGAACCTGTCAATGCCGCTGCCTTGACCAGCCCGGCCGCCAGGGCTGCTCCTGCCCCTTCGCCATGACCGATGCCCAGATCGAGCAGCGGACGCAGCCCGAGGTGCTCGGCGGCCCTTGCATGCGCGGGCTCCGGCGACAGGCTGGCGAGCAGACAATGATCAAGCGCTGCGGGGTTCGCCGCATGCAGCACCGCCGCGGCTGCCGTTGCCGCGAAGCCATCGAGCAGTACCGGTATCTGCTGCATCCGCGCGGCAAGGATTGCGCCGGCTATCGCCGCGAACTCGCGGCCGCCGATCCGGCGCAGCGCCTCCAGCGGGTCTTCCAGATGGTTCCCGTGAAAGGCCAGCGCCGCATCGATCACCTCCGCCTTGCGGGCCTGCATCGCCGCATCGGCGCCGGATCCCGGACCAATCCAGTCGGCACCCCTGCCCCCCAGCAACGCGGCGAACAGGGCGGCGGCGACGGTGGAGTTGCCGACGCCGAGATCGCCCAGGCAAAGCAGGTCGGTGCCGCCGGCAATCGCCTCCATTCCGAAGGCCATGGTGGCCGCGCAACCGCGTTCATCGAGCGCGGCATCCTCGGCGATGTCGCCGGTCGGGATGTGCAGGGCAAGATCGAACACCTTCAGACCGAGGTCGTTGGCAATGCAGATCTGGTTGATCGCCGCACCGCCGGCCGCGCAAAGCTCGACCGCGTTGGCGGTCGCCGCCACGGGCCTCGTCGAAATGCCATACCTGACAACGCCATGATTACCGGCAAAGACAGCCATCAAGGGCCTGGTCACGGCGGGCGGAGCGCGACCGCTCCAGGCCGCGAGCCACGCGGCGATGTCCTCGACGCGGCCAAGCGAATTCACCGGCTTGTCGGCCTTGGCAAACAGCGTGCGCACGCGCGCTTCGGCTTTGAGGTCGGCTGCCGGCAAATTGTCGAGCAGGTTGCGGAAATCATCGAAAGGCAGTGCACTGGTCATGTCGCGAACAATCGTTCCTGGATTCGGGGAGCGGCATAGCTGCCTTGCGTGATCGGCACAACCTCCTCGATCGTCCTTGCTGATTTGCCGCAAAGGCGGTCACGGAAGGCGCTATCGCGAGGGCTTGCATTGGCTTTGCCGTTGCACCATGTGGAGATGGAAGAGCGGATTCCGGACCGGGTCCCTCGAGAGAAAGTCATGACGGCCATCGAAACTCCCTGCATCCTGGTCTGTTCGATCGATATGAAAACCGGCTTCTGCTTCGGTTGCGGCCGCACGCGCGACGAGATCGGCGCCTGGATGGCGATGACGCCCGAGACGCGCCGCAGCGTGATGGCCGAACTGCCCGCCCGGCTGGAAACCGTCGAGCGCCGGCCGCGCCGGGAAACACGCCGCACCCGCATGGCGCGCGAACGCGACGCACTCTAGCGAGGGACGGATGAGCAGCCGGCTGTTCTGGACTGTGATGGCGGTGATCGGCGTGGGGGCAGCGCTTCTCATGCTCAACGATTCCGCCGGCAGCACGCTCGGCGTCGAGAATTACGATTTTGGCCGGCTGATCTGGCTTGGGGCTTTCGCCGCCCTTATCGGCGCCGGCTTGCTGCGGTCGGCTCCGCTCGGAGTGATGGCCCGCAATCTCGGCGCCTGGGCGGCAATCGTGCTCGCGCTGATTGCCGGCTACCAATATCGTTACGAGTTGCAGGACGTCGCCAGCCGCGTGACCGCAGGCCTCGTTCCCGGCAGTCCGCTGGCGCTCGGCGTCGAAGACGGCCACGCCACCGTGACCCTGGACAAGGCCGACAATGGTCATTTCGAAGCGCGCATCCTGGTCAACGGCAACCCGGTTCGCACCGTCGTCGACACCGGCGCGACCAGCACGGTCCTGACTTCGGAAGACGCGCAAGCCGCCGGCTTCAATCCGGCGGCGCTCAACTACACAATACAGGTTTCGACAGCCAACGGCATGGCACGCGCCGCAGCGGTCAAAACCCACGAGCTGGCGATCGGCGGCATCGTGCGCAAGGATATGTCGGTGATGATCGCCGCTCCCGGCATGCTGAGCCAAAGCCTGCTCGGCATGAACTTCATCGGTTCGCTCTCGGGCTTCGACGTGCGCGGCGACCGTATGATCCTCAGGGACTAATGCATGTCGCCCGGAAGCGCCCTCGGTTCCGGGACAACGACATGCATAAAATCAGAAGCTTACAGCCGGTCAGGCGAATCCTATTCGCCGCGACATGCTGTAAGTTCATGCCGCTTCGGCGGCCGCTCCACCAAATTCGACAGCCGCGAAAGCCGTCTTCAGCACGTCCGGCCCGGCTCCGGGCCGGGTCGCGTCGATGGATAGGATCTGGCGGTAGCGGCGCGCTCCGGGCAGCCCGTGAAACAGCCCGACCATATGGCGGGTGACATGGCCGAGCCGTCCGCCTTGTTCGATATGGCGCGCCGCATAATCCGCCATCGCATCGACCAGCGCCGCGAAATCGAACGCTTCCGGCAGCGCTCCGTAGAAGGCGGCGTCAACACCGGCCAGAATGCCTGGTGTGTGGTAGGCGGCGCGGCCGAGCATGGCACCATCGACATGATCGAGATGCGTCCGAGCCTCTTCAAGCGACTGAATACCGCCATTGATGCCAATGAATTGGCTCCTCTTTTTTTTCTTCAGCCGATAGACCCTGTCATAGTCAAGCGGCGGGATGTCGCGGTTTTCCTTGGGGCTCAGCCCTTCCAGCCACGCCTTGCGAGCATGCACCCACAAGGCATCGGCGCCGGCCTCGAAAACCCCATTCGCCAGCGCATCGAGCGCCGGCTCCGGATCCTGTTCGTCGACGCCGATGCGGCATTTGACCGTAACCGGCACCGTTACTGCCGCTTTCATCGCTGCGACACAGTCGGCGACAAGGTCGGGCACTTTCATCAGGCAAGCGCCGAAGGTGCCCGACTGGACGCGGTCGGACGGGCAGCCGACATTGAGATTGATCTCGTCATAACCGAAGGCCTCGCCAATGCGCGCCGCTTCGGCAAGTTTTGCGGGATCCGAGCCGCCAAGTTGCAGGGCGACAGGATGTTCCACCTCATCGAAGCCAAGCAGCCGCTCGCGTGCGCCGTGGATCACCGCGTCGGCGACAACCATTTCGGTGTACAGCAGCGCATATGTCGTCAGCCGGCGATGGAAGAACCGGCAATGCCGGTCCGTCCAATCCATCATAGGTGCTATGGCGAGTTTGTGATATATATTGTTCATTTCATTATCTTTTCGATCTCAGGCCGTCCAATACCAAAAGGAGAAGAACTGCGGAACTTGGCCCGGGCAGCCATTCTCTGCTCGCCGTGACGTGAGGCATCAGTCTTTTCTGTGCACAGATAGTGCACACGCCCCTGCCCGCACAAGCTGCATTGGTCGATCATGAGGCGGCGGAAATGCCATGGCGCCATCACGGTCATTTAAAATCATATGGGAAAGGAGTAATATTAGTTGTCGCTCACATTGTTGCGCGACCAGCATATGGGAGGAAGGCATGAATCGCAGATCTGCAATTGCCCTTGGTCTCACGGCCGCGGCGGCAACCCCTCTGTTCGTCCTGACCGCGCATGCAAAGACCAAGAAATACGGTCCGAAAGACGGCAAGGAGATTGCCCCTGGCATCAGGGTGGTGGAGGTCGGCACCGGGAACGCCGACATTCCCGCCTACAAGAGCATCTCGATTGTCGACGTCGTCTTTCAGCCCGGGGCACACGCTCCTCAAATGGTGATGGACAACGACATGGTCTGCACGATTACCGCCGGTGCATTCACCATCAAGAAAGCGGACAAGGAATTCAAGCTGAAGGAGGGCGACATGTACACTTGCGCCAAGGGCAAGACCGACGAGGCGACCAACACAAGCAAGGTGGTCGGCATACATCGCATCGCCGTCCTGATACCTGCTTAGAGAGACGGGAATCCGGTCGACGCGTCGCCCGCATGTTGCCGCGCAATCAGCGGCTCCAATTCCTGCAGATTCAGCGAGATCGGGCCTCGTTGTTCGAACCGGATGCGGTGATCGACTGTGGCGGTGGACGGTTTCTGCACGGCCACGAAGCCATTCGCAGCTACTATGCCGACGTCACCGCCTCCGGTCGTAAGTTTGCCGTCGGCGAGCAGCGTGCGGCGCTGGTCAGCAGTGATCTGGCGCTGACGTCTACCCGCTTTCCGGACGGTGATGTGACAAGCGAGGTCGCCGGCCGGCAAACGGATGGATCATGGCTCTGGGTGATCGATCGATACAGTGTCGATTGGTGACCGGATGGTGGGACGGTTTGTCCGAAGCGCAAACATCGACATCGCGCCCGCAACGGGCGCGATCCGCCAGCAGTAAAGGCCGTGGACGGCTACCGCCGCAGCGCGTGTATGCTCGCCTTGCTGTCGTTGCCTATCGGCAGAGCCATGTCATCGTCCAGAAGCCGCGTGATCCGGGCAAAGCCGGTGAACGCCTTTCTTGCTTCCTCCGCCGACATCTGTCCCGCCAGGGCGGCCGAGCAGCAATTCAGTGCACACTGATACACAGGCCCACGCCGTCCCTTCGGCCATTTACGCAAGAAAACCATCGCCTCGGCGACACTATCCACTTCTTCCACAGGATGCCCCTGCCCGCGCGATATCCGCACGGGCGAAAAGAAATGCAGGTAGTCCATCGTTTCCTCCGCTTCGATCGAGATGCGCTCGATCGAACCCCACGAAACGCGCCGTCCGGCGGTTGGTTCCACGCGGAACACAGAATTTTGAAAAATCTGGCGGTCGGATTGATGAGTGATGTCGGCTATATCGTTGGTAAGTGACAGGCCGCTTTGCGGCCGGATCGGTACTCCTTCAGTTCCGGCCGCTCCGACCGGCAGCGCTCAACCGCTATTGGGCATCGGGAGTGGAACCGGCACCCGGATGGAGGATTGAGCGGGCTCGGCACATCGCCCGTAAGGATAATGCGCCTGCGCGTCCCGCTGGGTGTCGTCTCCACGACGGGAACGGCCGAGATCAGCGCCTGGCTGTAAGGGTGGGCCGGGGCTGAAAACACCTCTTCCGCCGGTCCTTCCTCGACGATCGAGCCGAGATACATGACCGCGATGCGGGTCGAGACCTGACGCACCACGGACAGGTCGTGGGCGATGAAGACATAGGTGAGGTCCAGCTTCTCCTGAAGGTCGGCAAGCAGGTTGACGATCTGCGCCTGTACGGACACGTCGAGCGCTGAGACCGGTTCGTCGAGAACGACGAGATCGGGATTGAGGGCTATGGCGCGCGCTATGCCGACACGCTGACGCTGCCCGCCCGAGAATTCATGGGGGAAGCGCATGACATGGTCCGGTAACAGTCCGACGAGCTCGAAGAGCTCCGCGACGCGGTTGGTGATCTCGCGCGATGAAAGCTTGCCATGGATGCGCAGCGGTTCCGCCACGAGGTCGCCGACACGCCGGCGCGGATTGAGCGAGGCCGACGGGTCCTGAAACACCATTTGCAGGCGCCGCCGCAGCGGCCTCAGTTCAGACAGCGACTGCGACGTGATGTCGTCGCCTTCGAACAGCAGCTCACCGTCTGAAATGTCGTAGAGCCTGACCAGACAGCGCGCCAGCGTGGACTTGCCACATCCGGACTCGCCGACCAACCCTACGGTTTCGCCGCGCCGCACCGTCAGGGAGACATTGTCGACCGCATGGACGGTTCGCCTGCCTTCGGCGGAAAAACGGGTGCCGATCGAGAAACGCTTGCCGAGCGAGCGCGTTTCGAGGATTGGACGGTCGTTGTCGATCATCGGTGCGCTCATGTCTGCGCCACCCGAAAGCAGGCCGCCGCGTGCGTGGCGGCACCAAGCTCGGGCTTGCCGGTTAGACAGGGCTCGTAGCGGACCCGGCAACGCGGACCGAAGGCACAGCCTTGCGGCAATCGCAGCAGCGATGGCGAATGCGAGACCATGCGATGGAAGCGCTGGCTGGAACAGGAAGGCGTTTTGGACACGACGCCGAAATCCAGCACGACGCTGGATGATTGCACGCTGATCATGCGCGAGGCGATCAATGGCGCTGGAATAGCGCTTGCCGACACGATGATGGCCCAGGATCTGCTGCAGCAGGGCAAGCTGGTCGCCCCGTTCAGCGCCCGCCATACCTATCCGGCGGGCATCTACCTGCATCAGCGCCGCAGCATCGGCAACAAGCCGGGTACCGGCCTCTTTCAGGACTGGCTGCTTTCCGAAGTCGAGGACCATAAGCGGGTGATGGCCATCGCCTAGGCACCCCCGCTTGCCGACAGATGTCGTGAACACGGGTTCGTCCAGATTCGGGCCGTGGATCGAGAACTCGAATCAACAGGCAGGCCTTTTCAAAAGCGGCTCGCCATCATTGCCCCGTCGATAATCGCGGTTCGCATTGAATATCTTTAAGGTCAAAGCCGGCAAATCGATTGCTTGCCGGTTCCCCTGCGTCAGGCGTAACCTCCGCGGTCAACGCGTGAGGGCGCGTGCTGCAAGAAGGGGACATTGCAATGACGATACAAGGCGCATCGCCTGACCTGTATAATGAAGACCTCGCTCCTGCCAAGGTTCGAAACTGGGGACCGTTCTCGATCTTCAACGTCTGGACGTCGGACGTCCATAGCCTGTGGGGCTACTATCTCGCCGCCAGCCTGTTTCTGTTCTGTGGCGGCTTCGTCAATTTCATCATCGCCATCGGCATCGGCTCGCTGATCATCTACGCGCTGATGAACATGGTCGGCTATGCCGGTGTGAAGACCGGTGTGCCCTACCCCGTGCTCGCCCGCGCCTCCTTCGGCATCTGGGGCGCCAACATTCCGGCACTGGTGCGCGCCATCGTCGCCTGCTTCTGGTACGGCGCGCAGACTGCCGCCGCCTCCGGCGCCATCGTTGCATTGCTCATCCGCTCGCAATGGTTCGCCGATTTCAACGCCAACACCCATTTCCTCGGCCATTCCGGCCTGGAGGTGATCTGCTTCGTGGTCATATGGGCCCTGCAACTGCTCATCATCCAGAAAGGCATGGAAACGGTGCGCCGGTTCCAGGATTGGGCGGGACCAGCCGTCTGGGTGATGATGCTGCTCCTGGCCATCTATCTCTGCGTCAAATCCGGAACCTTCGCCTTCACCAGCGACATCCCGATGGACGTGCTTCTGGAAAAGACCAAGGATGCCGGCGTGCCTGGAACGCCGGGCTCGTGGACGTCGCTGTTCGCGGTCGCCGCGATCTGGGTGACGTATTTTTCGGCGCTCTATCTCAATTTCTGCGATTTCGCCCGCTATGCGCCCGATCAGGCGGCGCTGCGCAAGGGTAATATCTGGGGTCTGCCGATCAACCTGATCCTGTTCTCGCTGGTCGCCGGCGTCACCACCATTGCCGCCTACGACGTTTACCATGAGGTGCTGCTGCACCCCGACCAGATCTCGGCCAAGTTCGACAGCTGGTTCCTGGCCGCCCTTGCCGCGCTGACCTTCGCGGTGGCGACGCTTGGCATCAACGTCGTGGCCAACTTCGTGTCGCCGGCCTTCGACTTCTCCAATGTCTTCCCGCGGCAGATCGACTTCAAGAAGGGCGGCTACATCGCCGCTGTCATCGCGCTTGTGCTCTATCCGTTCGCACCGTGGGAAGGCAGTGCCGCCTCCTTCGTCAACGTCATCGGCGCGACGATGGGACCGATCTTCGGCGTGATGATGGTCGATTACTATCTGATCCGGAAGGGCGAGGTCGACGTCGAGGCGCTGTATCGCGAGGACGGCGAGTTCCGCTTCCAGGGCGGCTGGCATGTCAATGCCTTCATCGCCGCCGGCATCGGCGCCATCTTCTCCTCGATCCTGCCGAACTTCACCAACTGGCTGCCGTCCTGGTGGGGCGTCTATGGCTGGTTCTTCGGCGTGGCGATCGCCGGCATCATCTACTACGTGCTGCGCACCGCCGCCCTGGGTGCAGGCGCCAAGATAGCAAAAGCTTGAGCAAGTTAGATAAAAGCTAGGGATCCAGGCTAGCCCTCGATTCCCTAGCTTTGAACCTCTGACCAGGACATGCTTACCATACAGGGCCAACCCACCGGGGAGAAAATGGCGATCTTGCCGAAAAAGAGTCAATACGTCTTGGAGGTGCGGACATATGGGCGTGAAATCACTGACGCCAATTGGCAAGTAATAGAGGTAAACCTAAGGGATTTCTGGGCGGTAGCGAAAACCTCATTCAGAAATAAGACCGTAAAATTCGAAACGAGATCTACGAGATCGAAGCAGATTTCGAATCCCTATACGAGCACTTTCGAGACCTTGTTATTGCTCTCCAAGGAATAGCAGATGGAACAATTGAGTTGGGAGACTCTGCGGACCCATTCCCGCGTGCTCCTGTAATAATTACTATAGATGTGACGTCAAGCCACGAGAGCAAGCAAGATATATAATTCTATTATTGAGAATTATATCTATGATATATTTTTAGTTTCCAATATAGCGGCTCCAGCTTCTCTTAACCTATATGTTTCATCGTTGTCCGTCGACGGAAAGAATCTGGATACAGAAATATCTCTTACGAGTACGATATTTGAGGTTTCGTACCTGCAAGACATTTCTGGCGGGCTAGCTTTGCCATCCGTATTGAGCCCAGATGATGCATGGCGCTGGTATTTCGATATACGGAAATCACCAACGCAAGTATCAAAAGATCCTATCGAGCAAATATTCTTTGCGCTATTTCATATGGCCAGAGTGTCCGATACTCCTACCAACTTGGTATGGATATTCTACTGTCTTGAGACTCTGTTTGATACCAAGGTCGGAGAAAATTTTCGAGTTCTAACGGAGAGGATCGGCATTTTTTTAGAACTCGAAACGAAGGGCATTGCTATCGTTAAGAAAAAACTCCGAAATCTTTATGATTTCCGTAGCTCCTTGGTGCACGGCGGGCAACCTATTATACACCCTATGCATGATGATATTCTGGACAAGGAAGTTGCGGAGCAGACTAGCAAAATCATCCAAGGGCTTGATTTTGGCTACGTTCTCATATTTTCCTGCTTGCAAAAGCTAGCAAGAAACCACTGGACGTCGCTTGCGTTCACAGAAATCATGACGGGAACAAAGGCTTCATAGCCATCTCAGTGGAGCTAAAGTCGAATGCGCCGCTGCGGTTATAAAGAACGTCTTAACTTATCCGCCGGTCATCTCGGCCAGCTTGCGCACCGTGTTCCAGTTGCGCGAGGTTCCGATGCCCATGCGCTTGTGATTTGCGGCCGCGAGCAGCCGCGAGCTAGGCCTCTCCCGTGAAAAGAGGACCCAGATGTCGCCGCCGACCAGAAGCACCTTCTCGTCCGCTGCGGCATAGGCCTGAAGGCCCGATATGGCATCCTCGGCCACGGGTTTGCGCATCACGCGCACCGCGACCTGGTCGCCGGCTTCCACCGACTCGGTCGGGAATGGATTGCCGCTTGCGAGTTTGCGCCAGTCTCCGGCGGCACGGACGATGATGTCGACATGGCGGCCAAAGGTCTGTTCGAAGGCGGATTCCAGCCGCTTCTCAAGTCCGGCGATCGAGATCTTTTCGCTCTCGAAAACCAGGTTGCCGGTCGCCACCAGGGTGCGGGCATTCTTCAGGCCGAGGCCTTCCGCCATCGCCTTGAGATCGGACATGACGACCCGCCGCCCCTCTCCCAGGGTGATGCTGTAGAGAAGCGCCACATAGGTCCGCATGGTAGCGATCAGACCAGCCGGCTCTGCTCCACCGCCGCCTCGATGAAGCTGGCGAACAGCGGATGCGGATCGAGCGGCCGGCTCTTCAGCTCGGGGTGATATTGCACGCCGATGAACCAGGGATGGTCGGGATACTCGACCGTCTCCGGCAGCACACCGTCGGGCGACATGCCGGCAAACACCAGCCCGCAATCTTCCAGGCGCTTCTTGTAGTCGATATTGACCTCGTAGCGGTGCCGGTGACGTTCGGAAATCTGGGTGTCGCCGTAGATATCGGCGATCTTCGAGCCCTTGGCGAGCTCGGCCTGATAGGCGCCGAGCCGCATGGTGCCGCCGAGATCGCCGCTCGCCCTGCGCTTTTCCAGCATGTTGCCCTTCAGCCATTCGGTCATCAAACCGACGACTGGTTCCTTGGTCGGGCCGAACTCGGTCGACGAGGCATGTTCGATACCGGCCAGTGAGCGTGCCGCCTCGATGCAGGCCATCTGCATGCCGAAGCAGATGCCGAAATACGGCACCTTGCGCTCGCGTGCGAACTTCGCCGCCAGGATCTTGCCTTCGGAGCCGCGTTCGCCGAAGCCGCCGGGCACGAGGATGCCGTGCACCTTCTCCAGCCAAGGCGTCGGGTCTTCCTTTTCGAAGATTTCCGATTCGATCCAGTCGAGCTTGACCTTGACGTGGTTGGCCAGCCCGCCATGCGAGAGCGCCTCGATCAGCGATTTGTAGGCATCCTTGAGGCCGGTATACTTGCCGACGATGGCGATGGTGACCTCGCCCTCCGGATTGTGGATGCGGTTGGAGACAGCCTGCCATGGTTCCATGCGCGGCTTGGGCGCCGGGTCGATGCCGAACGCGGCCAGCACTTCCGAATCGAGACCTTCCTTGTGGTAGGCCATAGGCACGTCGTAGATGTGCGGCACGTCGAGCGCCTGGATGACGGCGCTTTCCCTGACATTGCAGAACAGCGACAGTTTGCGGCGCTCTTCCTTGGGAATGGCGCGGTCGGCGCGCACCAGAAGAATATCCGGCGCAATGCCAATGCCGCGCAATTCCTTGACCGAATGCTGCGTCGGCTTGGTCTTCAGTTCACCCGCTGTCGGGATGTAGGGCATCAACGTCAGGTGGACATATACGGCGTTGTTGCGCGGCAGATCGTTGCCGAGCTGGCGGATGGCTTCGAGGAACGGCATCGCCTCGATGTCGCCGACCGTGCCGCCGATTTCGCACAGCACGAAATCATAGTCGTCATTGCCGTCGAGGACGAAGTTCTTGATCTCATCGGTAACGTGCGGGATGACCTGCACGGTCGCGCCGAGATAGTCGCCACGCCGCTCGCGCTCGATGATATTCTTGTAGATACGCCCGGTCGTGATGTTGTCCTGCTGGTTGGCGGAACGGCCGGTGAAGCGCTCGTAATGGCCAAGGTCGAGGTCGGTTTCGGCCCCATCATCGGTGACGAACACTTCGCCATGCTGGTACGGCGACATCGTGCCGGGATCGACATTGAGGTAGGGGTCGAGTTTTTTGATGCGTGCGCGATAGCCTCGCGCCTGCAGGAGAGCCCCAAGGGCCGCTGCGGCAATGCCTTTTCCAAGTGAGGAAACCACGCCGCCTGTGATGAATACATATCGCGCCATGGGAGTCATCGCTTAACGCGGCCGGATTGATTCCGCCAGAGAAAAAACCGCCGCGAAGGCTTTTTCCCAAGATGGCGCTCGAACCATGACCCCGAAAAGTGGAATCCGGCTTTTGGACAAGATCACGACCAAACAGGTTTGAGCGGGACCTTAAGCAAAACAAAAGGGCCGGCTGAGCCGGCCCTTTCGGCATGATGATGGAAACGTCAGATGATGACGACTTTGGTGCCGACCCGGACGCGGCTGTAGAGATCCATGACGTGCTCGTTCATCATGCGGAAGCAGCCATTGGAGGCACTGGTGCCGATCGACTGCGGCGCGATGGTGCCGTGGATACGCAGATGCGTGTCCTTCTTGCCGTCATAGAGATAGATGGCGCGCGCGCCGAGCGGGTTCTGGCCGCCGCCGGCCATGCCGTCCTTGTACTGGCCGTAGTGCTTGGGCTCGCGCTTCTGCATGTCGAGCGTCGGGATCCAGCGCGGCCATTCCTGCTTGTCGCCGACCGCGAGCGTGCCCTTGAACTGCAGGCCTTCGCGGCCGACCGCGATGGCGTAGCGGCGTGCGGTGGTCGATGATTCGACGAGATAGAGCCGGCGAGCACTGGTGTCGATGACGATCGTGCCGGCATCGTAGCCCGTGAATTCCACGTCCTGAGGCACGAATTCCGGCTTCACCTTGAACGGCTTCTTGGCATTCTTCTGGGCAAGTGCCGAGTCGAGCGCCTGTGTCTCGGGCAGATAGCTGATCGATGAGCCGGATGAGGTTCCACCGAACAGACCGGCGAACAGGCCGCCGCTTGACTGCTTCTGGCCGCCGACCACCTCGCTGCGCAATTCGCCATTGTTACCGGTCAAAGCGACATTCATCACCTCGGCCGGGACAGGCTCGGCCGACTGGATAGCCGTGACCGGTTCAATCGGCTCGATAATCTTAATGGTCTTCTTGGCCGGCTTGGCATCGGCCACTTCGGTTGCCGGTGCTTTTTGACCCTTGCTGGCCAGGAATGCCTTCCGGTCCGCGTCAGCCCTGGCTTTGGCTGCCTCGCGCATCGCCAGCTTCCTAGCTTCGAGCGCCTTGGCTTTGGCGTCTTCCTTGCCAGCGGCGATCTTGGCCTCGATCTTCTTGATCTGGGCGAGGTCGTCCGGTGTCGGGGTTTTCTTCTTCTTGAGAAGCTTCAACTGCGCCGCATCGCTCTTGGCCGCGACGGCGATGGCGTCGGTTTTTTCAAGCGACACCGACTGTTGTGCGGCCATATTTGCCGGCATGCCGGCGAAGGCCGGGGAACTCATGCCGATTGCGGCGCAAAGTCCCAGGAAAATGAAGCTGCGAAGCTGCATGGCGAAGATCCGATCGTTCAATGCTTGTTGCCCACGGCGTCGCCCGGCGTCCCCCAAGGACGCCGAAAATGCCGCGTGCAATCTATAGTCGAATAAGCGCGGGTGCCTCAAGCGCGAGACCGCACTGGTGCCCGTCGAATCTTCGTGATCGCGCAGCATTTGCCGCGACTGTGTTCAAACGATCACAGATCGCGGTTTGGAGACGTGGAAGTTACTGGTTCGGAACCTGAGGCGCCGCCGGCGCTGTGTTGGTCGTCCCATTGGTCGCTGGCGGCGTCGAACCGGCGGCGGGCGCGGTGGCCGGGGCCGGAGGCTTTGCCGCGGCGTCGTTTCCGGACGGTGGCGTCGGCGTAGCGTTGCCGGCGGGTGCCGGCATGGTCTTGCCCGGCAGTTGGTTGAGCACGCCCTTGCCATCCGAGGTCGTGGGAACCCGATCGAGAATGTCGATCGGTTTCTCGCCGTAGCGGGCGATGATCGACAAGGTCAGCGACGTCACAAAGAACGCAGCCGCCAGGATCGCCGTCGCCCGGGTCAAAGCGTTGGCGGCGCCGCGTGCCGTCATGAAGCCCGATCCGCCACCAATGCCGAGGCCGCCGCCTTCGGAGCGCTGCAGCAGCACCACGCCGACAAGGGCGAGCACGACCATGAGATGGATGACGATCAGTACGGTTTGCATAGTTTATCCTGGCAAGGCCCTGCCCGGCCGCGGACACGACCGGTGAATTGGAGGCGGCTCAATACAATGCTTTCACGGCATTTCCAAGCCCGTGGCCGGAATATGGGAAGCAACGCGCCCTTTGCAACGAATTTGGACGGAACGAGACCCGCCCACCCTCGTGACTCTCAGCCTGTAATGCTGCGATAGGCTTCGGCGATACCCAGGAAATCAGCCGCTTTCAGGCTGGCGCCACCGACCAGCGCGCCATCGACATTCCGGACGCCCAGCAGCTCCACCGCGTTGGACGGCTTGACCGAGCCGCCATAGAGAATACGCATCCTGGCAGCGGCGGTCCCCAGCTTTTCCGACAGCTTTTCACGGATATGCGCATGCGCTTCGGCCACATCGGCCGCGGTTGGGGTCAAGCCGGTGCCGATCGCCCATACCGGCTCATAGGCAATGACGGTGTTGGATGGCGTGGCACTTGGCGGCACCGAGCCGGCCACCTGGCGCGACAGCACCTCCAGCGTGGCTCCAGCCTCACGCTCCTGCCGCGTCTCGCCGATGCAAACGATGGCCACCAGCCCGGCACGCCAGGCCGCGGTGGCCTTGGCCTGGACCGTCGCGTCGTCCTCGCCGCTTTGTTCGCGGCATTCGGAGTGACCGACAATGACATGGCTCGCGCCCGCGTCCTTCAGCATCTCCGCGGAAATGCAGCCGGTATAGGCGCCGCTCTCCTTGCTATGGCAGTCCTCACCGCCGGCATGGACCGGCGTGCGTGACAGGATCTCCGCGGCATGGGAAAGCAGCGTCGCGGGAACACAGACCAGTGCTTCGGTCTCGGCGTCGAGCCCGCTCATGAAACCGTTACCGATCATCCTGAGCTCGTTCAGCGAGGCGCTGGTGCCGTTCATTTTCCAGTTGCCGGCGACAAGCGGGCGAATTCCTGGCGTCATGGTGTGCTTCTCCGGGCGATATCAGGCTCTGGCCCTCACTACCAAAATCGGGCCACAAAGCAATCGACAGTGAACCGGAAGGGCGCTATTGCGCTTGTTTCAAACTCGGCGCATGCGAAAATGCGCATAAATCGGAAGTAACCATGCTTGGTATATTGAGAAGCGCGGCGGGTACCTGGGTCGCGAAGACATTGCTTTCGCTGCTGGTGGTCAGTTTCGCCGCGTGGGGCATCTCCGGACGGCTGATGGGCGGCCTTGCGGGCCACGATTCGGTGATAACGGCCGGCGGCACCAAGGTATCGATCAACGAATACCGCCTTGCATATGACCGCCAGCTCGCCGTCATGTCGCAGCAGTTCGGTCAGCGCCTCACTCATGAACAGGCAAAGGCGCTCGGCATCGATAACCAGGTGCTGGCGCAACTCGTTTCCGGTGCCGTTCTCGACGAACAGGCACGCAAGCTGGGCCTCGGCCTCTCCAAGGACCGGCTGGCCGAACTCACCCGCGAAGATCCGGCTTTCAAGGGCCCTGGTGGTCAGTTCGACCGAAGGACATTCGACTACATGCTGCACGAGGTCGGCATGCGGCCCGAGGATTACCTGAAGAACCGCGCCCAGGTGGCGGTGCGCCAGCAGATCGTCGAAGCGGTCTCGGACGGCCTCAAGGCGCCGGACACGTTCTTCAAGGCGGTCGCACTCTACCGCGGTGAAGACCGCACCGTCGACTATTTGACATTGCCAAAGACGCTGGTCGAGCCGATCGAAGCGCCGAGCGACAGCGTGCTCCAGGCCTATTTCGAGGCCAACAAGAAAACCTACGCCGCACCTGAATACCGCAAATTCTCGTATGTCCGCCTGGAACCGGTGGACATCATGGACACGACCGCGGTCACCGACCAGCAGGTCAGTGACGACTACAACAAGAACAAGGCACGCTACACCACGCCCGAAATGCGCACCATCGAGCAGCTTGTGTTCAAGACGCCGGATGCGGCCAAGGCAGCGCTCGATTCGCTCAAGGCCGGCGCCACCTTCGACAAACTGGTGATCGCCGAAGGCAAGGCCCCGGCCGACACGCTGCTTGGCACGCTCGCCAAGGACAAGATCGCCGACAAGGCGGTTGCCGATGCCGCCTTCGCGCTCAACGTCAATGAAGTCAGCCAGGTCGTTCAGGGCACCTTCGGCCCAGTGCTGTTGCGCGTGACCGAGATCAAGCCCGAGGTGGTAAAGCCGCTCGCCGAAGTGTCCGACCAGATCCGCAAGGACCTGGCGCTGGGCGAGGCAAGCCGCATCCTTTTGGATGTACACGACAATTATGAGGACACCCGTGCATCGGGCAGTTCTCTGGCCGACGCGGCCGCCAAATTGAAGCTTAAGGACATCACCGTCGACGCCATCGATCGCAATGGCCTGAGGCCCGATGGCTCCATCGTCAAGGACCTGCCGGAATCACCGTCTCTGATCAAGGCCGTCTTTGATGCGGAACCCAACACCGAAAACGAGGCGCTGACCACCGCGGACAACGGCTTCGTCTTCTATGAGGTCGGTTCGATCACACCGGCCCGCGACCGCACTCTTGACGAGGTGCGCCAGAAAGTTGTCGCCGACTGGACGGCGGCCGAGATCACCAAGCGGCTCGCCGCCAAGGCGGGCGAACTCGAGAAGCGCCTCAAGGCCGGCGCCACGCTCGACGTCATCGCCGGTGACCTCAAGCTGGAAAAGCAGACCAAGCGCGGCTTGAAGCGCGAAGCCGATGACGCCGATTTCGGCAAGGAGGGCGCCGCCGTGATGTTCGGGGTCGGCGAAGGCGGCACCGGCTTGATCCCCTCGCCCACCGGCGACGGCCAGATCCTGTTCAAGGTCGCCGAAGTGTTCGAACCGGCCGGCGCCGACGCCAGCTCGGTGCCGGACGACGCGCAGAAATCATTCACCTCCGGCATGTCCGACGACCTGCTCGACCAATTGGTGGCGCAGTTGCAGACGCAGTACGATGTCCGCATCGACCAGGCCGCCGTTGCTCAAGCCTCGACAAGATGAGCGCGCTGAAAACCCATATCGCCAAGGTCGCGACCGGCACTGCCCTGTCCTTCGAGGAGGCCTGCGAGGCCTTCGACATCATCATGTCGGGCGATGCGACCCCAGGGCAGATCGGCGGCTTTCTGATGGCGCTGCGCGTGCGCGGCGAGACGGTGAACGAGATTTCGGGCGCTGTCGCCACGATGCGCGCCAAGATGCTTCGCGTCGATGCCCCTGACGGCGCCATCGACATTGTCGGCACCGGCGGCGACAATTCGCACTCGGTCAACATCTCGACGGCCTCCGCCTTTGTCATTGCCGGCAGCGGCGTGCCTGTCGCCAAGCACGGCAATCGCGGCCTGTCGTCGCTGACCGGCGCGGCCGACGTGCTGATTGCCCTCGGCGTCAAGATCGACATTGCGCCGGAGATTATCGGCAAATGCATCCATGAAGCCGGCGTCGGCTTCATGTTCGCGCCGGCGCACCATCCGGCGATGAAGCATGTCGGTCCGGTTCGGGGCGAGCTTGGCACGCGCACCATCTTCAACCTGCTGGGCCCGCTTTCCAACCCGGCCAGCGTCAAGCGGCAGATGGTCGGCGTGTTCATGCCGGAATGGATCATGCCGGTGGCCGAAACGCTGAAGGCGCTCGGCACCGAGCATGCCTGGGTCGCCCATGGCGATGGCTATGACGAGATCACCACCACAGGCGAGACGCAGGTCGCCGAACTGGTTGGCGGCGAAATCCGCAGCTTTACGCTGACCCCGGAAGAGGTTGGACTGAAGCGCCATACCAAGGGTGAGCTGCGCGGCGGTGATGCCGCCTATAATGCCAAGGCCTTGCGCGACATGCTGGGCGGCGCCGCCGGCGCCTACCGCGACACGGTGTTGATGAATGCCGGCGCCGGACTGGTGATCGCGGGCAAGGCGACGACACTCGGCGACGGCATCGCCATCGCCGCGCAGGCGATCGACAGCGGCCGGGCGCTGCAGGTGCTCGACCGGCTGGTCGAAATTTCGAACGGGTGAACCGTGTCTGACATTTTGCGCAAGATCGAAGCCTACAAGCGCGACGAGATAGCCGCCGCCAAGGCACGCCTGCCGCTGGCCGAGATCAAGGCGCGCGCAAAGGACGCCGACGCACCGCGCGGGTTCCTCGCCGCGCTCGAAGCGAAGCGCAGATCGGGCGGCTTTGCACTGATCGCCGAGATCAAAAAGGCAAGTCCGTCCAAAGGATTGATCCGGGCCGATTTCGATCCGCCGAGTCTGGCCAGGGCTTATGAAAAAGGCGGCGCGGCCTGCCTTTCCGTGCTGACCGATGCGCCCTCCTTTCAGGGCGCACCGGAGTTTCTGACCAAGGCGCGAGCCGCCGTGACGCTGCCCGCCCTGCGCAAGGATTTCCTATTCGACCCCTACCAGGTCTACGAGGCGCGGGCCTGGGGCGCGGACGCCATTTTGATCATCATGGCCAGCGTCGATGACGCCATGGCAAGCGAACTCGAATCGACCGCGTTCGAGCTAGGCATGGATGCCCTGATCGAGGTGCACGACGAAGCCGAGACGGAGCGCGCGCTGAAACTGTCATCGCAATTGATCGGTATCAACAACCGCAACCTGCGGACATTCGAGACCAGCCTCGATACGTCGGAGCGGCTGCGGGCGATGGTGCCGGGTGGTCATTTGCTGGTCAGCGAAAGCGGCATCTTCTCGCATGACGATTGTCTTAGACTGCAAAGGATGGAGATCGACGCCTTCCTGGTGGGCGAGAGCTTGATGCGCCAACGGGATGTGACCGCTGCAACACGCTCGCTGCTCACGGGCAAGGCGTCCGATGGGTCGGCCCGAAAATCGGAATCGATTTTCGGAGAGCACGATGCATAGAGTCAAAGTGATAGAGCGCACTTTGTGCGTCCGAATGGACGCACGTCGCTCTAGGGCGATTTGACGATGGCTGCCAACCTCACGCACCTTGGCGCGCAGGGCGAGGCCAACATGGTCGATGTCGGCGACAAGGACGAGACGACGCGCACCGCGATTGCCGAGGGTTTCGTCTCGATGCATCCAGAGACGTTGAAGACCATCCTTACCGGCAATGCCAAGAAAGGCGATGTGCTCGGCACCGCGCGCATCGCCGGCATCATGGCGGCGAAGAAGACGCATGAATTGATCCCGCTCTGCCATCCCCTGCTGCTGACCAAGGTTTCCGTCGACATTGAGCCTGACCATGCGCTGCCAGGCCTGAAGGTCACTGCCCTGGCGCGCGTCACCGGCAAGACCGGGGTCGAAATGGAGGCGCTGACCGCCGCGTCCGTGGCCTGCCTGACCATCTATGACATGGCAAAGGCGGTGGACCGCGCCATGGTCATCTCAGGTATCCGGCTGGTCGAAAAAACCGGCGGCAAGTCTGGCGACTACAAGGCAGGTGCCTGATGGCGCTGGTTCCAGTCGTCGAGGCGCTCGAACGCCTGCTTGATGGCGCCGTGCCGCTGGAGGGCGAAAGCGTTCCTCTCATCGAGGCTGCCGATCGTGTGCTGGCGGAATCCGTCGTGGCGCTTCGCACCCAGCCGCCTTTCAACGCTTCGGCCATGGACGGTTATGCAGTGCGTGCCGCCGACGTGGCGTCGGTGCCGTCGAAACTCGCGGTGATCGGCATGGCGCCGGCCGGGCGTGGCTTTGACGGTACGGTCGGCCAGGCACAGGCCGTGCGCATCTTCACCGGCGCACCGCTGCCTGACGGCGCCGACACCATCGTCATCCAGGAAAATGTCCGGGATATCGGCGGTGGCAATATCGAGGTGATCGAGCCCACCGCGGAGTGGCGTAACATCCGCCGCATCGGCCTCGATTTTTCCAAGGGCGACGTGCTGCTGGAAAGGGGGCGCGTGCTCGACCCGGCGGCACTGTCGCTGGCGGCATCGGCCAATCATCCCCGAGTGAGCGTGGTGAAACGGCCGCTGGTCGCCATCATCGCCACCGGTGACGAGCTGTTGCCGCCCGGAAGCGAACTCGGGCCTGACCATATTATTTCGTCCAACGCCTATGGCGTCGCCGCGGCAGCACAGTCGGTCGGTGCCCGCGCGCTCGATCTCGGGATCGCCGCCGACTGCAAGGACGCCATAGCCGGCATGGTCAGGAAAGCTGTCGCGGCGAGCGCCGATGTCATCGTTACGCTGGGCGGCGCCTCGGTCGGCGACCACGACCTGATCCATGACGTGCTGACCGGCGAAGGCATGACGCTCGGCTTCTGGAAGATCGCCATGCGTCCCGGCAAGCCGCTGATGTTCGGACGCCTCGGCGATATCAGATGCATCGGCCTGCCCGGCAACCCGGTGGCAAGCCTGGTCTGCTCGCAATTGTTCCTGAAGCCGCTTCTGGCAAGGCTGGGCGGTCGCGCCTACCGTCAGGACATCCGTCAGGCGCGGCTGGGCACCGCAATGCCCGCCAATGATCTGCGCCAGGATTATGTGCGGGCGATGGTCAGGGAAGACCACGGCGAACTGATGGCAACGCCGTTCGGCATCCAGGATTCCTCGATGCTGAGGATGCTTGCCGACGCCAACGGGCTGGTCGTGCGCGCGCCTTTTGCCCCTGCATCCGCTGCCGGAGACGTTTGCAGCGTTCTGATGTTGCGCTGAAGCATTTTCCTGTAATAAGCTGATAACAAGACAAAAATGATCTCGGCTATTCCGAGATCAAGGTTCGCGTCAACGCATGGGCCGGATCGGCAAGGCCATCGACGACGTCGTAATGATGCCGATCGGGCTCGACCACGGCACTGGTGATGGCGCCAAGCCCGGTCCAGATATTGGCCAGCAATGCATTCTGGCGCAGGAACTCGGAACGCTCCCCGCCGCCAGCCCAGCAGGTGATGCGGACACCATCCACGGGCCGCAGCAGTGCCGGGCTTTCCGTCAGCGCCTCATGCTCGTCGATTTTCAGCACCGTGTTCATGTCCGTGCGCATCAGCGGACGCAAATCATGCAAGCCTGAAATCGAAACGACATGGCGTATGCGCCGCGAGACATCGGCCGCCAAAGGCGTCGATGTCGTCACCATGCGGCTGGCGAGATGGCCGCCGGCCGAATGTCCGGTCAGCATCAGTGGTCCCCCGACCATGGCCGCCGCCTTGCCGATCGCCGCCCCGATTTCGCTGACAATGCCGGCGATGCGTATATCGGGGCATTGCGTATAGGACGGCATCGCCACGGCAAAGCCGGTGCCGACCCCGCCACCGGCGAGGTGCGACCACAAGCTCTTGTCGGTCTCCATCCAATAGCCGCCATGGATGAACACCACGAGTCCCCTGGGCGCGACATCGGGAAGGAAAAGGTCGAACCGATTGCGCGGCCCGTCGCCATAGGCGATGTCGAGCCGTGCCCGGCCCTGCGCCGACATCGCGTCTCGGAATGCTTGCGCGGGTTCCGCCCAGGCGGCCGGCCAACGGTCGCTGCCGGCGATATTGGCGCCGTTGGCGTAGGCATTGTCCCAGTCGGCAATGCGATGGTCGAGCATCGGCACCCTCCCCGAAGCGGCATCGTTTCGACACTAGCAATGGCCGCCGCCATGTCATGCGTCAATGCTCGAGCGAAAAACATTTTAGGCTTGAAACAAATTTCGACTGGTGCGATCCTGCGCTCTGTTCCACCATGGACGTGAGGCAGACAGGGGCAGCCGCAAGATGCTTGGGCCTTCAGCGCATACCGACACGTTCACGCGCGATCATTTGCCGCCGCCCGACCAATGGCCCGACTTCCTGCTCGACGGTTTCGACTATCCGGAACACCTCAACGCCGGGGTCGAATTGACCGACAGGCTGGTCGAGAAAGGCCTTGGCGACCACACCGCGCTGATCGGCAACGGCCGTCGCCGCACCTACAAGGAACTGTCCGACTGGACGAACCGGCTCGCCCATGCGCTGGTCGAGAATTATGGCGTCAAGCCGGGCAACCGGGTGCTGATACGCTCCGCCAATAACCCGGCAATGGTCGCCTGCTGGCTGGCCGCCACCAAGGTCGGCGCCGTCGTCGTAAACACCATGCCGATGCTGCGCGCCGGTGAACTCACCAAGATCGTCGACAAGGCGGAAATAACGACCGCGCTCTGCGACACCAGGCTGATGGACGAGATGACCGCCTGCGCCAAGGACAGTGCGTTCCTGAAGCAGGTGATCGGCTTCGACGGCACCGCCAACCATGACGCCGAGCTCGACCGCGCCGCCCTCGACAAGCCGGTCACCTTCACCGCCGTCAGCACCGGCCGCGATGACGTCGCCCTGCTCGGCTTCACCTCGGGCACGACAGGCGTGCCGAAGGCGACGATGCATTTCCACCGCGATCTCCTGATCATCGCCGATGCCTACGCGCGTGAAGTCCTGCAGGTGACGCCGGACGACATCTTCGTCGGCTCGCCGCCGCTCGCCTTCACCTTTGGCCTTGGCGGGCTCGCCATATTCCCCCTGCGCTTCGGTGCGGCGGCGACACTGCTGGAACAGGCGACGCCGCCCAACATGGTCCACATCATCGAGACCTACAAAGCGACCATTTCCTTCACCGCGCCGACCGCCTACCGGGCCATGCTGAAGGCCATGGATGAAGGCGCCGATCTGTCATCGCTGCGTGTTGCCGTTTCGGCCGGCGAGACCTTGCCGGCGCCGGTCTTCGAAGAGTGGACGCGAAAGACCGGCAAGCCGATCCTCGACGGCATCGGCGCCACCGAAATGCTGCACATCTTCATCTCCAACCGCTTTGACGACAGGAAGCCGGCTTCGACCGGCAAGCCGGTCGGCGGCTATGAGGCCCGCATCGTCGACGGCGACATGCACGAGGTGCCGCGTGGCGAGACCGGACGGCTGGCGGTGCGCGGGCCAACCGGCTGCCGCTACATGGCCGATGACAGGCAGAAGGACTATGTGCGCGACGGCTGGAACCTCACCGGCGATACCTTCACGCAGGATGAGGACGGCTTCTTCCACTTCGCCGCGCGTTCCGACGACATGATCGTCAGCGCGGGCTACAATATCGCCGGACCCGAGGTCGAGGCGGCGCTGTTGTCGCATCCCGATGTCGCCGAATGCGCGGTCATCGGCGCCGACGATGGCGAGCGCGGCCAGATCGTCGAGGCGCATGTCGTTCTGGTGCAGGGTGTCTCGCCAGACGCGATGACCGTCAAGCGCCTGCAGGACCACGTCAAGGCAACCATCGCGCCCTATAAATACCCGCGATCGGTAAAATTCATCGCCGCCCTGCCCAAGACCCAGACCGGCAAGATCCAGCGCTTCCGGCTGCGCACGGAGAAAATCAATTGAGCGAGCCCTACGATCCGGCGTCCGAAGGCGCTGAGATGTCGTTCAAGGAACGCATGTCCTACGGCGACTATCTGCAACTGCAGAAAGTGCTCGACGCGCAGGCGCCGCTGTCATCGGCGCATGACGAAATGCTGTTCATCATCCAGCACCAGACATCGGAATTATGGATGAAGCTCGCCTTGCATGAGATCGGTGCAGCGATCCGTTCGATCCGTGCCGATCGGCTCGAGCCGAGCTTCAAGATGCTGTCGCGCGTCGCCCGTATTTTCGAGCAGTTGAACAATGCCTGGGACGTGCTGCGCACGATGACGCCCAGCGAATACACCGAGTTCCGCGACTCGCTCGGCCAGTCCTCGGGTTTCCAATCCTGGCAGTATCGCGCCATCGAGTTCATGGCCGGCAACCGTAACCTCGCCATGCTCGGGCCGCACAAGCACCGGCCGGACCTCAACGCCAAGCTGGAGGCGATTCTGGCCGAGCCGTCGCTCTACGATGAAGCGCTGCTGCTTCTGGCGCGCAACGGCTTCGACATTGGGGCGGATGCAAAGCGCACGGAATGGCGCGAGACGCGGACGGAAAACGAAGAAGTCCTGGTCGCCTGGCAGACGGTGTACCGCGATCCGCAGCGCTACTGGATGTTCTACGAATTGGCCGAGAAGCTGGTCGACTTTGAGGACTACTTCCGCCGCTGGCGCTTCAACCACGTCACCACGGTGGAACGCATCATCGGCCTGAAGCGTGGCACCGGCGGCACATCGGGCGCCTCCTATCTCAAGAAGATGCTCGAGGTCGTCCTGTTTCCCGAACTCTGGAACGTCCGTACCCGGCTCTGAGCTCTCTGTTTTGACGGCTTTTCAGGTCACCGCCGTCTTGACCGCGAAGCGCGCGTCCTTCCAGGCGCCGGTGCGCAGGATATCTTCCAGTACGTCGACCGCCTGCCATACATCGGTGTAACCGACATAGAGCGGCGTGAAGCCGAAGCGGATCGTCGACGGCGCACGGAAATCGCCGATCACGCCGCGCTCGATCAGGGCCCGCATCACCTGATAGCCCTGCGGGTGGAGGAACGAAACCTGGCTGCCGCGCTGCTTGCCGTCGCGCGGGCTTTCCAGCTCCAGGCCGTAGGCGCCGCATCTGGTCTCGACGAGTTGGATGAACAGATCGGTGAGCGCGATGCTCTTCTTACGCACCACCGCCATGTCGACATCGTCCCAAAGGTCCAGTGCCCCCTTCAGCGCCCGCGTCGACAAGACAGGTTGCGTGCCGCACAGGAACCGGCGGATGCCGCTGCCGACCGCGTAACCCTGTTCGAAGGCAAAGGGCCGCGCATGGCCCCACCAACCGCTGAGCGGCTGCCGGACTTTGTCGTGATGCCGCTCGGCGGCGTAGATGAAGGCTGGCGCGCCCGGACCACCATTGAGATATTTGTACGTGCAGCCGATGGCGAAATCGGCATTGGCGCTGTCGAGCTCGACCGGCAAGGCGCCGGCCGTATGGCAGAGATCCCAGACGATGAGCGCACCGACCTGGTGGGCCTTGCATGTCAGTGCCGCCATGTCGCGCAGCTGGCCGGATTTGTAATTGACATGGTTGACCAGGATGACCGCGACACGCTCGTCGATCAGTTCCTCAATAGTCGGCGCGTCGACGCCCTCGAGCCGCAGCACGGTGCCGGGTCGCGTCGAGGCCACGCCTTCGGCCATGTAGAGATCGGTCGGAAAGCTGTCGCCCTCGGCGACGATGACCGAGCGGTCCGGCCGCATGCCGAGTGCGGCATGCAGCACCTTGTAGATGTTGATCGAGGTCGTATCGCAGACCACCGTCTGGCCGGCCGCCGCACCGATCAGGCGTCCCAGCTGGTCGCCAAGCGCGACCGGCATGTCGAACCAGCCGGCGGTGTTCCAGGCACGGATCAGGTCCTGCGCCCACTCCTGCGTCGCGGCCTTCTGCAATTCGTCGAAGACGGCCGGCGCCGCGGCCCCGAGCGAATTGCCGTCGAGGTAGATGACGCCTTCCGGCAAGATGAAGCGGTCGCGCATGGCGCGCAGCGGGTCCGCCGCGTCCATGGCTTCGACGGCTGCGAGATCGAGCGTTGCACGCATCATTTGTGACATTCCCTGATTATTCACGCCTTGATTATTCACGGATCGCTTCGCGTGCTGGCGCCGGCCCGCGGCTGCGCTTGAGACTGGGCAAGGCGAGCATGGCCAGCACGAACAGGCCCGTGGCAAGCTTCAGGTCGGGCGGCGGCATGCCGGCGGCAAGGCAGAACGACACCAGCTGGTAGTAGATGATCGCGCCGGCGAAGGGCGCCAGCAGCTGCCGCCAGACCGTCTGCTTGCCGACGACGGCCTCGCCGATCATCAGCGCGGCAAGGCCGTTGATGAGGATGCCCAGCCCCATATTGACGTCGGCGAATCCCTGCGACTGCACCATCAGCGCGCCGCTTGACGCCGAAAACGCGCTCGCCAGCCCGACACCGCCTATGGTCGCGGCCCAGACATTGATTCCTTGCGCCTCGGCCATGTCAGGATTGGCGCCCACGGCGCGCACGGCCGTGCCCTTCTCGGTCCTGAAGAACATGTAGAGCAGCATGAAGGCGATAAGCGCGAGAAGGCCAGCGACGACGATCTTGCTGGCGGGAAAACCCGGCCGCGCGAACGGCACCCAGTCGAACACCGTCGGCGAGCCGAACACGGAGAGGTTGGATTTGCCCATGATGCGAAGGTTGATGCTGTAGAGCATCGTCATCATCAGGATGCCGGCAAGAAGCGTGTGGATGCGGAAGCGCAGATGGATGAACGCGGTACAGCAGCCTGCCGCGAAGCCGACAACGAGGGCGGCGGCGATGCCCATCAGCGGCGATGCGCCGGCGGCGAGGAGAACGCCGCAGACGCAGCCGCCCAGCGGAAAAGCGCCTTCGCTGGTGAGATCGGGAAAATTCAGCATGCGAAACGGGATCATGATCCCGAGCACGACAAAGGCCAGGATCAGGCTCTGCGCCAGGGTGACCGGCATGATAGCGACGAAGCTGGCGAGAACGTCCTGAACAAAACCCATGGTGATCAGCTCGCCAGCAACATGCGGTCGGTTTTGACGGAGAAATGGCCGATCAGATCGATAACCGTGACCCTCGCCTTCTCCTCGCCGCTAACTTCCAGAAGGACGCGGCCCGCGTCGAGCATGATCACGCGGCTGCCATAGTCGACGGCGTGCTGCATGTTGTGGGTCACCATCAAAGTCGTCAGCTTCAGCGCGCTGACGGCGCGCACCGTCGCCTGCATGACAATCTCGGCCGTGCGCGGATCAAGTGCGGCAGTATGTTCGTCGAGCAGCAGCAAGTCAGGCGATCCGCCGACCGCCATGATCAGCGACAAGGATTGCCGCTGCCCGCCCGAGAGCAGGTCGACGCGTGTGTCGAGGCGGTTTTCAAGGCCGAGGCCCAGTATCGACAGGCGTTCCCTGTAGGACGCAAGGCGGGTGGCATTCAGCCCCTGGCGCAAGGTGCGCTTGCTGCTGCGCAAATCAGCCAGCAGCATGTTTTCAGCAACCGTCATGCTGGCGGCGGTGCCGCGCATCGGATCCTGGAATACGCGAGCCAGTCTCGCGGCGCGCTTGTGCACCGGCATACCAGTCACATCGGCGCCATTGATCAGGATCTGGCCGGAATCGAGGATCAGAGCGCCGGAAATGGCATTAAGCATGCTGCTCTTGCCGGCCCCGTTGGAGCCGATGACGATGCCGAACTCGCCCGTGGCCAGCAACAGGCTGAGACCGTCCAGCGCGATCTTCTCGTCAGCCTGGCCCTTGTAGAATACTTTACGCGCGGATCGGATCTCGAGCATCGTTCCTCCCTGACCTCGGGGTGACAGCGCCTGCGCCGTCACCCTCACAGCGCCGATGTCAGTCGACGATGCAGCCGCAATCGGCCATCGAAGCCGGTATCTCGATGCCGAACGCAGCCATCGCCTTGCGCGAGATCAACGCCATGTGGTCCTTGTAGGCCGGGCGTGACGGTGCGATCGTCTTGGGATCCTTGCCCTTGAGGACTTCGGCCGCGATGTTGCCGGCGTTGATCCCGACCTGCGTATAGTTGACCGCGAAGCTCGCCGGCACGGTGCCGTTGCGGACCGCGCTGTCATCGGCGTTGACGACCGGGATACCGGCCTGGCGCGCGGCGGCGGAGACAGCGGCGATCGCCGGCTGGATCAGGTTCGAGGTCGGTCCGTAGATCACATCGGCTTTCCCGGCGAGCGAGGCGATGCGTTGCTGAATGTCATTGACGTTGTCGATGCCGACTTCCACGACCTCGAAACCGGCGGCCGGTGCCGCCGCCTTGATCTTCTCGATCAGGGCAACGTCGTTGGCTTCACCGGGATTGTAAGGCACACCAAAACGCTTGGCGTTTGGCAACAGCTTCTTGGTGAAGGCCATTACCGCGGCAACATCCTGAAGATCGGTCGCGCCAGTCATGCCTTCATCACCCGAGTCCCACGACGGCACGAGCTTGGCCGCCACCGGATCGGTGACCGCGGCAAAGACGATCGGAATGCCGGAGCCCGCGAGCGCTTTCTTGGCGATCTGCGAGACCGGCGTGGTGATGGTGTAGATCAGCTTGGGCTGCTCGGCCTGCAGCTTTGCGATCATCTGCGGCACCAGCGATGCATCGAAATTGGTATGGCTCTCCGTATAGACGACGTCCTTGCCGTCGACGAAGCCATTGTCCGTCAGCGCCTTCTTGAAGCCGGCTATGGCGGCGTTCAATTGCGGATGCTCGCCAAAATTGGCGATGCCGATGCGGATCTGATCAGCGGCGGCACCGCCGGCGCTCACCATCAATGCGCCGGCCACGAACAAACCCGACAGCCAAGCGGATTTCGACTTCAACATCATTTCCTCCCAGATTTGATCGACGCCGCTTGCACCGCGGCTAGTGCGGCGATCATGGTCAGTCCGCCGGCCCGTGTCAAACATTATATATAATTCTTGCCATGCACCTACATCATATATAATTTTCCTCTGCCAGACGATGGATGGACCGTGATGCAGGATCAAACGATCTCCACAAAGACGGAGGCAGCCTATCAGCTGTTGCGGCGCGATATCCTGACGACGCGCCTCATGCCCGGGGCCCCGCTCAAGCTGAGTGCGCTGCGCGGGACCTATGGTGTCGGCTGGACGCCGTTGCGCGAAGCCTTGTCGCGGCTAGAGGCCGAACGCCTGGTCACCGCCATCAGCAATCGTGGTTTTACCGTCGCTCCGGTATCGCGGGCCGAACTGGAGGACCTGGCACGCGCCAGGATGGTGGTCGAGATACCCCTGTTCCTCGAATCGATGGAAAAAGGCGGCAAGGAGTGGGAGGATGCCGTTGTCACCGCCCACTACCGGCTCTCCCGTTGCAAGACCGCGGTCGACGATCCTTCGGATGCGGCCGTCGATAAATGGGACGAGAACCACGAGGCTTTCCATGCGGCGCTGCTGAGCGCGGCGACTTCCAATTGGCTCATGCGATTCCGCTCGACCATCGCCGATCAGCTGCGACGGCATCATCGTTTTCTCGGCCTGGCGCCGACATTGCGGGCCGCGGCTGGCCTGAAGGACGGTTATGAAGAGGCAATGGAGGCATTGTGCGAAGCGATTGCGATCGAACACCATACAGCGATCATGGAAGCTGCACTCGATCGTGACGTCGAGCGGGCCAAAGCGCTGATGACGGCGCATATTGGCTATACCCTGCACGTCTATGTCCATAGCGAAGACAGCGGCGCGACCATATACGCCGCCCGCGCCGGCAGTTTGAAAGCGGGTTCCGGGTGACTTCAGCGCTTTCGCGACGCCTATTGGCATGCGCTGGCCGGAGTGGGCCAAACACCTGATCCATCGCCGCCTCAAAGCTACCAATCGTTGGCGTTTTGGTTTCGTTTCGTTCCGCGAATAATGGATCCATAAATTGTACAATCCACCCGAGAAGAGCCATCTGAAAGACTGATGCCAAGGCCCAACAGTGGATAGGCCACAGGCCATTAACCAAAACGATTTCAATGCCTGCCGATCGCGGAAACGGTCGGCCGCAGTCCGCTGTCGCGGCAAAAAACTTCAGGCGCGTTAACAAATTCATTAAACTTTAAACGGTTGCGGAACACAACTGGAACGGATAGTGTTTGTTCTGGGTTTGTTTTTCGATTCTGGTTCAGACCTTTCGTTCAATGCCTTGGGGGCCGCCATGCTGACACGCAAGCAACATGAACTGCTGATGTTCATCCACGAACGGCTCAAGGAAAGCGGGATACCGCCCTCCTTCGACGAGATGAAGGAAGCGCTCGATCTTGCCTCCAAGTCGGGCATCCATCGCCTGATCACGGCGCTGGAGGAACGTGGCTTTATTCGCCGGCTACCCAATCGGGCGCGCGCGCTGGAAGTGCTGCGGCTGCCGGACTCGATCGCGCCGGGCCTCAATGCGGCAAAGAAGTTCTCGCCAAGCGTCATCCAGGGCAGCCTTGGCCAAGGCGGTCTCGGCCGCCAGATCAGGCCGGCGACGGCTCCTTCGCGCCTGCCCGCGGCCGGCAACGACGACGATGCGGTTTCAGCCGTGTCCATCCCGGTCATGGGCCGTATCGCCGCCGGTGTGCCGATCGATGCCATCCAGCATCAGACGCATTCGATTTCGGTGCCGCCGGACATGATCATGGGCGGCGAGCACTATGCGCTGGAGGTCAAGGGCGACTCGATGATTGAGGCCGGTATCTTCGACGGCGACACGGTCATCATCCGCAATGCCGATACAGCAAGTCCGGGCGAAATCATCGTGGCGCTGGTCGACGAGGAGGAAGCAACGCTGAAGCGGTTCCGCCGCAAAGGCGCCTCGATCGCGCTCGAAGCCGCCAATCCAGCCTACGAAACACGCATCTTCGGACCGGATCGGGTCAAAGTGCAGGGCAAACTCGTCGGGCTGATCAGGCGCTACTGAACTGGCTTGCCATCGGGCTTGTCGGCCTTTTTATAGGGGGCCAGCCCTCTCGCCTCGCGTGAGAATTTTCGCTGCTCGTGCCAAGGCCGGTATGGTCCGTCGACGGCGAATTCGATCTCAGCCGGGGTCGTGGCCGATTGGGGATCGAAGAAAACGGCGGCACTCCCCTTGCGGGCGAGCTGGCGTTTGGTGACGACGAGAACCAGCGGATTATGGCAGGCGTCATAGGCGGTCGCGTCATTGACGACGATCAGGTCGGCGAAAGCGCAGGCCTTCCAGGTGTTCTTGCGATCCTCGACATAGGCGATGATCGCGCCGGAAGGGTGCCTGGCAAGGCACAGGCCTTCGCGGCAATAAAACGGCGATCCCTGCGGCAGGTCGGTGGGAGCGGAAATATCGAATTGCCCGTCAGTCTTCTCGAACATTTCCGGTTTCACGATTGTTTCGGAGATCAGAGCGCGTTTCCAGTTGTCGGCTGCGAATTCGTTCGGACGTTCCCGGTTGACGGCCAGTTCGCCATTGCCGATCGACAGAGCCACCAACCGCGCATCTTCCGAGATCAGCACATCGGGCGCGCGCGTGTGCGACACAGTCAACAGACCGGCAAGCGCGAATGGCACCGCCGTGAGCCGGAGCCACGTCGTCGCCATCGTCGCGATGACCAGCGCGACGGTGACCAGCAGCACGGATTGCTGCGAAATCAGCCCGACTCCATCGACCGGAGAGCGCTCCGATATCCACGCCGATATGGCGATCATCGCTGTCAGGCCCTTGCCCATGAGGTAGAGAGCCGGCCAATCCAACCCGAACGGCATCAGCAACGCGCTGGCGACGGCCAGGAACATCACGACCGACACGATCGGCATGACGGCCAGATTGGCGAACAGGCTGAGCGGCGACACCCGCTGGAAATGCCAGATGGCAAACAGTGCCGTCGCGCTGCCGGCGATGATGGACGTCATGGCCAATCCACCTGTCGCCAAGAGGAATTTTCGCGTCAGAAACCCGGGTAGGGATCGCTTTGGCGGCGGAGGCCTCGTCTTTCCCGCATGGTGGTCGGCCCAGCCGGCATAGGCGCCAACCAAGGCTGCGGTTGCCGCGAACGACATCTGGAAACTCGGGCCGACGACCTCGTGCGGCGAAACCAGGATAACGACGATCGCCGAGATCGCCAGATTGCGCATGGTCAGCGCCGCGCGATCGAACAAGACGGCGATCAGCATCACCGCCAGCATGATGAAGCTGCGTTCGGCCGCGACGACGACGCCCGAAATGACGAGATAGGCGGCGATCGAAAACAGTGCGGCGGCGGCGGCGTATTTCTTCACCGGCCGGCGCGCGGAAAAGCCTGGAAACAGCGCAAAGGCGCCGCGCAGCAGACCCATGATGGTGCCGGCCACCAGCGCCATATGCAGACCCGAAATCGAGATGATGTGATAGATGCCGGTGCGCCGCATCGCTTCGTTGATTTCATCGGGAATGCCGGCCCGCACGCCGACGATCAGCGCCGCCGCGATTTCGCCTTCGGCGCCGCCAATGCTGCCCCTGATGTGGTCGGCGATGGCTTCGCGGGCATTTTCGATGCCTGAAAACACGCGTGCCGGCAGCGGCATCTCACTGGCTTCGGCGGAGACAACCGTTGGATTGCCGAGAAAGAAGCCGCTGCCGCCGATGCCGGCGAAATAGCTGTCGAAGGAGAAGTCGTAGCTGTCCGGCCGCACCGGGCCGGTCGGCGGCAGCAGTTTGGCATAACCTGTGACAAGCGAGCCGGCGGTCATTTCGGGCGGTATCTTGCGTGCCGAAAGCCGGACCCTTTCAGGCGCGTAGCGCAGTTTCGGCCGGGCGGTCGAAATCACGTCCATGGTCAGCCGGATGCGGCCGCTCTCCATCTCCTCGAGCGAGATCACGCGGCCGGTCAGTTGCGTCGAGATTTCCGAGCCCAGCATCCGGGTTCCGGCTCGCCATGTTTCGACCTTCGCCGCGAGCAGGCCAAGCACACACAACAGCAGTGCCATGAAACACAGATGGGTTTTCGGCCAGGAGCGCGAGACGAATGCACAGACCGCCGCCAGAACCACGACCGCGACAGGCTTTGCAAAATCGGGCTCGGACGCCAGCGAAAAGTAGCAGATCGCCCCAACGGCCAGGCAGACCGGCACCAGCAGGAAGGCGATGCCCCGGTCGAGTTCCAGCTCCGCCGCCTTGGCGACGCCGTGACGCAGGCGAGGCAAGGATATCGGGCCGATTTGCCGGCGCATGCGCACAATCCGGCGTGCGGCAGGAGATGGAGTTGGCGCTGGGCTATCCGCCTGCAGTGGCTGGGTTGCGGGCGCAGCCACGAGCGGCGATGGCAGCGGGATCGCAGGAGGCGTCGCAAACAGGGATCGCTCGCTGACGCCGACAATGGCGCCCTCGCCCCGATCCGAGCCCCGGCCTCGTCCAGTCATCGGGTCTGCCCCTTGCGCCCTCGACACCCTATGCTACATGAACGCGCGACGCGCGAAAGTCCGCGCACTCCGCACTCAGCTTCAGACGTTTCCGAGAGTTCCATGCCCGACAAGGTCATCACCCGTTTTGCTCCCTCGCCGACCGGCTATCTGCATATCGGCGGCGCGCGCACGGCACTGTTCAACTGGCTCTATGCCAAGCACACCGGCGGCACGATGCTGCTGCGCATCGAGGACACCGATCGCGAGCGTTCGACCGATGCGGCCACATCGGCCATTCTGGACGGCCTGACCTGGCTCGGCCTGTCATGGGACGGTGACGCGGTCTCCCAATTCGAGCGCGCGCCGCGCCACCGGGAGGTGGCCGAGGAGCTGGTGCGCCTGGGCAAGGCCTATTACAGCTACGAGACTTCAGCCGAGCTCGAGACGATGCGCGAGGCGGCACGCGCCAAGAGCCTGCCGCCACGCTATAACGGCCACTGGCGTGACCGCGCCCCGTCGGAGGCACCCGCCGGCGTCAAGGGTGCCATCCGCATCAAGGCACCGACCGAGGGCGAGACGGTGGTGCAGGACCGGGTCCAGGGCGAGGTGCGTTTCCCCAACAAGGATCTCGACGATTTCATCATCCTGCGTTCGGACGGCAACCCGACCTATATGCATGCCGTCGTCGTCGATGACCACGACATGGGCATCACCCATATCATCCGTGGCGACGATCACCTGACCAACGCCGCCCGCCAGACCGTGATCTACAACGCCATGGGCTGGGACGTGCCGTCGATGTCGCACATCCCGCTGATCCATGGCGCCGACGGCGCCAAGCTGTCGAAACGCCACGGCGCGCTGGGCGTCGAGGTCTACCGCGCCATGGGCTATCTGCCTGAGGCGCTGCTGAACTACCTCGCGCGCCTGGGCTGGAGCCATGGCGACGACGAGGTCATGTCGATCAAGGACATGATCTCCTGGTTCGATATCGGCGACGTCAACAAGGGCGCGGCGCGCTTCGACTTCGCCAAGCTCGAGGCGCTGAACGGCGTCCATATGCGCCGCATGGCCGACACCGAATTGTTCGACATTTTCATCGCCACCTTGCCCTATCTGGAGGGTGGCCCGGCGATGGCGGCGCGCCTCGACGAGAAGAACAAGGCGCAGTTGCTGGCAGCACTTCCGGGCCTGAAGGAGCGCGCCAAGACGCTGGTCGAGCTCGTCGACGGCGCCGGCTTCCTGTTTGCCGCGCGGCCGCTGCCGATCGACGACAAGGCGGCACTCCTGCTCAACGACGATGCCCGCAAGATCCTGCGTGGCGCTCACGAAGCTTTGAACGCGCTGTCCGGCGACTGGACAGCCGCCACGGCCGAGGCCGCGATCCGCGACTATGCGCTGGCTGGCGGCCACAAGCTCGGCGCCGTGGCCCAGCCGCTGCGGGCTGCCTTGACCGGCAAAAGCACCTCGCCAGGCGTGTTCGACGTGTTGGCCGTGCTGGGGCGTGGGGAAAGCCTGGCGCGCATAGCGGATCAAATCGATTAGGAGCAAACTGGCCCAAGAAGATTGGCATTGAAAGGCGCGTTTCGCAGTGCAACATTAGGCTTGGCCCAATCTGGCACGCACCTCCTAAAATGCGGTGGCGAATACGCGCATTGCGGTGATTTCGACGTGTCGCTCTGCGGAATTTGCCTTTGCCGGCATGAGGAACAAGAAGGAGTTTGCAATGACCGAAGCTGCGAAAAAACTGGATGTGGGCGGCCAGGAGGGCATGGCAACGCTGCAATTCGCCGGCAAGACTCACGAATTCAAGGTGCGAAGCGGCTCGGTCGGGCCTGACGTCATCGACATCGCCTCGCTCTACAGCACCACCGGCGCCTTCACCTATGATCCCGGCTTCACCTCTACGGCAAGCTGCGAGTCGGAGATCACCTTCATCGATGGTGATGCCGGCATCCTCCTGCATCGGGGCTATCCGATCGACCAGTTGGCCGAACACGGCGACTTCCTCGAGGTCTGTTACCTCCTGCTCTACGGCGAACTGCCGACGAAGGCGCAGAAGGACGATTTCGATTATCGCGTGACGCGCCACACCATGGTGCACGAGCAGATGTCGCGCTTCTTCACCGGCTTTCGCCGCGACGCGCACCCGATGGCGGTGATGTGCGGCGTGGTCGGCGCGCTGTCGGCCTTCTATCACGACTCGACCGACATCTCCGACCCATACCAGCGCATGGTTGCGTCCATGCGCCTGATCGCCAAAATGCCGACGATCGCGGCCATGACCTACAAGTACCACATCGGCCAGCCCTTTATTTATCCGAAGAACGAGCTGAATTTCGCCGCCAACTTCCTGCACATGTGCTTTGCCGTGCCGTGCGAGGAATACAAGATCAATCCGGTGCTGGCGCGCGCCATGGAGCGCATCTTCATCCTGCACGCCGATCATGAGCAGAACGCTTCGACCTCGACCGTTCGTCTCGCCGGCTCTTCGGGCGCCAACCCCTTCGCCTGCATTGCCGCCGGCATCGCTTGCCTGTGGGGCCCGGCCCATGGCGGCGCCAATGAAGCGGCGCTCAACATGCTGGGCGAGATCGGCCATGTCGATCACATTCCGGAATTCATCGCCCGCGCCAAGGACAAAAACGATCCGTTCCGGCTGATGGGCTTTGGTCATCGCGTCTACAAGAACTACGATCCGCGTGCCAAGATCATGCAGAAGACGGCGCATGAGGTTTTGGGCGAACTCGGCATCAAGGACGATCCGCTGCTCGACATCGCGATGGAACTGGAAAAGATCGCGCTGACCGATCCCTATTTCATCGAGAAGAAACTCTACCCGAACGTCGACTTCTACTCCGGCATCACGCTGAAGGCGCTGGGCTTCCCCACCACCATGTTCACGGTGCTGTTCGCGGTCGCCCGCACGGTCGGCTGGATCGCGCAGTGGAAGGAAATGATCGAGGATCCGCGCCAGAAGATCGGCCGCCCGCGCCAGCTCTACACCGGCGCGCCGGAGCGCGACTACGTGCCGATCGCCAAGCGGTGAATGGAAAGTCAGTAGTCAGTAGTCAGTAGTCAGTAGGGAATAGCCGACATATTCCCACTCACTACTCACTACTCACTACTCACTACTCACTCCCTTGATGTGCCGCATCACAACCTCCGCGGCGATTTCACCGGACGGTTTGTCCGTTGCCATGCGCCCTGAAATCTCGGCAAACCCATCTTTCTGCCAGGCGCGCATGCCACTGTCGTCCAACAGCGCTTCCAGCTGGCGCGCAAGATTGTTCGGTTTGACGTACTCGTTGTAGAATTCCGGGATCAACGCGCGATCCGAGATCAGGTTGGGAAGCAGCGCCGACCAGACGGAAACGAGATACGGCGCGACGACGCGTGCGACCGGGTCGAGCCGATAGCAAGAGATCATCGGCACGCCGGACAATGCCAGTTCCAGGGACACCGTGCCGGACGCGATCAACGCGGCGTCGGCCTTGCCGAAGGCCTGCCATTTGCGCTCGGGCTCAAGGATAATCTCGGGTTTCTCGTCCCAGCGCGTGACCGCGGACCGCACGGTATCCGCGACATGTGGCACCGTCGGCAGCATCAGCCGGAGCCGATGCCCGCGAGCCCGCAACATCGACACGGTCTCGCCGAACGGTTCGAGCAGCCGCCGCACCTCGCCGCGCCGCGAGCCGGGCAGGACGAGCAGCGTCTTCACGCGGTCTGGTGATAGATCACGCGGCTGGGCTTGAGCCTTTGCCGCCGAGAGCACACCCGCGTCATGGGTCAGACGGTGCCCGACATAGGTGCCGGGCGGACCACCCAGCCGATCGAGTTCATTCACTTCGAACGGCAGGATGCACAGAATGTGGTCGACATAGGGCTTCATCGCCACCGCCCTGCCCGGCCGCCATGCCCAGACGCTCGGGCAGACATAGTGGACGATCGGGATCGACGGGTTGGCCGCGCGCACTTTTTTGGCGACGCGCAGCGAAAAATCGGGACTGTCGATGGTGACGAGGCAATCGGGCTTGGCGTCCGCAACCATCCCCCCCAGCTGGCCGATCCGCCGGATCAGGCGCGGCAGGTCACGCAGGACGGCGCTGAACCCCATCAGAGCGACCTCGCCGGCGTCGAACGGCGCAACCAGCCCAAGCGCCTGCAGGTGGCGGCCGCCGAGTCCAACGAGTTGCACCTCGCGACCTGTCATCTGGCGGAGCGACCGGACGATGTCGGCGCCAAGGAGGTCGCCTGACTCCTCGCCCGCGACGATCGCGATCTTCAGCGCCCTGTCAGCCATGTCCGGACTCCGCTGCTGCCATGCCGACGATGAACAACCCAAGCTCATTGGCACGCGAGAGGGTTGCGGGGCCTTCGAGGATCAGGGAGCGTCCCGCTTCGACGGCAATGCCGGCAAGGCCGGCCGCATGCGCTGCTTCTACCGTCTGTGGTCCCATGGAAGGAAGATCCGCCCGCAACTCCTGGCCAGGCTTGGCGCATTTGACCAGAACGCCGCGCGTCTTGCCGGCGATACGGCCGTGGCCGCGCAGCAGCCTGGCGCGGTCCAGCAATCCGGCCGTGCCCTCGATGCCTTCAAGCGCAATGGTCCGGCCGCCGACCGCGATCGCCGCCTGGCCGATATCCAGCGCCCCAATGGCCTTTGCCGCCGCAAAACCCGCCTCGATGTCGCGCCAGTCCGATTTCAGAGGCTTAGCCCTGGTCAACACCCCTTCGGCGGCGACAAGGTTCGGCACGATCTCGTGAGCACCCACGACCTTAATCCCCCTGGCCTCAAGCCCGCGCGCCACCACCTTGAGCAGCCCGTCATCGCCACGCGCCAACGCCATGACAACAAGGGGCACCACGGCGAGCAGGCTGAGGCTTGGACGCAGATGTGTCAGCCTTGGCCTGCGCTTTATCTCGCCGGCAAGTACCAGATGGGTAATCCGGTTGCGCTTGAGCAGCGGAACGAGCGATCCTATCGCCTCCAGGGCAAGCGTATCATGCTCGTACCGGCACAACTCCGCCAGGCGGTCAGCCTCACCGTCCATGAGCACGATGAAGGGCGCATGACCCTGTTCGGCCAAACCGGCAGCGACTTCGACCGGAAGGCTGCCGCCGCCGGCGATGATGCCGACCCTGGCACCAGGCGGGAGATCAAGACCAGCCGCGGCTGTCTCAGTCTTCGTCATCGGTATCGTCGCCATCGCCGCCCTTGAGCGATGGCACCGCATAGTGCCGCTTGCCGCGACTGGTGATGAAGTCGATGATCTTCATTGCGGTCGGCGACGAGGCGAACTCCGCCTTGGCGAACTCGATGTTCTCGCTGACGGTGCGGGAGCGGTCGAAGATCGTCTTGTAGGCCTTGCGCAGCAGATAGATTTCGGAACGCGGCAGACCGGCGCGCTTGAGGCCGATGATGTTCAAGCCGCGCAAGCTGGCGCGGTTGCCGACCGCGATGGCATAAGGAATGACATCACCAACAAAAGCCGAGCATCCGCCAAGAAAGGCGTTGTCGCCTACACGCACGAATTGATGAACGGCGCTGAGGCCGCCGATATAGACATTGTTGCCGATCTCGCAGTGGCCGCCCAATGTCGCCCCATTGGCGAAGGTGGCGTTGTTGCCGACGGCGCAATCATGAGCGATATGGGCGTAGGCGAGGAAATTGCCATTGTCGCCGACCGTCGTTTCGCCGCGGCTGGTGTCGGTGCCGACATGCATGGTCACGCCTTCGCGGATGGTGCAGTTGGCGCCGATGACGAGTGTGGTGCGGCCGCCCTTGTGCTTGGTGTTCTGCGGCGGTCCGCCCAGGATCGCCATCGGATAGACCTTGGTCGACGCTCCGACAGTGGTCGCGCCCATGACCGAGACATGGCTAACCAGTTCGACACCGTCACCGATCACAGCATCGGCGCTGACATGGCAGAACGGCCCAATGCGCACACCGTGGCCGATTTGGGCGCCTTCTTCCACGACGGAGGAAGGATGGATTGACGTGTTGGTTTTCATAGGCACTCGATCGTCAGTCGCCGGTGACCATCATGGCTGAAATCTCGGCCTCGGCCGCCTTGGCACCTTCGACCAGGGCTTCGCAGGCGAATTTGAGCAGGTTGCCGCGCTTCTTGATTTTCTTGACATGGATCTTCAACTGGTCGCCGGGAACGACCGGTTTGCGGAATTTGGCGTTGTCGATGGTCAGGAAATAGACCAGCGAGGGCTTCGACGCCCCGAGGCTGCGGATACAAATGGCGCCCGCCGTCTGCGCCATGGCCTCGACGATCAGCACACCCGGCATCACCGGCTGCTCCGGGAAATGACCCTGAAAATGCGGCTCGTTTATGGTCACGTTCTTGATGCCGATGGCGGAGTCGTCGCCATCGATGTCGATGATGCGGTCGATCATAAGGAAGGGGTAACGGTGCGGCAGGAGCTTCATAAGCCCCAATATGTCGACCGCTTCCAGCGTTGTCGCCGCCACCATGTCAGCCATTGTCCTTGCCCTGCTTGCGTGCCCTGGCCATCGTGCGCAACATGGCTATCTCTCGCATGGCTTCCGCCATCGGCTGCGCCGGATAGCCACCCCATATCTCGCCGGCGGGAACATTGCTCATAAATCCACTTCTGGCGGCAAGCTTGGCACCTGTACCAATCGTGAGATGATCCGCAAGCCCGACGCCGCCGCCCATGGTGACATTGTCCCCCACCACCACGGAACCGGAAATACCCGAAAGCCCGGCTACTATGCAATTGCGACCGATGCGGACGTTATGGGCGATCTGCACGAGATTGTCGATCTTGGTGCCTTGCCCGATGATCGTATCGGACATGGCGCCGCGATCGACGGTGGAATTGGAGCCGATCTCGACATCGTCCTGGATGATGACCCGCCCGATCTGTGGAACACGTTCGGGACCCTTGGCGCCGCCGACAAAGCCAAAACCGTCCTGTCCAATCCTGGCGCCTCCATGGATGATGACCCGATTGCCGATCAATGCGTACTGGATACTGGCGCCCGGGCCGACATAGCCGTCACGGCCAATCTGGCAGGACTGTCCGATGACGGCGTTTGGCGCAATGACGGTGCCGCTGCCGATCGAGACGCCTGGCCCGATGACCACGCCGGCTTCGATGACAGCGCCGGCTTCGACATGCGCTGTCGGATCGACGTGGGCATGAGGCGAAACACCGGTTTCACCGGTCATCGGCCCCGGCGTAGCGGCCGTGGGGAACAGCAGCCGACCAACCAGGGCGAATGCCTGTTGCGGCCGCGGATGGATCAGGACGGCGACGCTAGCCGGCGCCTTGTTTGCGAATTCCGCCGGACACAGCACCGCTGCCGCCCGCAGCGACGGCATCAGCGCCGAATTGCGCCTGCCGTCGACGAAAACGAGCGCGTTGGCGCCGCCCTCATTGGCTGGCGCCAACGCTTCGATCGAAACGTCGGATTGGCCGGAATCGACAAGCACCGAGCCAGTCAGATTCGCGACTTCGGCCGCCGTATACCGGCGTGATGGCGCGAAGAACACCGGATCGGTCATTCCAGAAGCTATATCCAGCTAGGTCGGAACATTTCTCCCGGATCCAAAACCCGGGAGCATCGTTGGCCGCCGATCAGAAGCGGGTCGATATGCCGAAGTTGAATTCCTGCACGTCGTCTTTGGCTTCCTTCTTGACCGGGATCGCATAGTCGATACGGATCGGCCCGAACGGCGAGGCCCACATCAGGCCGACACCGACCGAGGCGCGTATCTGCAAACCGGTCGAGTCCTGATCGACCAGTGACTGATCGGCAATCTTGTTGCCGTAGAGCGTCGCCGCATCCGCGAACACCGCGCCACGCAAGCCGAAGCTCTCGGGAATAACCGGGAGCGGGAATTGCGCCTCGGCCGAAGCGTTGAAATAGGTCGTGCCGCCCAGATGATCGCCGCTGGTACCGGTAGCGACCGGGCCGATGCCACCATAGGCAAAGCCGCGGATCATGCGATCGGTGCTCTGGAAGTGGTCGAAGATGCGCAGATCGCCGTCGCTGCCGTAACCCTCGACGTGACCCGCGCCACCTGAAAGGAGCCCGACAAGGTCAAGCTGCTCGGACAGCGTCTGATAGATGCTGCCGCGGCCGGTGATCTTCACGAACTTGGCATCGCCACCGAGACCCGCGACCTCCACGGTCGTGTTGGCGTAGATACCCTCGTGCGGGTTCTTCATGTCGTCGATGGTGTTGTAGACCAGCCCCAGGCTGACCGAAGACTTGATCCACGGGCTCTGCTCGATACCATCCAGGACAGCCTGTGAGATGTTACAGGTGCCGTCCGGATCTCCTGGGCTGGTTGGACCGCAACTATCGTCGACCTTATACTTCTCTTGCGAGATGTTGTACGCCAGCTGGGTTGTAATGCTGTTGGTGATTGGCAGCCCGAAGCGGATCGTCGCGCCGGTGGTGTCGCTGTCGTAGTTATTGTTGTATTCCCGCGTCGACTTGTAGATATCGAAGCCGGCGGCGATGCGCCGCCCGAGGAAATAGGGCTCGGTGAAGGACAGGCTGTAATCGCGCGAGTTCTTGCCGCCACCGGCCGACACCTTGATGAACTGGCCACGACCGAGGAAGTTGCGCTCGGTGATCGATCCTTCGACGGACGGTCCGGCCGAGTCGCCACCGGTCGAATAGCCGGCGCCAACCGAGAATTCACCCGTCGACTTCTCTACCACATCGACCACCAGCACGACCTGATCAGGGGCCGAGCCAGGCACGGTCGAAATGTCGACTTTGTCAAAGTAATTGAGGTCTTCCAGACGCTTCTTCGCGCGCTGGATGAGCACCTGGTTGAACGCGTCGCCTTCGCTGACGTCGAATTCGCGGCGAATGACATAGTCACGCGTCCGATCGTTGCCGCGGATCTCGATGCGCTCGACATAGGCCTTGGTGCCCTGGTCGACCGTGTAGACCACCGAAATCGTATGGTTCTCGAAGTTGCGATCGCCACGCGGCGTCACCTGCGCGAATGCGTAGCCGGAACCGGCCACCTTCTCGGTCAAGGCAATGATCGAGTCTTCGACATTCTTGGCGTTGTAGACATCGCCCTTGTGTGTTTCCACCACCGATTCCAGCGACTTGGAGTCCACTTCCGGGATCGTGCTTTCGACGCTGATGTCGCCGAAAGTATAGCGCTCGCCTTCCTGGACGGTGATGGTGACCGTGTATTTGTTGGTCGCATTGTCGAGCTCGCCGACAGCGGACACGACCTGGAAATCAGCATAGCCGTGATTATAGTAGAAGCGGCGCAGCAGTTCCTGGTCGGCGCGCAGCTTGTCTTCATCATAGACGTCGTCGCGCAGGATGAACGAGACCCAGGATGAGCGCTTGGTATTGATCACGTCCGACAGGCGGCGGCTGGAATAGGCGCTGTTGCCGACGAAATTGATTGCCGCGATCTGCGTCCGATCGCCTTCGGTGACGTGGAACACCACATTCACGCGGTTGTCGCCGAGCTCCATGATCTGCGCGGTCACGCCGGCATCGTCACGGCCGATGCGCCTGTAAGCGGCCTTGACCGCCTCGACGTCCGAATCGAGCGTAGCCTGGGAGAACGTGCCGCGCGGCTTCAGCTGAACCGCTGCCTGAAGCGCGTTGTCCTTGAGCTTCTTGTTGCCCTGGAACAGCACCTGGTTGACGACCTTGTATTCCGAAACCTTGACGACCAAGGTCGAGCCGACCTGGTTGATCTGGACATCCGAGAACAGGCCGGTGCCGAACAGCGCCTTGACCGCGCTATCGACATCGGAGCTGGAGAAGGCCTTGCCGGGCTTGATGGTGATGTAGTTGCGGATGGTATCGGCGTCGACACGCTGGTTGCCGCTCACCTCCACCCGGCTTACGACAGCGGCTTCGGCCGCCGATGTGGCAACGAACTGCACTGCGAGCGCACCGGGTACGACCAGAGCGGCGGACAGTGCCGCCGCTGACGCGGCGTTTAGAAACTTGGATGCTGCCTTCATCGGGCTTAATAACCTTTTCTCGTAGTCCCCACGGCGAGAAAACCGGACGTGCGGTCATTTCCCCTACCGTATTAACCGGATTTTCCCTACACGCAAGGCTTCTGGTTAATTTGTATTTACTTAACCCTGTTGCGTGGCTTTCGCGTCACTCATATCCCCGTGCATGGTAAACGGCGTCTCAACATCGACCATGCCCAGGCCAAATTCCTTCATGATTTCAGCACCCAAAGAGATCGTTCCAGAACACGAACGCCATGAAGCACAGCACCAGAAGCAGACCGGCCCGATAGGCCATTTCCATCATCCGTTCCGACACCGGCCGGCGGATGACGGCCTCCACCCCGTAGAACAACAGATGGCCGCCGTCGAGGGGGGGAATCGGCAAAAGGTTTAGAATGCCTATCCCCACGGAGAGCAGCGCGACAAGCTGCACCAGCCACTCGAAACCGAGTTTGGCAGCCTTGCCGGCCATACCTGCGATCTTGACCGGACCACCCAGCTGGCACTTGTCCTCGCGCCCGACGACGAAGCGCTGCAGAAACTGGCCCGTGCGCTCGATGACATGGCCCGTTTCCTCAACGGCCGCCGCAACGGCTCCCACCGGGGTGTATGTGATGAGACGAGGCTGGCCGAGTTCCTTGTTGTTGACGACGCCGATCACCGCAACCTTGATCTTGTTGCCGAGCGCGTCCTCTTGTTCCATCAGGTGCGGCGTCGCGGTCACCGTGACCTCCTTGCCGCCGCGCAGCATGACGAAGGTGATGGTGTCGCCGGCCCGGCCCGAGACCAGCCGCTGCACGTCTCCGAAGGTTTCGACCTTGCTGCCGTCGACACTGACGAATCGGTCGCCAGGCAAAATGCCAGCTTTGGCCGCGGGACTGTCGGCGGTAATCTCCGCGACCATGGGCTCCGCGACATAACGCCCATAGGAGGCAAACAGCACGGAAAAGACGACGATCGTCAGCAGGAAGTTGAACAGCGGCCCGGCCACCACCGTTGCCGCGCGCTTCCAGATCGCCTGGGTGTGGAAGGCAACCTTGCGTTCCTCGTCGGTCAGCGTTTCGAGCTCGTCCGATGTCGGCTTGCTGGAGGTGGCGCTCATGTCGCCGACAAACTTCACATAGCCGCCAAGCGGAATGGCGCAAAGCTTCCAGCGCGTGCCGCGCCTGTCGTTGAAGCCTATGAGCTCCGGGCCGAAGCCAATCGAGAAGGCCCTGACCCCGATGCCGCACCAGCGGCCGACGAGGTAGTGGCCCATCTCGTGAACGAACACCACCACGGTCAGTACGAAGAGAAACGGCACGAGCGTGCCGAGAAAGAGGCCTTCCGTGCTGAAAATCGCGTGAAGAATCTCGTTCAACTCAAGCCCTCAAATTCTTCCGCGGCCGCTGCGTGACTGTGACATCAATACAGGCGAATCCAAGGCACGTCCGCGCCAGATCGTGGAATGACATCATTCAAATGGCAAACAGCCCCTGTGCCGGATGGTCGGCGCCCGCCGAAATCCAACCGATGACGTATAGGGCAAGAGCGGCCGCGACAAGCCCGTCGACACGATCCATGATGCCGCCATGGCCAGGAATGAGCACGCCCGAATCCTTGCGGCCGTGCCGCCGTTTGACCCAGGATTCGAACAGGTCGCCAGCTTGGGCGACAACGGACAGCACCAGCGCCACAATGCCGAGCAACGCCAGGTTGCCGGCGCCGGCAATGGCTGCCAGCAAAAGTCCCGCGACGACGCCACCGACCGCCCCGCCGAACGCGCCGCTGCGCGTCTTGCCTGGCGAAATCGACGGCGCCAGTTTGGGCCCGCCGACGGCGCGCCCGACGAAATAGGCGAAGATGTCGGTCGCCCAGACGACCGCGAACAGGAACAGAATGGCGACGAAGCCCGAATGGTCGCCGTCGCGCAGCAGGGCAAGCGACAGACCCGACACGCAGGCATAGGCAAGGCCGCCAGCGTCCCACTGGCCGATCCTGCGAATTCCCGCGGTGGTCGCCGTTATCGCAACCAGAATCACCACGAGCGGCAGCAGCCACAATGCGGACAGGCCGGCAATCAAGGCACCGACGAAAATGACCATCAGCGCTTCCGGCAGGAAGCCAAGCCCGTCGGCCGCGGCGGGCCGCGACATGCGTGTCCATTCATAAAAGATCATTGCCGCCATGACGGCGCACAGCAGCCGGAAAGGCAGGCCGCCAAGCCAGGTCAGGCCAAGGGCCGCAATAGCGAGCACGACCGCCGAAATCACACGTAGCTGAAGGTTGCTCATCCCGCGGCCGGTCGCGACGCGACGTCTTGCGGGTCCAGTCCGCCGAAGCGGCGCTCGCGGCCGGCATATTCGCGCAGGGCCTCGGCGAGGTGCTCGCGATTGAAGTCCGGCCAGTAGCACGGCAGGAAGACGAGCTCGCTGTAGGCGGCCTGCCACAAGAGGAAGTTGGACAGGCGAAGCTCGCCGCTGGTGCGGATGACCAGCTCCGGATCGGGAATGCCTTGCGTGTCGAGAGAGCCGGCAAAGCTTTCGGCGGTGATCGCCTCGCTGTCGATTTCACCGCGCGCCACCGCCTCGGCGAGCTTGCGCGCGGTGCGCACGATCTCGTCGCGCCCGCCATAATTGAAGGCGATCACCAGCGTCAGCGAGGTGTTGTGGATCGTCAGCGATTCGGCTTCCTCGAGCAGCCCCCTGATGTCCGCCTGCAGCCCTGCCCGGTCGCCGATGATCCTGACCCGCACGCCGCTCTGGTGCAGCTCGGCAAGGTCGCGACGGATGAACAGCTTCAACAGCCCCATAAGGTCGCTGACCTCGGACTTCGGCCGTGACCAGTTCTCCGACGAGAAAGCATAGACGGTCAGGAAGGAGATACCGAGACCGGGGGCGGCACGCACGGCCTTGCGCAGCGCCTCGACACCGGCGCGATGACCCGCGAGCCTCGGCATACCGCGCGCCTTGGCCCAGCGTCCATTTCCATCCATGATGATCGCGACATGCGCGGGCGTTGTCATGATCTCGCTTTCGGATCAGCCAAGGGCCAACCCTAAACCTGCATGATTTCAGCTTCCTTGTCGGAAAGCAGATGATCGATGGTGCTGATGGTCTCGTCGGTAAGTTTCTGGACCTGGTCGGAACGCTTGCGCTGATCGTCCTCGCTGATGTCGCCGTCCTTCTCCGCCTTCTTCAGGAAATCCATACCATCGCGACGCACATGGCGCGCGGCGACGCGCGCGTTTTCGGCATAGCCGTGCGAAATCTTGACCAGTTCCTTGCGGCGCTGTTCGTTGAGCTCCGGCAGCGGAATCCTCAGATTGGTGCCGTCGACGATCGGGTTGAAGCCCAGATTGGATTCCCGGATCGCGCGGTCGACCGCGCCGACCATCGACTTGTCCCAGACCGAGACGGAGATCATGCGCGGCTCAGGCACGGTGACATTGGCCACCTGATTGATCGGCATGGTGGTGCCATAGGCTTGCACCTGGATCGCGTCGAGCAGGTTGCTGGAGGCGCGACCGGTCCGCAGCGAGGCCAGATCATGCTTGAACGCCGCGATTGCCCCATCCATGCGCCGCTTGAGATCGTCGTACTCACCACTCATTCTAGTCTCCTCGACCCGTCTGCCGCGGGTTCACTGCTTCGGGGGCAAAGGCCCCGTGTTCGAGCTGATCTCGAAACCCGGTTTCCCGGGATCAGGCCCGGATCACTCGTCGGCGACGACCGTACAGCGGCCGCCGCCCCTCAGAATATCGCCGAAACCACCTTTTTCGTGGATCGAATAGACGATTATCGGAATGTTGTTTTCGCGCGCAAGTGCAATCGCAGCCGTATCCATGATCGAAAGGCCGCGATTTATGACTTCGGCATGGCTGATGCGTTCGAAACGTGTCGCGCTTGGGTCCTTTTTCGGGTCGGCCGAATAGACGCCGTCGACCTGCGTGCCCTTGAACAACGCGTCGGCGCCGATTTCGGCCGCACGGAGCGCTGCGGCCGAATCGGTGGTGAAGAACGGATTGCCGGTGCCGCCGGCGAAGATCACCACCTTGCCCTGGTTCATGTAGGCGGTCGCCTGGCGCTGCGAAAAGCTCTCGCAAAGCTCGGGCATGGCAATCGCGGACAGCACGACGGCGTCGACGCCGATCTTGTTCAGCGATGTGCGCAGCGCCAGCGAATTGATGACAGTGGCAAGCATGCCCATATGATCGCCCGTGACGCGGTCCCCACCCTTGGAGGCAACGGCCACGCCGCGAAAGATATTGCCGCCGCCAATGACGACACCCACCTCTATGCCCAGCGCGCGCGCCTCGGCGATGTCGCCGGCGATGCGGTCCACGACCGAGACGTCGATGCCGAAATGCTGTTCGCCCATCAACGCTTCGCCCGAAGCTTTCAGCAGAACACGTCGGTAGAGGGGCTTCACCGTCATCTGGTTCCTCGAAAATCCCGGCGCGGCAAGCTCTGAAGGCGAAAAAGGCCTCCTGCTTCGCCCGGCGGTGCTGTCATGACGGGTTGACCGGATACACGAAGGGCGCGGCGATGTCACGCCGCGCCCTTGTGCAAAATTCCAGGCTTTTTGGATCAGTTGCTGCTGATGGCAACGGCCTCGCCTTCGACCACGACCGGCAATGCATAACCGGACGGCTTGTCGCCGGTCACGACACCGCCGGCGACACGGACCTGGATCTCGGGACCGAAATAGGAATGCGGGAACGGCGCCGGCGTGCCGCTCACCTTGTCCAGCCGCTGGCGAAGCGCGGGCGGTATCGAGAAATCGAGCGCGGCAAGATTGTCCTGCAACTGCGAAAGTCTCGTTGCCCCAAGGATGACGGTGGCGATTCCTGGCTGTGTCGCCACCCAGTTGAGCGCCACCTGAGCCATGCCGCGGCCGAGTTCGGCGGCGACTTTCTCCAACTCCGCCACAACAGCCCAGTTGTGATCCGTGAATTTCTGGAAGCCGGGGTGGGTGGTGTTGCGGAAACCGTCGAGCCGGCCGGCATTGCCCGCTTGCGCCGGGCGGTATTTGCCGCTCAACAGCCCGCTGGCCAGCGGGCTCCAGACCATGATGCCGGCGCCATGACGTGTCCCGAACGGCACGAATTCATGCTCGATGGCACGCTCCGCCAGCGAGTATTCGAGCTGCAACGCCGAGATCGGCTCATAGCCGCGCAGTTCGGCGATCGCCTGAGCCCGCCCGGCATACCAGGCCGGCACGTCGGACAGGCCGATGTGACGTATCTTGCCTGCCCGAACCAGATCGTCGAGCGTACGCAGCACTTCCTCGGCCGGCGTCAGCCTGTCCCAGATATGCATGAGATAGAGATCGATGTAGTCGGTGCCCAGCCGCTTCAGCGAGGCGTCGACAGCACGCATGATATTCTTGCGGCCATTGCCGCCGGCGTTCGGATTGCCGGGGTTCGAGTTCATGGTGAACTTGGTGGCGATCACCGCCTTGTCGCGCAAGCCTCGCTCGCCCACGAATTCACCGAGCCAGGTCTCGGCGGTGCCCCCGGTATAAAGGTCGGCGGTGTCGAAGAAATTGCCGCCGGCCTCGACATAGGCGTCGAACATCGCGCGCGCCGTATTCCGGTCCGCGCCCCAGCCCCATTCCGTGCCGAAGGTCATCGTGCCCAGCGCCAGCCGGCTGACGCGCAGGCCGCTGTTGCCGAGTGTGTAGTAGCTCATCGTCATTGTCTTTTCCGATCCTGATCCGGTTGATGCGGGCGTCATTGGCCCGGGGTCGTCTTGACCCAGGGATTGCCGCGTTCATGCGTCATGTGGAAGGTGAAGCCATCGACCTTCCAGGCGGTGCCAGAACGCGTCAGGTGGTGCTCATAGGTGCCCCAGACTTCCCAGAGTGGATCGCCATTGCCCTCCATCCGGTTCCAGGCATAGCCGTTCGACAGAACAGTCGCCGTGTCCGCCTCGAGGACGACCTGGTGATTGGTGCGCAGGTGCAGGCTGGTCTTGCTGCCCTTGAGATTGCCGGCCCAGGCGCCGATCAGATCGTCGGAGGCAATGTTGGCCGCGGGCTGCCCGGACAGGCTGCTGAAGTCGGCGGTGACCCGATCCGCGAAATAGCTGCGCGCGCGTTTCCAGTCCTGCGCGTCGACGGCGCGGTCGATGGCATCGGCGATACGGACCACGGCGCGTTCATCGGCAAGTGCCTGCCAGCCGGTCGGTTCGGCACCACCGGCATCGACGGGTGCCAGGGCAAGGCCTGCGGCGAAGGTAACGTGTTTCAAGGCATTCATTTCGCTTCTCCTTTGGTGGATAGGTTTGCAAACGGACGGATGATCAGTCGGGGAGGTCCGCCTTCAGCCTTTTGACAGCGCGTCGACAACGACCTGGAACCGGCGCGGGTCGAAATAGTCGTGATAGGCGCAGATCAGGCCATTCTCGAAATGGAAGACGGCAATGTTGCTGTTGGTGTATTCGGTGCCGCCCACGAGCACGGCGCGGTTCCGGTATTCGACCACCACGGCTTCGGAGTCCGCGGCGGGATAGATGGCCGTCAGTTGCGATTCGAAGGTTTCGAAATTGCCGAACAGTCCCCTGAAGGCGGCCACGATCGCTGCCTTGCCGTCGATGCTGTCGCCAAATCCCGCCGGCGGATAGAAGACTATGATGCGGCCATCCTCGGCCCAGAGTTCACTCCAACTGTCGATATCCTTGCGGTGCATCAGGTCAAAGAAGCTGTGTACCGTCTGGAGGTTGCGGGCTTGTCTGGAATGAAGGTCGGACATCGGAGGCTCCTTGCTGTCTGATGCTTGCTGTTCGATGCCGTCTTAAATGGTCCGCTTTTGCCTCCTCGATAAGATTGCATGATCTGCATGGACCGTGCGATATGGTTCATGAATGGACCGAGACCTGCTCACCCACCTGCCTGTCATCGTAGCCGTTGCGCGGCGCGGCGGCTTCGCACTTGCCGCGGCGGAACTCGGGATGAGCCCGTCGGCGGTCAGCCACGCGGTGCGGCTCGTCGAGGAGCGTATCGGCCAGCCGCTGTTTGCGCGCACGACGCGCAGCGTTTCGCTCACCGAGGCCGGCAAGGCGCTGGTGGAAACGGCGGCCCCTGCCCTCCAGGATATTGCCGAGCGGATGGATCGCATCCGCAGCGACAAGGGCAGGCCGTCTGGCCTGCTCAGGATCAACGCCTCCAACATCGCGATTCCATTGGCGGTGACGCCGGTCGTCGCCGCGATGGCCGAGCGCTACCCCGACATTACGGTCGAGATTTTTGCCGATCAGGGATTGGTCGACATCGTCGGTGAAGGTTTCGACGCCGGCATCCGGCTCGGCGAGATGATCGCGCAGGACATGGTTGCCATCCGCCTGACGCAGCCCTTCAAAGTCGTCATCGTCGCCTCTCCCGCCTATATCGGGCGACGTGGCCGTCCGCGCCGCGTTGCCGATCTCGCGAACCACAATTGCATAGGGTACCGGCTTGTTCGTTCGGGCGCTCTCTATCGCTGGGATTTGGCCGAGGATGGCAAGGATGTGGTCATGGAAACCAGCGGTACGGCCATCGTGACGGATTCGCTCGCCGCCATTGATCTGGCGCTCGCTGGCGTCGGCCTCGCCTATATGTTCGAGCCGCTGGCCCGCGCGGATCTGGCAGCCGGGCGCCTGGTGCAGGTTCTGCCGCAATCAGCGATCGAGGAACCCGGCCTTTTCCTCTACTTCCCGCGCCGCGCCGCGATGGCGCCGAAGCTCAGGGCGTTTATCGATACCGCAAACGAAATCGGCCGGGCATCCCTGCGGACACCCGGCCGAAAAACACAGTCGGAATAAAGCGGTAGGACGCTTACTTCTTGACCGCCGCCGCAACTTCCGCGGCGAAATCGGACTCTTCCTTCTCGATGCCTTCGCCAAGCGCGAAGCGCAGATAGGCCGTGATCTTGGCCGGCGCGCCGATTTCCTTTTCGGCATCCTTCAGCGCCTTCTCGACAGTGATGTCGGGGTTAAGCACGAAGGCCTGCTTCAAGAGCACGACTTCTTCATAGAACTTGCGCAGGCGACCCTCGACCATCTTTTCGATGATGGCTTCCGGCTTGCCAGACTGGCGCGCCTGGTCGGAGAAGATTGCCTTCTCACGCTCGACCGCTGCCGGGTCGATCTGCTCGGCGGTCAGCGCCATCGGGTTGGTGGCGGCGACATGCATGGCGACCTGGCGGCCAAAGGCATTGGCGGCATGCTCGTTGCCGGTAGTCTCGATCGCGACCAGCACGCCGAGCTTGCCAAGGCCATCGGCTACCGAATTGTGGACGTAGGTCGCAACCGCGCCATGCGGCACGGTCAGCTTGGCCGAGCGACGGAAGCCCAGGTTCTCGCCAATGGTGCCGACAGCGTCCTTGATGGTGTCGGTGACCGACTTGTCCGAACCCGGATACTTCGCGGCGGCCACGGCCTCTGTCGTGCCATAGGCAAGCGCCACCTTGGCGACGTTGGCGACGATTTCCTGGAAGGCGGCATTGCGGGCGACGAAATCAGTCTCGGAATTCACCTCGACGACGGCGGCTTCGCGCACGCCGTTGTCGACGCCGATCAGGCCTTCGGCGGCGGTGCGGCCGGCCTTCTTGTCGGCCTTGGAGATGCCCTTCTTGCGCAGCCAGTCAACGGCTTCTTCCATGTTGCCATTGGTCTCGTTCAACGCCGCCTTGCAGTCCATCATGCCCGCGCCGGTCAAGTCGCGGAGTTCTTTGACCTGTGCAGCCGAAATGCTCATTGTCGCCTCTTTGTTTAAATGCACCGACGCACCATCGTTATTTGATGGTGCGTCTGTTTAGCGTGCCAAAATATGAGAAAGATGAAGGCCGCAAACCGGCCTTCGACTATCAAGCCTCTGGGGCTTCCGACGCCGGAGCCGGATCGAGCGCCGGCTCGACCGGAGCTTCGACCGAAGCGCCGATATCCATGCCGAGCGCGCCCTGCTGACGGGCGATGCCGTCAATCGCGGCCTTGGCGATCAGATCGCAATAGAGCTGGATGGCGCGGGCCGCGTCGTCATTGCCGGGGACCGGGAAATCGATCTTGTCCGGATCGCAGTTCGAATCGATGATGGCAACGACCGGGATGCCCAGGCGCTTGGCCTCGAGGATGGCGATCGCTTCCTTGTTGGTGTCGATCACGAACATCAGGTCGGGCGTCGAGCCCATGTCCTTGATACCGCCGAGCGCCTTGTCGAGCTTCTCGCGCTCGCGGTCGAGGTTCAGGCGTTCCTTCTTGGTCAGGCCTTGCGCCTCGCCGGCCAGCATCTCGTCGAGCTTGCGCAGGCGCTGGATCGAGTTCGAGATCGTCTTCCAGTTGGTCAGCATGCCGCCGAGCCAACGCGAATTGACGTAGTACTGGGCCGAACGCTGCGCGGCATCGGCGACGATGTCGGACGCCTGGCGCTTGGTGCCGACGAACAGCACGCGGCCGCCCTTGGCAACGGTGTCGGAAACCTGCTTCAGCGCCTGGTGCAGCAAAGGCACCGTCTGCGAGAGGTCGATGATGTGGATGTTGTTGCGGGCGCCGTAGATGTAGGGCGCCATCTTCGGGTTCCAGCGGTGGGTCTGGTGGCCGAAGTGAATGCCAGCTTCCAAAAGCTGGCGCATGCTGAAATCAGGCAGTGCCATTCTCATTTCCTTTCCGGTTAGCCTCCACGGACACAGGCATTTTTTGGACGAAGTCCTCGAACGCCACCGGAGGTTTCAGCCGGATTTCTCCCGGGCAGACACCAAAGTCCGTGTGTGGAATGAGCGGGCATATAGAGGGGAAGCGCGATAAACGCAAGCCGTGTGACGCTTTCCGCTCAGCGTGCGGCAATCAGCGCTCCGGTGCCTATCATGGCACTGCCGGCGAACCTGTTCATCAGTCGCATGCGCCCGGGCGTCCTGAACCAGCCCGAGGCCCGGCCCGCAAGTACCGCATAGACACCCATGGTGAGGATATTGATGCTGATGACGACGGCTACCACCAGCAGGCCATCGACAAACGTCAGCGTGTCGAGATCGAGGATCAGCGGCATGATCGAGGCATGGAACAGGATCGCCTTCGGGTTCCCCAGCGCAATGGACGCGCCAAGGAAGAAGAACCGCGACAATCTCGCCTGTGCCGTCTGCGGCCCGTTCGGTTGCGTGGCCGAGGCCCGCCACATCCTGATGCCGAGAAAAATCAGGTAGGCGGCGCCTGCATATTTAAGCAGGAGGAATATCCATTCGAATGTCTGGGCCAGGGCTACCAGCCCGAGCAGTGCCAGAGTGACCAGCACGGCATCGCCGGCGGCGACCCCCACGCCGGCCATGAAGGCGCCAAGAAAACCACGCGACACGCCATTGGTGATGACCGTGAACATCGCTGGCCCCGGTGTGGCGGCGGCGAGTGTGACGGCTGCGCAATACGCGAAAAATGCCGTTGGAGTCATGACCGGGCCTTTCCGTTGGGTACCCGCACGCGCCTGAAGATCGCGACGATCTCCTCGCGGCTGCATTCGATGGCGCCGAGCCGCACCGCGCGGTCGCGCTCGAAACCGGTTATGTCATAGTGTGGCGCCGATGTCCTGGGCGGCCCCTGGTAGGACGAGCGCTTCACGCCAAGCCGGGATGCGAACCGATGCAGTTCTTCGGTGTCGTCGGCCATCAAATGGCACCAGCGATGGCCTGCCCACTTCCAGATCGCCGCATCGACATAGACCGCCATCAAGCCCGGCCAGTTCACTTGCGCATCGCTGCTACTTCGATACGGGACAAGGCTTTGTCTGGTCGAACAGCGACAGGTTGACCAGCTTGCCGGTCATGGAGAAGTCGCCATAGTCCATGACGAGATCACGGGTGATGCCGTTTTCGTGCAGCTTGAAGCTGATCCGGTATTCCGGCACTTCCTCGCCCTTCTGGGCACTGTCGTCGAAATACGCGATGTCGACCGGCCAATATTTGTCGGTGGCAAGCTTCGCCAGTGCCGGCGCTTCCGGATCGGCCTTGTCGGCTTCGGTCTTCTTGCCGACGACAACCGTGGTCGTCATCACCTTGTTGGCGTCCTCCGACCCGTCGAACAGGTTGGTTTGATAGAAGTTTTCGCCTTTTTCGGCCTTGCCGATCAACTCGACCAGATGCTGGGTCGGAAACTGGGTGGCCGCGAGTTCAAGACTGTTCTTCTCCGGCTTGTCGATATCGACCTTCAGCCCCTTGGCATTCTTTGTCGCGACGCCCTTGACCTCCTTGTCGAGGTTCTGGTCGACGAAGGACTTCGTTACGAAAGAAAACACCTTGCCTTCCGCGTCCTCGAAGGTGGTGGTCTGCTGGTCGGTCAGCTTCGTGTTGTCGCTGGTCGCGATCTGCGTGACGAAACGGAATTTCACCGTGTAGCCTTCGCAGGCCGAGCCGTTGAACTCGTAGACCATACGGCCGGTGATACCGGTAATGCCGGATCGATCATCCGCCTTCTTGAGGGTGAGATCGTAGACGGCGCGATGCGCCTGCAGCGCCGGTACGGCGAAAGCGGAGCCCACAGGGAACAGCGCCGACAACAGAACGGCGTGGAATGCAAGGCGCGCTGCGCGCATGAGGTACTCCAATCGTCGCGGCTGATGGCAGGGCCGCAGGGAAAGATGGTCCAGCTTAAAAAAAGTCGTGGCGGAAGCGAGGCAAAAATAGCAATTTCGGCCCGGCCAGCGCGGCACCTTCCAGCAATAGGGAAAAGCAATGAGTGAAACAATCGAAAAGCGGCTAAGTGATCTCGGCGTGACGCTTCCTGTTGCCGCCGCGCCTGCCGCCAACTACGTGCCCTATTGCAGGACCGGCAATCTGCTGTTCACGGCGGGACAATTGCCGCTCAAGGACGGCAAGTTGCAGGCGAGCGGTCTGCTCGGCCGCGACGTCGACACGGCAAGCGGCAAGGACGCCGCGAAATACTGCGCCATCAACATCCTGGCGCAAGCCAAGGCGGCACTTGGCGACCTCGAGAAGATCCGCCGTCTGGTGAAGATCACCGTCTTCGTGGCGTCGGCCCCCGACTTCGTCGAACAGCATCTGGTCGCCAACGGCGCCTCCGATTTCCTGGTTGCCGCGCTTGGCGAAAGCGGCAAGCACGCACGCTCCGCCGTCGGCACCGCCTCCCTGCCGCTTAATGCCGCGGTGGAAATCGAAGCGATCTTTGAAGTCGAATGAGTGAAGGTGCGGACATGACCGACCTCTCCTGGCTGACTGCCCGGCCGGTTGCCCATCGCGGCTTTCACGACATGAACAGGTCGCGCTGGGAAAACACGCTTTCCGCCTTCGCCGCCGCGGCCGAACGCGGCTACGCGATCGAATGCGACGTGCATCTGTCGTCGGATGGCGTTCCCATCGTCATCCATGATGACGATCTGCAACGGCTGACAGGTCAGGACGGTTTCGTCTGGCAACGCAGCGCCGCCGAACTTGCCGCGCTCAAGGTCGGCGGCACGGCGGATCACGTGCCGACGCTGCAGGACGCGCTCGATCTCGTCGACGGCCGCGTGCCCATGGTCGTCGAGCTGAAAGGAACTCCCGGTCGCGATGAGTGCCTGGTGGCGCGCGTCGGCAAGATGCTGAAGCGCTACAAGGGCAAGGCGGCGATCATGTCGTTCGATCACTGGCTGATCCGCGATTTCCCCAGGCACGCGCCCGGCATTCCGGCTGGATTGACCGCCTATGGCAAGGACGCCAAGCTGATCGAAGCACATTTTTCCATGCTGGCGCACGAACTCTCCTTTACCTCCTATGCCGCCGGCGATCTGCCGAACCCGTTTGTCAGCTTCGTACGCGAAAAGCTCAAAATGCCTGTCATCACCTGGACGGTGCATGACCAGCCGGCGGTCGACCTGACCTTTAGATATGCCGACCAGATGACGTTCGAAGGTTTCGAACCCGACCTGATCAAAGTCGCCTGAGCAGGGTGCCCGAAACGTGACTTGTAGCGGCCCGAATGGAGCTTAAATAAGCCTCATGGATCAGGGCGACGACTGCGACGAACAATCGGCGAATGCGGGCTATTCGATCCGCATCGCCGCGGGCATAGGCGCCTTTACCTGCGATGAATGGAACGGCTTTGCCGGGACCACGCGCGGCGACGCGGCCGGATATAACCCGCTCGTTTCATTTGCTTTTTTGAGCGCTCTGGAGGATTCGGGCTGCGCCGTGCGGCGCACTGGCTGGCAAGGCCATCACCTGCGGCTGGAAACCGCGCAAAGCAGGCTGCTCGGCGCTATCCCCTGCTATCTCAAGTCGCACAGCCAGGGCGAATATGTGTTCGATCACGGCTGGTCGGATGCCTTCGAGCGCGCCGGCGGCCGTTACTATCCAAAATTGCAAAGTGCCGTGCCGTTCACGCCCGTCACCGGCCCTCGCCTGCTGGTCGGCAAGGGCGAGGATCGGGACGCGGTTAAGGCCGGGCTTGCCGCCGGGCTCAAAATGGTGACCGACAAGCTCGGCATATCCTCGGCGCATGTCACCTTCGCGCAGGAGAGTGACGTCGCGACGCTGGAGGCCGCGGGCTTCCTGCATCGCACCGATCAGCAATTCCATTTCTTCAACGAAGGCTTTGCCACCTATGACGATTTCCTCGCCACGCTTGCCTCGCGCAAGCGCAAGGCGATGAAGAAGGAACGGCGCGAAGCGCTTGCCGATGGCATCACGATCGACTGGCTGACCGGCAAGGACCTGACCGAAAAGGCCTGGGACGACTTCTTCGCCTTCTATATGGACACCGGCAGCCGCAAATGGGGCCGCCCCTACCTGAACCGCCAGTTCTTCTCGCTGATCGGCGAACGCATGGCGGACGACATCCTGCTGGTGATGGCCAAACGCAACGGGCGCTACATTGCCGGCGCCATCAACTTCATCGGCTCCGACGCGCTCTACGGCCGCAATTGGGGCTGCATCGAGGATCATCCCTACCTGCATTTCGAGATCTGCTATCACCAGGCCATCGACTTCGCCATTGAACGCAAATTGAAGGTGGTCGAAGCAGGCGCGCAAGGCGAGCACAAGCTGGCGCGCGGCTACCGACCGGTGACCATGCATTCGGCGCACTACATTGCCCACCCCGGCCTGCGCAAAGCGGTCGCCGATTATCTCGGGCGCGAGCGGCGCGAGGTAGAGCGGATGGGCGAATATCTGGAAGAACATACCCCGTTCCGCAAAGATCTCGAGGAATAGCGACCGGGCTGCCTGGGCAGTGTCGACTTCGCCCGATCGTCTTGCCGAGTTTCAACGGCTTCGCTACACGAAAGACACAATCCGGAGCGTTCACGATGGCCCAAACCGCCTATGACACCGACAACATCTTCGCGAAGATCCTGCGCGACGAAATACCCTCGCACCGCATCTATGAGGACGAAGCGGTCGTGGCCTTCATGGATGTGATGCCGCAGGGGCCGGGGCATACGCTGGTGATGCCGAAGGTGCCGTCGCGCAACCTGCTCGACGCCGATCCGTCAACGTGCGGCCCGCTTTTCACGGTGGTCCAGAAAGTGGCGAGGGCCGTCCGCAAAGCATTTGATGCCGACGGCGTCACCATCATGCAGTTCAATGAACCTGCGTCAGGGCAGACCGTCTATCATCTTCACGTGCATGTCATCCCGCGTTTCGACGGCATCCCGCTGAAGCCGCATACGGGCGCGATGGAAAAACCTGAAGTGCTGGCGCAGAACGCCGAAAAGATACGGGCTGCGCTGACCGAGTAGTGACGCTCAGCCCTCGGTCGCCGGCGCCTCATCGACCCTCGACAATGGCTGGCGCTGTTGCGCTTCAAACGCCAGCAGACCCAGTCGCCAGCAAGCTATTGTAATCACCGTGCCGCCAAACACATCCATCAGATTGTGCCCGCCATGGATGAGAATTGCCGGCAGGAGTGCGGTGTTGCCTAGGATCAGCGCAAAACGCGCAAAAGGATACGGCCAGATCGCGATCAGGGACATCAGCGCCATGACCGTGTGGAACGAAGGGAACCCTATCAGCCCCGTAACCTGTATGGCTGAAATGTCCTTGATGCCGTCAACCAGCAGGCGATTCAATTCCGCTCCATAAGCGGAATTGACCACGGGTCGAACAACGCGATCGATTTCAGGGTCCAGGGTCCAGTAAGCGGAAGCCCCGCTGGACGGAAATAGCGCCCAGCAAAAGATGGTGGCCAGCGCTGCAAACACCGTAGCCAGCATGGCTGTGTGCAACTGCCTCCGATCATTGGCCATACCCAGAAAAAGAAAGACAAACAGGATCTGAGCTAGTGTCAGATTATAGACCTGCCTGAGGGCATCCGGGAGGAGTGGGTATTGGGAAATCCACGCACAGGCATCTGGCCACGAGTAGCCGAACCAAGAATCGATCCATACTAGGGTAGCGTCGATCGGCGCCGAGTCCCGGGGCAAGAGCAGAAGGTTGAAGAGCGAAGCAACCACCGAAAAGAGGATGAACAGCGCCAGCCCATGCGCGGTCAGCGCGATCCGCTCGGCCTTGCGGACCCGCCGATAGAATTGCCCAAGGCCAGTCATGACGACGGCAAAGCCGAAGGAAAAGCGGTAGCCGTCGAGCGCAACGGTGACGCCCTTGTCCCAGGCAAGGAACAAGCAAACGGCGACCAGCGCCAAAGCGACGGCCAGTATTGTCCGTTCTGTGGGCAGCAAGACCATCCTTGAAGCATGAGCAACCGGCGTTAATTCGGAGTGAAAAATTGGCCGGCAATAGTCAGGAAGGCTTTTGAACTCCGGATCGGAATCAAGAGACTCTCAAACGCCGTCGGACGCACCCTGTCCATTAGAAGTGTCTTACAGATCAACTCGGGGTTCAGGCGCGATGTGTCGACTTCCAGATCGTAAACGCCCGGCCGATGCACCACTTCCTGCCACAGCCGCACCGGTAAAGGCTCGGTACCGTCGAGGGAGCCGGTGACATAAACCCTGCCAGCCTTAAAGCGCGCCGCATGAATCGGTTTCGACGCGACGCGCTTAGTGGACAGCGAACGCCGACAAACAGCACCGGCAGGCCGGCGAGCACAATCGACCAAGCAGTCAAGGGGCTTCGAATAGGCATCGTGATGACCGACATCGGTCACGACATTCAGCCCCAGCCGGCTATGGGACGAGATCGACTCATAAAGGGCGGCGGTACATGCGCGGCACGAAAACTTCGAGGTCGGGGCGTTCGCCACCAGGGCGCAAGCCTACTCCCGGACAAAGTCTCGAGGTGATCCGCTCAAAGCTGTCGACCCCCAGATTCATCCATGGCCGTCAAAGCATTCCCGGATGGCTCGAGCGATGCTCGATTTTCCTGACCGCGGCGCGCCGTTGAGGATAATGATCTGGCCGGCCATAGCCACCACATTGTCCCAACAAAAGAGCCTCATTTTGAACTGCCCCCCAAAAGTTGCGTCCAACTTTCGGGGGGCAGTTCATTTCCGGGGCATTTTCGACTGTCTTCAGCTCAGTTCTTTCTGGGCAGTTGCGGCACGAGGCTGCGCTTGCCGCCGTCCTTGCCTTTGGGCTCGGGCTTCTGCGCCACGACCTTCTTTGCCGCAGGCTTCCTGGCCACGGCCTTGGGTGGCTTCGGCGCGTCTTCCGGCTCTTCCTTCTTCGGCTTCACCGGCGCCTCGTCGGCGAGCGATTCGAGCTTGAGGCCGGTCTCGCCGGTTCCCTTCTTCTCGACGGTGACGCGCACCGTGCCGCCCTTCTTCAGCTTGCCGAACAGCACTTCGTCGGCCAGCGGCTTCTTGATGTGCTCCTGGATGACGCGGCCGAGCGGACGCGCGCCCATGCGTTCGTCATAGCCCTTGTCGGCGAGCCAGGCGATCGCGTCCGGCGAGAGGTCGAAGGTGACGCCACGCTCGGAAAGCTGGGCTTCCAGCTGCATGACGAACTTCTGCACCACCTGGTGGATGACCGGCACCGGCAGCGAGCCGAACGGAATGATCGCATCGAGACGGTTGCGGAATTCCGGCGTGAACAGCCGGTTGATCGCTTCGACATCGTCGCCTTCGCGCTTGGTCGAACCGAAACCGATCGCCGCGCGCTGCGCATCGGATGCGCCCGCGTTGGTGGTCATGATCAGGATGACATTGCGGAAGTCGATCTGCTTGCCGTTGTGGTCGGTCAGCTTGCCGTGGTCCATCACCTGCAACAGGATGTTGAACAGGTCCGGATGCGCCTTTTCGACCTCGTCGAGCAGCAGCACGCAGTGCGGATGCTGGTCGACACCGTCGGTCAAAAGGCCGCCCTGGTCGAAGCCGACATAGCCGGGAGGCGCGCCGATCAACCGCGAAACGGTGTGGCGTTCCATATATTCCGACATGTCGAAACGGATCAGTTCGACGCCGAGCGAGGCGGCCAACTGCTTGGCGACTTCGGTCTTACCGACGCCGGTCGGACCTGAGAACAGGTAGGAACCGATCGGCTTCTCCGGCTCGCGCAGGCCGGCACGCGCCAGCTTGATCGCCGAGGTCAGCGCGGTGATGGCGGTGTCCTGGCCGTAGACGACGCGCTTGAGCTCGACATCCAGGCCCTGCAGCACCTTCTCGTCATCGGCCGAAACCGTTTTCGGCGGGATGCGCGCCATGGTGGCGATCGTCGCTTCGATCTCCTTGATACCGATCGTCTTCTTGCGCTTGGCTTCCGGCACCAGCATCTGCGAGGCGCCGGTCTCGTCGATCACGTCGATCGCCTTGTCCGGCAGCTTGCGGTCGTTGATGTAGCGCGCCGACAACTCCACCGAGGCCTTGATCGCCTCGTTGGTGAACTTCACCTTGTGGAATTCCTCATAATAGGGCTTCAGGCCCTTCATGATCTCGATGGCGTCCTCGATGGTCGGCTCGTTGACGTCGATCTTCTGGAAGCGCCGCACCAGCGCGCGGTCCTTCTCGAAGAACTGGCGGAACTCCTTGTAGGTGGTCGAACCGATGCAGCGGATCGCACCCGATGACAGAGCCGGCTTCAACAGGTTCGACGCATCCATGGCGCCGCCTGACGTGGCACCCGCACCGATCACGGTGTGGATCTCGTCGATGAACAGCACGGCGCCCGGATAGTCCTCGAGCTCCTTGACGACCTGCTTCAGCCGTTCCTCGAAGTCACCGCGATAGCGCGTGCCGGCCAAAAGCGTGCCCATGTCGAGCGCAAAGATGGTGGCATTGTGCAAGACTTCCGGCACGTCGCCTTCGACGATGCGCTTGGCCAGGCCTTCGGCGATCGCCGTCTTGCCGACGCCGGGGTCACCGACATAGAGCGGGTTATTCTTGGAGCGGCGGCACAGCACCTGGATGGTGCGGTTGATCTCGCTCTCTCGGCCGATCAGCGGATCGATCTTGCCGGCCTTGGCCTTGTTGTTGAGGTTGACGCAATAGGCGGTCAGCGCGTCCTGCTGCTGCTTCTTCTTGCCGCCTTCCTCCTGGGGCTCGGCACCGTTCTGGCCGCCCTGCTCGTCATCGGCGCCGCGCGGGGTGCGGCTCTCGGACGCGCCCGGACGCTTGGCGATGCCATGCGAGATGTAGTTGACCGCGTCGTAGCGGGTCATCTGCTGTTCCTGCAGGAAATAAGCGGCATGGCTTTCGCGCTCGGCGAAGATGGCGACGAGCACGTTGGCACCCGACACTTCCTCGCGGCCAGATGACTGCACATGGATCACCGCGCGCTGGATGACGCGCTGGAAACCGGCGGTCGGTTTGGAATCCTCATCGTAGCCGGTGACCAGATTGTCGAGCTCGGTGTCGATGTAGGTCAGAACTGTATGCTTCAGCTCGTCGAGATCGACGTTGCAGGCGCGCATGACGGCGGCCGCCTCGGTGTCGTCGATGAGCGCGAGCAGCAGGTGTTCAAGGGTTGCATATTCATGGTGCCGCTCGTTGGCGAGCGTCAGCGCTTGATGAAGCGCCTTTTCCAGGCCTTGGGAGAAAGCCGGCATGTTACCTCACTTCTTCTCCATCACGCATTGCAGCGGATGCTGATTCTGTCGGGCGAAATCCATGACCTGAGACACTTTGGTCTCGGCCACCTCGAATGTATAGACCCCGCACTCGCCTACTCCATGATTGTGAACATGAAGCATGATGCGTGTGGCAGCTTCGCGGTCCTTCTGGAAAAAACGCTCCAGCACATGAACCACGAACTCCATCGGAGTGTAGTCGTCGTTGAGGATGAGGACCCGGTAAAGGCTGGGCTTCTTGGTCTTGGTTTTGGTGCGCGTGATGACGGCCGTCCCGCGGCCGGCCTCATTGCCGTCGCCGCCGCCGTTTTGCATCCGCGCCACTCGTCTCGTGGCAGTCAAACCGATCGTCACGTATTCCTGCCTCTTCGAATCCTCATGCGAGTTTCACATGTAGGTGTTCGATGGACGATTTTAAGCCCTTCTGGTTAGCTGACAATATGGCTAGGTGACCAACTTGGCGGAATTTCGCGATCGTGAAGCGTTGACATGAAAAAACCCGGCCGCGTTTCCACGACCGGGTTTTGTCCCGCACCCAAAGGGCCGGATCTGGAATTCTCGGGCGAAAATTATTTCGCCTTGGCAACGATCGATTCGAACGGCTTGTAGGCTTCCTTGGCGAGTTCGGCATAGAGGTCGCCAATCTTGGTGGCCTCGGCGACGAACGCCTCGTAGGACTGCTTGGCATAGTCGGATTGAATCTCGATCGCCTTGTCCAGCGACTTGGCCGAGAACAGCTTCTCGACCGCGGCGCTGCCGGCTTCGAGGCTCTTCTTGGTGTATTCGCCGGCCTCGGTGGCGATCGCCTGCGCGCCCTTGGACAAAGAGGCGAAGCTCTTCAATCCGGTGTCAGTGAACTCCTTGCCGTATTTGCTGAAGTCCTCATAGGTCTGGGTCATTTCGTACTCTCCCTGGACGGTTGACGCGCCCTGCCCCGAGCGCCGTTGTGCAATGCATAATATATATTGTGCGACGCACAAAAGTCAAGAATTCAGGGCTCGCGGCCGCGATGGCGGCGGCAATGGCTAAAATTCAAATAAAGGAAGGCTCAAACCGCCAGAAAATGGTGAACGCGGCGGTTACCATAAACGGATTGGTAACGCTGCCCCGCTAGCTTGGCCGGAAGTGAGGCAGGATCCCTTTGCCGCCTCCAACGCAACGAGAAATTCAAAGGAACTACCAGTGCGTCAGGCGTTGTCGGGCATCGTTTCCAAATCCGCGTCCCCTCTCAAAACGATCATGATCCTCGCCATGGCGATGACATTCGTCGTCGCGGGTGGCGCCTCGTCGTTCGCGGCAAAATCGGCAGCCATCGTCGTCGACGCCAAGACCGGCAAGGTGCTCTACTCGGCCAATGCCGATGGCCGGCGCTATCCTGCCTCGCTGACCAAGATGATGACGCTCTATCTGACCTTCGAAGCGATGGCGAAGGGCAAGATCAGCAGAAACACGCCGGTCGTGTTTTCGGCCCATGCATCCGCCGAGGCGCCGACCAAGCTCGGCGTGAAGCCGGGCGGATCGGTCGCGGTCGAGACCGCGATCCTGTCGATAGTCACGAAGTCGGCCAACGACTCGGCGACCGCGCTCGGCGAAATGCTCGGCGGCAACGAAACCAACTTCGCCCGCATGATGACGGCCAAGGCGCGGCAGCTCGGCATGAACGGCACCGTCTTCCGCAACGCCAACGGCCTGCCCGACCCGGGGCAGTTCACCACCGCGCGCGACATGGCCACGCTCGGCATCGCGCTCCGGGAACATTTTCCCCAGTACTACGGCTATTTCGCGCAGCGCTCCTTTCTCTACGGTCGCCAGCGCATCAATGGGCACAACCGCCTGCTCGGACGCATCAAGGGCGTCGACGGCATCAAGACCGGCTATACCCGCGCCTCCGGCTTCAATCTCGTCTCCTCCGTTAATGACGGCAACCGCCGCCTTGTCGCCGTCGTCATGGGTGGCACCTCGGGCGGCAGCCGCGACAACCAGATGGCTGGTCTGATCAACGCCTATTTGCCGAGGGCATCGACCCGCGGTGGCGGCGATCTGGTCGCCAAGGCGGACAGCAATCCCATCAGCGCACTTGCGAAGGTTCTGCTGCCCAAGCATGACGCGCCGACCCCGGACGAAAAGCCGGTGGCAGTGGCGGAAGCCGATACGGCCGTCGCGGACGACGCGACCGTTGCCCAGGGCGACAGCGAGGACGAGGATACAGCCGAGGCAGAGGCACCCAAGCTGGTTGTCCCGGCAAAGAAGGTGAAGACGGTCATCGTCTCCGCCCCCAAGGTCGCCACCGCACAGGTCGTAGCTGCCTATGCAGAGCCCGCCCCGGCCGTTGATCCGGTCAGCACCGCGTCGGTTCCATCGGGCTGGGCCATCCAGGTTGCTTCCTCGCCGAAGCAGTCCGAAGCCCAGGCTTTCCTCGACAACACAACCAAGCAGGCTCCCAAGGTGTTGGCCGACGCGTCCGGCTTCACCGTCGCTTTCGACAAGGACGGCGTCACCTACTACCGCGCCCGTTTCGGCGGCTTTGGGTCGAAGGACGCCGCGTGGAAGGCCTGCACCGCTTTGAAGAAGAAGAAAATCGAGTGCTACGCCGTCCAGCAATAGGACCGCGTGGAAGATATCTCCCGGAAAATTTTGCGTCGAAGGAGACTAGTTGTGATTGGAGAGCAAGACGTCCTTGGCTTCGTTAATCCGCGCCGCCAGGAAAGACGTGCCGCCGATATCGGGGTGCAGGCGCTGCATCAGGCGGCGGTGCGCCTTGCGGACATCCGCCGCGGCGGCCCCCGCTTCAAGACCAAGGACCTTGTAGGCCTCCTCCTTAGTCATGGCGCCCGGACTTGGCGCAACACCCAGCCCTTCGCCACCGTTCGTCTCAGCGTGTTTGCGCCAGACGGGAAATCTGCCGTCAAGATACGTCTCTAGCAACTGCCGGCTCTCCGGATCGCCGGAGAGCTCGCGGTAGAGATGCTGCAATTCCGCAAGGGTCATCGAGCCAAGCATCTTGCCATCGTGGCGGCCGGCCAGGACCAGCCCTTCAAGGCCGCCCGTATTGTGATCGAGTTCCATCTCGAGTGCCGCTGTCCGCACGGTTGAGCGTTTTCCAGCAACCGGCCTGGCATTTGGCCGGCCCGTACGCGTGGCGCCGTACCAGGCGATTGCCACGAACAGGATGATGCCGCCGATGGCTTGACGCCCGACCACGAGCACGGCGCCGCCGACCACCGCCAGCAGGATCGGCCCCAAGGTTCTCGTCCCGCTTGCGAGTTGCGCCGGATCCGCGCGGAGAAAGGCCGTGGCTACCCCCAGGAGCACCAGCACCAACGCGACCACAACGATAATTGCGCCTAACATTTCCCATCGCCCCGCAGGTATCCTGTCCGCCTGGACAGCCGCGTGATGTCCTTCAACACTTTTTCTGCGCCAGAATCATGGCCTTTACCCGGGCTGGAAGAGGACCATCGTGCGAACTGGTTCCGCAACGCCGCGGCCTGTGTCGACTTCGACGGTTCTTCATCGCGCATGGATTTGAAGATGTGGCGTTGTCCCCTCGCTTGCAAGTCCAGCACGAGGCAACATTGAGGGCCAGAAAATGTCTAAAGCGCGTCGCGTCGAAACGGACCTATGCGACGCGCTACAGAGGCTTTGTCTTATGCATGTCGTTCTCCCAAAACCGAGGTCACTTTTGGGCAACGTGCATTAGAGCAAGCCGAGATCGGCCAGCTCGCGCCTGAGTTTTGGCGGCATCTCGATCAATCCCGCCTTGCCCTTGCCGAGATCGGACGGAGCGTCCGCTGGCTTCAGATAGCGCCAGCCCTGGAAGGCGCGGCGCGGCTGCCAGTCGGTGCGCACCACCTCGGGATCGAGCATCAAATGGCAGCGGCCGATGCCGTCGTCATCGGTGAACGGCCGGATTTCCGTGATCAATTGGCGGCATTGTACGCTGCCCTTGATCACCCAATAGAGTGAGCCGCCATCGGTGACCTCGTCGCCACGTGTCGGCACCATGCGGGTGGTGTGCCAGTGTTCGGCTGGCTCACCGGCACGGCGGCGCTCGTCAAGACGGAAGGCGATCCACTCTTCGAGATCCTCGACACTGTCGCAGCCGACGCAAAGCTTTAGGAGATTGAGAGCCATTCGCTAAGGTTAGTCCGGAGCGCCGAGACGTCAACGGCCTGACGGACTTCTCCACAGTGCCGGTTTGGGCCAGCCCTCAACACTCCACGACGTTGACCGCCAGCCCGCCAAGGCTGGTTTCCTTGTACTTTTCGTTCATGTCGAGCCCGGTCTGGCGCATGGTCTCGATCGCGGCATCGAGCGGCACGAAATGCACGCCGTCGCCTTTGATGGCCAGTGACGCGGCCGTCACCGCCTTGACGGCACCCAGCGCGTTGCGCTCGATACATGGCACCTGGACCAGCCCGCCGACCGGGTCGCAGGTCATGCCGAGATGATGTTCGAGCGCGATCTCGGCGGCATTCTCGACCTGTTCGGGCGTGCCGCCCATGACCGCGCACAGGCCGGCGGCCGCCATCGCCGAGGCTGAGCCGACCTCGCCCTGGCAGCCGACTTCGGCGCCGGAGATCGACGCATTGGACTTGATGATGCCGCCGACAGCCGCTGCCGTCAGCAGGAAGTCGCGGATGCTCGGCTGGTCGGCCTCGGGATGGAAATGCAGCCAGTAGCGCAGCACCGCCGGCAGCGTGCCGGCCGCGCCGTTGGTCGGCGCGGTGACGACACGCCCGCCGGCCGCATTTTCCTCGTTTACGGCCATCGCATAGATCGACAGCCAGTCATTGGCGAGCAGCGGGTTCGGCCGGTTCTGCTGCCACTGCTCCTGCAGCTTGTCATGCAGCTGCCTGGCACGCCGCCGCACCTTCAGCCCACCCGGCATGATGCCGTCCTGTGACAGGCCGCGGTCGATGCAGCCCTTCATCGCATCCCAGATGGCATCCAGGCCGGTGTCGAGCGCCTCGCGCGACATCTGCGTTTCCTCATTGGTGCGCTTCATGTCGGCGATGGAAAGGCCGCTCTTGGCCGCCATCTTCAGCATCTCCACAGCGTTCTTGAAGGGATACGGCACCTTCTTGCCCTCGGTCGTGACCGAGCCTTTTGCCTTCATCCGCTGCAGCTCTTCTTCCGAAACCACGAAGCCACCGCCGATCGAATAGTAGATGCGCTTGAGCAGCAACCGGCCGCCGGCGTCGTAGGCGTAGAACGCCATGCCGTTGGCATGACCGGTGAGCGGCGTCTTGCGGTCGAGCACCAGATCGGTGGCCGGGTCGAAATGGTAGGAAGGGTGGCCGGGCGGTGAAATCAGCTTATCGGCGGTGATGCGGCTGATGATGCCGTCGGCCTGGTCGGGGTCGACCGTTTGCGGCGTCTGGCCGGCAAGGCCGAGAATGACGGCACGATCGCTGCCATGGCCGATGCCGGTATAGGCGAGCGAGCCATGCAGGCTGGCGCCGATGCGGTCGACCTTGGCGCCGGCCGGCCGCGGCCAGTCGTCGCCCGCGACCTCGTCGAGGAAACGGCGCGCAGCCGTCATCGGCCCCATCGTGTGCGAGCTCGAGGGGCCGATGCCGATCTTGAACAGGTCGAAAACCGAAAGGAACACGATGTCTCCTGCATCACGTCGAGGACTACATATAGGAATTCCCGAGATGTTTCCGCTCTTTTGACAATCGCGGCGCAGCACCTGCCGACCTTGTTTGCTCCGACAGCGACATTGATTGCCGGCCGCTGCGTGGGGCGATCGAAGCGATCAAGATGTGATAAATTCATCCTATGGGCGATTCCTCCTATCTTTCGACGGCCGATCTCGCGGCGCTGGGCTTTTTCCTCCTCGCATGGGTGCTGCACACGCTTGCCTCCGATGGCAAGCTGGTTAGCCGCATGTCGCTGACGACCGCCATGAATGCCCAACGCGAGGCCTGGATGCGCACCATGGCCGAGCGTGAGATCCGCATCGTCGACACCGCCATCATGAGCGGCCTGCAGCAGGGAACCGCCTTCTTCGCCTCCAGTTCACTGATCGCGCTCGGCGGCTGTTTCGCCCTGCTTGGCGCGTCCGACCGGGTGCTTGAGGTGCTGAGCACCCTGCCCTTGGGCGGTGCGCCATCGCGCTCGGCCTTTCAGATCAAGGTGCTGGGACTGGTGCTGATCCTGGCCTTTTCCTTCTTCAAATTCGGCTGGGCCTACAGGCTGTTCAATTACTGCTCGATCCTGATCGGCGCGGTGCCGATCCCACATGGCGAAGCCTCGCGCAATCCCGTCACGCAAACGGCTGTGTGGCGCGCGACGCAAATGAATATGCTGGCCGGCAAGCATTTCAATTCGGGCTTGCGCGGCGTGTTCTTCTCGATCGGCTATCTCGGCTGGTTCGTCGATCCGGTGGTGTTCGTGCTGTCGACGCTTCTGCTGCTGGCCGTCCTGATACGGCGCCAGTTCTTCTCGGCGGCACGGCGCGCCGTGATCGGTCAGCCGCCCGGCGCCGGAAACGGCTGATCGATACGCCCGGAAAGCCAATAGGCGAAAAGTCCGATCCACTCGCGGACGGCCATGGTCGTGTTCTGCACTGAATCGGCCGCATTGTCGCGAAACAGCCCGATGCCTTCGCGACCGGAGGTGCGATAGTCGACCGGCCAGGGAACGGTTGAAAAACCGGCCTTGTCGAACAGCGCCTTGGCGCGTGGCATGTGAAAGGCTGATGTCACCAGTAGCCATGTCTCGCCCGGTTTGGGTTTGACCAGTTCATGGCTGAAGACCGCATTCTCGTAGGTGTTGCGGGATTTGTCTTCGAGGATCAGCCGATCGGCCGGGACATCCAGCGCCTCGAGCAGGCGCGGAGCGGTGTCGGCATCACCTTCGCCGTCGAAGAACAGTGAGCCGTTTCCACCGGAGACGACCACCTTTGCCTGCGGGAAACGCCGGGCGAGGATTGCGGTCTCGACCATGCGATCGCCGCTGCTGTTCAATTCATAGCCGCCACGCGCGAGGTTGATGGCGCCCTCGAAGCCGCCGCCGAGCACGACGATGCCGTCTACCTTCTCCAGCAGCGGCGGCTTGGGAAAGCGTTCCTCCAGCGGATTGAGCATCATGGCCCCGAGCGACGTCCAGGCCGACAGCGCAAGGATCAGAAACGCCAGCACGCTGCCGGTGACGGCAAGTCGCCGCCGGCCGATCGTCCCGGCGATCAGCCCCGCCAAAAGCAGGAAAATCGCCAGGTTGAGCGGCTGGACGAAGAACCAGAATATCTTGGAAAGATAGTAGAACATCGCTCAACCCTTACGGCATCAAGGGCTCTGTAATGCTCTGGTTTTGCGCATGATTCTCTCCGAAAATCGATCGCGATTTTCGGGATCATGCGTCAGGCGAGTGATACCCTTACCACCACTTCTCCGGCTGGAATGAGCCGGCCGCCTGCTCGATGACGGCGGCGGTCTGGAACAATGTCTCTTCCTCGAACGGCCTGCCGATCAGTTGCAGGCCGAGCGGCAATCCCTTGGGATCGAGGCCGGCGGGCACGGCAATGCCCGGCAGGCCGGCCATGTTCACGGTGACCGTGAAAATGTCGTTGAGATACATCTTGACCGGATCGGCGGCCATGTCCTCGTCGGCGATGCCAAAGGCGGCGGACGGTGTAGCCGGTGTCAGGATGACATCGACGCCGGCGGCGAAGACGTTTTCGAAGTCGCGCTTGATCAGATTGCGCACCTTCTGAGCCTGCAGATAGTAGGCGTCGTAATAGCCGGCCGACAACACATAGGTACCGATCATGATGCGGCGCTTGACCTCTCGGCCGAAGCCGGCGGCGCGGGTCTTCTCGTACATCTCCACGATGTCCTTGCCCGGCACGCGCAAGCCGTAGCGGACGCCGTCATAGCGGGCGAGGTTGGACGACGCCTCGGCCGGCGCCACGATGTAATAGGCCGGAAGCGCATACTTGGTGTGCGGCAGGGAGATGTCGACGATCTCGGCACCGGCATCCCTGAGCCAGGCAATACCCTTCTGCCACAGCGCCTCGATCTCCTCCGGCATGCCGTCGACGCGGTATTCCTTGGGAATGCCGACCTTCATGCCCTTGATCGGCTTGCCGATCGCAGCCTCATAATCTGGCACCGGCCTGTCGACGGACGTCGTGTCCTTCGGATCGACCGAGGCCATCGACTTGAGCAGGATCGCGGCGTCGCGCACGTCGCGGGCGATCGGTCCGGCCTGGTCGAGCGACGAGGCAAAGGCCACGATGCCCCAGCGCGAGCACCGGCCATAGGTCGGCTTGACGCCGACCGTGCCGGTGAAGGCGGCCGGCTGGCGTATAGAACCGCCGGTATCGGTGGCGGTTGCGCCTGCGCACAGGAAGGCCGACACAGCGGTCGCCGAACCGCCGGAAGAGCCGCCCGGCACCAGTTGCGCATTGTCGAGGCTGCGCTGGGTTTTCGTGCCACCGGCCGAAACGAAGCCGCCATCACCCTGATGTGTCGTCGGCATCACCACCGTATCGAGGCGCAAACGCCGCCACGGGTTGATGACCGGGCCGTAGTAGGAGGTCTCGTTGGACGAGCCCATGGCGAATTCGTCCATGTTGAGCTTGCCCAGCATGACCGCGCCGTCAGCCCACAGATTGGATGTGACAGTCGATTCATAGCGCGGCTTGAAGCCGTCAAGCACATGGCTGCAAGCCTGGGTATGGACGCCTTCGGTGCCGAACAGGTCCTTGATCCCAAGCGGAATGCCTTCCAGCGCACCGCCCTCGCCCTTAAGCAGCCTGGCGTCCGACGTCTTGGCCATGTCGCGCGCCTTGTCGCCGGTCACCGCGACGTAAGCATTGAGCGCCGGATTGGCGCGATCGATCGCTAAGAGATAAGCCTCGGTGATCTCGGTCGCGGTGATCTCCTTGGCGCGCAGCTTGGCGCGGGCCTGCGAAATCGTCAGATGGATCAGGTCGCTCATCAAAGGCTCTTTTCGTAAAACACCGACCACTCGGAATCGGGATAATCCAGCACCGGGCCGCAACGCGAGAAGCCGGCACGTTCATAGAAGGTCCAGGCGGCGGGATGGCGATCGCCGGTCTCCAGCACCAGCCGCTTCAGCCCTTCATCGCGCGCCAAGGCTTCAACGCGTTCCACAATCCTGGCACCGATCCGCTGACCACGATGCGACGGCCTGATATACATGCGCTTGACCTCACCGGTGGCGTCATGCCGCTTCAGGGCGCCACACCCAATGGCGATACCATTGTCGCGAGCGATGAAAACCGTTGTGTCATGGCCCGCCATCTGCTCGACCGTCAGATGGTAGCAATGCTCCGGCGGCGTCAATTCGAGCAAGGTTTCGTTGAGTTGCCTGACCAGGTCGCGCACGTCATCCTGCAGCGGCGTCTCGATGGCGATCTCGATTGCCATCGGCGTCTTACTCCACGACCTTCGGCACGAGGAAGAAATTCTCGTCGGTCGCCGGTGCATTGGCGACAATGTCGGCCGCCTTGTTGCCGTCGGTGACGACATCCCCGCGCTTCTTCATCTCCATCGGCGTCACCGAGGTCATTGGTTCGACGCCAGAAACATCGACCTCGTTCAACTGCTCGACGAAGCCCAGTATGGCGTTCAACTCGCCGGTCATGCGCTCGGCATCGTCCTCGCTCACCGCGATGCGGGCGAGATGCGCGACGCGCTTCACTGTCTTGACATCAACGGACATGTATTCGCCTCGGGAAAAACCAGTCCGCGCTATAGCGGCGCGGCGCGCGGCGCGCAACATGCGCCGGCCGACAATCGGGCAAACAGCTTCATGGCAGGGCAACGCCCTCGCACAGATAATAGCTGCCGCTGTTGCCGCTCGCCTCGCTTTCATCGTCGATGGGCCGGACCGAGACGAGGTCGAGCTGCGTCGGGCTGATCCGCGTTACCGACAGGACATCGGGAAAGACATAGCCCGGTTCCTGGCAGATGGCCGTCACCGCCCAGCTCGGCGAGCGCGTCGCCTTGCTGACCTGCACGAACTCGCAATTGTATTCCACGCCTTGCAGGCCATTCTTCGAAAGCACGATGTTGCCGGCATCGACAAGCGTCTGCAGCGTGTCCTTTTTGGCCTGCGCGCAAAGCTCCTCGGATTGGAGATAAATGCCTTCGATGAAATCATCCGCGGCGAGCGCGGGCGACGCCGCGACAAACATCGACACGCAAAGAAATCGCCCCAACGCCATGGATTTGTTCCGCTTTGGTTGTTTCTAGATGGTAATCGTTTCCCCGATCCTCGACAATGCGACCTTGACGCCGGATCCTTCCATGCCGGCTTCGAACTTCTCAGGCGTCGGATCGATCATCGGAAACGTGCCGAAATGGCAAGGGACAACCGTGTCGAATTTGAAGAAGCGGCGGCAGGCAAGGGCTGCCACCGCGCCACCCATGGTGAAGCGGTCTCCGATCGGAACAATGCCGATCTTCGGCTCGTGCAGCTCGTTGATCAGCGCCATGTCGGAAAAGATGTCGGTATCGCCCATGTGGTAGAGCGTCTTGTCTTCCGGGAAATGCAGAACCAGCCCACCCGGATTGCCGAGATAGACGTTCTTGCCGCCCTCTTCGCCAAACGAGGAAGAGTGCAGCGCCTGGACGAAGGTGGTGGTGAAGCCGCCGCAATCGACCGTGCCGCCGATATTGCCGGGGTTGATCTTCTTGTCGCTGACGCCCTTGCCGACCAGGTACATGCAGATCTCGAAATTGGCGACCAGTTGGGCGCCGCTCTTGCCGAGCACTTCCAGCGCGCCGCTGATGTGGTCGCTATGCCCATGTGTCAAAAGAACATGCGTGATCCCTTCGGCCGGCCCTTCCCAATCGCTTGTCCAGGATGGGTTGCCGATCAGATAAGGGTCGATCAGGATCTTCGCGGCACCGGTTTCGATGCGGAAGGCCGAGTGGCCGTACCAGGTCAGTTTCATGAATGCATTTCCTCGATTTTTGCCGAGCCAGACGATAGAACGCCGATGGCCCAGATATCAAAGGGTATAATGTCCGCCGCGCATCCGAAAAGACGCGTGGCGCCGAAAAGACGAGGAAACCCGTTGGCTGTCATCACGATTGAGCAATTGCCGGCACGGCTCGCCCATGGCAAGACCCTGGCGGGGCTCGATCTCGGCGACAAGACGATCGGCGTCGCTGTTTCCGACCGGGGTTTCTCCTTCGCTCATCCCCGCCCGGTCATCCTCAGAAAGAAATTCTCACTCGATGCCGCCGTCCTTTTGGCGTTGCTGGAGAGGGAGAATGTCGGTGCGGTGGCGATCGGACTGCCGATCAACATGGACGGGTCGGAAGGCCCGCGCGCACAGAAATCGCGCGCCTTCGTGCGCAACATGGCGCAGCTGAGTGACCTGCCCTTCGTGTTCTGGGATGAGCGGCTGTCGACGGTCGCGGCCGAACGGACGCTGATCGAAATGGACTTCTCGCGCGCCAAACGCGCCGGCAAGATCGATTCGGCGGCAGCCGCCTTTATTCTGCAGGGAGTTTTGGACCGGCTTCAGTCGCTCGATGCAGCCGATCGAAGGGAACCTGAACCACCGACCTCTGCCTGATCCAGCCGATGATCTCACTGCGGCGGCGAAACGCCCACAGCGCCATAAGCAGAAAACCGTCGAAGATGCAGGTCTTGGCCACCATACCGGGGATGATCGCTGGATCGATACCGAGTATCTGGCCATAGAGCTGGAAGAAGAAGTCGTGCATCTGCCGGCTGAGCATGACGTAGCCGAAATTCATGTCGTTGGCCGACAGATAGAACCAGCCCCAGAACAGCGCCATCGGGCCCGCCCACAACGCGAAGATGTAGCGCATCAGCGACCTCCCTTGCCGTTCGAGCCGGTCCGGCCCGATATCAGGGAGAGCAGTGAATTATGCGCCGCGGCCTTCGCCATGCTGTGCGCCGTGGCGTGGAATTCGTCCTCAGCCAACGCAGCTACCGAACGCCGTTCGGCGAGCATCGCGACATAGGAAGCCAGAAGTGCGGCCAGTTGCACGGCCACCACCATGAACAGACCGTTGATGCCTTGCGCCGCGCCGCCGATCAGGATCATCGACATCACGCCGGAAGCTGAAATAAAGGCGATGCGAATGACGCTGTCGGCGCCCGGGCTGGACGCGTCGTTGATCAGCGTATCGACAAAGGCCCAGAAGAACAGCACCGCCACGACCAGCAACGCGGTCGCCAGCGGAGCGACCACGACGATATTCTCGAGATTGATCAATCGGGCGCTCTCGACGGCCACCCCGAGTACGCCAAGAGCCGCCGCCACACCTCGATTTCCATCGATACAGATCAGCGCGAGCAGGCCGAAAACGATCGCCCAGTGCACGGACAGAAAGGAGGTCAATACGTGTCGCATCGTGATTCCTGCTTCGACGGGAATGACAGTGGGCTTTGCGGTGCGCTGCCGCAATGGAAACCATTTGTTAAGGTTAACGGCGGCTGGGCCGATGAGATTCCGGCAACGCCCTTCGGATGATGGGTGGCATCGCCGTCAATTCACCGGCGGATATAGCGTATCGATGATCATGCGCGCATCGTGACGAGAATCGAGCATACCGTAGGTATTGCGCCACTGGCCCGCGAGTCGCGTCTCGACGAAAGCGTCGGCGATCCGCCCTGCCCCCAGCCGGCGCAACTCGGCCGCCGCCGCCGACAGCGCAAGCTGTTCCGTCAGCAGCCGGGCCGAGCCCTCGTCGGTCGAAGCGACCTGCATGGCCGCCTTCAGAACACCGACCGTGCCGCGCCCGCCGGCACCGAGGTCGCGGTCGATGCCGCCCAGCACCTCTTCGAAAAGGCCCGGGGCGCGGCCAAGCACGCGCAGCACATCGAGGGCCATGACATTGCCCGATCCTTCCCAGATCGCGTTGACAGGTGCTTCGCGGTAATAGCGCGCGAGCGGAGCTTCCTCGACATAGCCATTGCCGCCAAGGCACTCCATCGCCTCATAAAGCAGCGGCGGCGCGATCTTGCAGACCCAGTATTTGACGACCGGCGTCATGGCGCGGGCGAACGCCGCCTCGCCGCGATCGCTCGCCGCCTCGTCGAAGGAACGCGCCAGCCGGAACGAGAGCGCGGTCGCCGCGGCGACATCGAGCGCCATGTCGGCCAGCACCCGCTGCATAAGCGGTTGCTCGATCAGGTTGGTCCCGAACACCTGGCGATGACGAGCATGATGGATCGCTTCGGCCAGCCCCGCCCGCATGATCGCCGAAGACGCCACCGCGCAGTCGAGCCGGGTCAGCGTCACCATGTCCATGATCGTCTTGACGCCGGCGCCGGGCTCGCCGACCATCTCGCCGATGGCGTTGACGAACTCGACCTCGGAAGACGCGTTGGAGCGGTTGCCAAGCTTGTCCTTCAGCCGCTGGAAGCGAAAGCCATTGCCCGACCCGTCGCCGAGCACGCGCGGCACCAGGAAGCATGACAGCCCCTCCGGCGCTTGCGCCAGCACCAGGAAGGCATCCGACATCGGCGCCGACATGAACCATTTGTGTCCCGTCAGGCGGTAGAACCCACTTCCGACGCGTTCCGCCCTGGTCACATTGGCCCGCACATCCGTGCCGCCCTGTTTCTCGGTCATGCCCATGCCGAGCGTCAGCCCGGTCTTCTCGACCGGCGGCTTTTGGCTCTGGTCGTATTTGCGCGTCGTTACGCGCGGCGCCCATTCGCGAAACAGTTTTGGACTGGCCATCAGCGCCGCCAGCGAGGCGCTGGTCATGGTGATGGGGCAGAGGTGTCCGGTCTCGAGCTCCGCGGTCAGGTAGAAACGGGCGGCCCGCACCTGATGGCGGCGGCCAATCTCGGCGTCGCCATTTTCCCAGACTGAAGAGTGCAGGCCGTTGGCCACCGAACGGCGCATCAAAGCGTGGTAGGCAGGATGGAATTCGACCAGGTCGATGCGCCGTCCCTGGCGATCGTGGGTCCTGAGTTTCGGTGTCTCGACATTGGCGAGGCGCGCCAGTTCCTGGGCTTCTTGCGTGAGCACGAAACGGCCAAGCCCATCGAGATCCTTGCGCACCGGATCCGAAAAGCGTTCGGCAAGCTGGATCAGCAACGGATCGCCTCGCCAGGCGTTGCCGCCGGTCAGCGGCGGCGGCTGGTTCGTCACGTCGTCGGTCACGCCCAATCCTTCTAGAAAGGCCCTATCGTTGGAAAGCCTCGAATCCGAGGCCATCGGCTAGATATAGCCCAAGCGTTGCCGCGCGCGCGACGAAAATACCGGGGAGAACGGCGTCAATCCAAAGCGGGTGCTTGCGGGCGCGAAATCCGCACCCTATAGCAGCCCCTTGAGATGACCGACGCTTCGTCCCTGCCATTCTATCCTCACCGCCATCTTCTGGGCATCAGCGATCTTTCGCCCGCCGACATCGAGTTGTTGCTCGACAGGGCGGATCGGGCGGTCGCGATCTCGCGGCAGTCCGAGAAAAAGACCTCGACGCTGCGCGGCCGCACCCAGATCAACCTCTTCTACGAAGCCTCGACCCGCACGCAGTTGTCCTTCGAACTGGCCGGAAAACGGCTCGGCGCCGACGTCATGAACATGTCGGTGGCGAGCTCTTCCGTGAAAAAGGGCGAAACGCTCATCGACACCGCGATGACACTGAACGCCATGCGGCCCGATATATTGATCATCCGCCATCAGTCGGCGGGCGCGGCGGCCCTTCTGGCGCAGAAGGTCGGCTGCTCGGTGGTCAATGCCGGTGATGGCGCGCATGAACACCCGACACAGGCGCTGCTCGACGCGCTCACCATCCGCCGCGCCAAGGGTCCGCTGTCGAAGCTGATCGTGGCGATCTGCGGCGACATCCTGCATTCGCGCGTGGCGCGCTCCAACATCATGCTGCTCAACGCACTCGGCGCACAGGTCCGCGTGGTGGCGCCCTCGACGCTGTTGCCCTCGGGCATCGACAGGATGGGCGTCATCGTCTGCCGCTCGATGGCGGAAGGCCTCAAGGACGCGGATGTGGTGATGATGTTGCGCTTACAGCGCGAGCGCATGGAGGGCGCCTTCGTGCCGTCGGTGCGCGAATATTTCCGTTATTTCGGCCTGGATGCCGAGAAGCTGAAAGCGGCCAAGGACGACGCGCTGGTCATGCATCCCGGCCCGATGAACCGAGGTGTCGAGATCGCCTCCGAAATCGCCGACGGCCCGCAAAGCGTCATCCAGGAGCAGGTGGAAATGGGTGTCGCCGTGCGCATGGCGGTGATGGAAGCGCTGCTCGATCCCCGTCGTAATCAAGAGGGCCGCAATCAAGGGGGCCGCGGCGCATGAGCATCACGGTCTTTGAACGTGCCCGCATCGTCGACCCTTCGCGCGGCATCGACGAAGTCGGCTCGGTCATAATCGATGGCAAGAAAATCGTTGCCGCTGGCAAGGCAGCGCTGAACCAGGGCGTCCCCGACGGCGCCACGGCAATCGACTGCGCCGGCAAGGCGATCATGCCAGGTTTGATCGATGGCCGCGTCTTCATCGGAGAGCCGGGCGGCGAGCATCGCGAAACCATCGCTTCGGCGAGTGTCGCCGCGGCCGCGGGCGGGGTGACGTCGATCGTCATGATGCCCGATACCGACCCGGTGATCGACAATGTGGCGCTGGTCGAATTCGTGCTGCGCACCGCCAAGGATACGGCCGTCGTCAACATCTTTCCGGCCGCCGCCATCACCAAGGGCCTCCACGGGCGCGAGATGACGGAGTTCGGCCTGCTGCGCGAGGCGGGTGCGGTCGCCTTCACCGATGGGCGGCATACCATATCGAGCGCCCTGGTGATGCGCCGCGCGCTGACCTACGCGCGCGATTTCGGCGCCACCATCGTCCATGAAACGCAGGATGCCGACCTTGGATCATCGGGCGTCATGAATGAAGGCCTGTATGCCAGTTGGCTTGGCCTTTCCGGCATTCCGCGTGAAGCCGAATCCATGCCGCTCGAGCGGGACCTCGCGCTGGCGCGGCTGACGCACGGTTCGTACCACGCCGCGAAAATCTCGACGGCAATGGCGGCAAGCGCCATGGCGCGGGCGAAGGCTGACGGCGCGGCAGTGACATCGGGCGTATCGATCCACAATCTGTCGCTCAATGAAAACGACGTCGGCGAGTACCGCACCTTCTTCCGCCTGACGCCGCCGCTGCGCGCCGAGGAAGACCGGCTGGCTGTGATCGAGGCGGTGAAGGACGGAACGATCGATGTCATCGTCTCTTCGCATGATCCGCAGGATGTCGACACCAAGCGGCTGCCCTTCGCCGACGCCGCTGCCGGTGCCATCGGCCTCGAAACCCTGCTTGGGGCGGCCTTGCGGCTCTACCACAATGGCGACGTGCCTTTGCTCAGGCTGATCGAAGCCTTGTCCACCGCGCCGGCGAGGCTGTTTGGATTGCCCGGCGGCACACTGAAGCCGGGCGCGGTAGCCGATCTCGTGCTCGTCGATCTCGATGAACCCTGGATCGTCAGTGAAAGCGGCATCCGCTCGCGCTCGAAAAACACCTGCTTCGAAGGCGCACGACTGCAAGGCAAGGTCTTGCAAACGCTGGTGGCGGGCCGCACAGTATTTTCTGCCTGAGCCGGCGGTAACCATGCCACATCGAGCATGGTTGTGGACAATGCGGGGGAAACAATGACTTACGGCCTGATCCTGGCGTTGGTGTTCGGTTATCTGCTGGGCTCAATTCCGTTCGGCCTGCTGCTCACCCGCGCGGCCGGCCTTGGTGACGTACGCAAGATCGGCTCCGGCAATATCGGCGCCACCAATGTGCTGCGCACCGGCAACAAGGGCCTCGCCGCCGCGACCTTGCTGCTCGATGCGCTGAAAGGCACCGCCGCCGTGCTGATAGCAGGCCATTTCGCGCCTGAGACGGCGGTCTGGGCTGGTCTTGGTGCCTTTCTGGGCCACCTGTTCCCGGCATGGCTGGGATTTAAAGGGGGCAAGGGCGTCGCGACCTATCTCGGTGTGCTGGTCGGCCTTGCCTGGCAGGTGGCGGTGATCTTCGCCATTGTCTGGCTGGTGATGGCTTTTCTGTTTCGCTTCTCCTCGCTGGCAGCATTGGCTGCGGCCGTCGTCGTCCCGGTCGCCCTGTATTTCATGAGCACACCGCGGATTGCAGTGCTGTTCGTGGTGATGAGCATCATTGTCTTCATCAAACACCGGGAAAACATTTCGCGGCTGATTGCCGGCACCGAAGGCAAGATCGGAGCCAAGGGGTGAGCGAACCGGCCGCCGGGCCGCGTCTCACCGATCGCCAGCGACTGAGCTGGCTGCGGCTGATCCGCACCCAGAATGTTGGCCCAGCCTCCTTTCGCGACCTGATCAACCGCTTCGGTTCGGCCGAGGTCGCGTTGGAAATGCTGCCGGAACTGATGATTTCCGGTGGCGCCAACCGGATCGTGCGCATCCCTTCCGTTGCCGAAACCGAGGCCGAGATGGAGGCCGCGAGGCGGATCGGTGCACGCTTTGTCGGCATCGGCGAGGCAGACTATCCGCCGCTGCTGCGCAGCATGGACAATCCGCCACCGCTGCTGGCGGTCAAGGGTAACGCCGCGGTGTTCCGATTGCCGGGGGTCGCGATTGTCGGCGCCCGCAACGCGTCGCTTGCCGGCATCAAGATGGCGCGCATGCTGGCAGCCGATCTCGCAAGAGAGGGCTACGGCATCATTTCCGGCCTGGCGCGCGGCATCGATACAGCGGCGCATCAGGGCAGTCTCTTGACCGGTACGGTCGGAGTGCTCGCCGGCGGCCTCGACCTGCCCTACCCGCCCGAAAATACCGGCCTGTGCGATGACATTGCCGAGCGCGGCGCCATCATCTCGGAAATGCCGTTCGGCTGGCAGCCGCGTGCCCAGGATTTCCCGCGCCGTAACCGTCTTGTTGCTGGTGCTGCCCTTGGACTGGTGGTGGTCGAGGCAGCGCAGCGCTCAGGCTCGCTGATCAGCGCCAGGCTTGCCGGCGAGATGGGCCGACTGGTCTTTGCGGTCCCCGGCTCCCCGCTCGATCCGCGCGCAGCCGGGACCAACGGCCTGCTCAAGGACGGCGCCACGCTGGTCACCGAAGCTTCGGACATCTCCAGGGCGATCCTTCCGCTGACCGGCATGCGAGCGCCTGAGGTGCCGCCGTTTGAAGACCCGCCCGATTTTTCGGCAACACCGCCACCAGGCGAGAGCGACCGCGCCAAGGTGATCGAGGCGCTGGGGCCGACACCGGTGCCGGTCGACGAAATCATCCGCCACACCGGCCTGCACCCGGCCCAGGTCTTCATGGTGCTGCTGGAACTCGACCTCGCCGGCCGCCTCGAGCGTCACGCCGGTGGCAATGTTTCGCTGGTTTTCGGGGAAGGCTGACCGCCCTCAGTGACGGTTGGTCTTTTTATCCTCGGTCTCGACGTAATCCTGCGTGTTGTCGCCAAAGAGATCCTTTTGGACAAACTGGCGCCAGACCTCGTCCGCGTCCTGCGGGCGCGACGGATCGAAACCCGGCTCGCTCTCGTGCTCGTTCGGGAGCGACCGCCGGCGTAGCCAAGCAGGCATGATCTCCAGGATGAGACTGGTGAATTGGGTCATCACCGACTCCTTCGATTCAAGGGATGGACCAGACCGGTCGATCCATCCAAGTTGCGCTGGCTCACCGCAGCCAGCCAAGCCAAGGCCTCGCCAACCCCGGCAAGCACATGGCGCGCCGCTGTCGGTCCGCTCGGTTTGATGCGGATCGAGATGCCGTCCATCTCATTCACGGCCTCAAAACCATTCTCGTCGGATGTGTCGTCGCCAAGAAACACCGGCCGCCTCCCCGCGAAAGCCGGCAGATCCAAAAAGCGCCTGATTGCCGCTCCCTTCGCCGCCTCCAACGGCATCAATTCAACGCCGGCATTGCCAGCCAGCACCCGATACCCCACGGGCAACCTGTCCAGCGCCTGCTCGACCAGTTGCGTCGCGCGCTGCAACAATTGCGGTGCCGCGCGCGTGTGGATTGCGAGGATCGGACCCTTGCGCTCGATATAGACGTCCGCACTGCCCAGCTCCGCTTCGATTTCCTCGGCAAGCGCCGCAATGTCGGCCGGCTCTCCCGCCGCCTCGACCGGACCATCACGCGTGAGCCTGTGCTCAAGGCCGTAAAGCCCGGCGGCGCGCAATCTGAGGGGCTGGAAAAGATGATCCACCGCAGCGATCGACCGTCCCGTGATGAACGCCAGAGCCCCGTCCAATTGCAATTCGAGCCCCGCCAACAGCGTCCGCAACTCATCGCCGACAACCACCGCATCTGGATGCGCGGCATGTTCGAGAAGCGTGCCATCGATATCGAGGAAAAGACACCACGCATCCTGCGGGACGTTGGGTTCGGTCAAGTTTGACAATGTCGACATCACAGCGCTGCCACGCGCTTGCGGTCGAGCAGCGATATCACATTGCCAGTAGAACCGGGGCCAGGAGAACCGGGACCAGGAGAACCGGGGGCGCCGTTGACGGCACGATCGACCGCATCGCGTTTGCGCAGGCGCGCCGCATCGAACAGCATGCTGCCAGCCCATCGATAGACATTGTTTTCGCGTACGACCTCGCGCATGCGTCGCATGCGCTGACTTTGCTCTTCCGGTGACATGGTCAAGGCTTGCAGCAGGGCGTCGCCCATCATCGCCGCGTCATAGGGATTGACGATCAACGCCTCCAGCAGCTCCTTCGACGCGCCGGCAAACATGCTGAGCAGCAGCACGCCCTGTTCATCCTCGCGCGCCGCGACAAACTCCTTTGCAACCAGGTTCATGCCGTCGTGAAGGCTGGTGACCATGCAGACGTCGGCGGCCCGGTAAATCTCGTAGACCTGTGTTTGCGAGTGATGTTCGGTCACTAGCACCACCGGGGTATAGCCTTCACGACCATGGCGCTGGTTGATATCCTCGGCATGGCGCAGACATTCCTCGTACAATTGTTGATAGGCAGGCAAGGTGCCGCGGCTTGGCGCGGCGACCTGCAGGAACGCCACCTTGCCGATCCATTCCGGATGCAGTGTGAGCAACTCATCGAGTGCGTTGAGGCGGTCCAGGATGCCCTTGGTATAGTCGAGGCGTTCGACGCCCACGCACAGCCTGACGTTTTCGGCAAAGCCGAATTTATCGCGGATAAGCCGGCGACATTCTGCAACGGCAGGCAGTTTGCTCAGACGCGGCGGCTCCCATTCGATTGAAATCGGATAGGCGTGAACCAGGCTGATCTGACCGCCATAGGAGATGGCGGAATCCTCACGCTCGATCCTGCTCTCCAGGAAGCGGTCGACGCTATCGATGAAGTTGTTGCAATGGAACTGGGTGTGAAAGCCGACGATTGAACTGCCCAGCAATCCTTCGAGAATCTTCTCGCGCCATGGGCAGATGCTGAACACCTCTGAATTCGGCCACGGAATGTGCCAGAAGGTGATGATGATCGCTTCCGGCAGGCGCTCCCGGATCATCCGCGGCAACAGCGCGAAATGGTAGTCCTGGACCAGCACGATGGGCCGCTCGTTACGTGCCTCCGCGACGACGGTATCGGCGAATTTACGGTTGACCGCCTCATAGGCCTCCCAGTCGGAGGCGCGGAATATCGGCCGGGTGAAGGCTATGTGGCACAGCGGCCAGAGCCCTTCATTGGCAAAGCCCAGGTAATAGCCTTGCAGTTCTTCCTCGCTCAGCCAGACGCGGCGCAACGTATAGGAAGGATTTTCAGGCGGCACCTCGACGCGGTCATTTTCGTCGACGACAAGCGGATCGGCCGAACCGCCACCATAGGCGATCCATGTGCCGGCGCAGGCGCGCGTAATCGGCTCCAGCGCGGAGACCAGCCCGCTGGCGGGCACGACCAGTTGGATTTCGTCGCCGTTGCGGTTGTGGATGTAGGGTTCGCGGTTTGAAACCACGATCACCTGCGCATCGGGAAGTTCCTTCGCCAAAATGTGACGCAACGTTTCCGGCGACCATTGGACGAGCGCGGCGGTCGCGGATTGCCCGTTCTTCTCGAATTCCGGCAACGGACCGCGAATGGGTTCTGCTTCAGACCTGGCGAGCTTCGCGCTTCTGGCCCGATTTCCTCGCGATATTGCCACCGCAAGCGCGACGCATGAGATACCGACAATTACGAGAATGAAGAGCCACATTGTAGCCGAAGGGACGACCAGATACCAACTGTTGTCGGGCATTTCGAATTGACTACCTTTCAATGGGACGCGGCAATGCCACCGACAGGATCTCCGGCATCCATGACGCGGTGACCCAACGTTCCGCTCTCATGATGGTTCCGATTTTTCAACTCCTGACCACCAGAGGCACCAGTCCCTCATGCGCATCCGCAAGGAAGGCGCCGACACGATCTCCCACGCGCTGGAACGTCAGATCCACCGCCACATGTCCGACCGAGAGATGGCGAATGACGAGATTGTCGATACCGATCGGCAAGCGCGGCTGGGTCACGTGAATTTCGTTCGTCCGACCGTCAATCTGAAGGCCCAGGCAGGCCTGCATGAGCATGAAGGCGGAGCCTGCGGACCAGGCCTGCGGCAGGCAAGCCACCGGATAGGCAATCGGCGCTTCGCCGGCCGCGCGCGTGAATCCGCAGAACAGTTCGGGCAGCCGCATGTTGAAATGAACCGCGGATTCGAAGGTCCCACTCATCAACCGCACCACGTTGTCACGGATGCCGTAGCGCGCCAGTCCGGCGGCGCAGATCGCGGTGTCGTGCGGCCAGATGGAGCCGTTATGATAGGACATCGGGTTGAAGAAGATAGCATCGTCCGCCAGCGTTCTCAGCCCCCAGCCGGAATGGAACGAAGCCGATAGCAGTTGATCGGCGACAATGCGTGCGCGATCCGGATTGGGAAGGCCGACATAGAGCAGGTGGCCCGCATTGGACGTGCGGACCTTGCAGGGTTGGCCATCGCCATCGATCGCCAGCGCATAATAGCCAAGGTCTTCGATCCAGAAATGGCGTTCGACATGTTGGCGAATCGCATCGGCGCGCAGTTCCCAATTTTCCGACCGCTCCTCTTCGCCGCGCAGCCGTGCAAGCTTTGCCAATCCCTGGAACGCCGCAAAGACGTAACCCTGGACCTCGACCAGCGCGATCGGTCCTTTCGGAATGCGGCCATCGGCATGGAAGACGGAATCGAAACTGTCCTTCCATCCCTGGTTGGCAAGACCGGATTCCGCGGCGCGCTGGTAGGTAAGGAACCCGGTCGAACGGCTCGCCGTCTCGATCCACTCGGCGGCGGCGCACAGCGATGGCCACAGGCTATCGATGAATTCCGTGTCTCCCGTGCGGTCCGCATAGGCGCAGGCGAGATGGATGTAGAGCGGCGTCGTGTCGACGCCGCCATAATAGCGGCCGAACGGCAACTCACTCAGCGCCACCATCTCGCCCTTGCGGGTCTCGTGCATGATCTTGCCGGGCTCGGAATCGCTGAAGGGTGAGGTCTCGGTCGCCTGGTGCTGGGCGAGAAACGCAAGAACGCCACGGGCGAGGCCGGGATTTAGCCAAAGCATCTGCAGAGCTGAAATCACGCCGTCCCGGCCGAAGGCGGTGGAGAACCACGGAATGCCGGCATAGGGGTAAGGCCCGGTCGCCAGTTCCGTCGTCAGCAACGCCACATCGGCGCGGGCCCGCTCCATCCAGTCATTGAAGACGCGGCCCGAACTGTGGAGCGTCGCCCCATGCCGGCGCTTGGCGCGCATGCCGAAACGGGCGCGTGCCGCAGCGGCCCGGAACCGGTCACTTTGCGGGCGGGCGTCTGTCTTGCTCCCCACCTCCACGTAAAGCGTCTGGCGGCTGCGCTTGGTGACGGCAATGAAGAAATCCGCCCGCTCGGAGGTCAGTTGATCGGGCGGCTGTGAAAACGAGATCGCCGATGTCCGCTCCACTTCGTCCAGGCCTTCGTAGCGAAGCACGACCGAACTCTGGTCGATCTCTGCCGTGTGCGCGGTGCCGCGCTTGGAACGGGTCGAGCCCCGGACTTCGAACATGTCGCGAAAATCGACGCCAAAGCGCAGCGACACCAGGACCGTCGAATGCTCCCGGCTATAGTTGGAGAGCGTGATGCGTTCATACAGCCTTTCCTCCCACAGAAGCCTGACCCGCTCGATATGGATCGCGCCCTGCGGAATCTGGCGGCCCGCGGCGCTCTCGATCGGCAGATTGGTCAGGTTGCTGGTGAACAGGACGTTGTCCTGACTAAGCGATGCGCCAAGCAACGACAGCGACCGCCCGCCAACGGTCAGGCGAAATTCGGAGAGCATGCGCGTGTCGTCACGGAAGAACCCGTCGCCAGCGCCGCGTATGTCGCCATAGGCATCGGCGACGGCAAAGCAATCGCTATGCTTGAGGGCGTAAAGCCGATGCGGCTCCCTGGGGGCGGTTTCGTCCAGGGAAGCCAGTGCTATTGCAGGGTCGAGCTTTCGCTCGTCGAGTTGGGTAATGGTCAAGAAGATTGTCCCGTGCTGATTTCTGGACGGGTGAAGGTTTACGAGGCTCTGCTCTGCTCGTGGCGGTCGCTCAGCCGCGAATAGGCCGCGACATAATCCCTGGCCATTCTGACGGCGGAGAACCGCTTTTCGAAGGCCGTTCTTATTCGTCGCCTGTCGAGTTGCAGGAGAGCCGGCATTGAGGCGACGGCATCTTCGATGGTTTCGACGACAAAGCCGGTGACCCCATGATCGATGATCTCGGGCATGGCCCCGCAACTCCAGGCCATGACCGGGGTTCCGCAGGCCATGGCCTCGATTACCGCAAGCCCGAAGGGTTCGGGCCAATCGATGGGAAACAGCAAAGCGGCCGCATTGCCCAGAAATCTGCTCTTCTGATCCTCGCCGATCTCGCCGACATACTCGACCTGGTCACCATCGATCAGCGGCTGCACGACTTCCTCGAAATAGGCGCGGTCGCCATCGCCGACCTTGGCGGCGAGCTTCAGTTTCAGGCCGGTGCGGCGGGCGATCTCGATCGCCCGGTCCGGCCGCTTGTCACGCGACATTCTGCCGAGAAATGCAAGATAGGTCCCATCGGAGCCTGCCTCGAAATCGGGCTCGTAAAGCTCGAGCGGCAGCCCATGATGGATTGTAGCCAGCCAATTCGCGGATGCGAACCGCGCCCGCTGGCTGCGGGATATGGAAATCATGGGAAACCGAGGAAACCGGTCATAGGCTTGCGCGAGGTCCGCGTAATCCAGCCTGCCATGCGGGGTCGTCACCGTGCGTTGCGGCATATCGCGGAAAAACGGAAAATGCAGGAAATGGCTGAGATGGAAATGAACGACGTCAAACTCTTCGGCCCGGTTCCTCACCTCGTCGAGCATCGACAGATGCGCGGCAATCTCGGACTTCAGCGGGCGGGGATCGAGACGAAGCGCCCTTTCGCGGCATGGCACCAGTTTGGCGGAGGTCTTTGTGTCGCCGCTGGCGAACAATGTCACCTCGTGGCCGAGATCGACGAGAGCTTCGGTAAGGTATGAGATGATACGCTCGGTACCCCCGTAGAGCCTTGGTGGCACCGATTCGTAAAGTGGTGCGACATGCGCAATCTTCATGTCCCGGCGTCCCTCAATGAGCTGGTCATAGGGCCAAAATGCATCAGGGCCGGGATCGTTCCTGATTCTTTGGAAGATGCGTGGAATGATTGATCCGTCCCCTGTCTGACTCGACCAGCCGCCCTATTTCCTGTCGGTAATGCCGACCTTGCGCTTACGGCAGCCGAAGGAGGTCCAGATGCAGGAACCCAGGGATATCGCAGCCCGGCGTCTAAGCATGATCGTCGAACAATATGTCGAGGCCAGAAAACGGCACTTTGGCTTTGTGTCGACGGACCAGGCCGCCCGAGTGATCCGCAGAACCCTGAAACCCGATCCTTCGGAGCCAGTGCTCTCCGATCGCCACCTCGACGACATGGTCGCCGCCCTCGCCGTGAAGAACGGCCTGGCGGTCATCTTCGACCGGGGCGTGCGGGGACCGGCCGACGGCGCCGAGGCCGAGTTGAACAGAAAGGAACCGATCATGCGAGCACCGACGGAGACTCCCGATGTCGCCGGCGCGGTGGACGCTATCCTGAGCGATCGCACCGTCCAGCTTACGATGAGCGCGGTGATCTCGTTGCTGCGCGAACGTACCGGCACCAAACGATCCGACGCGGACCTGGAAGGACTGATTGCCAAGAAAGCCGCCGTTTTGGAGGTGCATCTGTCGCAGGGCGTCTGAGCGGTTATAGCGCGCCGCCCGGATTCACGGGCAAACCAAAAGCGCTGGCATGTCGTCTGCCCTTCCCGAGAGATGGGTGACAGTTCATTGCGGATAGATGGGTTACACTTTCGGCCCTTTGCAAGGAGAGCAAGGTGCCTTGGAAGGAGTGTAACGTCATGGAAGAGCGGCTGAAGTTCATCGCCCGTCTGCTGGACGGCGAGAAGATGGCCGTGCTTTGCCGGGAGTTCGATATCTCGCGCAAGACGGGCTACAAGATCCTCACACGCTACAA
>NZ_AZUY01000051.1 GCF_000513935.1 Mesorhizobium sp. WSM3626 | reverse complement strand
TGCTGCTGCTGGTCGCGCTTTTTCCTGCGCGGCGACTGCTCGTCGGTGGCGGGTGCAGCCTGGCCGGCGGGAGCCTGCTCGGTCTGCTGCTGCTGGTCGCGCTTCTTCCTGCGCGGCTGCTGCTCGTCGGTGGCGGGCGCCGCCTCGCCGGCGGGAGCCTGCTCGGCCTGCTGCTGCTGGTCGCGCTTCTTCCTGCGTGGCTGCTGATCCTCGGCCGCGGGAGCGGACTGCTGGGCGGATTCCGTCTGCTGTTTCTGCTCGCGCTTCTTCTTGCGGAGCTGTTCCTCGTCGCTCTGCCCCTGGTCAGTGGGCGTGTCCTGCGCCAGGATGATCAGCGGTGTCCCCCCGCTTTGCATGGGGCCGAACGCGGCTGTCCCCTGAAGCGGGGACGCGCCTAACGGCGCGGATGCCATCAACAGGCCAAGGGCTGTGCCTGCCAGAATCCGTGGTTGGCGTTTCATCGAAATTCTCCTTGTGGGGTCCCATCCTTGCCGAAACCGCTTTTGACGAAATTGGTTCCAGTTGCCCATGGTTAGGGGGCGTACAGGGCTATTGGCCGGCCTTTTAAAGGCAACTTCATGTCATTCGGCCGGGTTCCGCCCTATTCCGGCTGTTGTCGCGCTTGACCTTGGCAGCGGCTGGGGCCACATGCCGGAAATGGAAACGCCGTTCTGGAAGACCAAGACGCTGGAAGCGATGAGCCCCACAGAGTGGGAATCGCTCTGCGACGGCTGCGGCAAGTGCTGTCTGTCGAAGCTCGAGGACGAGGACACCGGCGAAATCTACTGGACCAGCGTCGGCTGCCGGCTGTTCGACGCAGAAAGCTGCCGCTGTGCCGACTATGCCAACCGGCTGGCGCGTGTTCCCGATTGCGTCGGCCTGACGCCGCAGAATGTGCGCACCATCAGTTGGCTGCCGAGCACCTGCGCCTACCGGTTGGTGGCCGAGGGCCACGACCTTTACTGGTGGCACCGGTTGGTCTCGGGCAGTGCCGAAACCGTGCATGAGGCCGGCATCTCGATGCGCGGCCGGGTCAAGGCGAGCGAGACCGACCTTGCCGAACCGGAAGACTATTTCGACTACATGCTCGACGACGAACCCTGACGCGCGCAGAGGGGCCGGCGCTTTGCCCGCCGCATCACATGAACCGCGGATGAACAGCGAGTTCGTAAATAGTTCAGACAGGCCAGTGCATTCTCCCGCCATCGGTTTCACGAGGACGGGCGCGAGCCCGCGACAAGGAGAGAGAACCATGTATACCACCATCAAGACGGCAGCGCTTTCGGCTCTGGTCGGCCTCGGCACTCTGGCGGCCATCCCCGCCTACGCCGACAGCCTCTATCTCGGTTTCGGCAACAACAACGACCCGCGCTTCGGCGTCTATACCGGCGATGACGACGGCTATCGCCACCGCCGGGACGAGCGCCGCGACGACGAGCGCCGCGACGATTGGCGCCACGACGATTGGCGCCGCGGCTGCTCGCCGGACCGCGCCCTCGACAAGGCCGAGCGCATGGGGCTGCACCGTGCCCGCATCGTCGATGTCAACCGCCGCGTGGTCAAGGTGATGGGCCGTCAGTACGGCGACCGCATCGTCGTCGTGTTCGCCAACGAACGCGGTTGCCCGGTCATCTATCGCTGAAGAGATGATCTTCCGCAGATTGGTAGCGGCATGATCCTCTGCGAGGATTAGCAGCGGCATAATCCTCTGCGAGGATTAGCCGGGAGACCCTCTAGATGGTCGGTCTGGACACGCCATCTGCGATGGTCGGTCTGGGGGCATGATCTTCTGCGAAGATCAGCCTGGAGTAGCAGGGCCCCTGTCTATCGGACGGGTGCGGCTCGAAAAAACCTCGCGGGAGCGATCCCGCGGGGTTTTTCGTGCGTGCCAAGGGGTGACCGATGGCCGGCAGGACCGGCCATCGACTCAGCCGGTTACTTCAGTTCGAAGGTAACGGTGACCTGGACATTGTAGGAATTCTCGCCGGCCTGCACCGGCGCCGGGCCGGCCGCCGCGTCGAACGCCTTGGCGTTGATCGGCATCGGCGCCGGCCTGATGTTCTGATCCGTGATCTCAAGCACCCGGCCGAGACTGACACCCGCCGCCTGGGCCAGCGTCTTGGCCTTGGCCTCGGCGTCGGCGACCGCCTTCTTGCGCGCCTCGGTGACGGTGACCGCCGGATTGTCATTGGTGAAGGCAATGCCGCCGCCCTGGTTGACGCCGAGCGACACCGCCTTGTCGAGGATCTCGCCTGTCTTGTCGACGTCTCGTACCCGCACCGAGAGCGTGTTGGTCACCTGGTAGGCGACGAGTTCGGCGTCCTGGCCGCCGTCCGGCTTGTTGGTGTAGTTGTAGCGGGGGTTAATCTGGATGCCCGCTGTCTGCAGGTCGCGATCCTTGATGCCGGCGGCCTTCATCGCGGCGATCACGGCGGCCATGGCGTCATTGTTGGCGTCGAGTGCGGCGCGCGCCGTCTTGGCTTCGCGCATGACGCTGAGCGTCAGGATCGCCAGATCGGGCGCCACGGTTGCTTCGCCTTCGCCGGACACGATGATGCGGGGCGGCGTCGGCAGATCGGTGGCTCCAGCCATCGCCGGAAAAGCGATTGCAGCGGCGAGCGCGAAGGGCAAAAGATATCTGGTCATGAAAATCTCCTTGGTCTGCGATCAGGTCGCAGGGGTCGCGTAGAGCGCGATTATGGGTTGATTTGGGCGATCTGCGAAAGCCCGCCGGTAAAGCCTTGTGCCGCGATGCGAAAAACATTAATCCAGCCCGCGTGGGGCCTGTAGCTCAATGGTTAGAGCCGGCGGCTCATAACCGCTTGGTTGGGGGTTCGAGTCCCTCCGGGCCCACCATTATCGTTATTTATCAATGACTTACAGGTAGGTTCGCCAACAGGTTCGCCAAAAGGTTCGCCAAGTAGTGGTTTGCGGGTCACGAGACGCACGACTCGATCCATCCCCTGGACCGCCAGCCGTACCTGCGATGCCTCGCGCGAATAGAGCTCCGCATGATCGATATCGTCGTGCCCTAGTACGTCCATGAGCTGTCTGGTTGAGGCCTCGGCCTCCGCCAGATAAACACCGAGCGACTTCCTCAGACCATGTAGGGTCAGACCCTTCGGAAGACCGGCAAGCTTGCACCAATGCGCCATCATCCCAGTCAGTGATTTGGCGGAGAAGGGCTCACCATAGCCGTTGACCAGAACGGTCTCGCCGCGCCTGTCGGCTGCATCAAGGATCTCAGACAGCATCGGTGTGATCGGCACGAAAAGCCGTTTGCCACCTGTTCGTCCCTTGTTCTTGGCCTGAACGATATCAAACCCGTCGAGATGACGCTCGACACCATCGATCAAGACACTGCGGGTGACCCGCTGATCCCAGCGCAGGCCCGCGACGTCGCCGCGGCGGTTGCCGAGCCAAAGCGCCAAACCGTAGCAAGTGCGTGCTGCGGTGCCGAGCTGCCAACGGTTTTCGAATTGCGCCATCGCTTCGCGCGACCAGGCTTTCCAACCGGCATAGGCGGGCCGCCATTCGACCGCCGCAGTCGGATCGATTTCGATCCAATCTTGCCGCAGGGCGACATAGACCAGCTTGCGTATGCCCACCAGCAGGTGCTTGGCCTTATGGGGCGTGGCGATGAAGCGGCCAAGAAGCTCTTCAATATGGATACGTCTAAGGTTCTTAACCGCTACATCCCGCCACATGAGCGGGTGATCAGGGACCACTCGTAGTTCTAGAAATTCTTCGATCAGCCGCGTGTTCTTGCCCTTGCTGGCTTCGTCAAGCGCCAACCACTTGACTGAGATCTTCAACCGTTGAAAGGCCGCTCCGAATGTGTAGGGCAGGGCCGCTCCGGGCAGAAGGACGACGGGAGCCTTGGGAATCTTCCGGCCTTCGACCGCTGCTTGGTAGGCCTCCTTGAATCCCGGCTGATTGGGAGCTGGCAGACTAACCACACGCTCCTTCGTGCGATAGCGCCAGCGAACTTTGCCATGTCGGTCGGTGTAGGAGGAGAGGCCGGGATATTTGTCGGTCATGGTAGAATGAATCTATTCCCTGCGATGATTCCCTTGCAACAGGAAGTCGACGATATTCTCTTCATCGTCTCCCGGCAGATCGCCAAAGGCCGCTTCGAGTTTGAGCCGATCCCAAATCACGCGGCCGTCAACTTTCTTCGGCTTCGGCATGCGGCGATCAGCAACCATTTGGTCGAATTTGGTTATGCCCACGCCAACATATCGGGCGGCTTCTTCGCGTGAGAGACCGCGAGGAGGATAGGAGAGGGTGTCGCTTTTCATGACCTCTGCCCCGGTATGTGTCCACCTGTGGGCGGATTTCCGTTCCGAGATCAGGATCTAGATTGTATTAATCACCGTCGAAAGGGTGCCGATCAAGCTGTGCGGTAAATTGCGGTCAGGACGTATAAATAGGATGGTCGTGTGAGTTCGGGGGTTCGAGTCGAGAGAGCGCTACCGCCTTTCCCCCCATCCAACGACTTGCCAGTTCAGGATTCGTTGCTGCGGTTGAGCAGAGCCGTCTGCTGGTAATCAGTCCCGGCTCGCTCAATTGGCTCCGTTGTGACTGGCTGAGGTCTTGTCGACTAAGGCTTCACCTCGGCTTCGGCCAAGGCAGCAAACGGCGGTTTGCGGCCTGCGAAGAGGACTGCCAAGGAGGCACCGAGATCGCCTTCAGTCCGGCTAAGCCAAACCCATTGACATAGCGCAAAGACGTCGGAGGGCCCAGCTGCCACGATAATGCTATCTGAGGAAGGAACAGCGACCGTTGCAGAGCTCAATTGTGGCAAAATACGCCGAGGCTGGCCCGCCCTGGTACACCATCTATCCCGCTGCTCCGCATTTCTCAGCATCGGTCGGCGCCAAGGCTTGTGAGGAATGGCTGAGGCGCCTGCCTGCTAAAGAGCCCGTGTCGCTCTATCTCCATATTCCGTTCTGCCGATCGCTTTGCTGGTATTGCGGCTTCCCTACCACGGCCACTCGCCGGGATGCGCCGATCCTCGACTATCTGACGGTTTTGCGGGAAGAGATCCGTTTGGTCGCGGAGCAAGCGCCACAGGCGCTACCCGTCAGCGACGTGCACTTCGGCGGCGGAACGCCGACCCTGATCGGACCTGCGGGATTCCTGGCCCTGATGGAACTCCTGCGCCATCGTTTCGCGTTCAGGAAAACGGCTACGATCGCCATCGAGATCGACCCGCGCACATTCACGGGCGAAATGGCGGAAGCCTTAGGGACAGCCGGCGTGACCCGGGCGAGCCTCGGCGTGCAGAGCTTCGATCCCCTTGTTCAAAATGCGATTAATCGGGTCCAAACTGAAGCGCAGACGAAAGCTACGCTAGAGAGCCTGCGCCAGCACGGCATAAACTGCGTTAATGTCGACCTTGTCTATGGTCTCCCCAATCAGACCGTGCAGTCCTGTGTGCAGACCGCAGCCGCGGCGGTCGCCCTGCGCCCCGACCGACTTGCGGTGTTCGGCTACGCGCATGTCCCGATCTCCAGAAAAAACCAGCGCCTGATCGAAGAGGCCGCGCTGCCGGACATCGCTGCGCGCGCCGAACAAGCCGCGGCTGTGGCCGAGACATTGGTTACAGCCGGCTACCGCCAGATCGGACTTGACCACTTCGCCTTGCCGGACGACCAGCTCACGCTGGTGCAGCAAGCCGGTCGCTTGCGGCGTAACTCGCTGGGTTACTCAGCCGACACCCCCGAAACCGTGATCGGCTTCGGTGCGTCGGCCATTGGCCGTCTCGGAGATGGTTATGTCCAGAATGAAGTTGCAACCCGAACCTATAGCCGCAACATCAGAGCTGGCAGCCTGGCGACAGCAAAGGGCTGCCGACTCACCGGCGAAGACCGCGTCCGGGCCGCCATCATCGAGAGGCTGATGTGTGATCTGGAGGCCGATGTGCCAGCAATCTGTGCCGCCCACGGGTTTGACCCGATCCCTCTTCTCAATTCAGCTGAAGGGCTGGCCATGCTCGCCAAGGACGGAATAGTGGATATCAAAAGGGGGTGCATCCGCGTCAGGCAGGAGCACCGCTTTGTGACTCGGGCTGTTGCCGCCGCATTCGACACTTATCGACATCGCCCAGCCTGTTAGACCGGTCAAGGTGGGGAGCAGCCACAAGGGCATCACAGCTTGTCCTGATTGATACAGATCACCACTGGGAGGTAGCTAGACTAAGTGTGAGCTCATCCAGCCGACGAGAAATTGACCCTCTTTGCGCGTCGAAGAACACGATGGTATGGCGGGTGGAAGAGCGGGCGAGATCGTCATTCAGTCGCCATTGAGAATCTCGATGGGCGCCTACGTAGGACTCCCACCCCAATTTTGCACCGGTTCACATGCTTTGTTGGAGATCTGTATCTGATCAAATTTCATCCGCCGCAGCAGAGGGTGGCACAGCTGCGGCCGCTGCAGGTTGTCTCTGGCTGCGGCGACATCAACGTTCACAAGCCGGCGATCGCGGAGGGCGCTTCCGCGTGGCGAGCCATTCGAGAGGTTTCGGCTGGTTTTGCCAAACCGGTTTCCCGGCGCAGCTGACAGGCGTCCAGCGCCTCCTTTCTGATCCTAATGCTGATCTCGGCCTGTCAGACGCGAGCTTACCAACTACGGTTTCGGCGCCCTCTCATTCAGTTCAAGAGCATAACCGATGCCCCGTACCGTCCTGATAAGTAGCGTCGCACCGGACGCGCCTAAAAGCGCGCGTAAGCGATAGATTCCGACGTCAAGTGCATTGCTCGTCACTTCGTCGTCGAAGGCATAGAGACTGCCCAGCAGGAGCTCGCGCTGTGAAGTGCGACCAGCGCGGGTGAGCAGATGCTCAAGAATGCACAGTTCGCGTCGCGGGATCTTTAGAGGCTGACCACCGACCGAGACCTGGCGGCCGATTGGATCGAATGTGAGATTGCCAAACGTAACGTCGGAGTCGGCCTCCTGCCTTGATCGCCGCAGAACGGCTCGTATTCGGGCAATGAGCTCATCAGTCGAGACAGGCTTAGGCAAGAAATCGTCCGCGCCCCCGTTAAAGATCGCTATACGCGTATCTCGATCATCGAGGCTGCTCATGATGATGGCGGGAATAGAATGCCCTTCGCGCCTCAACCGCTTCAACCAGCCTAACGCACATCCGTCCGGCAGGGCTAACTCTAGCAGGAGAAATTCATAGCGCGCAAAACCAAATGCTACTGACGCCTCCTCGAGAGTAGGCACCACATCAACGGTGAAACCGTAGTCCAAGAGCGCTGCTTGCATCACCTGAGCAAGCTTTGCATGATGATCAACGAGTAGCGTTCGCATTTCGCATCCTATCGAAGAGGCTTGGCACGGATAGCGCTGTTGGCGCTGTTGAGGTGTGGAGCATTTTGTGAACTGGAGGTGCGCAATGTCCGCCTATCCTTCCAACGCATTGGCCGGCGTTGCAGAGCCTCCGGCCACCCTCTTGGTGGATTTCGGGCATGGCTCGGCCTGATGCGGGCTTCGCTTGGGATAGAGGATGGATGATACCCGCCGATTGTAGCCACAGGCCGCGAGCACGCACTTTCTTCCGTTGGCGGCTGCGAATGCAGGCGGCAGGAGCGTCCCTTTAACTCGGCAAAGGCCCCTCGACCGGCGATGAGGACGAAGCGAAAGGCGAGCTGCTGACGTTGGAACTCTCGTAGCATGTTCTCTCCGGCTGTGCGTGGCTGAGCTGAAACTGCTATCCACAAGTGTTCAAAGGGTCGTGTTCCAAAGGGAACCCGCCATCATCTTCTTGGCCGTCACGTGGCAAATCGCACGCCGATGCTGTGAAGAGGAAGGTTCAGTGCTCGCTGGCGCCGAACTTGTTGGCAGCCATCGAAATGATTAGCGTTTTGGGCAGCGCTCCCAAGCCAGCCAGACCGCCAGATCAGAAAGAGCACGCTTGCGAAATATCCTGCCTCGAAAAGCGGCGCGCAGGTTAGCGTCTTGACGATTGCCGCTCGGATGGAATGCGAGACGAGGTAAACAATGAGAGCGTTGGCGGGCAGGACCAACGCCATAACGTGGCAAAACATTCTCATGGGCACTGACGTTCTCCTGGCTTTCCGTCAGTCATGCTGCGCGGTGTTCGGCCGCAACATGGGTCTGGCAATTCTTCGCACAGACGTCGAGCCCAGGCTCCGCAGCCGATGCGGCGGCCGGCATGGTCGATGACCGTGATCATGCGATTGAGCTCGCCTTCGAAGTCCTCGTCGTCACAAATGCCGAGGATTTCACCCGCGTCATCGACGCCATAAAAAGGCATGACTCCGCGAGCAGGCCGCGAGCATCGGCCGCGGCGATGCAGATCGTGCCATCGAAAGCGGTCGGATAATCGGACATCCATCTGGAGCCGTCGCGGGCAACAAACGGGGCTGGTCATCGTAAATTCTCCACGCAGCGAGGTTCTCTCTTTTGGAGCCCCTGCCAACTCAGCAAAACGTCGAACGTTTTCCCGGTGACAGCCCTTATCTTGCGCCAGCCGACCGCGGAGGTCCTCGGCAAGGCCGTGCAAGTCTTCAAGGGACGCCGAAAAATAGCCACGTCTGCGATCTCAGTCGCATCGGCTGCGTTCAGATCCACGGCTTCAATAGGCCAGCGCCCCGTCTTGGGCACATTGTCTAGGGCGGCTAGCTTTCGAGAAGCTGACGAATATCAAAGGAATCGCGGTAAACGGGGGCGCCCCGAGAAACGACCTGAAAGGCGCTCACATGCGAAGAGCCAACACTGCTTGCCTGTCAGGGGATTCTTTCATTCCGGGTTCACGGTGTTCATAGCCTCGCATGACGCGGGTCGATCTGCGAGCCGGATCCAACTTACATACGGGCGCTGTTCTCAGCACCGACATTCCGCTTGCGACGAACAACGCCCACGCGGCTACGGCCCGCAGCCGGCGACCGCCTGGCCGAACAGAGCCCCTTGTTCCGGTTGACATGGCTATCTACGTTTGCATCAACACGTTGCGCTTCCGTGAGCCCGGCCGTCGCCCGCCTCTACCGGCGTGGGCGCATGGACAATCGCACATTCGAGTGGCTTACCTGGCTTATAGGTCAGCAACACGCGCAACCGCGCCTCACCGTAGATCCAGTCGGTCTTCGCCCGTTCGCCGACGGGAGGTGGCGGATCGACGACATGGCTTTCGATCCTCTCGGTTAGCACTCCGTGCTCCCAAAAGCCGCCGAGTCGGCTTCTGGAGACGGTGAGCCCCATCCGGTTCCGGTCCGCGCCTCGACCGCTCAGCTCGGCAAATCGCGCCAGCACGCTTGCGATGTGGCGAGCCGACGCGCCGCCACCGGGCGAGAGCCAAGTGATCAGCCATTTTCGCGCGTGACAGGTCCATGACACGAAAATTGCACCAAGATCGGACCGGATAGCCGATCGGTGTGCTGCAACAGGCATGTTCGGCCTCCATCGTACGATCTGATTTCCGACTCGCTTTGCCACAGCGCAGATCGCTGTCACTCCTGATATAGTCCCTAACGAGCAGCCCCGATCACCCTCTCAGCAAGTCTTGTCTGGCGAGCGATAATTTCTGAACCTTCATAGGAAAGGTGACCGCTGTCTCGGTAGAGGAATTTGCCATCTATTTCAGTTCTGCATGTTGTGTCGTCGCAGAGGAAGTCGTGGTAAGAGATAACTGATACGTCAGCCTTGGACGCCACTTGGTTCAGGAACTCGAGAGTGAGACCTCGGAACCGGCGGTATTCGCTGAGATCTATATTGCAGCCACTATGGCGCCCGAACAGGACACTGCCCCGGGCCTTTCGTTCAAGGCATTCGCCGATATCGAAGGTTCCGACTGGGGGTGGAGCAACAACAACAACTCGCTTTCCCAAGCCGCGGACGGCTTCGACGAGAGCCTTAATGCCCTCAACGGCTACAGCTAAAGAAGTTTCACGCTCCGTGGGCGTATCCGTCTTTAGATAGGCAGCGATGTCAAACGAGCTTGAGATGGCAACGGTCTTTATCTCCGGCCGAGTTTTCAAAATGCCCAAAACACTTTCATTGAATTGACTGCAGTCTTCGGCCGCGCGTGCATAGGGAGACGGTACGAGCCCTTTGATGAAGCTAGCCACTCCGATGGCTGGGGGGCACGCGCTCATCGTGAGCTGAGCCAGTCCGGCTCCCCCGACTGTTTTGGCCAAGCCGGGTACCAGCGCCATGGCAAATGAATCGCCCCAAACCAGCAATTCGGGCCTGTCTGTCGTCTGGCAGTCCTTGGGGATTTCCTGAGGAGGCAATCCGGGCCTGAAATCACATGCTCTTCCCAAACCATAATTGATCTGCCGGATCTTGTCGAAATCAACGTTGCTCTTGATTGCGACTGAGGGCCAGATGCCGAGGAGTAACGATGCTGCAACGAGCCCGGAGGTCAGTCGTAGACATGAGGTGTGGAATCCCCGCCTGAACGGCTCCTCCACGTATCGGTGAAGAGCCCAGCTCGCAACAAATGACGAACAAAGTCCCGCATAGATCGCAAGAGCAGGAGGCTCGCCCAGCCAAGCTGTGCGCACATAGACAAGAACGGGCCAATGGATCAGATAGAGCGAGTACGACACGTCCCCTATTTTTGCCATGCCTCGAACCACCACGTTGTCCGCGCTGGGCGCAAGCAGGAGGATCAAGGTTGCCCAGCAAACCAAGGCCGTATCCACGACCGGGTGCTGGTAACCGATAGGCAGGCTGGGAATAAAGAGGAGAAGTGTCAGCGCCGGGAGACGCAGTTTCGGAAGCTGGGCAGCCACGATAGGGATTGTGGGTAGCAAAGCCCCCAATGAACCGATGGCGAGTTCCCAAAATCGGGTCGGCAGAAGATAAAACGCAGCCGATGGATCGCGCGAGGCCAGATAGAGACATAGAGCCCAGCTTGCAACGAGGAGCGAACTAACTCCTCCCAGCCACCACTTCTTGGGAATCAAAACCAGGAAGGCAGGTAACAGCAGATAATACTGCTCTTCGACAGCAAGCGACCAAACATGAAGGAGAGGCTTGGTTTCGGCTGCCCCGGCGAAATAACCTGACTGAAGCCAGAGAGCGATATTGGCGGTAAATGTTAGCGCCCCGAGAACCTGGCTGCGGAACTCCCGCAGGCCCACCTCGGACAGGAAGAAAGGGGCAGCAATTGTCGTCAGCGCAATCACGGCATAGGCTGCCGGCAACAGGCGCTTGGCACGCCGATAATAGAATTCCCAGAAACTAAACCGCGATTGCTCAAGCTGCGTCCTGATGAGGCCGGTGATCAGGAAGCCCGAAATCACGAAGAAAACGTCAACGCCAAGATAGCCCGCGGCGAACGGTCCAAGCCGCGCATGATAGAAGACGACCAGCAAGACAGCAAGAGCCCGCAAGGCCTGGATATCCGTTCGGAAATATTGTTGCGTAGAGGATGGACTAGTTATTGATCTATCTTGAGTAACTGGCGGCTGCTGTATGGTATACATCTGGCTTCCTGGAAATGAAGATCGGAATATCGCGTCCCGATCATCCGTTGGACTTGACTGTCAGAGACAGACCATTCATTGGCAAAACAATGACAGGGAGCCCAACATTGGGCGCGGGCGGCTGCTTAAGTGCATGTGGTGGTGAGGCGCTTGGCCACTCTTCGTGGCATCACGTTCGGTGTAGGTGGTTAGACTCTCCGTCATTCCTGCGCCGCCCGACCGGCACCAGATTGTGAATTAGCGAAGCGGTAGGTAATTTGAAAAATTGTTTGTTTGGATGAAAAACATCCACACGGTGGATGGATCGGACATGCGGCAAGCTTTGCGGCGCTCTGATGCCGGTGCCGATCAGATCCGGCCGAAGGTGCCAAAGCTGGCCCCATCATGCATGAGGCGGATTTCTGTGCTCGCCTACAGGAGCTTCGCCGATTCGCATCGCGTCAAACTCTACAGCATGAAAACCGTCGAGCGGCTCGATGCCGAGATCAACTGGGGCACGGGCTTCGTCGGCAATTTTCCCAACGACCACGCAATCATCCGCCTGGTCGCGCCTTGCTACTCGAAGAATTTGAATGGTCGTGCGGAGGGCTCGCTATACGACGCTTGGTACATCAGTCAGCTTGGTACATCAGTCAGATGCGTGCGCTCGTCAGTTTACCGGCAGTGGCACGCTGATGTTTCCGGTACCTTTCGCGGAAGCGATGGCTCAGTAAGTCCCGGACGTGTTTCGAAAAGGACCAGGACTTAAGATGCAAGCTCAACGTTTGGCGTGGCCGCAGTGCGGGTGGGCATCACAAGAACGTCGCTCTCGAGATCCGCTGCCGTATCGAGGGTTCATATGCCCTGAGGGGTCGCGCTTTTGGCGGTTAGAAGGATGGCGCTGAAGCAACCACGAAAAGAAGCCTAGTCACATTGGTTTCCTTCCGACGAAGACAACCCAGCAGGGAGTCAACCTCCATCAGGAGTGAAGGCTAACTGATCCAATTGCCTACTCCTTTAAAAACTTACTTCACCCCTACACGATGCGCACTGACCCGTGCCGGAAAAGAAGAGTGTGACTGGTCAGCTTAGCCGCTGGCTGACGAGTAGGCTTCGCGCTCATCCGCAGAGATTTCTCGGATCACGCGACAAGGGTTACCAGCTGCAAACACTCCGGCTGGAATGTCACGTGTTACGATACTGCCTGCACCGATCACAGTGCCTGGTCCGATCGTCACGCCAGGCAGGATAATTGCCCCGGCCCCCACCCACACGTCTGATCCAATCTCAACTGGTTTTCCGTACAGTTGTTTCCGGCGAAGGGCAGCATCAAGTGGATGCATCGGCGTCAGGATTTGGACGCTTGGGCCGAAGAGCGCGTAATCACCTATACGAACTCGACAAGCATCGAGTACTATGCAGTTAAAATTGAAAAACACTTGCACACCTAGCTCTATGTTGGAACCGTAATCGCAGAAAAATGGTGGCTGTATCGACACAGTGTCTCCGCCTTTGCCGAAAATATGTTTACAAAGCGTCCGACGCAGGTCTTGGTCCGTATCACTGGAAGAGTTCATTTGCTGGCACAAAGCTCTTACCCTGTACCTCTCTGCAACGAGAGAAGGATCGAGAACATCGTAGGTCTCTCCAGCCAGCATTTTTTCAGTTTCGGTGCGCAGGGTCATTGAAGATCTCCTGGTGTAGAGGTTGTCGTCCAGCTTCTGACAGCAGGCTCATTTTTAGCTAGAAAACTAAGAGAAGGGGCATGGCAGGCCAGTTCCAGCTTATAGTCCCGCCGAGCCTACTGCGCACTTCAGTGCTGCGGCGACTCCACACTGCTTTTCCTAATGTGTGTTTCCCAAACATTGCAAATCGATTGCTATGATGGCGTCCATCGACGCCGTGAATGGCCGAGAGCCGCTCCCAGTTGGTCGGTCGTTCGATCAGGCACGGCGCGCCTCCAGCGATCTCGCGCCACGCGGCCAAGAAGGTCTATGCTCGTCAATGGCCCATCAGAGCACGGTCGGGCTAAACGCCAACCACCAGTGCCCCGCCGGCAAAGCCGGCACCAGCCGCCGCCAGCAGCAGTTTCTCGCCCGGATGAATGCGATTGGCGCCGTGAGCGATTGACAGCGACAGCGGTATCGTTGCGGCTGACGAATTGCCATGATCGGTGATGGTTTTGACGATGCGCGAGTCTTCGATGCCGAGCGACTTGCCCACCGCGTCGCAGATACGGGCATTTGCCTGGTGAGGCACAAAGCGGGCTACGTCTGCCGACGATAGGCCGGCCGCCCCCAGCGCTTGCCTGGAACAGCGGCTGATCATCTCCACAGCTTTGATGAAGACTTCGCGGCCGTTGGCGACGGTCATACGAGTTTCTGCAACGTCGATCTCGTCAGAAAACGGACGGTTGCTGCCGCCCGCCGGAATTTGGATCAGGCCATAAGCGGAGCCGTCCGAGGCGAGCGAGGAGCCGAGTATGCCGTGACCTGGGTCCCTCGAAGGAGCGAGCACCACCGCACCTGCGGCATCGGCAAAAAGGACGGCGCTTGCCCGCTCAGTCGGATTGATTCTGCGGCTCAATATATTGGCCGCGATGACGATGGCAGGCTTCTTGTTCAAGCCGACGAACCCGTCGGCAAAAGTCATGGCATAGATGAACCCCGCGCAGGCGCCGGCAAGGTCGACGGCGCCGGCGTGTTCGAGGCCGAGCATGTGCGCCACCAGCGGCGCACTCGGCGGGAGCAGATGATCAGGCGTCGAAGTGGCGAGCAGAAGCAGGCCGATCTCCTTGCGATCAACGCCTGCTGCCTCGAGCGCCTTGTCGCCTGCTTTTGTCGCCAGTCCAGAGAGGGTGTCCTGCGGTTCTGCCCAGAAGCGCGAGCGAATGCCGGTGCGCCGCTCGATCCAGCCGGGTTCCAGTCCTAGGCTCGCCTCGATCTCGGCATTGTTCACCTTGCGTGCCGGCACATGGTGGCCAAGCCCTACAATACGCGTCCTGTGATTCATGCGTTCGCAAGCTCGGTTGCCTCGTCTATTGTCGCGTAGAGCCGGTCGAGTTCGCCCGCCGTGACGCAATAAGGCGGCAGCACATAGATGATGTTGCCGAGCGGTCTGACCAGCAATCCGCGCTCGAGGAAAAAGGCGCGCAGCCTTGGGCCGACTTCGGCTAGATAGCCTGCGGTAGGGACGCGCAGGTCGAGCGCGGCAATCGTCCCGGTCGTGCGCACATTCTCAAAACGCGGATCCTGGCTGAAGCGCGCAATCATCTGCACCTGCATCCGCGACAGGGTGGCCACGCGCTGCGCCACAGGCTCATCCTTCCAGATGCCGACATTGGCGAGTGCTGCCGCGCAAGCAATCGGATTCGCGGTGAAAGAACTAGAATGAAAGAATGTCTTGGCCCGATCCCTGGAGAAATGCGCACGGAAGATCGCATCGCTGGCAAGCGTCGCTGCAAGCGGCATCGAGCCGCCGGTCAGCCCCTTCGAGGTGCACAATATATCGGGCGCGATCCCGGCCGCTTCGCAAGCGAACATGGTTCCGGTCCGACCCCAACCAGTCATCACTTCGTCGGCGATGAAAAGCGTTTCACAACGCTCGGCGATGCGCTTCAGTTCGGTGAGAACCCAGGCGGGATACATGAGCATGCCGCCCGCGCCGAGCACCAGCGGCTCGACGATGAGCGCGGCAACGCCGCGGTCGCACGTCAGCTGTTCGAAGGCATCGAGTGTTTTCTGCTCCTGGCCCGCGGCGGGGAAGGGGATGGTGTCTACCGCAAACAGCAGGGGCTCGTATGCTGCATTGAAGACACCGCGCGCGCCGACGCTCATGGCGCCGATCGTATCGCCGTGATAGCTGTGTTCCATGACGACGACGCGCGAACGCGGAGTGCCGTTGTTACAGTAGAAGCCGAGCGCCATTTTGAGTGCCACCTCAACACTTGTCGAGCCGCTGTCCGAATAGAAGACCCAGTCGAGCCCCGCGGGCGTCATGTCGATGAGTGCCGAGGCCAATTGCTCGGCCGGCTCGTGGCTGAGGCCGGCAAAGATCACCTGGTCGAGTGTCTCGGTCGCGTCCCGGATCGCCGCCATGATCTTCGGGTGACGATGGCCGTGGGTAACGACCCACCAGGAGGAGATCGCATCGAAAATGCGCCCTCCGTCCGATGTTTCCAGATAAGCGCCACCGGTCCGCGCGATCAGCGGCATGGCCGGTTCGACCGCGTGCTGGGTGAAGGGGTGCCAGACAGCTGAGCGGTTCATGCCGCGACCCCATTGAAAGCGGCCATGTCGAAATGTGTGGTGATGGCGACGCGGAGGGTGTCGGGTGTCAGCGGGTCGAGCAGGGGCAAGCGGCCAAGCACGCGCACCTGGCCTATGCCGGCGATCGTGCACTCGGTGTCGGGCCTCGCTTCACCGACAAAGGCAACACCAAGCAAAGGTATGTCACGGTGGCGCAGCGCCTCGATCGAGAGAAGCGTATGGTTGATCGTGCCAAGCGCGGTGCGCGCGCACAGCACGACCGAAGCTTGCCACCGGGCGAAAACGTCGATGAACAGGGTCTTGCGTGTGAGCGGTACCAGCAGGCCGCCGGCGCCCTCGACAACCAGCGGGCACTCGAGCTCCGGCAGGGTGAGGCGGTCAGGTTCAATCGTCACTCCCTCTAACTCCGCGGCGCGGTGCGGCGACAGCGGCTTCGACAGACGGTAGGCTTCCGGCACGATCCGCTCCGGTGGCAGCGCTGCCAGGCGGGCGGCGGCCTCGCTGTCGGTCCCGCCGTCCAGCCCTGACTGAACGGGCTTCCAGTAGGCGGCGCCAAGCGCTCCAGCCAGGCCGGCGCAAACGACTGTTTTGCCGATCCCGGTATCGGTACCGGTGATGACAAAGATCCTGCTCATATCGATATGTGCTCCCGTTCTTCGGCAAGTGCATTAAACAGCGCCGCAACATCGCACTCGTTCACGTTCAGTGTCATTGAGATCCGCAGCCGTGCCGTGCCTTCTGGCACGGTTGGCGGTCGAATGCCGCGCACGTCGAACCCGCGCATCTGCAGCGCCTCGGCCAGCGCCATCGCACGCGCGTTGTCGCCGATAATGACGGGCAGGATTGGCGAGCCGCTCGCGGGCAAACCCAGCATCTGAATTTTCTGGCCGGCAAGAGCCACCAACTTGGCCAGGCGCTCGCGCCGCTCGGGCTCGTCGGCGAGGATGTCAAGTGCGGTTGCAGCCGCTACTGCCATCAGCGGCGAGGACGCTGTGGCATAAATGAACGGCCGGCAGCGGTTGATGAGATAATCGCACAGCACCGCGGGCGCGGTGACGAGGGCGCCCGACGCTCCCAGCGCCTTGCCGCAGGTGTGAAGCACCAGGACATTATCGCGCCCCTCGAGATCTTGAGCGAGACCGCGGCCGCCCGGACCATAAACGCCAGTGGCGTGCGCCTCATCGATATAGAGGAATGCATCGTGACGGTCTGCGATCTCGATCAGTTGGCGCAGCGGCGCCCGGTCGCCATCCATGCTATAGAGGCTCTCGACCACGATCCAGGCGCGGCCCGCGCCGCCGGCCGCGCGCCAGGACTGGATTGCGTCTTTCACCGCATTCGGATCGTTATGCCCGGCAATCTTGACCTCGGCACGACCGGCTTGCGCCCCCTCATGCGCGCTGACATGGACGAGTTCATCCAGCACGACCAGATCGCCCTTCTGGGGCAAGGTCGTCAGCACCGCGAAATTGGTGACATAGCCGCTGCCGAAAAACAGCGCGCGCTCGGCGCCGAAAAAATCAGCTGCCTTGGCCTCCAGCGCCTCGTGCTCGGGCGTGTTGCCGCGCAACAGCCGCGAGCCGGTCGCACCGACAGGCGTACCGGCAGCAAGCGCTTCCGTAAGCGCCCGCGCAATGCGCTTCGAACGCGCCAGGCCGAGATAGTCGTTGGAGGCGAAGTCGAGCCCTGAGCGGGCGGTCAGGCTGCGCAACCGGTTCTTGCGGGCGAGCCCGCGCAGGCTGGCCTCGTAGCGGTCGAGCAAGGTTCGCCCGTTCACAGGGCTTCGCGCGCAACCGGCTTGATGCCGAGCCGGTGCAACAGGGCGCTGTCCTTGTCTTCTCCGGGATTCTCGGCGGTGAGCAAGGTGTCGCCAACGAAGATGGAGTTGGCGCCGGCGAAGAAGCACAGGGCCTGCATCTCGTCGCTCATCGCCGTGCGGCCGGCAGATAGGCGCACATCGGATTTTGGCATGAGGATGCGGGCGAGTGCGATGGCCCGCACGAATTCGATCGGTTCGATCGGATCGGCCTCTGCCAACGGCGTGCCGGCGATCGGGATCAGCATGTTGATCGGCACGCTCTCGGGCGGCGACGGCAGGTTGGCGAGTGTAACCAGCATGTCGATGCGGTCAGCCTTCTCTTCGCCCATCCCGACAATGCCGCCGCAGCAGACATTGATGCCGGCCTCGCGGACATTGGCGAGCGTGTCCAGCCGGTCCGCAAAGGTCCGCGTCTTGATCACCTCGCCATAGTAGCGTTCCGACGTGTCGATGTTGTGATTATAGTAATCGAGGCCGGCCTGTTTGAGCCGGTGCGCCTGGTCGAGGTCCAGCATGCCGAGTGTCATGCAGGTCTCCATGCCGAGACCCTTCACACCCTCGATCATGGCGAGCAAGGCGTCCATATCGCGGGCTTTTGGGCTGCGCCAGGCGGCTCCCATGCAGTAGCGTGTGGCGCCTGCGTCCCGCGCCTTCCTGGCCTCGGCGATGACGCTTTGAACCTCCATTAGCTTCGAGGCCTCGAGGCCCGATTCATGGTGCGCGGATTGGCTGCAATAGTTGCAATCTTCCGGGCAGCCGCCAGTCTTGATGCTAAGCAGGCGCGACAGCTGCACCTGGTTTCGCTCGAAATTCTGGCGATGGATCGTCTGCGCCAGGAACAACAGGTCATTGAAGGGCAGGTCGTGGATAGCTTCGGCCGCCTCCCGGGTCCATTGCGGGGGCATTCCGTCGAATGAGCTCGCCGCAGCGTTCGGGTACAATTCGCTGTTCATTCCACCTCCATTTTCCGAAAAAGCGTTGGCTGTAAGTCCCGTTCAGAGGAGACCGCTTGGGCCTCGGTCGGCCTGGTCCGTCATGATCTGCCCACCAGCGCTGGTACGGGCAGGGTATTGCAGGCCTCATCGAGAATGCAAAAGGTGTAGCCTCCATCACCGTTGCGCCCGACCGAGTAGCTCAGTCGATCAACAATGCGATTATCCTCATCGAAGGTCAGCACACGCGGCTTCAGCGCGATCAACTCAGCCTCCTGGATATAGACCGAGTTGCAGATGATGACTTGATCGCCAGGCTGGCAGGTGCGCGCCGCGGCCCCGTTGAGGACACAGCAGCGCGATCCGCGCTGGCCAAGGATCACATAGGTGGAGATCCGTGCTCCCGAATTCTTGTTCCAAAATGCCTGCTTCCTCGCAATGGTCGGGGTCGAGCGTGATTGAGCCATGGTAGTTGAGGTTGGCTTCGGTGACGTAGATGCCGTGGAGCTTGCCGGCGACGATCTTACGCATTCGTTATTCCTCCTACACGAACTGCCGTTTTTATAGGGGCGTTGCACCCAGGGTCCTTCAGTTCAGGCGTCTGTTGCAGTTGCCATCAATCGACGCATCAAGTCCGATGTCGAGGATCGGAGCACTGTGTGTGAGCCAGCCGACCGAGATGAGGTCGACGCCCGTCGCGGCAATCGCCCGAGCCGTTCTCGGCGTCACTCGGCCGGAAGCCTCGGTGATGGCCCGGCCGCCGACCATTGCCACCGCGCGGGCAAGATCATCGAGCGCCATATTGTCGAGTAGAACCGCGTCTATCCCCAGCGCGAGCACGGTTTCGAGCTGTTCAAGCGTTTCGACCTCGACCTCAATCTTTACCATGTGGCCTGCGGCAGCACGCGCCCGCTCTATCGCCGTGCGAATGTCCCCAGCGATGGCGATATGGTTGTCCTTGATGAGCACGGCGTGGTCCAGCCCGAAGCGGTGATTGGCGCCGCCGCCGACGCGCACGGCGTATTTCTCCAGCGCGCGCAGCCCGGGTGTCGTTTTGCGCGTGCACGCGATCTTGGCTTTGTGGCCGTGCACGGCCTCGACCAGCGCCGCAGTGGCGGTCGCAATGCCGCTCAAGCGGCAGAGGAAATTAAGCGCCGTGCGCTCGGCCGCCAGCAGACCGCGCGCTGGTCCGCACAGCTGCGCGATTGTCTCGCCGGCCGCGACATCGCTGCCGTCCGGGCGCCAGATACGCATGTCGATTGTCGGGTCCATGAGCATGAAAGCGAACGCTGCCAGGTCGAGCCCGGCAACAACGCCGACGTCCCGCGCCTTGAGCTCAAGCTTGGCTTCGCGATCGTGAGGGATGATCGCATCACTCGTGAGGTCGCCAGCTTGGCCTAAATCCTCCAGAAGCGCATTGCGAACGATCGGTTCGATGACGATTGAAGGAAGAGGCGAGAACGACACCATATCAGGAGCTCCCTGCCGACGCGAGCCATCTGTGCGCAACCGCAGTCTCGAATGCCGTGCAGAGCGTCAGCCGCGACGGGCGGGCGGCAGCTTCGCGCCCGGGGAAATCCGACCGGCAATGCGAACCGCGGCTCTCCTCGCGACGAAGTCCCGCGATAGCGATCAACATCGCGACCAACGCCGGATCGGCCGCAGCATGACCGCCAACGGCGATCGGCAGCAATGTCGTGATGGCTTCGCGCAGCGTGTTGCCGTTGCGGACAATCCCAAGCGCATTGGAGGCCAGCCGTCGAATAGACGAAGGGTCCGGCCGCAGGGGCGCGATCGTCGGAAGCCTGGACCACTGCCAGCCAGCGCCAGTGCCTGCTACGCTTTCAGCCACCCACACGGCCGTGGCGATCGCTTCGGCCAGCGAATTGCTGGCGAGCCGATTGGCGCCGTGCAGCCCGGTACATGCGACCTCGCCGCACGCCCACAAGCCGGCAACGGAGCTGCGGCCTTCAGCATTCACGGCGACACCGCCCATGTGGTAGTGCGCCGCCGGGCGCACCGGGATCGGCTCGACGGCAGGATCGATGCCGGCCTGGCGGCATGCCGCCTCGATGGCCGGGAAGCGTTTTGCGAATTTCGGGCCGAGGCATTGCCGGGCATCGAGGAACACACGATTTCCCGCCTCGAGCTGAGCGAAGACCGCCCGCGCGACCACATCACGCGATGCAAGCTCGCCGCCAGGCACGCCGGAGAGGAAGCGTCGGCCGTGCTCGTCGACGAGTATCGCGCCTTCGCCGCGCACCGCTTCGCTGACCAGCGGCATCGGCCGGTGTGCAGTTTCGAGCGCGGTCGGATGGAACTGCACGAACTCGAGATCGGCAAGTTCTGCCCCGGCACAGGCAGCGAGCGCCAGGCCCTGCCCGAACGAGGTAAGCGGGTTGGTCGTATCGCAAAACAAACCGCCGACACCGCCGGTCGCGAGCACGACGCGGCGCGTGGGTAATGCGACCACACCGTCGTGTCGGGCCGCCACTACACCTACGATTCCACCGGCCGAGACGATCAGGCGTAGCACATCTATGCCTTCCAGGACCGTGATCGACCGTGTCCGCCGCACCGCGGCGACCAGCACACGGAGCAACTCGCGGCCCGTGGCGTGGCCGGCCGCGTGCACGATGCGGCGGCGCGAATGCGCAGCCTCGAGCCCTAACAGCAAGGCTCCATCTAGGGTGCGGTCGAAGGAAGCGCCTAGACTGATGATGCCGTCGATCGCGCGAGGTATGGCCTCGACAACCCGCCTCACCATCGCTTCGTCACAAAGCCCATCGCCGGCGGCAAGTGTGTCGGCGAGGTGCAGTTCGGGGCTGTCGTCGGCGCCGAGGCTCGCCGCTATCCCGCCCTGCGCAAGGGTGCTGGAGGCTTCGGTTCCCATCGGCGTTCTGCAGAGAAGGACGACCGGTTGCGGCGCCAGGTGAAGCGCCGTCATAAGTCCCGCAACGCCAGCGCCGATAACGACTGGCGCGCCGCCGATGTCGTGCAAGTCGGCGGTCATATGGCGAGCATACGCTCGACCGACTGTCGAGCCCGATCCGCGATCTGCGGGTCGATCGTCACGACATGACGGTTCTGCTCGAGCGCGGTGCGGATGTTGGCCAGCGTGATGCGTTTCATGTGCGGACAGAGATTGCAAGGGCGGATGAATTCGACCTCTGGATGCTCAACAGCAACGTTGTCGCTCATCGAGCATTCGGTCATCAGCACGACCCGGCTGGGCTTGTTGCGCCCAACATAGTCCGACATCGCCGCCGTCGAGCCTGCAAAATCCGCCTCGGCGACAACGTTCGGCGGGCATTCGGGGTGGGCGAGCACGGTAATTCCCGGATGCGCCTCGCGCAATTCGCGGATGTCTGCCGGCGTGAAGCGCTCATGCACCTCGCAATGGCCCTTCCAGGCGATGATCTCAACGTCCGTTTGAGCGGCGACGTTCTTCGCCAGATATTCGTCCGGGATCATGATCACGCACGGCACGCCAAGCGACTCGACCACAGCCCGCGCATTGCCCGAAGTGCAACAGATGTCCGCTTCGGCTTTCACAGAGGCGCAGGTATTGACATAGGTGACGACTGGCACGCCGGGGTAACGCTCCCGCAGCAGCCGCACATCTGCGGGCGTGATCGAGTCGGCCAGCGAACAGCCGGCGCTGACATCCGGGAGGAGCACGGTCTTGGCCGGATTAAGGAGCTTCGTAGTCTCGGCCATGAAATGCACACCGGCGAGCACGATGACATCGGCGTCGACCGTCATTGCCTCCCGGGCGAGCGCCAGACTGTCGCCGACAATGTCTGCTACGCAGTGGAAGATCTCGGGCGTCTGATAGTTGTGAGCGAGGATCACGGCGTTGCGCTCGCGCTTGAGCGCCAGAATGGCGTCGATGTCGTCGGAAAACGCGGACCACTCGATCCGCGGAATCACGCGCTGGACGCGGTCGTACAAGGATGCGCTCGATGGCAACGCGGTGGTCATCGACACCTCCGGTTATACTCGACCTGAATATAAGACGCATATTCTTGCGGTGAGTATAAGAGGATTGTCAAGCCCGCGTGAGCGGCAATTTTGTCCCGGCAACGGCCCTCTCGTCGAGAACCGCATGGCGAAAGCGATAAAGCTTAGCTGGTCGACCGCCCGTATCGGCGGTGGTCTCGCCGGTTTGCTCGACCAACTCCTGCTGCTCGATCAGCCGACGAAAGTTCGGCTTGTGGAGGAGCCTGCCCGCCAGGGCTTCCACGGTTCGCTGCAACTGTAGAAGGCTGAAGACCGGCGGCATCAGTTCGAAAACCACGGGCCGGTACTTGATCTTGGAGCGCAGCCGCGCAATCCCCGTAGCCAGAATCCGGCGATGATCGGCGATCATCGATTCACCTGCAACCGACCGAGCGGCCGAAGACTGCCCGCCGGTCGCCTCTCCCACCATGGCTGCTTCGTAGAGCAGCTCATAACGCTGGAGCGTCAGTTCCTCATTCCATGTCCCGTCGTCGAAGCCGAAGGCAACCGCCGACCGCTGCCGGCGCTCTCGGCGTGTCTCATTGTCACCTGCGCTATCCGCCCACTTGAGCAGGCGCGGCCGCAAAACCTTCGACAGTATCGATGGAGTACCGGAGCGGTGGTCCTCCCAGGGAAAATAGTCGTACCATCTCTCCCAACGGCGCCTATCCGACTGCGTTGCCTCTTCTTCTCGAGTAAGTGCGAGATAGCTGATCGATATCACACGCTGGCCGGTGCCGACCCGGTCGCGATCGGCGAAGGTGTAGAGCTGCTCTATGTAGCCCAGCGGCTGCCCGGTCTGTTCTTCCACCCACGACCTGAGGCCCGACTGAAGGGAACGATGGCCGAGTTCGAATGGACCGGAGGGCAGCGCGTTTGCTCGGCCGATTGTGAGAACGCGAGGCTCATGATCGTTCACCGCGACAACAACGGCGATCAGGTCCGCTTTGATGTCGTTGGCGTTGCTCACCCCTGTGCCTTTCCTGATTCCTTTTGCGTGGTCGTCCATGTTCCCTGTTTTGTTGGAGCCGCTGCGAAAAACGAAGCGTTCTATAATCGATTTAATAGAGCCTGTACCAAGCCTGTCGGCACGTCAACAGCGCAGCCATGCCCCACCGAATTGCCCCCGATCAGCTTGGTCTTCGCAAAGGAGATTGCCGGCTGCTTCAGCCGCCCTTCCGGCCGCTCGCTCCTGCGCTGCTGAGGCGCGCCCGCGAGCGGCTTCGCCACCCCGGAGCTGCCCGAACAAACGCCATCAAAACGCCGCCGAGTTCGAAGACTGAGGTTGTCTTAAGGCTTGACGCCCCCTGACCGGCGAGGCGCTCCGTCGCAATAGTCTCACGACGGAAATCCAAACAGATTCGCCCTGTGAAGGGGGCTTCGGCTCGCTTTGGATCAGGTCCCGGGCGTCCGTGTCGGATGTCAAAATACCCCAGACGCTGGTGCGTCACGGCGGCTGGAAAGCTGTCGATTGCCCTCGTAGAGCAGCGCCGTTGGCTCCAGCGAAATTGCCGGGCAGCGCGCGCCTGCAGCACAGGAAGTGGGCGCAACAAACGGGTGTGAGGCGCATGCGGCGCAAGTGGCAGACACAGCGGATATAATCTCGTCACGAACAGATATGAGCCAAGCCGCCGCGTGCAGCACCTCGCGGCGTTGCAACCGACAGGGCGCTGGTGCATGGATATAGACGCGACAAAGTGGATCTTGGCTGTGTCATGCGTTCTGCACCGGACCGGCCTCCCGAGGGCACAGGCGAGCATGGGGGGCTAGTCTCTGGGTGGCCAACTGTGCGGGTTGCGAGGACCGAGCCTTATTTGCCGAGTGGCTCGGTGGAGGAGGGGTAAGATGACCGGCTCGAGATTTGCGAGGCCAATCGTCGTTCAGATTGGCCGTCGTGGTGCAGAGCGAATCGTGTTCGATGTCAACGACGTAGCCACAATCTTGCTGCGGGATTTCAATCGCAAAACCGAGAAACGGAAGATAGCAATGGACGCCTGTCTGCAAGTGTTGCGAGGTGAGGCCCATCCAGCTGTCGCTCGGCGTGCTTTCGTGGCCGCGGCGCTCGAAGCGCAAATTCTGCGTTGCGACTGAGGCATCAGGGCTTACTCACCGCTTTGCACTGCAAATTGAGACAAATCATTTGCCTCAACAGTCAGCGACTCCGCTATGTGGCTGGATAAAATGCGCCCGCCGCTGGTTTGTCGCCATTTGCGCGTAAGGCGCTCAAGGGCGGGAGAAAAACGGTGTCGGTTGATGCCGTTTACGAGCCTGGCCCGTCGGTCGCTCGATTGAAAGCTTTGTTTGAGGTGCAAGCTCTTTGGCACTCAATTCGAGCAGACGCTCGTCCAGTTCCTTATCCGCAGCGGTAAGTCGATGATTTAGACGTAGATAGTCCGTCCAGGTCGGCGTACGAAAAGTCTCTGTCCAACGGCAAGGTTCTTGAAGGTCGCGCTGCAGGGTCCAGTGCCGAGCACCGACACGACTTTGAACCCGTCGCCGTTCACGCATGTGCTCCAGGAAAGCCTCGACATGTTTTTCCGGTATCAAGTAGTCGATCTTAACGACGATCGGGCCGCTTCTTGGCTTCAGATCGAGGGCAACCGCAGGCGCATCGAATCCCTGAGGGTCTTGGTCTGATTCTCTCCATTCGCGGATGGGCAACAGGAACCCGGTTGCAGCGGCCAGCAACAGAGCTCCAGCGGAACTTTCAAGTGCCCAGCTCAGGGAATAAGTCTGAGCAACCGTGCCCCACAGCCAACTGCCGACTGCGATGCCGCCGGAGCAAAACGCATAATAGATCGACAGGGTGCGACCTACGACCCAGCGCGGGCTCGCCAATTGCACACTGACGTCAAGTCCAGTCCAAGTGACCACCCAACCCGCGCCGCCGAGCGTGAGCGCGATAGCGGCCACTGCAAGCGATGGCGTCAGAGCAAGTGAGAGCGCACACGCCGCGCAGGCAATGCAGGCGAGCGTGATCAGTCGCTCCTGAGAGAGCGTTCGTCGCAGGACGTTGTTGCAGATACCGGCGGCGAAGGCGCCGGTGCCGAAGCCGGCCATCAGGATGCCATACGCGATTGGCCCTGCGCTCAACTGATCGCGAGCAACCAGAGGAAGCAACGCCAGTATCGCGATGCTGGCCAACCCAAAAAGGGTCCCGCGTGCGATTGCCGCCTTGATCTCTGAAGACATCGCCGTAAAGCGCACCCCGTCATGGATGGCCGTGGCCATTGACTCGCGCGGGAGAGGTGAGGAGGGGACCTTCCATTTGCAGCGCTGTATGGTCCACAGCAGGGCCAGGTAGCTCAGCGTCGCCAGGGCGAAAGCGCTCAGAGGCCCAAAAGAGGCAACGACGAAGCCGCCAAGCGCCGGGCCGATACTGCGAACAGCATTATATCCGACCGATATTAGCGTAACGGCAGCTGGAACATCGCTCTTGCGCAGAACATCGCCAACCGAGGCATGCCAAGCGGGGTCGGTGAACGCCACGCCGCATCCCGCTAAAAAGCTCAATCCAAGGACAATCCAAGGGTCGACAAGTTCCAGCGACACCAGGCAGGCCAGCAACGCTGATGCCAGCGCTATCACGCACCAGCCAGCGAACATGACTTTGCGGCGGCTGAAGTTGTCGGCGATAGCCCCGGCAAACACAGACAGAAAAAAAGCGGGCAGCGTCGTTGACGCTTGTACCAGCGCCACGTTCAGATCGGACTTCGAGATCGTTGCCATCAGCCAACTAACCGCAACAGTCTGCATCAGCCAGCCAAGGCTGGAAACCTGAGTGGCCAGCCAAATCGATCTAAATGTCAGATTCTTGAGCGGCGCAAACGTTGTTGGAGATACTCCATCCGCATCTGCGCACGACGGCTTGCTCATCTTCTCCGAACCTTTGACCGTTTGCTGGTCCTGTTGACGCGCGTCCCCGCTTCGCGAATTGCCGTCGCCCAGGAGCTGGATGAGGTGCATTTCCTCCTCCACGGCGCAAGATGTTTTCGCCCGAACCGCTCTCGTGGTCGAAACGAATGTTTCTTGTGGAGGAATGATCGGACCAAGTTCTGCAAAAATAGGCGTCCATCTCCTGGGGCTGCAGCACCCGAGGTCTTTGAAGCCGATTGGCACGGTTGTAGATAATTCGGTCCTAGCCTGCAGGACAGATTGGAGCGTCGCTGGCCGTGACGTGCGCTGCGGTCGCGGCCAGCGAGCACGCTATGCCTGGGCAGCAAAGAGGTCGGTCACGTTGGCCGCCGCCACTCGCCGCAGACCGCCGGGATTGGCGTGCCCGGCGCAGCTGACATTTGACCCAGCAACCAAGGCAGCCGATCCGCCAAACGCTTCTCGGGCAGGGCTGTCGCAGACAGCTTTTCTTCCTGCCAAGCGGCTGCTGAGGGTCATGTCTCACCTGCGTGATTTGGTCAGGGAATCACGGCAGATTCATACCCCAGGCCCGTCGACGATCTGGGCGTTGTAGACCGCACGGAGCGGGTGATGCTGCTCACAGTCAAAGGAGCGGCATCGGATTGGGTTCGGCCGTGCCACGACCAGATCGCGGCAAGTCTGCGCACCTTGCGACTGCTTGCCGCGCAACAGGGCCATTCGATCTTTTTGGCCTATGCGTCGCCTTGCTGCCGGCGTCCGCGATCACATGACAGTTTTGTTAAGAAATGCGTCAGTTCAATCAATTTCGTTCCACTATTGATCTAGATCAACCGAGCGTCTGGTCACGGCTGACATTGCTGCCGCGCACGAATTTCGGATTTCAAGGAGAGCATGATGAGAGACTGGATAAGGCCGCGACACGGAATTACACTAGGCATCGCCCTTGTCCTGACAGGGCTGCAGCAGGCCGTGGCAGCGGATGTAGAAGTGGAGTGTGTGATTCAGAACACGGTCGACGTGGTCGAACCTAGCCCTTGGCAAGTTCGCTTGCGTGCGCTTGGGGTGATCACGGACGATAAGGGTAACGTCAACGGAATTCCCGGCTCCGGCCTCTCTTATTCGGATACGGTGATTCCGGAATTGGACTTTACTTACTACTTCACCGACAATCTCGCCGCTGAACTCGTACTCGGCACTACCTCCGCCAATATCTACGGTGAGGGAACGATCGGTAAGCTGAGCAAGATCGGCAAGACTTGGGTGCTGCCGCCGACCCTCACGCTGCAATACCACTTCACCCAATTCGGCGCTTTCAAGCCCTACGTCGGCGCGGGGGTAAACTACACGGTCTTTTATAACCAGGTGACTGGCAGTGCTGACGCTCTCGACGTCAAGAACACATTCGGCGGGGCTGTGCAGGTCGGCTTCGACTACACAGTGGATCAGCATTGGGGCGTCAATTTCGACGTCAAGAAGCTCTTTCTCGCGCCGAAATTTGACGCAGTGGTCGACGGCACGAACGTGACGGGGAGGGCCAAGCTCAATCCTTGGCTGATCGGCACAGGCGTCACCTACCGCTTCTGACAATTCAATCCAAGGCGGCGCCACGTCCCNAAATGGTGCCGCCAAGCCCTTCTTGATCGCCTGATGCGCACGCACCGGCGTTCGCGATGAGCCCACCGAGCCGCCTCGTGCGCGACGGCGAGCAGCGTACAGCCGTCTCTCACGCTCATGGCAATGCTCGCAAATTTCATCCGCACAAACGCTCATCCTGCAGTTTCGAAAAACGGACTCTCGGCGCAGCGCCGATTTCGGAAAGACGCAAGATTCTCGGATCGCGGCATCAATGTAAGCGCGAAAGGATTTTATTAAGCTCCATCATCGACGTATCCTCCTCCTTGAAATTCTGCTGACTCGGATTCATGGCCAAGCGACCAACGATTGTGGATCTCGCCCGCGAAGCCGGAGTCAGCGTGGCGACCGTTGACCGGGTTTTGAACGCCCGCCATCCAGTCCGGAAGCAGACTGCGCTGCGGGTCTACGAAGCGGCCAATGCAATTGGCTATCACGCGGCCGGCCGTGTCGAGCGGCGTGCGAACCCGGGTCAGCCGCGCTATCAGCTTGGCTTTGTCCTCAGAACACCGGCACAGCATTTCTACCAAGACTTCGCGCGCGAAATCGAAGCGGCAGTCAATGCGTCAGAGGCCTTCCACGGCACCTCGCTTATCGAATTCGTGCCATCGCATGTGCCAGGCGACCTGATCGCACGCCTCCAGAAGCTTGGGAGCCACTGCCACGCGATCGCCATGGTGGCGCCGGACCATCCGACGATCACGGCGGCCGTCGAAGAACTCAAAGCGAAGGGCATCCCAGTTTTTTCGCTGCTTTCCGATTTCGCCGCCGGCGTCCGCGAGGGTTACGTCGGCCTGAACAACCGCAAGGTCGGGCGGACAGCCGCCTGGATGTTCTCCAAAGCCGCAAAACGGCAGGGCAAAGTGGCGGTCTTTGTGGTCAGTGAGCGCTACCAGGCTGACGAGCTTCGGGAAATCGGCTTTCGCTCTTATTTTCGTGAGAGCGCGCCGATGTTCGACGTGTTTGACATACCCATGAGCCTCGAGACACGACGGATCACCTACGAGGCAACACTGGATGTGATCCAGAGTGAGCCCGAGCTCGTCGGCTTCTATGTCGCCGGCGGCGGCATGGAGGGCGCAATCTCGGCGATCAGAGAAGAAGGCAAAGACAGGGACATTGTCGCCATCGTCAACGAGATCACGCCGGAGTCACGGGCCGCTCTCGCCGATGGCCTCATCACGATGGCGCTCGCCACGCCATTGCGTCGGCTTTGCCGGGAGCTGATGACGCTGATGGCCCAGGCCATCGAAACCGGTTGCGCGACCACTCCGGGGCAGACATTTCTTCCGTTCGACATCTATCTCCCTGAAAATATATGAAGATAATACGATCTTGCCGACGTAGCGGTCGTGGTATCGCAACAGAGCCGTGCCCATCCTATCTCGAGGCCGGTTCGGCTAGCTCCCTTTGAGCCCAGCTCTGAGGCCTCAGCCGGCTGCGGGCGAACGGCTCTGAGTCCGGCCGAAGTCGATGCTCAACTCCTCGGTCCGCAGCCTAGCAGGGCCTTGCCGAAGCAGTCGGGTGAGATCCCCGGCGACCCTCTGTCAGCACGATCCTTCCGGCGGGTGAGGGCGGCGGCTCCTGGCCAGTGCATCTGGGTTCCAAGCATGCAGTTACGAGTCTTCCAGCCCAGCCCATTTTCTATGCGGCCGCAGCCCCGACAAACAGGAAGAGGCGTCTCGTGCAGCCCCGTTTCGGCTGTTGATGACGGCTCCGCGTAAGCCACTTCCGTCTGTCGGGCCGCTTCGCGACGATGTCCGGCTCTGACGCAGCCGGTGCAATCTACCCGGCTTTCCACTGGCGCATTTCTCTTGTATTTCACAAGCCGGTACCCATTTGGGGCGACATTAGTTCGGCCGGCGAATGATCCGGTTGATTGCGGTAATGGAGGATAGCTTGGACGAGCAGGATCCGAAGGAAGAGCCGATCGAGACAATGTTCCGCAATGGCACCATCACCGTCGTCGGCATCCTGCTCGCATTCTCGTTGGGCTTCGTCACGCACTGGGCGGCGAACCCGGTGCCGTGGCAACTGCATGATCTTTTCGCCGTCGTACCGATCCTGGGCGGCATCGTGCTGCAGATGCGGGCGCTTTCCATACTGCTCGACGTCGGTTCGCTACGCCGGCCGGTTTTCGACCGCGCTAACCGCATCTTCATGTTCGGCCTCGTCCTCACCGCATGCGGCGTCGGACTGGCAATCCTGCTCGACGTGTTCGAAATGTCCGTTAGAAGCACACTGCCAGCACGCTAAGAGGTTAAGCCTCCGATAGCGTCAGTCCGGATCCCTAGTCCGCGCAAAGCATCTGTTAATGCGATCCTGGCGTAAGGCTAAGCTCTTTCCCAGCTATACCCGTTCATTTGTCCTCACCTGATTTCGATAGGTGGCGTGAACTCTCCAACCCCACTGCTAACTAGGGCCTGGCCGACCTCGCACCACACGGCGCACCAATCCGGCCATGCGCACAACACCAGGCTCGCTGGCCGCGCCGGCTGCCGGCGCGACCTCACCAAACGGCCGAGACGCCCAACAAATCGGCACCGGCGAGGCGAGGCTCAAGGGAAGACGAACAGCCGGTGAGCTCGGTTATCAGTTCAGAATCGGTCGTGCGCGGCTGCCGGCCGAAGCATTTCGTGATCTGAGGCAATTGGTGCGGGAGCTTCAGCGATACCAGCAAGGCCCGCTCGTCGTCGCGTATACAGATGGTCTTGGGAATCTGACGCGGCTGGGTCACATCCGATTTAGATGCATGGCAAACGACCGGGCCATGGGCCGGGTGCTGTCCTGAACGATCGTCGAGCAAGGGGCAAGCCCCCCAAGTTCTCCAGGCCTTCGGGCTTTCATGATGGCGCGCATTCCCCGCAAGGATGGAGATCATCTCTTCTTTGTTACGAATGAAATATGCTCGGCGCTACAAATGAAACCCATTTCCCTTAGACAGCTGCACAGATGAATGGCAAATGTACCAACGAATGCGGAGAGAATATGGCGCCAGATACCGCGATCTCTTGAGGATCTTAGAAGAGGTCACTGGGCCGAAGACAAATGTCGGTTTGTGATTTGTCCAAAGTCTCTGGAAAGACATCCGGAAGAGGAAAAAATGAATAAGTTATTCACCAAGCTTGACTGCGGAAAAGTCTGCTCGATTGCCTGCACTGCGGCGTTCGTGACTCTAATTTTCGCCACTCCAAGCGCCGCTCAGGATTTCAACGGTGTGACGTCATTTCTTGACGCGATTGTGGCAGCGATCACCGGACCGATTGGCGTTGCGATCTCTGCCCTGGCTGTCATCGCCGTCGGCTTTTCATTCATGACCGGCCGGATGGACTGGACGTTCGCGGTGTCCGTTATCGTTGGCATCGCGATCGTCTTTGGCGGCGCTAGTTTTGTCCATGGCCTGAGCCCAAAATAATCTCGGTCCGGCGCCGTCGCCTGCTCATTTTCTGGAAGGCCGCGGGGTGCCTCGCGGTCCCAATGGAGTACAGACCATTCAACGTACAACGCTTTTCATAGGCCTGACGCGAGAGGTCGCCTTTGCGGGGTTGCCGATCACATATCTGGTCGTTCTCATATGTGCCGTCATGCTGGGCTTCCTCATCACCCAATCATTCATCTACCTGGCGGTGGTGGGTAGTATTGGTTACGGCGCGCTGCGTGCCCTTGCCGCCCATGATCCAAAAATAATCGATGTCTTCATCGCAACCGTGCAAAGCACGCGGATGAGCGCGGCACTGTTGAAAGGCGAAGGACTGGTCTACCGTGCTTGAGGCATCTCCCCGTCGGGCGATGCCACAAGGCGATCCCAAAACCGACCAACTTGCCAGCCAACTACCATATCTGAGCAGCGTGGACGACGTCACCCTGATGTTGCGGGACGGCGATCTAATGGGCGCTTTTGTCGTCGAAGGCGTCAATGCCGACACAATCGACAGCCGGCAGACAGCGGAGCTGAGTAACGCGTTTTCTCGCTTCATTGCCCAACAGCGCGGGAATGTTGGGTATTACGTTCACCGCATATCCGTTGCCGCTCGGCCCAACTTGCGGGCGATCGAAGGAGATGCGTTCAATGAGGAGATCGACCGGCGCTGGCGGCATTATCTCGAGAACATCGGGCTACGCGATCGCATCACGATGATCACCATGGTGATCCGGCCACCGAAAAAACTGACCAAACTTGTCAATTTGTTTGCCAACAAGGATAGCTACAGTCGTGACGAGGTCGCCGCGCGCGCGGTCCGCCTCGATCAGATGATCACAACCTGCATGGTCAGTCTAAGTGAGGCAAAGCCTCGTCGCCTCACGGTATTGGATGGCCGATGGCTCGGCATGTTGCGCACGCTGACCGACGGATCAAGTGGGCGTCTGATTCCGGGCAAGAGGTTTGTCCCGGTCGCTGATCTCCTGGCAACCTCGACAGTCACGTTCCGCGGCAGGGTCTTCGAGTGTGACCATCCGAACCCCGGCATCAAACGCTACGGCACCCTCGTATCCCTAAAGGATTATCCGACCGAGACCTTTCCCGGAATCCTCGACAGGCTCAACCTACCTTACGATACCGTGGTCTCACAGAGCTTTACTCCAATCGATAACATTGCCGCCCAAGGTAAGATCGCTCGTGTGCGCAAACAGATGAGGGCGGCAGAGGATGCGGCCGTCTCCCTGATGGCTCAACTCGAAATGGCCGAAGACGACGTTGCATCGGGTCGCGTCGTCTTTGGCGACCATCATTGCAGTATTGCGGTGTTCTGCGAAACTCGCGAGGAACTTGAGGAGGCCATGGCGTATGTCACACGCGCCATGCAGGAAGCGGGTGCTGCAATCGTGCGCGAGAGCTTCTCTGCCCGGGCCGTCTATTTCGCCCAGCACCCTGGCAACTTCAGCTACCGCACCCGTGCGGCTATGATCTCCTCTCAGAATTTCGCAGAATTTTGCGCCATGCACGGCTTGCCGAAAGGCAACCCACCGGAGCGATGTCCTTGGGGCGACTGCGTGACAATCTTCCCGACATCGAGCGGCGAAACGTTCCGTTTCAACTTCCACTTACCAGGCAAACCGGGTCAGCGCACGGTCGCTCACACGCTCGTGCTTGGCCAAACGGGGTCCGGCAAGACGCTCGGTGTCGCGTTTCTGCTTAGCCAGGCCCAACGGCTTGGCGCTCGCATGATAATCTTCGACAAGGATAATGGTTTCGAGATGGCGGTCCGCGCCATGGGGGGAACGTATTCCTCCGTGCGTATGGGCCAGGAAACAGGCTTCAACCCTATGCGGGCGGAGGCAGACAACCGCGGCACAGCGTGGCTGTCGGATTGGCTTATGGCATTGGCCAGCAATGAAGGAGGACAACTAAATCCGGTACAGGTTCAGGCCCTGAATGATGCCGTTCAGGCCAACGCGACAGCCGACCCTCGCCTCCAGAATTTCGAACAGTTCCGTAGCCAGCTGCGTGCGACGGACGACGATGGCGATCTCCATAACCGGCTTGGCCGGTGGGACGAAACCGGCCAGTTCGGCTGGCTGTTCGGCGGCAAGGAGGTCGATACGCTCGCTTTCGACAGTCGGATCACCGCATTTGACCTTACCGAAATTTTCGATAATGACGGCGTCCGCACAGCGTGGCTGAGCTATATCTTCCGGCGCGTGGAACGGCTGGTAGAAGACGAAGTTCCAACCCTGCTCGTCCTTGATGAAGCCTGGAAACTGCTCGACGATCCGTATTTCGAGCTGCGCCTCAAGGACTGGATGCTAACGATGCGCAAGAAAAACGTTGCGGTCGTTCTCCTGACCCAGCGCGTGTCACACCTCATCAACAGCGCCGCCGGCGACGCCATATTGGAGAGCGCCGCCACGCGTCTGATCTACCCCAGCTCCTACAATACCGAAGCCGAGCTCGCACCGCTCAACCTGACGCCCACGGAGAGCGCGTTCCTTCAGACAAGTAACGTTGGAAACCATCTCGTGCTGTTGAAATCGGGTGGTGACAGCGTCGTTCTCGACTTCGCGCTTGGGGCGATCGGTAGGGGGATCGATGTTCTGGGAGGCGGACGCGGGCAAAACGCGCCTGCAGAATGGCGCAATGTGCCTAATTTTCAAATGGAGATGCTGAAATGAGGAGGTCCCTGATCTGTCTCACATTGATACTCGTCCCCCTTACCGCCTGCCAATCGGTCCCGCCGATGCGGGAGAACAATTGCGTCTGCACCTGGGAAACCCTTGACCGTCAAGCGGAAGGAGCCGTGACATGAAACAACCATTCAAGGCTGTGGCTGGCCTTCTGCTCGGGGCCGGTCTGCTGCTTCACGAGGCTTACGCCCAAGAAACCGCGATCGCGCCTGTGCCGCTGCCTCCCATCGCAACGCTGCCTGCGGCGCCCGACGGCGCGCAGGCAAGCTACGACCAGAACGCTGTCGAGTTGCTGACATATATGGTTGAGCTGTCCCGGCTGATGGGCGGGGGCACCACGCAATTGCTCACGTCGGCGCACGTAGCCGAAAAGCTGCTAATCGGGATCCAGGATGCGGCTCAAATGCAGCTTGCTGCCATATCTGGCCCAAAGCCGTTCCCGCAGAGCAACAGCGAGGCAGACGTCGCGGCCCGCAAGGCAGGGCAAGGGCCTTGGGAAATGGCGAACGCTGCCTTGAACGGAGAGACGGTTGGCTCCGATGGAATTCAGGCAGCGCTGATCAAAATTCGCAAGCTATACCGCTTGGACGACGCATTTGCCTTACGCAACGACAAGCTCCTCAGCAACGTCATGGTCGCTCATTCAGCGGCTCAAGGCGCTGTCGCTGCGTCTGCCGCGGAGGACTCCTACAGGCGCGCCAACGACAGCATGGGCAGGATCAATGATTATGTCACAGCGCTCAGCACCAGCAGTGACTTGAAAACCAGCGTCGACATCAACACACGCGTGATGATCGAAGTCGCCCAGCAGCTGAACGAAACGCTTCGCACCCAAGCGGCGATCGCCTCGGTGGCAGGAACCTACCTCATGTCGGTCGGCGCCGAAGCCGCCGAACCGGACACGGTCAAAAACCTGTTTGGCGACTTTAACCGGTAATTATCATGGGTATCATTTCGACAGTTGCCCACACGATTGACGGCGCCCTCGTTGATTATGCGGAGACAATTTTCGTTGGAGTTGCTGACCCAATCAGAACGCTGCTTGCCGCCGTAGCTCTGATCGCGCTGTTGTTCATCGCGGTGAATCACATAACGCAATTCAAACCCGTGAACTATTCGATATACCTGCTGTGGGGGCTGCGTTATATACTGATATATTCTTTCGCGACCATGTGGGTGAATTTCCATGGCATTTATACTGTCCTGGTGGATGTGCCCAGCGACTACACTGCCATTATGCTACGCGGAGCGGCAAAGCAAATCCCGACAAAGAATAAGAATGTCCTCGATCCTGAGCGAATAACCGACACGTATTCTGCAATGGACGAGTTCGCCCACGCGATTTTCGAAATCAGCGGACACTACCTTTCGAATATTCCGGTCTTCAAGGTCGGCAAGGCACTCCGAAACGTCTTTATGGGTGTGCTCATTCTGATCGTTGGCGCTTTTTTTACCGCCGCATGCGCTATTATTGTCCTCATCGCAAAAGTAGGCTTCGCAGTGTCGATCAGCTTGGCGCCTCTGGCCATTATCATGCTGATGATGCCTCAAACCAGGCAACATTTCGAGAGCTGGACGCGCTTTACAATGGGCTTCGTGATTGTCCCGTTGCTCACCAGCGCACTGATGACTGTTGTTCTGTATGTCGCCGCCCAAATCCTGGCGAACGACGAGGGCGGATTCGAGTTCCCGACAATCATGATCGCCGTGACGGTTCTCCTGTTCATGGTCCCGACGATGGCAAGCACCCTAGCTTCTGCATCGGTCTCGGCCGTCGGCGCCGGGGCAGTGGGGGCCGTAGCTGGCATGGCTAAGAGTGCTCACAATAGCCTTCGCGCCTCAAACCGGTGGTTGGCAGATGGCGCAATGGCGGCAAGCACCGCGCGGGGCGCTGGCGCTTCGGTGGGCGGAGCGACGATGTCGGCGGTAAGATCGATGCACCAAAGCGCACACGTCCGGAGGCAGCGTTGGGATGATTTTCTTGCTCGCGGCATGATCGGACATTCCTCGCCGAAACCGGGTGGCAGGGGGGCCGCAGCCGACAGTTCTTCCGGTGGCGCCTCCCGCTCAGACGGCAACGGGGCCCTGTCCCCTGAGCAGGCCAATCTCTACCGCTGAAACGCACGCACACCAGAATAGGAGGGACGCGTGGCTGAACATGCAACGCAGCATGCATTCGAAGACGAGCTTTTCTTCAACCTTCGCGATCAGCGCAACAATTGGGCAAGAATTGCAGTTTGTGCCACCTCCGCAAGCCTTTTGTCGCTGGTAGCTCTCGTCATCGTACTGCCGCTCAAGGAAACCAAGCCGTATGTGGTGATGGTCGATAAAACCACCGGCGAGGCTGAAAAGATCGTCCAGGTCCGGCCTGCCTCACTCGAACAGCAGGAGGCTGTCCTTCAGGCAGAACTTGTTTCCTATGTTGTCGACCGCGAGACTTACGATCCAGCCGATAACAGGACTCGAATTCCAGACGTCATGGAGCGTTCATCGGACAACGCCGCGCAAACTCTCGCCCAGACCTGGCGCTCGGATTCGCCTCAATATCCGCCCAAAATCTACGGCAATGAGGTTCGGGTGCGTGTTGTGGTCAAATCTATCTCCTTGACCCCTTCGGACCGCCGCGACGTGACGGATCTCGCTCGTGTGCGCGTCATCAAGCATCGAGAAGAAAAGGGGCACGACACGGTCGAGCGCAGTTATGTGGTCACCGTGGGCTATCAGTTCAAACCAAAGGTAAATGCCACTTTGGAGTCTGTGTGGAAAAACCCGCTTGGCTTCAATGTTGTGGCCTACCGGATCGACGCGGAAGCCGCTAATTAAACATGCAATTTACCGAGATAAAAATGCTAAAGACCTTATCATTGTCACTTCTTATCAGCGCAGGACTTATGACAGCCGTCATGGCCGAGCAATCGCCTGTTGGATTTGCGGCCGATGCACGGATAAAGCGTTATGTGTACGACGAGCACAACGTATACAAGCTTAGCCTATATTTGAAATCGGTCACAGCGATCCAATTTGACGCCGGGGAGAAAGTAGAGTCGATCCTCATCGGAGACAGCGCGTCTTGGCAAGTGATCAAGCTGAAGATGGGCAACGTGGTCAGCCTGAAGCCCATTATCGACCAAGCCCTGACAAATATGACCATCTACACTGACCAGCGCGTTTATACGTTCGAGCTACGATCAGTCGGCGAGATAAAGGCGGGCATGAAGGCGGGTGCCGCGCAAGCGTTCCGGATCGTCTTCACCTATCCAGAGCAGTCCAGGGCGCCGGACAAGAGCCTTGCCCGTGGCGGACCGGTAAATCACAACTACATGGTCTCGGGCCATGCCCGGTTCCGTCCTCTCGCCGTAACAGACAATACACTGCAGACAACTTTCGTGCTGCCCAAGGGCGCACCCCGGCCCGCAATCTTCAGTGTCGGCAATCATCGCGAGGAAAAGCTGGTCAATTCGCGCACTGACGATGACCGTGTCATCGTCGACGGGACCAGCGACTATTGGGTGATGAGAATCGGCGATGACGCTGTCTGTGTCGGCAAGACAGACGCTGTGCAATCGCAAAAAAACAAGTGAGGAAAGGATTGGGACGTGCCGGATAGGTCGAGCGATATTGACACTCGACAAGATCGCCCTGCCGCTGATGCCTCTGTTGATGTGGACCGCGATAAACGCGTTGAAGAACGCCGAGCTCGCCACATTGCGCAATCTGAGCGTCAAAGTGTCGGCTGGGTTATGCTGGCCGGCATGTTGCTGTTTGGTATCGCCGCTGCTTGTGCCATTGCTGTTGGACCAACTCGAGCGCTGAACGCAGTTGGGTTTGGCGGCGAGGATGAGCAGAAGACCTCCCAGATCAATTTGGAAGTGGACCGCGCGATCCCGAACGAACAGCGGCTTGATATTCCAGCTGCCGAGGCGCCTGCGGGAACTGATCCAAGGCCCAGTCCCAACGCCGAGACGAACAAGCAGCTCGAAGAACTGCGCAAGGAAATCATTGCCGAAGCGAGGGCCAACAAAGGCTCAGACATTTCGCTTGCTGAGGTCCAGAAACTGCTCGAGCGGTACAACAAAGAGATAACGCAGAGGCTCCAGGACGAGCGCGAGAAGCGGAACCTGGAAGACGCACGACTCCGTGCCGAGGCGTCGCGTTTGGAAGAAGAGCGCGCACGTTCCGAGGAGGCCGCCAAGCTCGACGTCGAGAGGCGCCGTCAACTGGACGAGATTGCGACCAAGCAACGGGAATCGACAGGCGTTGTCGTCGATGAATCTGGAGCGGGCGTGGCTTTAGCCGAAGATGCGCGACAAGGGTCCCAAGACCTGAGCGCAAACGATCGTTTTCTAGCCTCTGCCGCCGGCTCGGAGGTAAAAACGTCGGTGTCTCGTGCTCTCCCTGCTCCTTCACATACGGTCGTGCAGGGCACCATAATCTCTGCGGTGCTTGAAACGGCAATTGATACTGAACTGCCGGGAAATATCCGCGCCCAAGTGATCGAGCCGGTCTTCTCCTTTGACGGTTCTCGCATTCTGCTGCCGGCGGGGACCAGCCTGATCGGCACCTTCAGTAATCGGGTGGATGTTGAGCAAAAGCGCGTGCTCATCGCCTGGAACCGAGCAGTCACTCCCGATGGCCAATCAATTGCCCTGGGCTCTACAGGGGCGGACCTGCTTGGTCGCGCGGGCACCGAAGGTAACGTGGACAACCGCTATGTAAAGAAAATAGGTGCAGCTGTCCTCATCAGCGCGATCACCGCTCTGCCCTCGATCATTCCCGGACTGACCAGCAGCAACAAGTCCTCCAGAGAAGGTGGTGCGACCATCAATATTGGGGGTGCCGGATCAGGAAATAGCGATGCTGGTGGCCAGACCGCATCTAAGATCGCTGGGGCACTCAGCGATCAAGGTGAGGATATCTTGAACAAATATCTCTCCCTCCCTCCCATCGTTCGTGTCCCTCAGGGCGAGGAAATTCGAGTCTTTGTCAATCAGGATCTCATTATCCGATGAATGACCACCAGCCCAGCCGCGATATCTCATATGTGGAGCAGTACCTGGGCCCGCTTCGAGACTACCTGGTCAATGACAATATCAATGAATTGGCGATCAATCCGAACGGGTCCATTTTCGTGGAGGCGGCCGGAGCGCTACACATGCAGGAGATCGACGTGGCCTTGCCGCCTCGTGCCATCAAGCGGCTTGGAGCACAGCTGGCAGGAGAGACCCGCAACGTCCTTGGGCCCGATCATCCGATCGTCTCCGGTCGAGTCGTGGTTTGGGGGAATTCGTTGCGTGTGCAGCTCGTAGTCGAACCTGCCGTCGAAATGGGCGTGTCCCTGACCATCCGTAAATATCTGAAGCGGACTTTGGACTGTGCCAAGATAGACTTCATCGACGGCGGCCAGATCACAGTGGATGCCAACCGCCGCGAGCGACACCGGGCAATTATGGAAATGGCCAGCGTCGGCAATTTGCATCATCTGTTTCGACAGGCCATCGATGAGAGATTCAACATTCTCATTTCGGGCGGCACCTCCTCCGGCAAGACCACAGTCGCGCGTGCCTTGCTGGCCATGTCAGACCCTGCCGAGCGGATCATCACCATCGAAGACGCACAGGAGCTTAACCCGCCTCACAAGAACCAAGTGGGGCTAATCGCAGATCGTAACGAGAGTTCCGCTCGCCGCCCATCGAGACTCTTGGAAAGCTGCCTGCGAATGCGCCCTGACCGCATCATCCTTGGCGAAATCCGCGGCATTGAGGCTTATGATTTTCTTGAGGCGATCAACACCGGCCACCCAGGTTCGATATCGACTATCCACGCAGACAGTCCCGAACTTGCTTTCGACAGGCTCGCACTCATGGTGATGCGCTCTGGCGTGCAGATGTCCCATTCGGACGTTGCCAACTATGCGAAAAAGACGATTGACCTGGTCATTCAGGTCGGCCGCCGGCAGGGCAGGCGCGGCGTACTGGAAATTCACCTGCCCTCGCAGAATTAGACTAGGCGTGAATCGCCCAAATGGGGATGGCCAGATCAGGATCTGCGTGCCAACGTCAACTGCCGTCCAGGGGTCGATCAGATCCTTGGAGCTTGGCGACTTTCGTCGTGGTTCGATCTTGGGGGCACGAAGGTGCAAGCGCCTGAACAGCAACGCTTGCCTGACGATCGGATGCCGCCTAGCCATCCAAAAATCAAAACCGCCGGCGGCGGTGCCAGCCACGCTCAGCGGTTTTTTTCTGCGTGCTCAATTGCCGATCCGCCCTACGGGTGTGTGCATATGCAGACGTTCTAAGTAGCTCATCCATGTCAAAAGGCCCCGGTGCAGACCAAAGCGCCAGGGCTTTCCTTGTGGGCTAGCTCGAGGACGTTGTTTAGGCTGTTCGCGGCGTAGCCTCGATCGAACTGCTGCTCGCCCATCGCGAGGGTCGACGCTCCGGAGCTTTCTCTTTGACGCGACCGGTCGGCGGCTCGCCCGACCATTACTCAGGAAGACCGGCGTTGGGCAACCGTTTCGGTCGTCGCTTATAGAGCCGGCGACTGTCCGCACAACGAAAGCTGGGATGGTGGCCCGCCTACGAGTTACGGTTTCGAATGAAGGGAAGCGGCGACATTGGTGTCGTGTCAGCACGCACCGTCTGGCACCCATCTTGCACGACCATTTCATCTTGGGAGAAGATGGAATGGTGTTTATCCAATTGCCTGCTCGACAGAGATTTGACGTTTCAGCGTCGCCACAGCCAAGCTGTTCAGGAAGGGCTCCTGGGTCAAGTCCGTCACGACATTCACATGTCGGTACGGTGAAAACGACCGGCTCTCTTTGCTTGTGATCTTCAGGCTGAGCCTCCAGCTGATTGGAGTCGAGCACCGTTCCAGAAACCGCTCGGCGATCATCTGGTTAGGTTTACAGTGCAAGCCGCTGGCGCCTCCAAACAGGGCCGACGAATCTCAGAATGCCCTGAGAACACTGCGTACCCGATATAGGCGTTTGCGCAGAAGCTAATGAAGGACTTTGAAACGTGACGCTCAGAATTGGTGTAGATATTGGCGGCTCATTCGCTGATTTCGCAGTATTGGACAGCCAAACGCGCAGCGTTCGTACACTCAAGGTTTTCTCTCGGCCCGATAGCCCGGGCACCGAGGTCCTCGACGGCATGCGAATGTTGGAGGACCGCTATGGCATCCGCCCCGAGGACGTGGATTATTTTACGCACGGGACCACAGTTGGCGTGAACGCCGTCGTCCAACGCAAGGGACTGCGCCTGGGATTGATCACAACCAAGAACTTTGAGGACGTGCTGGACCTGGCACGGCTGAAAAGCCCCGATATGTACCACCTCTTGTCAACCAGGCCGCAGCCACTCGTGCCTCGCGATCGCGTATTTGGTGTCGTCGAACGGCTGAATTTCGATGGGACGATTGAGATCGCAGTCGATGAAGCAAGCGTGCTCAAGGCACTCAAATCAATCGAGGCCGCACAATGCGAGGGAGTTGTCGTGTCGCTCCTGCATGCCTACCGCAACCCTGTGCATGAGCAAGCTGTCAAGGCGATCCTGCTCCACGCGCGCCCCGATCTGTTTGTCTCCTGCTCGCACGAAGTCTGGCCCATTATCCGCGAGTACGAGCGAACGTTGACGAGCGTGATTGGCGGTTACGTTCAGCCACGCGTCTCTCACTACCTTACTTGTCTGCAGGACGCTTTGACAAAGACAGGCGTCTCAGCGGGGCTGAAGGTTACGAAATCCAATGGCGGCATCATGAGCGCCGAGCACGGCAAATCGAACTGCGTGCAGATGATCCTGTCGGGAACCGCCTCCGGAGTGATCGGCGCTGCCTATGTTGCACAGCAATGCGGTATCCAGAACTGTATGAGCCTGGACATAGGCGGTACTACAGCCGATGTCGCTCTGATCGTCGATGGCCAGCCACAGTTCACCACAGGTGAGTACATTGGCGATTTCCAGATCCACATCCCGTCTGTGTCAGTCACCTCCATCGGCGACGGCGGTGGTTCGGTGGCTTGGGTCGACGAATTCGGTGTCCTGAAAGTTGGACCGGACAGCGCGGGCTCAAACCCGGGACCGGTCTGTTATGGGCGCGATGGAACACGTGCGACAATCACGGACGCATTCGCGGCGCTCGGGATCCTTGGCCAGTCCGAGCTCGCCTACAATACGGTGACGGTGGACCGCGAAGCGGCAACTCAGGCGATCGAGAAACTCGGTGCCAGCATCGGGCAAGACGGGTACCAGACAGCCGAGGCGATTATCAAGGTTGCAGTCTCAGGTATGTACGCCGGGGTAAGCCGGCTTGTGTCGCGCTTTGGTATTGATCCACAAGTGTTCTCGCTGTTGCCCTTTGGTGGAGCTGGGCCGATGCTCGCCTGCTATTTGGCGCGCACGCTCAACATGAAAGAAATAGTCGTACCCATAATACCCGGCGTTTTGAGTGCTCTTGGCGGACTTATCGCCGACACAAAGAACGATTTTATCAAGACCACTTACTGCACGCTCGATACTGATGCGTTGAGTCGGCTCGACAAGGATCGGCTGGCACTTGAGCGGCAGGCTCGTGAATGGCTTTGCGAAGAGATCGGTACCGACGAGAGCGCGCGGATTAGCTTGTCGGCCGACATGCGCTACCGCGGTCAATCGTTTGAAATCGACACTCCCCTGTCCGGCTTGTCGTTTGTTGAACAGGGTGCTGAATCGGTTCGGAATGCCTTTCACGAAGCCTACCATAAGCTGTACGGCCATCGAGACGACAAGGGCGTCGTTCAGGTTATCGCTCTGCGACTGGTAATCAGCGCCCCAACACCAAAACCGGACATGCTCAAGATAGTAGAAGACACATCCCAGCCTCGGCCTGCACAAACGATGTGCTGTTATATGGACGGCGAAATCCGGACCGTCCCGGTCTTTGAGAGAACGTCGCTCCGGGGGAAGCAGTGTTTCAATGGGCCTGCCATAGTCGTTCAGGACGACACAACGACCTGCGTGTTGCCCGACTTCATGGTTGCGGTCGACATGTTCGGAAATCTTATCATAAAAGCAGGAGCCCTGAAATGAAGGGTGTCGCTCAACTACGGGATCCATCGGCGAAAGAAGTAAACTGTCCGCCCAGTGACGGAGCGGAGGAGCAAATCCAGCAGTTCGACAAGGCGGAACTGCAAATCTTTGCAAATTACTGCGTGGCCGCCGCCGAGAGCATGGCTTTCGCGCTTATGCGCACGGCGCACTCGACATTCGTTAAGGAGACCGAGGATTTCTCCTGCTCCATAATGACACCTTCGGGCCTAACATTCGCATCGCCTCGAACGCTCGGTGCCACTTGGTATGCGGGACTTGACTATGGTCCATTGCTTGCACTCGTCCAGGAATACAGAGCTGGCGATATCTGGCTCACGAACGACGCTTATAGTGGCTACATCGCCACGCATACACCGGATATCGTAGTCTGGCGACCTGTATTCTATGGCGACAAACTGGTCTGCTTTGTTGGTGGACATATTCATAATACCGACATGGGGGGAGCGGTGCCGGCCTCCCTATCGAGAACTTTGACGGAAATTCACCAGGAAGGGATTCGGTTTCCACCCACTCGAATTGTTCGCGGTGGCGTGATCAATGAGGAGGTATTGGCGCTGATGGCGACAAACGTTCGAGCGCCCGAGCAGAATCGCGGGGACCTCAGCGCGCAATTGGCAAGCCTTGTTATTGGCGAGCGCAAGATCGTTGAAATTGTCGATAGGCTTGGTGCGGACCGTTTCGAGGCAGGAACAAAAGCCCTGCTGGCATATTCCGAACAGCAAGCGCGCGCCGTCGCCAGAACGATCCCTGATGGGGAGTATTTCTTCGACGACTACGCGGATGAAGATTCTGCTGTCAACGGCAAACCCATGCGTGTTGCCCTCACGCTTCGCATCAAAGATGGGCTTCTTGAATTCGACTTCACGGGCAGCGACCCGCAGCTTTCTTCGTCCTTGAATGTTCCTACCGGAGGCCATGAGCGCCACGCACTTGCTCTGGTCGGTTTGAATTACGTGCTCTATTCCCTCAATCCCGACCTGCTTCTAAACGCCGGTATGCTGCGTATCGCGCGCTGTATCCTGCCGGAAGGTACAGTTTTGAACCCTCACCCCCCCGCAGCCGTTGGGATGCGCAGCTTGACCTGCATGGTGCTCCAAGTCGTCGTGTTCGGTGCGTTCGCTCGTGCTGCTCCGGACCGGCTGCCTGCCTGCCCATCATCTGGCATGTCGCTCTTGAACGTGCGCACCATGGGCCATGATGGCCGCACGGTAATGGCGTCCATCGGACCGATTGGAGGCGGTGCAGGTGGGTCGATGTATGCAGATGGTTCCGATGGATCAGGGGCCAATTTCGCCTTCCTGCGAAATACACCCGTCGAAATCAACGAAGCCGAAGTCCCCATCAAGATCCGGCGTTATGGCTTGGTCCGCAACAGCGGTGGTGCTGGGCGCTATCGCGGCGGGTTGGGCACAGTGATGGAATTCCAGGTATTCGCTCCTGATACAATGATTACGGCGCGAAACCGCGATCGCTCATACTTCAGCGCTTGGGGATTGAACGGCGGCCTAGCGGGACGCACTTCCACTTTCACGCGTAATCCTGGCACCCCGCAGGAGGAAGATTTGGGGAACGCCGACCTGGTCTCCTGCATGCCGGGCGATGTGATCCGATGTGCGGGTGCAGGCGGTGGAGGGTACGGCGATCCTAGGACACGGGATCCGGATCGCGTGTTGGCCGATATGCGGTGTGGCTATTTAACGTTAGAAGATGCACGTGAACTTTATGCTGTCGCCGTATCTGAAGGTAAATTAGACAAAGAGAAAACACAGAAGCTGCGTGCACTGAAGGACGTTTCCATCGGCCAGGAACTATTCGACTTTGGAGTTTATCGTCGTGCACACGAACAACGATGGACAAGAGAACGTTATGCAGTGTTAACCGAGCGATTGATCCGGGTTCCAGTGGAATGGCGCTTCTTCCTAAAGCGTCGCGTGTTCGAGATGCTTGATCAACGTATCGCAGACGGAACGGCGACAGATGGCGCCAAGATGATCGATATCCTGTTCGACGAGTTGATAAGCCTCTATCCGCAGGTTGAGGACCATTGCACATGCCTGGTGCGCAACTGCACCGAGACTTGCGTGCGAGCGGGGTCATGCCCACCGCGCTAGGGGAGCCCCCGAGTGCAAGGGTCCCACTGAAGGGGCCGGCGCTCATCGCGTAGGGGCCGCGGCACCGATGGACTTTCGGGGATCTAGCCCCAAGCCGCCGCGACTGGTCTTTTCGCTACGCGACCATGGCTGCGTCGCGCCGCCAATGGGGCGATCGTTCCGCGGAGAGGTCATCAGCCAGGCCGCCTTGGCTGCCCGTTGCCTGTACTAGGGCGTAGTGACGATTTAACGGGTTGGGATTCCCAAGGAAGGGCAAATCAGATTCAACGCTGATTTTTGGAGGTCAGCGATGGACTGCGATGCGCTTCGAGAGGATCAGTGGGAACGGATCAAGGGCTTTGTGCCTGGCGGTACGAAGGGCAAGCGCGGCCCGCGCACCGACAACCGGAAGTTCCTCGATGCCCTGCTGTGGATGGCCCGCTCGGGTGGGCGCTGGCGTGATCTCCCCGAGCGGCTCGGCGACTATCGATCCGTGA